>NZ_CP114542.1:1845000-2460000 GCF_027271155.1 Brevundimonas subvibrioides
CAGGGCGACATAGGCCTTTTCCGCATTGGCCATGATCTCGCGCACGCGCCCGGCCGCGGCCTCGGTCAGGGTCACGACCTTGGGGCGCGGGCGGCGGGGACGTCCCCCGGTCGAGCCGGAGGATGACGATGTTTCAAAGTCGGTCATCAGAACATGTTCAAGGCCAGCTTGGCCTCGTCGCTCATCTTGGAGGGATCCCACGGCGGTTCGAACACCAGGTTGGCGCGAGCCGATTTGATGCCCTCGACCTTCATCACCGCATCCTCGATCCAGCCCGGCATCTCGCCCGCCACCGGACAGCCGGGTGCGGTCAGGGTCATGTCGATCAGCACGTCCTTGTCGTCCGAAAGATCGACCTTGTAGATCAGGCCCAGCTCATAGACATCGACCGGGATTTCCGGATCGAACACCGTCTTCAGCGCCGCGATCAGGTCCTCGGTCAGCCTGTCCAGCTCGGCCTGCGGCAGGGCGGCCGCCTGCGGTTCCGCCCAGGTCTCGGCGAAGGTCTCGCTCTGGCTGATTGCTTGGTCTTGCATCTCGCTCACACAAAGAACTCCCGCGCCTTGATCAGCGCGTCCACGAAGGCATCCGCATCTTCCACGGTGTTATATAGGGCGAAGCTGGCCCGCGCGCTCGAACTGATGCCGAAGCGACGTGACAGAGGCTCGGCACAATGCAGCCCGGCCCGCACGGCCACGCCATAGCGGTCCAGGATCTGGGCCACGTCGTGGGCATGGGCACCCTCGACCGTAAAGGTCAGGATCGCCCCCTTGCCCGGCGCTTCGCCGATGATCCGCAGCCAGTTCAGGCCCGACAGCCGCGCGACGACATGGTCGTACAGCGCCCGCTCATGCGCCGCCACGGCCAGGCGGTCGAAGGCCATGAACCACTCCAGCGCGACCCCCAGTCCGATGACCTCGAGGATCGGTGGGGTGCCGGCCTCGAACCGGTGCGGGATGGTGGCATAGGTCACCGCATCCTCGGTCACGGTCGCGATCATCTCGCCCCCGCCCTGATACGGCGGCAGGGCCTCCAGCGCGGCCCGCTTGCCGTACAGGCCGCCGATGCCGGTCGGGCCGTACAGCTTGTGGCCGGTGAAGACGTAGAAGTCGCAGTCCAGCGCCTGGACATCCGGGCTGCAATGCACGGCCCCCTGACACCCGTCGACCAGCACCAGCGCCCCGGCCGCATGGGCCAGATCGGCGATGGCGCGGACGTCGTTCACCGTGCCCAGCACATTCGACATATGGGTCACGGCGACCAGTTTCGTCTTCGGTCCGATCAGCGCAGAAAGCCCGTCCAGGTCCAGCGACCCGTCGTCCAGCACCGGGGCCCATTTCAGCACGACCCCCAGCCGATCGCGCAGCATCGACCAGGGCACGATGTTGGCATGGTGCTCCATCTGGGTCGTGATGATCTCATCGCCGGGGTTCAGGCTCTGCGCCAGGCCCGCCGCGACCAGATTGAAGGCCTCGGTCCCGCCCTTGGTCCAGACGATCTGGTCGGGGCTTTCGGCGTTCAGAAAGCGGGCGACGATTTCCCTCGCCTGTTCGAACGCCTCGGTCGTCTCATTGGCCAGGGTGTGCAGGCCGCGGTGGACGTTGGAATAGGAACCTTCCATCGCCGCGGTCAGGGCCTCGATCACCGCGCGCGGCTTCTGCGCCGAGGCGGCCGAGTCAAGATAGACCAGCGGCTTTCCGTTCACTGTCCGCGACAGGATCGGGAACTGCGCCCGGGCGGCATAGGGGTCGAAGCGGGTCAGAGTCGCGCCGTCAGCCATGACCTCACCACCTCTCTCGCGCCCTCGTGCGCGATGCGGTCGACGACCTCGAACAGGAAGGCCTGGGTCAGAAGCGCCCGTGCCTCGTCCGCCGGGATACCGCGCTGCTGCATGTAGAACAGGGCGCTTTCGTCCAGATTGCCGACGGTGTTGCCATGCGCGCACTGCACGTCGTCGGCATAGATTTCCAACTCGGGCTTGGCGTCCACCTCGGCCCGCTCGCCCAGGATCAGGGCGTGGTGGCCCATCCGCGCATCGGTGCCGTCGGCCCCGCGCTCGACCACGATCTTGCCCTGGAACACGCCGCGCGCCGTATCGCGCACCACGCCCTTGGTCAGCTGCGAGGTGACGCCATTCGGGCCGTTGTGACGCACGACGCTGGTCAGGTCGGCATGCCGCTCACCGGACAGGGCATAGAGGCCGTCCAGGGTGATCTCCGTCCCCTCACCGCCGTGGCTCAGGTGCGTCTCTTGCCGTTGCAGCCTGGCACCCCCGGTGATGGTGGTCTGGCGATAGACCGCGCCGGGGGCCGTCTTCACCCGGGTCACGGCGACCGAAATGGCATCGGCAGGCTCGTCGACCACCACAACGCGCGTGACCTCGGCACCGGCCGGAACATCGCAATCAATCCGATAGTTGGCGACATATCCTGCGCCAGTGCCTTCATAACTTTCCAGCAGGGTCAGCCGCGCCCCCGGCTTGACCGCGATCCGGACGGAGGCGCTGTGACCCGTCCCCGTCGCGTCCGACACGAACCGCAACCGCAACGTCTGCTCGCCCGAGGCGACGAAGGCATCGGCCCCGACCGCGCGGCCATTGGCGAAGGCGATCTCCTCGCCGCCAAGCGCCGCGAACGGCCCGCCGGGCGCGATCTCGGCGCCTGGCGACGGCGACGGTGTCTCGCGCAGCACCCGGGCCAGGTCGGTGTATTTCCACGCCTCGACCCGCCGCGACGGGAAGGTCGACGGATCGCGCAGATCGACGGCGGTACTCACGCCGCCTGCGGCAGGTATTTGTCGTACCCTTCCGCCTCCAGCTGCAGCGCCAGTTCCGGTCCGCCCGAGGCCACGATCCGGCCGGCGGCCAGCACATGGACCCGGTCGGGTTTGATGTAGTCCAGCAGCCGCTGATAATGGGTGATCACCAACATGGCGCGGTCGGGCGAGCGCAGGGCATTGACCCCCTCCGACACGATCCGCAGGGCGTCGATGTCGAGGCCGGAATCGGTCTCGTCCAGGATCAGCAGCGACGGCTCCAGCAGGGCCATCTGCAGGATCTCCATCCGCTTCTTCTCGCCGCCGGAGAAGCCGACGTTCAGCGGCCGCTTCAGCATCTCGAAATCCATCTTCAGCGCCGCCGACGCCGCCTTGACCTGTTTCAGGAAGGCGGGGGCCGAGACCTCCTCCTCGCCCCGCGCCCGCTTCTGGGCGTTCAGCGCCGTGCGCACGAAGGTCAGGGCCGGAACGCCCGGGATCTCGATCGGATACTGGAACGACAGGAAGACGCCCCTCGCCGCCCGCGCCGCCGGGTCGAGGTCAAGCAGGCTCTCGCCGTTCCAGTCGACCGATCCCTCGACGGCCTCGTATCCGGGCCGTCCCGACAGGGCATAGCCCAGCGTCGACTTGCCCGCCCCGTTCGGTCCCATGATGGCGTGCACCTCGCCCGCCGGAACATCGAGCGTCAGGCCCTTGAGGATGGGCTTGTCGCCGACGGAAACGTGGAGGTTTGAGATGGAAAGCATGGGTTTCATTTTTCGGTCAGGTCGATGGCGTCGAGATCTTGGCGAGCGTCGAGGAAGGCGAGAACGAACAGGCAGTCGGGCATGATTTTGAAGACGATGATCTTGTTCCAGCGCAGCAGGCTGAGTTCACGGCATCCGGGCCAGCGCTGTGAAATACGTCCGGGTGTGGGCATCCACATGAACCGCCGCGTCGCGCCCTGAATCTCCTCGCGAGCTCGCTTGGCCGCAGCCGGATTGATCTCCAGCAGCATATCGAGAAAGCGGTCGGCAGACTGCTCGGCAGGCACTGTCCATTCGACCAGCCTCACCCGTATTTCGCCTGCCAGCGCGCAAACACTTCGTGCTGGGGTGACGTGTGGCCATTCTCCATCGCGGCCAGCCCCTTGGCGACCTGGATGTCCCAGTCCTCGTGCAGGGCAGGCATATCGGCGACATAGGTCATCAGCTCGCCGTAGGATTCCAGCGCCCGTTCAACGATCTGGCGGCCTGTCTCATCAGGGAACCGCTCCTTCAACTGCGCGAAGACCTCTTCGCTAGTGAACGTCTCACCCCGGTCGATTTGAGCCAGACTCTCCTCGATCTCGGCGACCTGCTGGGGCGTGAACGGCTCGGCGGTCATCGACTCCTGCTCGTGCAGGCTCCAGTCCGCAAAGCCGATAATGAGCTCACTCAGCGGTATGCCACGATCATCGGCCGCGCGTTGGAACCGCTCGGCGAGATCGTCTTCGACCTCAATCGTGATCTCGCGCATTTTTGGCAAAGCCGTCATGATGACCTCCTCGCGCCAGCATAGCACATCGCCAAGGCTCCCGCCCCGTTTGGCCCCATGATGGCGTGCACCTCGCCCGCCGGATCATCGAGCGTCAGCCCCTTGAGGATCCGCTTGTCGCCGACGGAGACGTGGAGGTTGGAGATGGAGAGCATCAGAAGTCCGAAGGCGTAAGAAGCAGGCGCCAAGCCCGCGGAAGTTTGGTGAAACCGATTACTGAGCGAACCCGGCCGCCGCTCTGTACCGAGACAAGCCGCCAGCGGGGACCATCGAGAAAACCGTACCAATCGCTTTCGAGGATCAGCCAAGCCCCACCCCGGCGATCTGCCACTGCCGTCGCGCTATCTCCCAACCGCGAAAGTCGGGGATGCGTTGAAATCCAGGCTCGTTCATCGTTGTCCGGTGCGCGCCACTCTGGATGAGCGAGCACGCGCGGCGCCAATCTGATCGAATCGACCAAGCCGAGGATCGCGGATCCCGGATACCAGGCTTGAGCGCCGCCCTTCCGGGATCGAGCGTTCACCCCACACTCCCTTCCAGACTGATCGCCACCAGCTTCTGCGCCTCGACGGCGAACTCCATCGGCAGTTTCTGCATCACGTCGCGAACGAAGCCGTTGACCAGCAGGGCCACCGCCTCCTCCTGGCTCAGCCCGCGCTGCTGGGCGTAGAACAGCTGGTCGTCGGACAGGCGCGTCGTCGTCGCCTCATGCTCCAGCTGGGCCGAGCCGTTGCGGGCCTCGATGTAGGGCACGGTGTGGGAGCCACAGTCGCCGCCGATCAACAGGCTGTCGCACTGGGTGAAGTTGCGCACCCCCGTCGCCTTCGGGTGGACCGAGACCAGACCGCGATAGGTCGAGTCCGACTTCCCCGCCGAGACCGCCTTGGCGATGATCCGGCTTTTCGAATTCCTGCCCAGATGGATCATCTTGGTGCCGGTGTCGGCCTGCTGATGTCCGTTGGTGATGGCGATCGAATAGAATTCGCCCGAGCTCTCCTCGCCGCGCAGGACGCAGGACGGATATTTCCAGGTCACGGCCGAACCGGTCTCGACCTGGGTCCATGACACCTTCGACCGGTCGCCCCGGCAGTCGGCCCGCTTGGTGACGAAGTTGTAGATGCCGCCCCGGCCTTCCGCGTCGCCGGGGTACCAGTTCTGGACCGTCGAATATTTGATCTCGGCGTCGTCCAGGGCGACCAGCTCGACCACGGCTGCATGCAGCTGGTTCTCATCCCGCATCGGGGCCGTGCAGCCCTCAAGGTAGCTGACGTAGCTGCCCTTGTCGGCGATGATCAGGGTGCGTTCGAACTGGCCGGTCTGGCTGGCGTTGATGCGGAAATAGGTCGACAGCTCCATCGGGCATTTCACGCCCGGCGGGATGTAGACGAACGAACCATCGGAAAAGACGGCTGAATTCAGTGCCGCAAAATAGTTGTCCGAGACCGGCACGACCGATCCCAGATATTGCCGCACCAGATCCGGATATTCCCGCAAAGCCTCGGAAATCGGCATGAAAATGACGCCGACCTTGGCCAGTTCGGCCTTGAAGGTGGTGACCACGCTGACGCTGTCGAACACGGCATCCACCGCATAGCGGGGTGCACCCTCGACACCCGCCAGCACCGCCTGTTCGCTGAGCGGAATGCCCAGTTTCTTGTAGATTTCCAGAATCTCGGGATCGACCTCGTCCAGCGACTTCGGCCCGTCCTTCTTCTTTGGCGCGGCATAGTAGAACAGCGACTGGTAATCGACCGGCTCGTATTTCACCGAGGCCCAGGTCGGCTCTTCCATCGCCAGCCAGCGCTCGTAGGCGGCCAGGCGCCATTCCAGCATCCACTCCGGCTCGCCCTTCTTCTCGCTGATGAAGCGGACGATGTCGGCGTTCAGTCCGCGCGGAGCATATTCGGTCTCGATGTCCGAGGTGAAGCCGTGCTCGTACTTCTCCAGCGCGGCAACGGCGTCGATGGTTTCCTGAACGGCGGCCATGGCTTAGGCGGTTTCCTTCACGCGGGCGGATTGACGCCCGCGATGTGCTTTATAGGCCCTGGTCCACGCCTCGGCGAAGCGTGACCAATCGTCTTGCGTCGTTCCCCATCCGCCCGAGACGCGCACGCCCCCGGTCGCCAGGTCCATCCGCCCCATGGCCACGATCGTCCGGCTGGGTTTGGTCTTGCCGGAGGAACAGGCGCTGCCGGCCGAGACCATGATGCCGTCGAGGTCCAGCACGATCAGGGCCTGCGGGCTGTCCCAGTCGGCGACCGACAGGAACAGGGTATTGGGTAGCCTCGGCGCGCCCTTGCCAATGATGGTCGCCCCCGCCGCCTCGACGGCCGCTTCCGCCGCATCGCGCCAGGCCCTGTGCGCCTCGGCCAGCGGCAGGTCGCGCGCCGCGCAATCGGCTGCGACACCGAAGCCGTGGATGCCCGGCACATTCTCGGTCCCTGCCCTCAGGCCCCGCTCCTGCCCGGCGCCGCGCACGATCGACACCGCCGACCGGCCGTCGCCCAGAACCAGGGCGCCCACACCCTGCGGCCCGCCCAGCTTGTGCGCCGACAGGGTCAGGGTGTCGGGCTTAAGCGCTCCCATGGAGACGGGGATCTTGCCCGCCGACTGGATCGCATCGACGTGCAGCCAGCCGCCCGCCTCGCGCACCAGGATCGCGGCCTCGCGGATCGGCTCGATCACGCCGCTTTCGTTATTGGCATGGTGGATCGCCACGACCGGCTTGCCCGGGCCGCGTAGCAGTTCCGACAATTTGCCGAGATCGATCACGCCCTGGCTGTCGACCGGCAGCACCTTGACCGGCTTGCCCGAGGCCATGGCCGCCTCCGCCACGCACGGATGCTCCGACGCGCAGACGATCAGTCGATCGAACCCGGCCGCCAGGGCGCTGGCGATCGCCTGGGCATTCGATTCCGTGCCGCCGGACGAGAAGATCACCGATTGCGCATCCGCCCCGACCAGATTGGCCAACCGGGCTCTTGCCGTCTCGACCCGCGCCCGAGCCCGCCGTCCGGCAGCGTGCACGGCCGACGGATTGCCGTTGTCAGCCAGGGCCTCGACCATCGCCGCCTGAACCTCGGGCCGCACCAGGGCCGAGGCGTTGTAGTCCAGATAGACGCCGGTCACGCCGCCACGCCCATGTCGGCACCGGCCGCCGCGGACCGCCGCGACCCCGTCCGGTTCATGATGACGTCTTCCAGCGATACGCTGGCCAGATAGCGATGGATCTCGTCGCCCAGATCCTCCCACAGATTGTGGGTGATGCAGCGTTCCCCGGCCATCATGCACCCGCGCGGCGAGGAATGGGCCGAACACCGGGTCGCCCGGATCGGCTCGTCGACGGCCAGCACGATTTCCGACACGACCGTCTCGCCCGCCGCCTTGGCCAGTCGATAGCCGCCGCCCGGCCCGCGCACGCTGCGCACCAGTCCGCTTTTCCTCAGTCGGGCAAACAGCTGCTCCAGATAACTCAATGAAATTTCTTGACGGGTGGCAATTTCTGCCAGGGACACGGCCCGGCCATCGACACCCTCGCCCTGGCCATTACGCGCCAGATCGGCCATCGCCATCACGGCGTATCGTCCCTTGGTCGACAGTCGCATCGTCGTCCTCAAAAATCGCGCGCATTTCCGGGGTCTTGTGCTATGACCCGCCGCTTCGCGAGGCGGCCGAACGCAGGGATGGACCTAGAATGTCCTACCCCCGTGGTCAAGTATTCCGGCGGCCCGAAATGACAGTTGAACGGATTCCAGAGCCCCATGCCTGAAGTCATCCTGCCCGGCGCCTCCGGTCGTATCGAAGGCCGCTATTCCCCCGGCAAGCGCGCCAATGCACCGATCGCCCTGATCCTGCACCCGCATCCCAAGGCGGGCGGGCATATGAACAACCCCGTCACCGTGACCCTGCACCAGCTGTTCCAGCAGCGCGGCTTCGCCACCCTCCGCTACAATTCGCGCGGCGTCGGCAAGTCACAGGGCGAGTTCGACTCTGGCATCGGCGAGCTGGCCGACGCGGCCACCGCCCTGGACTGGCTGCAGTCCAACAACCCGGCCGCCACCCAGACCTGGGTCGCCGGCTATCAGTTCGGGGCCTATATCGGCATGCAGCTGCTGATGCGCCGGCCCGAGACGGACGGCTTCATCTCGGTCTCGCCACCGTCGAACATGTACGACTTCAGCTTCCTGGCCCCCTGCCCGGCATCCGGCCTGTTTCTGCACGGCACGGCCGACACCATCGTGCCGCCGGTCGAGGTCGAGCGGGTCGTCAACAAGCTCCGCACCCAGAAGGGCATCGTCATCGATTACGAGCTGGAGGACGGCGCCAGCCACTTCTGGCAGGACCATATCGGCGCCGTCGAGCGCCGCGTGGGCCTGTATCTGGACAAGCGGCTGGAGGCCGAGCCGGCTTGAGGCGTGTCAGCCGTTCCGGCCCGGAACGGCACCGGCTTCGATCGCCTCATCGACACAGGCTTTGCGCTCGGCATCCGAGCCTTCAGGATCTGCAATCCTGAAGGATCGGACGATGGCGCGGACCTCCGCCTGTCGTGAGGCGTCGCTCTGCGCATCAGTGAGCCGACGGGCCCACCAGTCCCTGACGAACCAGGACGGCCCGGCGACCCGACCGGTCTGGCTCATGACGTCCTCGATCATGACCATGATCTGGGCATGACAGATCTCGGCCCGGACAGGCGGCGTCACGTCCGCCGTTGCGGCGAGCATGAACAGGATTGCGGCTGACATGGCGGTCTCCGTTTCAACCGTACTGCAGGAACGGCCGCCGCGCCTCGATCCAGGCCGCCTCGTCCGGTCCGGCGATCGCGTCCAGATCGCCGGGCGTCGCCTCGGCGTCATCGACCCATTCCCGCAGGCCCGACCCGCCGTTGATGACGTCGATCGGCAGCTTGCCGAAGGCATACTCATAAGGAAAATCCCGCCACAGCGCGTAGTCGGGATAAAGCAGCCGGATCGCCTTGAAGCCCAGCGCCTGGACCCGCCACGGCCGGAACGCCGCGTGGCCATAGCCCGGCCCCTCGACATGGATCTGCACCCCGGAACACAGGGTGCCGACATGTTTGTGGAAGGTCGGCTCGAACCACATGTCCCTCAGAACGCAGCCGCCCAGCCATTGCGGCGCCAGCGCCCGCATTTCGGCGATCACGGCGCGGGCATCGATGTCGGGGGCACCGAACAGCTCCAGCGGCCGGGTCGTGCCCCGGCCTTCCGACAGGGTCGCCCCCTCGACCATCACCGTGCCCGGATAGGCGCGCGCCATCGACAGGTTGGGCGCATTGGGACTGGGGTTGATCCAGGCCCTTTCCCCCAGCGGCCAGCCGAACCCGGGCCCGGCCTCGGGGTCATAGCCCTGCATCGCGATGACGCGATACTCGACGTCCAGCCTGAAGTGATCGATGAACCAGTGGCCCAGTTCGCCCAGGGTCATGCCGTGCCGCATCGGCATCGGCCCGGCCCCGACGAAACTCTCCCATCCCGGCAGCAGGGTGGTGCCCTCGACGGGTCGACCGGCCGGATTGGGCCGATCCAGCACCCAGACCGCCTTGCCGTGCTCGGCTGCCGCCTCCAGCACATAGAGCAGGGTCGTGATGAAGGTGTAGATGCGGCAACCCAGGTCCTGCAGGTCGATCAGGATGACGTCGAACGTCTCCAGCGACGCCGCCGTCGGCCGCCGGACCTCGCCGTACAGGCTGAAGACCGGAAAGCCGTGGACCGGGTCGGTCTCGTCCGGGCTCTCCATCATATTGTCCTGCAGGTCGCCCTTCATCCCGTGCTGGGGCCCGAAGGCGGCGGTCAGGTTGACCCCCGCCGCCATCAGCGCATCGACCGAATGGGTCAGGTCCGCCGTCACCGAGGCCGGATGCGCCAGCAGCGCCACCCGCCGCCCCTTCAGCGCGGCGAGCAACTCGGGCTCGGACAGAACGCGGTCGATGCCGAACTTCATGGCAGGTCCAGGATGAAGGAGTCGGGATGATGAAAGTCCGGCTTATCGGACGGATGGGCCAGTGCCCAGTAACTCATCTCGCCGTCGACGGTCTCTATCACGGCTGAAAGACCAAGCCGACGCGCACCATGCGGCAGTTCAATCCGCGCCTCGAGTGCGACCATGTCGAAGGCACCGTCGAGTCCTTCCACGGTCGCGACCTCTTCTGCCGTTCGCATCCCGGCGCGAGGACCATCAAAGCGATAGGATGCCCAACGGGTCGATGGCGAGAGGTTGTATTCGACATAGCCGTCGTCCGAAGCCACAAAGACCTCGAAACAGGTATGCCGCCACAGATCGTCGGCCCGTCCCTGCCTCGCTTCAAGGGGCCAGGCGATTCTATCGACCTCGCCCTCGACCACAAAACGCAGCCAAAGCAGCAGGCCGTCCCGCTCGACATGAACCTCAACGCCTCTCGCAGGCGCGTTGGTGGTGTCGGGATGCGGCTGCAAGATTGCCGTCGGAACCGGGGCTGTTCGCGCTTCCATAGGCCCGTGCTACACGCCACTCCCCTCCCAAGCCAAGCCTGATCCGATGACCGAGCCCGCCTTCCAGTCCGCTTTCCTGAAAACCCTCCAGGCGCGCGGCTATATCCACCAGATCACACATCCGGCCGAGCTGGATGCGGCGGCCGTCGCGGGCGTCGTCACAGGCTACATCGGCTTCGACGCCACGGCCCCCAGCCTGCACATCGGCAGCCTGATCCAGATCATGATGCTGCGTCGGCTTCAGCAGGCCGGTCACCGTCCCATCGTCATCATGGGTGGCGGCACGACCAAGGTCGGCGATCCGACCGGCAAGGACGCGTCGCGCCCCCACCTGTCCGACGAAACGATCGCCGCCAACATCGCCTCGATCCGTACCGTGTTCGAGAAATTCCTGACCTTCGGCGACGGGCCGTCCGATGCGATCATGATCGACAACGACGACTGGCTGTCGACCTATGGCTACATCCAGTTCCTGCGCGACTACGGCACCCATTTCACGGTGAACCGGATGCTGGCCTTCGACTCGGTCAAGCTGCGGCTGGAACGCGAGCAGCCGATGACCTTCCTCGAGTTCAACTACATGCTGATGCAGTCGGTGGACTTCCTGGAGCTGAACCGGCGTGTGAACTGCACCCTGCAGATGGGCGGATCGGATCAGTGGGGCAACATCGTCTCCGGGGTCGACCTGGTCCGCCGCGTAGACTGCAAGGCCGCCTTCGGCCTGACGACGCCGCTGCTCACCACGGCCTCCGGCGGCAAGATGGGCAAGACGGCCCAGGGCGCGGTCTGGCTGAACGCCGAACAGCTCAGCCCCTACGACTACTGGCAGTACTGGCGCAATACGGAGGACGGCGACGTCGGCCGCTTCATGCGCCTGTTCACCGACCTGTCGCTGGACGAAATTGCCCGCTTCGAGGCCCTGCAGGGTGCCGAGATCAACGACGCCAAGAAGGCCCTGGCCGACGCCGCGACCACGATGTTGCACGGCGCGGACGCTGCGGCCTCTGCCCGGGCCGCCGCCGAAGGCGCATTCGAGCGCGGGACCCTGTCCGCCGATCTGCCGACCATCGACCTGCCTTCGTCTGAAGTGCTCGGAGCCATGCTGGCCGCCGTCGCCACCCGTGCGGGACTGACGGCTTCCAACGGCGAGGCGCGACGTCTGGCCCAGGGTGGCGGCCTGCGACTGAATGACGAGGCGATCGCCGACGGCGCACGCCTTATCGAGGCGTCCGACGTCAACGCCGACGGCGTCATCAAACTGGCGGCAGGCAAAAAGAAGCTCCTGCTCGTCCGCCTCGTCTGAACGGAGAAGAGACATGACCGAGATCACCACGGGCTCCAAAGCCCCCGCCTTCGACATGCCCGCCGACGGCGGTGCCCGCGCCACCCTGTCCGGCCCTACGGTCCTGTATTTCTACCCCAAGGCCGACACGCCCGGCTGCACCAATGAGGCGAAGGACTTCACCGAACACGCCGACGCCTTCGCCGCCGCCGGGGTCACGGTCATCGGCGTGTCGAAGGATCCGGTAAAGAAGCTCGACCGGTTCAAGGCCAAATACGACCTCAAGGTCACCCTGGCCTCCGACGAGGAGACCGGCGTCACCGAGGCTTATGGCGTCTGGGTCGAGAAGAGCATGTACGGCAAGACCTATATGGGCATCGAGCGCGCGACCTTCCTGATCGACGCGTCAGGAACGGTCCGTCAGGTCTGGCGCAAGGTGTCGGTCAAGGGGCATGCGGACGCCGTTCTGGCCGCTGCAAAGGCGCTCTGAACGTGAAGGTATCGCCTGTATTGATGCGTATACAGTCTATCTGAAAACGCCTGACACGCGAATCTGGTTTCGAATAGATTCGTTCGCGGATCGTCAGTACGCCATCATGGTTAAGACTGCACGAACGCTATTGCGGCAGCTTGACAGTTGCAGGATAGTCCGCCCCGTACATGGGGGCGTGTTACGATGGCTGAAGAACAGGGAGTGATCAGGCACTCTTTGATCGATCGCTGGTTTCCGGAGCGGCATGTCTTTCTCCGCACCGCCGGCGAGACGCGTGGGTATGTTCTGACCAGCGGACGTCAGATGCTGCTGGCTGCGGCCGGGATCGTGGTGGCGGGCTGGACCCTGGTCGCGTCCGGCGGCTTCATCTTCGACATGGTGACCAGAAGCCGCGCTGACGACGAGGTCGTTCGGGCGCGGGCCGCTTCCGAGCGCCTCAACGCCGACCTTCAGGCGCGGCTGGAAACCGCCGTCGTCCGCATGTCGGCCACGACCGGTGGACTGGATGAGATGGCCAGCATGGTCGAGCGTCGCCACGCGGCCCTGACCCGCGTCATGACCATGTTCCATGGCGTCCAGGGGGCCGAGACGGTCCTGACACCCGCCACGCCGCCCGCGCCGGGCCAGGCCGGCCCCATCCAGCGCATCGTTGCGGTCCGCATGGACCAGGAACGCCTGATCGAACGGGCCGGAGATTTTGCCCAGACCCGTGCCGAACGCCTGCGTCTGGCCTTCCGCCTCGCAGGGCTCAACCCCGCCGTCTACGGTGCCGACGGGTCGGCCCTGGGTGGCCCGCTGATCGAGGCCGGTGATCCCAAGGCCCTGGCCACCATTCTTGACGTGGACGAGCCCTTCGCCGTGCGCATCCGGCACGCCGCCGACAACCTGACCGACATGCGCCGCCTGGCCGATGCGGCCGAGGACCTTCCCTTCGCCCGGCCGACCCAGTCGCGCACGACCTCGGGCTTCGGGGTCCGCTTCGATCCGTTCAACGGCCGGCCCGCCGTGCATCAGGGCCAGGACTTCGCCGCCCCCCTGAACACGCCGATCTACTCAACCGCTCCCGGCATCGTGTCTTTCGCCGGGGTTCGTTCAGGGTATGGAAACACCATTGAGATAGACCATGGCCACGGTTTCAAGACCCGTTTCGCCCATCTGAACTCCATGGCCGTCCAGCCCGGCCAGCGCATCGCGCTGGGCCAACGGATCGGAGCCATGGGCACGACAGGCCGCTCGACCGGCGTCCACCTGCACTATGAGGTATGGATGGATGGCCGACCCCAGAACCCCGCACGCTTCATGAGAGCCGGAGATCAACTTGTTCAATAAGCCGAAAGCCCCCGCGCCGACCACGCCCGAACGTCCATCGAGCGCCATACCCATTCCGCCGCTGCCCGACCTGCCCTCGCCCGGCATGAACCGCTCGGCCTCCTCGCCAGCGGCGTCCCCGGTCGCGTCCTCGCGTGGCCTGTCAACCCTGTCGTCGGACCTGCAGTTCGAAGGCAATGTCTCGGGAGCAGGTGACCTGCAGGTGGATGGGTCGATCAAGGGCGACGTCCGCGTCGGCCGGCTGATCGTCGGCGAGACCGGAGCCATCGAGGGCAACGTCACCGCCGATTACCTCGAGGTCCGCGGCCGCATCGTCGGCGGCGTGAACGGCAAGCAGGTCAAGCTGGTCTCGACCGCCTATGTCGACGGCGACATCACCGCCGAGCAGCTGTCGATCGATATCGGTGCCTATTTCCAGGGCCGCGTCCTGCAGAGCCGCCGCGAGGCCCCGGCAGCCGCCGGGCCCGCGCCACGCCCGGCTCCGACCGCCTTCGAGGCTCCGCCGGCCCCGGCCCCCGCGCCCGCCGAGCCCGCACCCCAGGTCATCGACCTCAAGACGGTCTAGACGGTCCAGACTTTCCCTCCCCCTCGGGGGAGGGAAATCTGTCGCCCTAATCCACCGTGGAGCCGCGGGTCTCTCCGACCCGCGCCGCCAGGGCCGCGCCCATGAAGGCGTCCAGATCGCCGTCCAGCACCCCCTGGGTGTCCGACGTCTCGACCTCGGTCCGCAGGTCCTTGACCATCTGGTAGGGCTGCAGGACGTAGCTGCGGATCTGGTGCCCCCAGCCGATATCCGTCTTGGCATCGGCCAGGGCTTGCGCCGCCGCCTCGCGCTTCTGAAGCTCCAGCTCGTACAGACGCCCGCGCAGCATCTTCCAGGCCTGTTCCCGGTTCTGATGCTGCGAGCGTCCAGCCTGGCAGGCCACGACGGTGTTGGTCGGAATGTGCGTCAACCGCACGGCCGAGTCCGTCTTGTTGATGTGCTGGCCACCGGATCCTGACGCGCGATAGGTATCGGTCCGCACATCGGCCGGGTTGATGTCGATCTCGATGGTGTCGTCCACGACCGGCGAGACCCCGACCGAAGCGAACGAGGTGTGGCGCTTGGCCGCCGCGTCGTAGGGGCTGATCCGCACCAGCCGGTGTACGCCGGATTCCGACTTCAGCCAGCCATAGGCATTGGGGCCGCTGACCAGGATGGTCGCCGATTTGATCCCGGCCTGATCGCCGTCTTCCGACGCCTCGATCTCGACCTCGTAGCCGTGCGCCCTGGCCCAGCGCGAATACATCCGCAGCAGCATTCCGGCCCAGTCGCAGGACTCGGTGCCACCCGCGCCGGAGTTCACTTCCAGATAGGCGTCGTTGCCGTCGGCCTCGCCGGACAGAAGCGCCTCCAGCTCCGCGCGAGCCGCCCGGTCCTTGATGGCCTTCAGCTGCGCCCGCGCTTCTTCCAGCGTCGCCTCGTCGCCTTCCTCGTCGGCCATGTCGGCCAGCATGATGCCGTCCTCGAGGTCGCGCTCCATGCCCTTGACGGTATTGATCTGGGCTTCCAGCTTCGAGCGCTCGCGGCTGACGGCCTGGGCTTCGTCGGGCCTGTCCCACAGCGTCGGGTCCTCGACCCGCGCGTTCAGCTCATCGAGCTTTCGGTTGGCGACATCCCAGTCAAAGACGCCTCCTGAGCAGAGCGACGCTCTGCTCGATGTCGGCCTTCATGGCCTCGACATCCGGTCTCATCGCGAACTCCTGCGAATGCAAAAAAGAAGACGGCGCGCCGGATGGCGCGCCGCTCATGGGGGTCTAGTTAGGCCGTCAGTACAGCCCGCTCAAGTCCTCGGCGGGTTCCTGTCTGGTCGGCGGTGGTGGAGAGGTCGGCTGGGCGGTCTGCCCAGACGTCACGCCGGCCGCCGCCTCGGCCTCGCGCTGGATGACGTCATTGTAGCTCTGGGGACCCTCCGGAGTGGCAGCCTCCTCGGCCTGGCGCTCGTCCTCGCGACGGCGTTCCGTGCCGGGCCGGAACGCTTCCTCGATGCCGTTGACGGTGCGGAAGATGGCCCCGCGCGGACGCACGAACGGACGGGCCGGCCGTTCCTTCAGGGCGTCCTCCATGAAGTCGATGAACACCGGCACGGCGGCCGATGCACCGGCCTCGCCGGAACCCAGCGACCGGTTGTCGTCGAAGCCGATGAAAACCCCGACCACGATATCGGTCGTGAAGCCGACGAACCATGCGGAGCGGTACTCGTTGGTCGTCCCCGTCTTGCCCCCGACCCAACGCCCCAGGCCACGGGCGCTGGCGGCCGTCCCGCGCTGGACCACGCCCTCCAGCATGGAGCTGATCTGATAGGCGGTGATGGGGTCGATGACCTGGGTGCCGCGCGGCTCCAGGAACGGCGAGGCCTGGCCCGCAAAGGCGCGCGTACAGTCCCGGCACCGCCGCTGATCGGCGCGGTAGATGGTCTCGCCGTCGCGGTCCTGGACGTATTCGATCAGATAGGGGTTCACCCGCCGGCCGCCGTTCACAAAGGCCGAATAGGCGGCCGTCAGATTGTAGGGGGTGACTTCTCCCGCACCCAGCGAGACGGACAGGTTCGGCTGCAGATTGCTGGCCACGCCCATCCGGGCCGCCAGATCGACGACCTTCTGCATGCCGATGCTGTCGGCAAGACGAACGGTCATCACATTGCGCGACAGCTCAAGCCCCCGGCGCAGGGTCGAGGGGCCGTAGTAGCGGCGGCTGTAGTTCTCGGGTGTCCAGCGGCGACCGTTCGGCCCCCCGGCAAAACTGATCGGTCCATCGACGACGATCGAGGCGGGCGTGAAATCGCCTTCCAGCGCAGCCGCATAGACGAAGGGCTTGAAGGAGGATCCCGGCTGTCTCTGGGCCTGGGTCGCGCGGTTGAAGCTGGACAGGGCATAGGAGTAACCGCCGACCATCGCCAGAACCCGCCCCGACTGGGGCTCGATCGCCACGAGCGCTCCGTTGACGGCCGGGACCTGCTTCAATGCGAACTGACCCGCCCGGGGCTCGACGAAGATCAGGTCGCCGCGCCGCAGCGGACGGCTGGCATTGGCCCAGGCCGCATCGGCCGTCAGCAGGGTGCCGGTATCGTCATCACGCGCGGTGCGGACCCGGACCGTGTTACCCGACACGCTCTCGACCGCAGCAGCTCGCCATTCGCGGCGTTCCGGCGGTGCCTGCTGGCGAAGCGCCACGGCCTGCCAGCCGGGCGCGAAATCGGTCGTGCCCCAGGCCCCACGCCAGCCATGCCGACGGTCATAATTCTCGAGGCCACGCATCAGGGCGTCGCGGGCCGCCGTCTGCAGCGACGGATCCAGCGTCGTGCGCATATAGAAGCCGCCGGCGTTCAGTTCGCGGCCGAAGTCCGGATTCGCCGCCGCCTGACGGCGCGCTTCCTCGACGAAGAAATCGGCGTCCTGATACTCGGCCCGGCGCGGGGCGGCCTGGGCGTTCAGGGGGCGGGCACGACCCTCGACCAGTTGGGCCTGGGTGATGAATCCGTTCTGGGCCATCTCGCCCAGCACCCAGTCGCGCCGGCCCTTGGCGGCGGCGGGGTGGCGTTTGGGGTGATAGTTGTTCGGCCCCTTGGGCAGGGCCGCCAGGAAGGCCGCCTCGTCCGGCGTCAGCTGTTCCAGCGACTTGCCGAAATAGTTGTAGGCGGCCGAAGCCACCCCATACGAGCGATAACCCAGGAATATCTCGTTCAGATACAGCTCGAGGATCTGCTCCTTGGACAGGGTCGTTTCCAGACGACTGGAAAGGATGGCCTCCTTCAGCTTCCGGCCGATGCTCGATTCGTTCGTCAGCAGGACGTTCTTGGCCACCTGCTGGGTGATGGTCGAGCCACCCTCCAGGCGTCGCCCGGTCGCGGCGTTCAGGACGTTCTTGAGCATGGCGCGGCCGAGGCCCGACACGTCGATGCCGCCGTGCTGGAAGAAGTTGCGGTCTTCCGCCGCCAGAAAGGCCTTCACCACCAGCGGCGGGATCTGCTCATAGGGCACATAGATGCGCCGCTCGTCCGAGAACTCGCCGATCAGTGTGCCGTCCCCGGCATAGACCCGCGTCGCGGTGGCCGGACGATAGTCCGCCAGCTCGGACGCGTCGGGCAGGTCGTGGAAGAGCCAGGCCGCATAGACGGCGACAATGAGCCCCGCCAGGGCGATCGCCCCCAACAGGGCCACACCCGCCATCACGAACCAGCGTTCGGCAACCTTCACCGCAGACTCCAACGACCCGACCGCGCGTCGCATGATCCGACGGTCGCTGACGGGTTTAGCCGGGGTCGCGGTGCTTCGCTAGAGGATGATCGTTCGAGACCGAACCGCGAAGGTTCCTGCCGGGAAATCAATCCCGCCCTAGGGCACGCCCCCCGCACTGTTCAGCGCCGCCATCTGCAAGGGCGCGGACGTCTGGCTGAAATAGCGGTCGATGCCCTCGGCGACGGCGCGAACCAGCTGCCGGCGTTCGGTCGCGTCGCCCAGGGCGCGCTCGTCATCGGGGTTGGTGATGAAGCCCATCTCCAGCAGGACGGCCGGAACATCCGGAGCCAGCAGAACGGCCAGACCCGCGTCACGATGGCTGCGGCGCAGCAACGGATGATCTGCCGCCTCAAGATGGGTCAGCAGCACACGGGCGAACTGGGCCGAGCGATTCTGGGTGGCGCGCTGGGTCATGTCGAGCAGGATGCGATCGACCGACGGATCCCGCCCGGGCAGGTGCAGGTCCTGGTGCCAGTTGTCGCCGCGCGTCACCTCGCGCACAGCCCGGCTCGCACCCTGTTCGGACAGGGTATAGACCGATGCACCACGCGTCGCCGGGTCGGCCCCCGCGTCGGCATGCAGCGAGATGAACAGGTCGGCGTCCGCCTGTCTGGCGATACGGACCCGACGATACAGGTCGACATAGACATCCGACTCACGGGTCAGCTGTACCCGGTAGCGCCCCGTCCGCAGCAGCTCGTCGCGCAGCGCCAGGGCGGCCGCCAGGGTCACGGAACTCTCGGACCGATGGGCACCGAGGGCCCCGGGATCATGTCCGCCATGTCCGGCATCGATGACCACCAGCGGACGCTCGGCGCGCATCGGGGCGCGGGTCGCGGCGGGTCGCGTCGTGGTGCCGGCGACTGCGCCCCCGGTCGATGTGATGTCGATGACGTAGCGATAGTGGGTGACGCCGTCGCCGGGCGGCAGCAGGAACCGCCGCTCGATCCGGGCTGTGCGTCCCAGGGCCAGTTGAAGCCGCGAAGCGGTGCCCGACGGGCTGACGCGCCAGTCGCGGACCAGACCCGATCCGGTTCCGTCCACGCCGCGGCCGGACCCCACGCCGGCCAGGGTCAGGACCACCCGCCCCGCCCCGCCGGATTCGATGACCTCGCCTCGCGCCGAGCGACCCAGGTCGATGACGACGCGCGTGTGATCGGCATCCCCGCCGAACCGCACACCCAGAACATCGCCCGCAGCCCCGGTCGCCATCGACCGGCTGCCGGCCAGAAGGACGGCCGCCAGCACGACGAGCGCAAGCACCGTCAGCGCCCAGTCACGGACACTCCAGTCTGAGAGTTTGAAACGCATCGACGCGCGCATTCCGACGGCGACCCACCTTGATCCAGAGGCGCAGCCTGCCAGATCGCGGTTTGAATTGGGTTAAGCACAGCCACGAAACCGGACGGCTGGACTATCGTGGCTTTTCATTCACACCCGGCATGCCTATGCTTGTATCCGTTCGCGAACGATCGCGCCGCCGCATCGACGGTCTGGCGCGGCCCCGGCGCGGCACCCCACTCCCGCCCTCGCGGATCGACCGGTTAGTCCCGGACAGATCGACGGGGCCGGGCCTACCCCCGACCTTGCGACGCTGATCCAGCGCCCACGGGTCCAGGACCGACCAGACCCCATGGGCTTTTCCGCCTGCTTCTCCCTCCGATCGACCGCCCCGACAGGGCCGGTCGCAGTCGTGTCCGGCGTTCGCCGCGACGACGGGATGATGCACGCGCCGGCCCCTTACCCCGTTCGGCGAGCCGCCCCGGCCTCTTCAGGTCCCGGCAGAGCGCGCCAGAGAGAAATCTTCAATGTCAAAGACCATGCTTATCGATGCGGCGCACGCGGAAGAAACCCGCGTCGCCATCGTGGACGGCCGCCAGGTTGAGGAATTCGACTTCGAGTCGAAGACCAAGCGCCAGCTTCGCGGCAACATCTACCTCGCCAAGGTCACCCGCGTAGAACCCAGCCTGCAGGCGGCCTTCGTGGAATACGGCGGCAATCGCCACGGCTTCCTGGCCTTCAACGAAATCCACCCCGACTACTACCAGATCCCGGCCGCCGACCGCGAAGCCATCATGGCCGAGGCGCACTCGGCCGACGACGATCATGACGACGAGAACGCCCGCGACAGCGACGACGGCGATTCCGAAGGCGGGATGGCCGAGGAGGAACGCCTGAAGCGTCGCCTGATGCGTCGCTACAAGATCCAGGACGTCATCAAGCGCCGCCAGATCCTGCTGGTCCAGGTCGTCAAGGACGAGCGTGGCGGCAAGGGCGCGGCCCTGACCACCTGGCTGTCGCTGGCCGGACGCTACTGCGTGCTGATGCCCAACACCGGCAAGGGCGGCGGCATCTCCCGCAAGATCACCCAGGCCACGGACCGGAAGCGCCTGAAGGCCGCAGCCGCCGCCCTGGACGTGCCACGCGGCATGGGTCTGATCATCCGGACCGCCGGTGCCAAACGCACCAAGGCCGAGATCAAGCGCGACTACGAATACCTGCTGCGCCTGTGGGAAACGATCCGCGAGACCACCCTCGCCTCCCACGCCCCCTCGCTGATCTACGAGGAAGAGAACCTCGTCCGCCGCGCCGTGCGCGACATGTTCGACAAGGATTTCGACGGCATCCAGGTCGAAGGCCTGGAGGGCTTCAAGGAAGCCCGCGACTTCATGCGCGTGCTGATGCCCTCCCAGGCAAAGAAGGTGCATCTCTATCAGGGATCGAGGCCCCTGTTCGCCGCCAACGGCATCGAGGAGCTGCTGACGCAGATTCACCAGCCGGTCGTGCCGCTGAAATCCGGCGGCTACCTGGTCATCAACCAGACCGAGGCGCTCGTCGCCATCGACGTCAACTCGGGGCGTGCGACCAAGGAACGCAATGTCGAGGCCACGGCCTTCAAGACCAACTGCGAAGCCGCCGTCGAGGCCGCCCGCCAGCTGCGCCTGCGCGACCTCGCCGGCCTGGTGGTCATCGACTTCATCGACATGGACGAGTCCAAGAACAACCGGACCGTCGAACGCATCCTGAAGGACGAGCTCAGCTTCGACCGGGCCCGGATCCAGATGGGCCGCATCTCCGGCTTCGGCCTGATGGAGATCAGCCGCCAGCGTCGCCGCCTCGGCGTGCTGGAAGGTGCCACCGAAGTCTGCCCGCACTGCCAGGGCGCCGGTCGGGTCCGCTCGGCCGAAAGCGCCGCCCTGATGGTGCTGCGCGCCGTCGACATCGAAGCCGGCAAGAACGGCGCGGGTTCGATCAATCTGAAGGTCTCGTCCGCCGTCGCCCTCTACATCCTGAACCACAAGCGCGACTATCTGCAGCGCATGCTGGAGCGTCGCGGCCTGGCCGTCATCATCCAGATCGACGACCGCCTCGGTCAGGGCGAGAGCGCCATCGAACGCACCGAGACCAACGAGGACTTCGTCGCCCCCGAGGCTGTCGTGTCACTGGCGGACCTCGACGACGATTTCGACGATTCCGCCTACAGCGACGACGACGACAATGACGACGACGAGGACTTCATCGTCGACGACGAAGACGATCTCGACCGCGAGGACAACGACGACGACGAACCGCGCGAACGCGCCGAGCGCCCCGAGCGGGTCGAGGGCGAGCGGGGCCGGGGTCGCGGCCGTCGCCGTCGCGGTGGACGCCGTGACGAGGAAGCGGCGCCGATCGCCGCCGATGCCGTGGTCGAAGGCGTCGCGTCCGATGATGACGATGACAGCGAGGCGGGCCGCCGCCGCCGCCGCGGACGTCGCGGTGGTCGCCGGGTCCGCGAGGACGGCGATACAGCCTCTGCCGGGTCGAGCGACTTCTTCTGGGTTCGCGGCCGCACGCCCTCTCTGGAAGACCCCTACGTCTGGTTCGACCCGTTGAACCCGCCCGCCCGTGCCGAACGGGGTGAACGTCCTGCCGCCTCATCCGCCCCGGTCCAGACCCGAGGTGACATCGAGGAACGGATTGGCGAACGGCCCGAAGGCGAGATCGCCGGCGATCGCGAAGGCGGCCGCTCGCGTCGTCGTCGCCGGGGTCGCGGTCGGGGCGGCGAGCGCGCCACGCCGCACGATCTGAAGGTCGAGGGCCGCGCCACCAGCGAGGGTATGCCCGCCGACGGGTCGATCGACGCACCGATGGCCGTCATGCTGGCTGACGACGCCTCCGAGGCCCCTGCCCCGGTCGTGACCGCGGAACCGCAACGCCGCCGCGTGCGTCGCAAGACGTCTTCGGTTGCCGAGACCACGTCGGACGCGCTCGATCAGGCCGATGCCGAAGACGCCGCGTCCCCGATGGAGCCGGAGATCGCCTTCGTTGCAGAGGCAGAGGCCCCGGAGCCGGTTGCCGGGCCCGAACCGGTCGCGGTCGAACCCGAGCCAGCCGTCCTGGTCGAGGCCGTCGAACCGCCGAAGCCCGAGGCGGATCTGTCCGACATCATCGCCAATGACCCGGCGCAGATCACCGCACCCCCGGTCAAGCCCAAGCGTGGGTGGTGGCGTCTGGGCTCGTGACGGCCTAGATTGATCATGAAGACGAGGCGGGGGCGCCGGTCGAAGGAGTTGGCCATGATCCGGTCGAACCAGTCAGTGTCCCGCCTCGTCGCGCGCATGGTCTGCGCCGCCGCCACCGCGTCCCTGCTGGCGGCGATGGCCGGTCCTGCTTCGGCCCAGTCCACGATCCGGGATACCGAGGTCGAAGGCATCATTCGCGAATGGACCGACCCGGTCTTCGTCGCGATGGGGCTGGAGCCGTCCGAGATCCAGGTTCTGCTGGTGAACGACCCGGAACTGAACGCCTTCGCCACGGGCAACCGGGTGATCGGGGTCAACACCGGTCTGATCCTGCGCACCGAGAATCCCAACCAATTGCTGGGCGTCCTGGCGCACGAAGCCGGGCATGTGAAGAACCGCCACGTCCTGCGCGAAGGCGCCCAGAGCGCGGCGACCCAGCCGTTTCTGATGACGATGGCTCTGGGCGCTCTGGCCATCGCCGCCGGACAGCCGGGTGCCGGTGCGGCCCTGCTGGGCTCGGGTCAGTTCTTCGGCACGGTCAATGCCCTGCGTTACCTGCAAGGTCAGGAAGGCGAGGCCGATATCACCGCGCAACGCGGCCTGGAAGCGGCCGGCGAGTCCGGGCGCGGGCTCGTCGAGTTCTTCGAGAATTTCCGCAGTCAGGAAGTCTTCTCAGACGCCCGCCGCTATCCCTATTTCCGCAGCCACCCCCTGTCGGGCCAGCGGATCGAAGCCCTGCGTCGCCCCGTTGAGGCGGCCGCTCACTATGGCCAGGTCGACAGCCCGGAGCGGATGGCCGAGCACGCCCTGATCCTGGCCAAGATCCACGCCTTCATGGACCCGCCGAACACAACGCTCAGGGCCTATGGTTCCAGCGACACGTCCTTCCCCGCACGGTACGCCCGCGCCATCGCCTGGTATCGCGACGGCCAGACGCAGAAGGCGCTGGACGCCACCGACGCCCTGATCGCCGAACAGCCGCAAGACCCCTATCTGTGGGAACTGAAGGGTCAGATTCTGTTCGAGGAAGGCCGGCCGGGCGAGGCGATCTCCGCCCATACGGAATCCGTGCGGCTGAAGCCGGACGCGCCCCTGCTTCGCATCAACCTGGCGCACGCGCTGATCGAGACCAACGACCCGGCCAATCTGGATGCCGCCGTCGATCAGTTGAAACGGGCGGTGGCGCGTGAGGACGACAACACCCTCGCATGGCGGCTGCTGTCACAGGCCTATGCCAGCCAGGGCAAGGAGGGCGAGGCGCGCCTGGCCTCTGCGGAATACTATTTCGCGGCAGGCATCGAGCAGGAGGCGACGCAGTTTGCCCTGCGGGCTCGCGACATGCTGCCGGCAGGATCGAACGAATGGCGACGCGCCATGGACATTGTTCTGGCGTCCGGCGCGACCATGGACGACATCAACGACCTCGACCGGCGGCAGGAACGCCGCCGGGACCGCCCGACCGTCATACCGCCTGCGGGCGCATGACCCTTCCGACCGAGCTCTTCAATGACTGACCCGACGCCGACCGATCCCGCGCCCGTGACCAGGTCCGATCCACTCGCCTGGTTCGGTTCGGGGCGTGGCGGTGCGGCCGCCCTGGCCGTGGCCGTAGTGGCGCTGGGTTTTTCGCTGGCCCCCTATGCGACAGGCGGCGATTTCGGCGCCAGGGTTCGGGCCTATCTGATGGCCAATCCCGCCGTGCTGGACGAGGTCGTTCAGGCCCGCGAACAGGCCGAGGCGAACAATACGGTCCAGAAGATCAATGCCGCCGTCGCGGCCAATCCGGCCCTGATGATGGCCGATGCGCGCGATCCATCCTTCGGCCCGGCTGACGCCAGGGTCACCGTGATCGAATTCTTCGACTTCCGCTGCCCCGGCTGCAAGGCGGTGGCCCGGGACTATGTCCGACTGATGGAGGCGCATCCCGACGTGCGGTTCGTGTTCAAGGACTGGCCCATTCTGGATCGGGGTAACGACACCACCTCCAACTATGCCGCCCGCGCGGCCCTGGCCGCCCACCAGCAGGGCAAATATCTGCAGGTCTATCAGGCCCTGATGGCCGAGAACGGCCTGACGCGCGCGGCGGTGGACCGTGTGCTGGCCGAGAACGGCGTCTCCATGGCGGCTGCCGCGACCGCCATCCGGTCGCCCGAGATGAACCGGCACCTGGCCGACATTCACACCACCGGCGCGACGCTGGGGCTGGTGGGCACCCCGACCTTCCTGATCAACGGAAAGACCACCTCCAGCATCGCCCCGGCCGAGGTCCTGGCCGCCATCGAGGCCGCCAAGGCCGCGGCCTAGGCCAGCTTCCCGGGCCAGCTTCAGGTGCATTGCCCTCGATCATGGTGGCGCGGCCCTCCAGCACCCGCACCTTGCCTCAAAGAGGGGCACAAAATCACCTGCCTGCACCATGCTTTCGGTCCATGAACCGATCCGCTCTCTCATGGCACCGCGTCGCCACCCGGCTCCTGTGACCGATCCGACGTTGATCGTGATCGCGCCGGGCCGGGTGCGCCCGGGCCTCAGGTCTCCGGCAACCGATAGGCCAGATCGTAGTGGTGGACGCCGTCGGTGATGGTCAGTCCGAAGTCGCCCGACAGCCCGACCAGCTCCCCTGTCCCCGATCCCGGCACGACGGTAATCGACAGGGTGTAGCCGTCCGCATTGACGTCGCCGCGATGGGCCAGCAGGAAGGCGCCGGTCCTGCCGTCCAGGGTTCCCACCACACGCTCGAGCGCCACATAGGTGCCGGTTGTTTCCACGCCCGGCGGCCCACCCGCCAGCATCTGGCCGTCCGAGGTGCCGGTGATCCCGCCCTCGAACGTCTTGGACAGGACGTAACGCGACAGACCGAGGCCCGCCTCGACCTGCTCCTCGTCGCCGGGTGTCATCGTCACCTCGAACGTGCCGGTCGCGTGATGCAGGCCCGCGTCCTGGGCCCGCGCCACACCGGCTCCGAATACGCCGATGCTCGCCAGAACCAGCAAGGTGATCAGCACCACATAGCCTCGAACCGTCAGAAATCGCATCCCGACCCCCGTGAACATTTCGGGAACAGAATGGGCCGGTTGGCGACGCCCGTCAATCGCGGATCGATCAGATCAGGCCGCCCAGCGGTGACGACGGGTCGGCATACATCCGTTTGGCCATGCGCCCGGCCAGATAGGCCTCGCGTCCGGCGATCACCGCATGCTTCATCGCCCGGGCCATCCCGATCGGGTCCCGTGCTCCGGCGATGGCCGTATTGGCGATGACCGCATCACAGCCCAGTTCCATGGCGATGGTCGCATCCGAGGCAGTGCCCACGCCCGCGTCGACCAGCACCGGCACTCCGGCCTGCTCGACGATCAGCCGGATGTTGACCCGGTTCTGGATGCCCAGACCCGATCCGATCGGCGAGGCCGCCGGCATGATGGCGGCAGCCCCCGCCGCCTCCAGCCGCTGGGCCATCACCACGTCGTCCGTGCAATAGACCATCACGTCGAACCCGTCCCTGACCAGCAGGTCCAGCGCCCGCAGCGTCTCGATCATGTCGGGATACAGGTGCGCCGAGTTCGACAGCACCTCCAGCTTGACCAGGTTCCAGCCCCCCGCCTCGCGCGCCAGACGCAGCGTCCGCACCGCGTCCTCGCCCGTGAAGCAACCGGCCGTATTGGGCAGGAAGGTGAACCGGTCCGGCTTCAGATAGTCGACCAGCATGGGCTGGGACGGATCGCTGAGGTTCACGCGGCGCAGCGCCACCGTGACGATGTCCGCCCCCGCCGCCTCGGCGGCGGCCGCGTTCTGGGCATAGTCGGCATATTTGCCGGTGCCGACGATCAGGCGCGACGAAAACGTGCGACCGGCGACGGTCCAGCGATCGGATGAGGCATCCGCCGGAGCGGGCGGGCTGAAGGGTGCATTCATCCCGCTCATCTAGGCGCTTTCACGTCGGATCGAAACCACGGCGTCGGTTACCTTGGCGTCGTGCTCGCCGCGTCCCGGCTTTCGATCAGCTGGGCAAGGTTGACTCCCTGGCCGATCACGCAGGTGTTGGCGTTCAGCGGGCACAGACCCAGGGTGCGTTCGATCTCGCGCAGACGGACCACTTCGGGGTTGGAGCGGATGGATTCGGCCAACAGGCGGTTGGCCTCCGCCTGCCCCCGGGCCTGGGCGATGCGTGCCTCGGCGTTGGCGCGTTCCAGATTGACGCGTTCCAGGGCCGCGCGCGTGTTCTGTTCGGCCGTCGTGCGGGACTGGATGGCCTGGATGACGCTCTCTGGATAGCGGATCGAGCCGACCCATTCCATGCGGATGATCTCGAGTCCCTGCGGCGTCCATTCCCGTTGCAGCGCCTGCATCGCCCGCTGCAGCACGATCTGTCGGCCGGGGCCGATGAGCTGGCCGGGGCAGTCGACAGCATCGGGCGTGCCGGGGGTGACCGTCGCGACCGGTGCGGCCTCTCCTGTTCCCGCAACGACAGCCGGCCCCGTGCCGATCTGCTGTGCGTTGCAGGCGACCGGCAGCTTCTCGGTCTCGCGGGCGATCGCGGCCCGCACCGAGGTCCGCAGCGGCCCGTCGATGAAGGCGTCGAACTCCTGCCGCCATGTCGCATACAGATCGGCCGCCCTGTCCTCGCGAACGCGGAACGTCAGTGCGACATCGGCCGTCATGGGAAGGCCGAGCACGTCCGAAAAGGTGATCTCCTCGTTCTCGCCCCCGTCCGAGTTCGGCTCTCGCGTGTAGCTGTAGGTGCGCTGCAGCGTCTGATAGGTGCGAATTTTCTCGCCAATGCCTTCCCAGTGGAAGCCCGGCCCCAACTCGTCGCGCTGCACGCCCGGGTTCGTCCCGAACTTGGTCGTCTTGATGCCCATGTAGCCGCTCTCAACGGTCACGCTGCAGGAAGTCACCGACAGGCTGGCGATGACCAGCAAGGTGAAGATGGCGACGATCATCCCGACCGTGCGGCCGATGGAGCCCGCACCGCGCGGCATCGACATTCGCGGCAGTCCAGCATTGGTCATCGACAGTCCTCTTCAGCGTTTCAGCGATTGAATGGCCCAAGCCCAAAGCCGCCAGGCGCACCAGGCCAGGGCAATGACTCCGGCTATGGCCACAACCGTGGCGGTGATCAGACTGGCGGCGAAGGGCGCGGCAAGAATGGAGGGAACGACGTAGCGAACGAGAAAAATGAAGGCGATGATCAGGCTGATCAGGCCCAGTGCGGTCCCAAAGGCTGTCCTGACTTCGCGATTCAAAGCACCCTCCCTGACAGGTCAGGCGGGAAGGATGGCCGGAACGCCAGAGACCTTCAACCAAAACCCGCTCAGCCGCCGCCCACGAACTGGACCAGTTCGATCCGGTCGCCCTCGGCCAGGGGCGTGTCCGCATGGAGCGAGCGGGGCACGATGGCCAGGTTTCGCTCCACGGCGACCTTGCGAACGTCGAACCCCAGCTCCTCGACGAGGGCCAGAACCGTCCGCGCGGTCACTTCACGCGTATCTCCGTTGACTTGAATGCGCAATTCGTCAGCTCCAATGACCTGAACGCCTGGATTGAAATCGCTCAACGTTCCAGCCGAACTTCTCGCGGAAAACATACCGCGTTTCGGCGCGAAGGGGCATTAGTCCGCGCTTCCCACAAAGACGGCTTCCGACCCGTTGCAGTCGTTCACGTTTCGCTTGGTAGGGACGCCTTCCAGCAATTCGACAAGTCCTCAGACATACGCTCATGCCACGTTGCAACGGGGGAGTCGTAGTTTCCGCCGAATGCCAGTTCGCCTGCCGCGTCGTCACCCCAAGCGGCGTAGCTGAAACTCAAGTGATACTGGACGCCATCAAAAACTGGAGGCGGCGGCGGCGTGGCGCGATACATGCCCGGGATTGAAATGGATGGCGGAGCCAAGGCCGCCATACTCGCAATCGTCGCAGTCAAAGGCTCGCATGTTTTAGTGTCGGCCCATGATAGTCCTGCCTGCGGATCAATGCGGCGCACAGCAAACTGCGCTCGACGGTCGCTTCCCAGTGAAGTCCAGTAAACGTAGAATGACCAATCTTCCGTCCGACCGTCAAAGGCACCGCGCACACTCAGTTCAGCGAACTGTCTGCCTCGAAGAAAACCTTCGTCTGATACTGACTGAGCGCGAGAAGAACTGGCCGAAACGACCGACAGCGCACTAAGTCCGAAAATGCTTAGCTTGAACCACATTGTCCCTCCTTCTGTCAGCGGATCAGCCAGCCTAACACACCGTCGATAGGTCCGCTTTCCACCTGTTGCAGGCATCAAGCGCGGCCGGTTCCGTAGCTTCCGTTGACTTAACGGGCGCTCGGGCCGGAAATCATTTGACCCTCTCGCGCATGTCGTTACGTCAACCCGATCCGTTCCGGCGCGTCCCCGGCTTTGACGCGGCTCGCCGTTCCGCTAAAAGGCCGCCCCACCGAGGCGGTCCAGCCGTCGCCAACCTGTCCGGAGCGAATGCCCGAAACCCCCGTCCTTTACGTTCTGAACGGCCCCAACCTCAACCTTCTGGGTGTGCGGGAGCCGCACATCTATGGACGCGAGACCCTGGCCGACGTCCAGGCCCTGTGCGAGGCGGCAGCCGAAGGCGCGACGATCGTGTTCCGGCAGACCAATCGCGAGGGCGAGCTGATCGACTGGGTCCAGGAGGCGCGCACCGAGGCGCACGCCCTGATCCTGAACCCGGCCGGTTATGGCCATACATCCATCGCCCTGCTCGATGCGCTGAAGGCCCTGACCATTCCGGTGATAGAGTGCCACCTGTCCAACCCGGCGGCGCGCGAGGAATTCCGGCACAGGACCTACGTCTCGCTGGCCGCGACCGGCGTCGTCTCGGGCTTCGGAGCCCGATCCTATGAACTGGCCGTCAAGGCCGCTCTCCGGCTGGTGGGGGAACGCAAGATCTCCGCCGGCCGTTTGAACCCAGACAAGGCATAGCTGTTATGGCGACCGAAAAACCGCTGAAGAACGAACCGTCGACCGAGATCGACGCCGCCCTGGTCCGCCAGCTGGCCGATATCCTGAATGACACCTCCCTGACGGAGATCGAGGTCGAGCGGGGCGAGCTTCGCATCCGCGTCGCGCGCGAGATCACGGCCGCGCCGGTCATGCAGTATGCCGCCGCGCCGCAACAGGCCGCACCGGCTGCCGCACCGGCCCCGGTCGCCGCACCGGCCGCAATGGCGTCGGATCCGGCGACGATCGTCGCCCGGGCCGGAGAGCAGGTGAAGTCGCCTATGGTCGGCACCGTCTATCTTCAGGCCTCGCCGGAAGCCCCGGCCTTCGTCCAGCCGGGCGACAAGGTGAAGAAGGGCCAGACCCTGCTGATCATCGAAGCGATGAAGACGATGAACCCGATCCAGGCCCCGCGCGACGGCGTCGTGGCCGACATTCTGGTCGGCGACGCCCAGCCGGTCGAATTCGGCGAACCTCTCGTCCTGCTCGAGGCCTAGGCCGTGTTCACCAAGGTCCTGATCGCCAACCGCGGCGAGATCGCGCTGCGTATCCACCGCGCATGCAAGGAGATGGGCATCTCCACCGTCGCCGTGCACTCCGAAGCCGATCGCGGCGCCATGTGGGTGCGTCTGGCCGACGAGAGCGTCTGCATCGGCCCCGCCCCGGCCGCCAAATCCTATCTGAACATCCCCTCGATCATCGCGGCGGCCGAGATCACCGGGGCCCAGGCCATCCACCCGGGCTACGGCTTCCTGTCCGAGAACGCCCGCTTCGCGGAGATTGTCCAGGCCCATGGCATGACCTTCATCGGCCCGACGCCGGAGCACATCCGCGTCATGGGCGACAAGATCACGGCCAAGCAGACGGTGCTTGCGGCGGGCATTCCCTGCGTCCCCGGCTCAGCCGGTGAGGTCGAGACGATCGAGGACGCCATCGCGGCGTCGAAGACCATCGGCTTTCCCCTGATCGTCAAAGCGGCAGCGGGCGGCGGCGGGCGCGGCATGAAGGTCGCCCTGACGCCGGAGGACCTCGTCGAGGCCGTCCAGACCGCCCAGACCGAGGCCCGGGCCGCCTTCGGCAACGGCGCGGTCTATATGGAGCGCTATCTCCAGAAGCCCCGCCATATCGAGATCCAGGTCGTCGCCGACAGCCACGGCAACGTCGTCCATCTGGGCGAGCGCGACTGTTCGCTGCAGCGCCGCCACCAGAAGGTGCTGGAAGAGGCCCCCTCGCCCGCCCTGTCGGCCGCGGAACGGATCGCCATCGGCGAGACGGTCAACAAGGCCATCGGCAAGATCGGCTATCTGGGCGTCGGCACCATCGAGTTCCTGTGGGAGGACGGGGAGTTCTTCTTCATCGAGATGAACACCCGCCTGCAGGTCGAACACCCGGTCACCGAGGCCGTCACCGGCGTCGATCTGGTGCGCGAACAGATCCGCATCGCCGCCGGTCTGCCGCTGAGCTTCACCCAGGAGGACATCCACTTCGAGGGCCACGCCATCGAGGTCCGGATCAACGCCGAGAACGCCGAGACCTTCGCCCCCTCGCCGGGCACCGTCACCGACTTCCACGCGCCCGGCGGTCTGGGCGTGCGGCTGGATAGCGCGATCTACGCCGGCTATTCGATCCCGCCCTATTACGACAGCCTGATCGGCAAGCTGATCGTCCACGGCCGCGACCGCGCCGAATGCATCGCCCGTCTGAAGCGCAGCCTGAACGAGATGGTCATCGGCGGCGTCGACACGACCATCCCGCTGTTCCAGAAACTGCTCGCCGAGCCCGACATCCTGTCGGGCGACTACGACATCCACTGGCTGGAAAACTGGGCCAGGCGGCAAAAGGCGTGATCCCCCCATCCTGTCCCCGTGGGGAAGGATAGCGACCGTGACCGACCCTGCGGCCTCTGCCTTTCCCCTGCCGGGTCTGTTCACCGCCGAGGCCCTGCTGGCGTGCTACGCCCGGGGCGTGTTCCCCATGGGCGAGGGTCGGGACGACCCGCGGGTGTTTCTGGTCGAACCCGAGCAACGCGGCGTCATCCCTCTGGACGCCTTTCACATCCCGACCCGGCTGCGCAGGACCGTTCGCGCCGAACCGTTCGTCGTCCGGGTCGACACCGCCTTCGCCGCTGTCCTGGACGCCTGCGCATCGCCATCACCGGGACGCGAGGACACCTGGATCAACGCCCCCATTCGCAGACTGTACGTCGAGCTGAACGCCCGGGGACGGGCCCACAGCATCGAGTGCTGGCGCGACGAGGTCCTGGTCGGGGGTCTCTATGGCGTGACCCTGGGGGGGGCCTTCTTTGGCGAGAGCATGTTCAGCCGCGCCACGGACGCCTCGAAAGTCGCCCTGGTGCATCTGGTCGCGCGGCTGCGCCGGGGCGGCTGGCGCTTGCTGGACGCCCAGTTCAGGACGCCCCACCTGGATCAGTTCGGCCTGATCGAGATGCCCCAGGCCGACTATCTGAAACGGCTGGCCATGGCCCTTGAATGCGGTCCCGAGACGATGGCCCTGTCGATCCCGCTGTCGGGGTCGGACGCCGTGACCTATGCCTTGCAGCCCACGATCCAGGCGTCATAGATCGGGTGTTGCAGACCGCTGATCGCCGGTGTGGACGAGAACATCCAGCCGCGGAAGATCTGTCGCGGTGCCGTCCCCGGCGAGGCGCGCGGCTGAAGGGTGATGTCCAGATAGGCGATGGCGTCCTTCACCACCTCATTGTCGGCCGAGACCTCGCAGGCGCGGGCGGTAAAGATCAGATTGTTGTTGAACCGCACCGGCGGCCCGCCGACCTCGACCTCGAACCGCATGCTCTCGGCCGTGATCTTGTCGATGGCCTCGACGATGGCGACGCGACGGCGCTGGCGCGGCGTGGGCGTATCGGCGGCGAGACGCCTGGCCTTGTCCTCCTCGCTTTCGCCCTCGCCCTTGTCCGCTTCGTCGGTGGCGGCGTCTTCCTCGTCAGAGATCTCATCGGCGGCCAGCTCGGTCGTCTCGACGGCAGGGATCGGCGGGGTAATGGCGATGGGCACGGCGGGGGCCGGATCGCCGGCCGGAGCCGCTTCCTGACCCGGATCACTGCGCAGGGCATCGCCGACAGGGTCTGCGGCCGGTCGGGCATCCTGCGGCGGGCCGTCCTGGCGGCCACCGGCCACGACGACACCGGATGTCGCCAGAACGACGGCGGCCGTGACCGCCAGAACCCGGTGCAGGGCGGTCATTCGGGCTTCCAGGCTTCGTAATCGCCCGTCGCGGCGGGGCGCACGCCCTCGGCGGCCAGCGACCCTTGCGGATGCCAGGCCAGCGGCGTGCCGGTCATATTGGGCAGGTGATCCTTCTCCCACCGGCGGCGCGGCAGCGGAGCCTCGGTCGGCGGCTCGTCGAAGGTGTAGTGCAGCCAGCCGTGCCAGTCCGGCGTCACCTTGGATGCCTCGGCATAGCCGTTATAGACGACCCAGCGCCGCTTGCGGCCGTCATAGCTGATGTGGTCGCGCGACTGGTAATAGCGGTTGCCGTTCTCGTCGGTGCCGATCAGCTCGCCACGCCTGGCGATGGTGAAGAAGGTGCCGATCGTCGCGCCGGACGTCCAACCGAAGATTCTGCCGAGCACGAGGCCTATCCAGTCCAGATTCGGATCGGCGGGAGGCCCGATCCACGACTGCGATCATAGAAACCGGTCCGGCCCGCGTCCAGCACTGACCCGAAATCCTTATTGCCAACATCTTGGGGGTAACCTTCCCCGAAACCCCCACATCTATTGCAGACAGGCCACGGCGCGCCCTAGGCTGTCGCAACGATCCTGTCCGGGCCCGCGAATGCGCTTTAACCCCCTCCTGTCCGACCTGACCGCGACCGTCGCCTGCGAAGCGCGCGAGATCGAGCGCGTCGGCCGGGTCGTGCGGGTCACGGCCCCGGCCGGCTGGAGCGACGCCCGGGTCGAGGCCTGGCTGGACTGGCACGATCGCTCGCCCGACGACTGGCCCAGGCTCGAAACCGCGCCAGGCCGGCCGGCGAGCGGCGGCACGGCGATCCTCGACGGTGCCCTTGATCGCTGGGCCAACCGCCTCGCCGCCTGGGGTCGGGCCACCGGGATCTTTGCATCGACCTCGGATGCGGACATCTTTGCCTCCGAACTGGTCGCGAGCGTCCTGCTGGGCCTGGCCGCTCCGTCGTCGGTCCTCATGGAAGGCGCGAGAACGCCGCATGCCTCCGAGGACTCCGGTGCCCCGACCCGCAATTCGAGCGTCTACGACCTCGATGACCCCATCGTGCGCAACCGTTTCGAGGGCGATACGGCCCGCCTGCGGACCGCGCGTGTCACGGCCCACGCCCTGTCGGGTGTCACCCGGACGCTGAAGGCCGTCACCCATGCCGTCCGCCGCTGCGATGGGCCAGCCTCTGTCTGCGGCGACCCGGCCGCGAATCCGGCCCTGGCCCGCGCTGCCCTGGCGGCCCGGCGCGCGGGGGCCGACGATACGGCCATTCTGGATGCCATCGCCGGACGGCTGTTCTCCGCACCGGAGCCCGAGCCGAAGGCCCCGATGCGCATCGTCTCCGTCGGCCAGCCGGACGCCCTCGTGGATGCGCCCCTGCGGGCAGCGGCAGACGCGGCCCTGGCCGACGACCTCGTGGTGGCTTTCTCCCTGCACGATGCCGAGGCCCTGGGCGACCTGTCGATCGCCCCGGGTTGCGCCCTGTCCCTGCCCGCCATTGCCGCCACCCTGCCGGATCTGGTCCCGGCGCTCGATGCCCTGGCCCGGCTCTGGACCACGGCGCTCGAGATCGAGGTCGCCTGCGGATTCGCCGCCGACGGCCGACTGGCCAGACGCCGCCATGCGGTGCGCCCGATCGTCATGACCCTGGTCGGCGGGCTGGAATGGCTGGTCGGCCAACCGGAGCGATCCAGCCCGGAGAGTGCCTTCCAGTCGGCGGCCGGCCTGCTGGCCGCATCGGTCTCCCTGGCGTCCAGCGAGCTGGTCGAGACCCTCAAGCCCGCCCCGGCCTGGACGACGGCGGCCGACGAGGTCATCGCCGCCCTGCAGGCGCGCGAGGCCCGGCTGGCAGGGCTCGAAACCGAGCTTGGCCGGGCCGCCGCCTTGCGGACAGCCCAGGCCCTCGCCGCCGCCCAGGACTCCGGCCGGCGGCACAGCCTGATAGCGACCGTGGCCGCCGACGCCGAGCGCGACCTGCGTCTCGGCGTTTCGACGCTCGGCGCGGTGGACCAGTTCCAGACCGCCGATGGCGATCTTGTCCGCAGGCTGCATCCGGCCCTTGCCCAGGCCATCGAGGCTCAGGGCGGCAATGTGGAATCGGCCGAACGCTGGGTTCTCGGCCGCCGCACCCTTGTGGACGCTCCGATCCTCGGCCACGCGGACCTGACCGCACGCGGCTTCACCGATGCCGAGCTGAAAGCCGTGGAATCGGCCCTGGCCCATGTCGAGAGACTGGAAGACGCCTTCAGCGCGTCGGTACTGGAACCCGGCTTCGTCCGCGATGTCCTGGGGATCGACGAAGACACCTTCGAACAAGGGCTCCTGCTGAGCCTTCTGGCGACGCCCGAAGAGATTTCCGTCGCGAGCGCCTATGTGTTCGGACACCGGGACCTCGCGGGCTGGCCCGAGGCACCGCCTCGACTGAGGGCGCTTCTGGCGGACACGGGTCCGACCGTCGCCGACCTGACCCGTCTGGCAGAAGCCTTCAGCGACGTCGTCGACCTGACCGCGATCGAACTGCCCAGCCGGGCCGGAATCGGTGCCGCCATGGCCACCCTGAGCCAGGCGGCATCCGAGGGCCATCGGGCCGTGCGCCTGTCCCGTCGTCAGGCATCGGGCGAACCCCTGCTTGTCCTGCCGGAACCGGAACCGCTCCGGCGCATGCCGGACCCCGCCCCCCCGCCGCCGCCCGTCACCGAGCGTGTGGTCGAACGGGTCGTCGAACGGGTCCGGACGCGTCGCAAACTGCCCGACCGCCGCAAGGGCTATATCCAGAAGGCCGCCGTGGGAGGCCACAAGGTCTATATCCACACCGGCGAATACGAGGACGGCGAGCTCGGCGAGATCTTCATCGACATGCACAAGGAAGGGGCCGCCTTCCGGAGCCTGATGAACAATTTCGCGATCGCGATCTCGATCGGCCTGCAATACGGCGTGCCGCTGGACGAGTTCGTGGACGCCTTCGTGTTCACGCGCTTCGATCCGGCGGGACGCGTCACGGGCAATGACCGGATCGGATCGGCCACCTCCATCCTTGACTACATCTTCCGCGAACTGGGCGTCAGCTATCTGAACCGGACCGAGCTGGCGAATGCCGACGCCGAGCCCCTCAATGCCGACGGGCTGGGGTCGGGCAAGGCCGACGAACTGGTTCCCGCCGCCCGCTTCATTTCCAAGGGGTTCGCCCGGGGAACGACGCCGGACAACCTCGTCGTCCTGCCGTTCGGCCGCAAGGAAGGGCCCGAGACCAACCCCTATGACATGCGCGAGGCCGAAACCTGCCCCGCCTGCGGCGACTACACCCTTCAGCAACGCGGCGGGACATGGGTCTGCGACACCTGCGGCATCGCTCCGTCGATGCAGGGGTAGGGCCGCCCGGCCTCAGCAGATTTTAAGGATGTTCGGTCAGGGTCTCGGCCGTATCCGGAGTCCGCCGCCATGAAACGCCTCGCCCTCGCCGTCACGCTCGTGGCCATCGCCACCCCGACGATCGCCCAGAATGCCGGACAGATCGCGCGCGTGCGCGGAGGATCCAGCTGTGCCGGCTGCAACCTGTTCCAGGGCGATTTCAGCGGGCTCCAGGCGCGAGGCCTGAACCTGTCGGGGTCGCGGCTGCGCCAGGCGGACCTCAGCCTGTCGGTCATGAACCGCACCCGCTTCTCCAATGCCGACCTGCGCGATGTGGAGGCCTATGGCGGCGTGTTCTCCAGCTCCAGCTTCAATGGCGCGAACCTGACCAATGCCAGCTTCGTCGGAGCCTATCTGGAGGGTGCCAGCTTCAATGGCGCGACCCTGACCGGGGCGAACTTCTCCGGTGCCCGACTGAGCCGGGCGACCGGCCTGACGCAGGGCCAGCTGAACGGGGCCTGCGGCGACGGATCGACCACCCTGCCCGGCTCGCTTCGCATTCCCGACTGCTGAAAGCCTCCATCCTTACCGCGATTTAAGTAGGGTTTGAGCACGCAACGGGGCATCTAGGCGGCGTGAAACAGTCCATGCCCCATTCTCCTCGCGTGAACGTCGCCCTCGCCGCCCTGGCCCTTTCGGCCGGACTCTGTGGCGTCGCATCGCCCGTGGCCGCCGGGTCCCAGTTCACCTCCCAGGACCGCGAAGTCGCGCGCATGGTCTCGCTGGGCGGGTCGTGCAATCGCTGTGAGCTGTCGGGGCGCAATCTGTCCGGCGCGACCTTTACCGGTGCCACCTTTATCTCGGCCACCCTGGTCGGTGCCAATCTGCGCGGTGCCGAGCTGGTCGGTTCGAACTTCTCCGCCAGCGATTTCAGCCGCGCCGATCTGCGCGGTGCCCAGATCCAGGGTTCGAACTTCTCGACGTCCAACTTTACCGACGCCGTCCTGACAGGATCGGAGGCCCAGGGGGCCAACTTCAACCGTGCCAATCTGACGAACGCCGATCTATCGGGAGCCGAGCTGATGGGGGCCAACATGAGCGGCGCCGCCCTGACGCGGGCCAATCTGTCGGGAGCCGAGCTGTTCGGCGCCACACTCGCCAATCTGTCCGCGCGCGGGGCGTCGTTCGCCGGCGCAGAGCTGAACGCGGCCAATATGGCGGGCGGAGACTTCGCCTCGGCCAACTTCAACGGGGCCGAGCTGGATGGCGCGCGATTGGCCAATGCGACGTTCCGGGGCGCATCCTTCACGGACGCCTCCCTGAGCCGGACCGACATCCGGGGGGCAGACCTGTCCGGTGCGCGCGGCCTGACGCAGGCCCAGGTGTCCGAGGCGTGCGGCGATGGCTCGACCCGGTTGCCGGCCCGGCTGACGGTCCGGAGCTGCTCCGGCCGGATGACCGTGCGTGCCCCGGCCCCGCCCCGCGCCCCGGCACCCCCGGCACCGCCCTCGCCGCGCTGAAACGGCGTCGTCGCGGACCGCGGCCCCTCCCGGGCTCGCCGCCCGCCTGTCAGATCTTGAGCGGCATCGCCGTCCGGATGTGGACGTCTTTCAACTGACGCTCGCCGGCTTCGGTCGGGGCGTTCATCAGAAGATCCTCGCCCTGCTGGTTCAGAGGGAAGGCGATGACCTCGCGGATCGCGACCTGGTTGGCCAACAGCATGACGATCCGGTCGATGCCGGGGGCCAGACCCCCGTGCGGCGGCGCGCCATAGCGGAAGGCGTTCAGCATGCCGCCGAACTGATCCTCGACCACCGAGGCATCATAGCCCGCGATTTCAAAGGCTTTCAGCATGATCTCGGCCTTGTGGTTCCGGATCGCGCCCGAGCAAAGCTCGTAGCCGTTGCAGACGATGTCGTACTGATAGGCAAGGATATCCAGCGGATCCCGGGTGTTCAGCGCTTCAAGCTCGCCCTGCGGCATGGAGAAGGGGTTGTGGCTGAAATCGACCTTCTTCTCCTCGTCCGACCATTCGAACATGGGGAAGTCGACGATCCAGCAGAATTCGAACCGGCCCTCGTCGATCAGCTTCAGCTCGGTGCCCAGGCGGGTCCTGGCCGAACCGGCGAATTTGTAGAAGACCTTGGGGTCGCCGGCGACGAAGAAGGCCGCATCGCCCTTGCCCATGCCGAGCCCGGACATCAGGGCGTCGGTCGCCTCGGCCCCCAGATTTTTGGCGATCGGTCCGCCCCAGGCGTCGTTGTCGTCGGACCAGAAGATGTAGCCCAGGCCGGGCTGGCCCTCGCCCTGGGCCCAGCTGTTCATCCGGTCGCAGAAGGCGCGCGAACCGCCGCCGGGCGCCGGGATCGCCCAGACCGCGTTCTTGGCGTCCGCGCCCAGAATCTTCGCGAACAGGCCGAACCCGCCGTCGCGGAAGTGGTCGGACACCTCGGCCATCCTGATGGGGTTGCGGGTATCCGGCTTGTCGGTGCCGTACCAGGCGATGGAGTCGCGGTAGGGGATGCGCGGGAAGGGATAGGGCGTCACCGACTTGCCGTCGGCGAACTCCTCGAACACGCCGTGCATGACGGGCTCGATCGCCGCGAAAACATCCTCTTGCGTGACGAAGCTCATCTCGACGTCGAGCTGATAGAACTCCAGCGACCGGTCCGCCCGCAGGTCCTCGTCGCGGAAACAGGGTGCGATCTGGAAATAGCGGTCGAAGCCCGAGACCATCAGCAACTGCTTGAACTGCTGCGGGGCCTGGGGCAGCGCATAGAATTTGCCGGGATGAAGGCGCGACGGCACCAGGAAGTCGCGGGCGCCTTCGGGTGACGAGGCCGTCAGGATCGGGGTCTGGTATTCGAGGAAGCCCTGATCGACCATGCGGCGACGGATCGAGGAGATGACCTTCGACCGCAGCACGATGTTTCTGTGCAGGGTCTCGCGGCGCAGATCGAGATAGCGATGCTTAAGCCGCAGCTCCTCGGGGTATTCAGGCTCTCCGAACACCGGCAGCGGCAGTTCGGCGGCCTCGGACAGGACCTCGACGCCGGTAACGCGCAGCTCGACTTCGCCGGTCGGAAGATTGGCGTTCACCACGGAGGCGTCGCGCACCACCACTTCGCCGTCCACCCGGATCACGCTCTCGGCGCGGAGGCGCTCGACCGCTTCGAAGCCCGGCGTCTCGGGGTGGAAGACCAGCTGCGTCAGGCCGTAGTGGTCGCGCAGGTCGATGAACAGCAGACCACCATGGTCGCGCTTCCTGTGCACCCAGCCCGACAGCCGCACATTCGATCCGGCGTCCGTCGACCGGAGGGCACCGCAGGTGTGGGAGCGATAGGCGTGCATATGCAAAATCGTCTGAAACGGCCCCCGGAAAGACAGGCGGCACGGCGGGAAATGGAAGCGGCGTAGGGCGCATCAACGCCCCCGAAAGTCAAGGTCGGGCCGGGTCGGGTCCCGACATCCACAGCCCTGGCCGTCTGTCCACCACATGAACCGATGCCGTATCCGGACAGTCGTCCCGATCTGCTATGCTTGCGCCATGTCGGCGCATCGACCCCTCCGCGATCAGCTCAGACTGCCCCTGATCACCGACGTGGTCGGCGCGGCGGCGGTCTTCGTGCGCTCGGCGTCAAACGCCGCTGCCATGGACGCCCTCTCTGCCTGGCCCGATGCGGCCGGCCGGGTGATGGCGCTCTGCGGCCCTGCCGGTTGCGGCAAGAGCCATCTGGCGGCGTTGTGGGCCGAACGGGTCGGTGCCATCCCCCTGAACGGTTCGGAAGCCGCCCTGACCGATCCGCTGGAGCTTGAGGGCCGCCCCGTCCTGCTCGACATCGCCCAGGACGCCGATGACGAGACCCTGTTCCACCTGATCAACCTGGCCCAGCACGACGGCGGGGCCCTGCTGATGGTCTCGCGCCCTTCCCCGCGCCACTGGACGGTCAAGGTGCCGGACCTGCGCTCCCGCCTCGACGCCGTGCGGGTCGTGGCCATGGAGGCCCCGGACGATGCGGTCATGTCCGCCATCCTGGCCGCCCGATTCGCCGAGCGCAGCATCACTCCGGCGGATGGCGTGATCGACTATCTGGTGCTGCGCATCGACCGGTCGGCGGACGCGGCGGCCGCCATTGTCGCCCGGCTGGACCACGAACATCGTCCCGTGACACGCGCCCTGGCCCGCCAGGTCCTCGACGCCAGCGCCGAACTGTTCGACGGCGGCGACGAAGGGTTGCAGCCGTAACAAACCCGCCCCACAACCGGCTCATGTCCGACTCTGCCATCGCCGACCCGACACGGGGAGAGGAAGTCCCCTCCTCCCGCGCGCCCCAGCTGAGTCTGGACACGGCGCTGATGGCCTCGCCGGAACGGTTCTTCAACCGCGAGATCAGCTGGCTGGCCTTCAACGCCCGGGTGCTGGAAGAGGCCGCTAACCCCAATCATCCGCTGCTGGAGCGGCTCCGGTTCCTGTCCATCTCGGCCAACAATCTCGACGAGTTCTTCATGACCCGCGTCGCCGGGCTGAAGGGGCAGCTGCGCGAACGGGTCCGGGTCCTGTCCGCCGACGGCCTGACGCCGGCCGAGCAACTCGAGAAGATCAACGTCGCCGCCGGCGAGCTGATGGCCGAGCAGCAGGAACGCTGGCGTCAGCTGCGGCGCGAGCTGGTCGGCGCCGGCATCGAGGTCGTCCGCCCGAACCGGATCACCAGGACCGACAAGGATCGGCTGGAGCCCGAGTTCCTGAACCAGCTGTTCGCCGTCCTGACGCCCCTGGCGATCGACCCGGCCCACCCCTTCCCGTTCCTGCCGAACCTCGGCTTCTCCCTGGCGCTGAAGCTGCGGCGCAACCGGGACAACAAGACGCTGTATGCCCTCGTGCCCGTGCCGACCCAGGTGCGCCGCTTCTGGGAGCTGACGGGCGACGGCCGCTCGGTGAAGGGGCGACGCCGGTTCGTCACCCTGGAAACCGTGCTGCTCATGTTCATCGAGCACCTGTTCCCCGGCCATGAGGTGCTGGAAAAGGGCGTGATCCGCCTGATTCGGGACAGCGATATCGAGATCGAGGAAGAGGCCGAAGATCTGGTCCTGGAGTTCGAGGAGGCGCTGAAACAACGTCGCCTGGGCTCGGTCGTCCGGGTCAAGATCGAGGCGTCCATGCCCGACGACCTGCGTGATTTCATTGTCGGCGAGCTGCAGGCCGAACCGCAGGATGTGGTCATGATCGACGGCATGCTGGGTCTGGCCCAGCTGTCGGAGTTGATCCCGTCCGGCCACCCCGACCTGAAGTTCCCCGGCTACGAACCCCGCTATCCCGAACGGGTCCGCGACCAGGGCGGCGACGTCTTCGCCGCCGTGCGTGAAAAGGACATCCTGATCCACCACCCGTTCGAGAGTTTCGACGTGGTGGTCCAGTTCCTGCGTCAGGCGGCGCGCGACCCCAACGTCATCGCCATCAAACAGACCCTGTATCGCACCTCGAAGGACAGCCCGATCGTCGCCGCCCTGATCGAGGCGGCGGAGAATGGGAAGAACGTCGTCGCCCTGGTCGAGATCAAGGCCCGCTTCGACGAGGAGGCCAATCTGCGCTGGGCCCGGGCCATGGAGCGCGCCGGGGTTCATGTCGTCTTCGGCTTCGTCGAGTACAAGACCCACGCCAAGCTCAGCGTCGTCGTGCGCCGCGAGGGGGACGGCCTGAAGACCTACTGCCACTTCGGCACCGGCAACTACCACCCGATCACGGCCAAGGTTTACACCGACCTCAGCCTGTTCAGCTCCGACCCCGTCCTTGCGCGCGATGCATCGCGCGTCTTCAACTACATCACCGGCTATGCCCAGCCCGAGGATCTGGAGGCGCTGGTCGTCTCGCCCCTCAATATGAAAACGACCCTGATCGAGCTGATCGGCAAGGAGATGGCCGCCGCCGCCAAGGGCAAGCCGGCCGCCATCTGGGTCAAGCTCAATGCGCTCGTCGACCCGGAGATCATCGACGCCCTGTATCGTGCCAGCCAATGGGGCGTCCGCATCGAACTGGTCGTGCGCGGCATCTGCTGCCTGCGCCCCGGCGTGCCGGGCCTGTCGGAGAACATCCGGGTCAAGTCGATCGTCGGCCGCTTCCTGGAACACAGCCGCATCATCTGCTTCGCCAACGGCAAGGATCTGCCGCATGACAGGGCAAAGGTCTTCATCTCGTCCGCCGACTGGATGACGCGCAACCTCGACCGGCGCGTCGAGATCATGACGCCCGTCTTCAACGCCACCGTCCACGACCAGGTCCTGGACCAGATCATGGTCGCCAATCTGAAGGACGACGCCCAGAGCTGGGTGCTGGGCGCCGACGGCCAGTACACGCGCGTCCAGCCCATCGATCCGGAGCGGCCCTTCTCGGCCCACAAGTATTTCATGACCAACCCCAGCCTGTCCGGTCGTGGCCGCAAGGTGAAGAACAAGCCGCAGGAACTTCACTACGACCGGCCATCTCAATGATGGAGGGGTTCACCGCCCCGCGCGAGGCGGCTGTCATCGACATCGGCTCCAACTCGGTCCGGATGGTGCTCTACCGTCTGGAAGGCCGGGCGATCTGGACCGTGTTCAATGAAAAGGTCCTGGCCGGCCTCGGCCGCGACCTGCCGGAGACGGGCCGGCTGTCCGAAGCCGGCGTCGAGATGGCGATGACGACGCTTCGCCGGTTCGCAGCGGTCCTGGAGGGCGTGCGCCCCGCCTACACCTTCGTCGCCGCGACCGCCGCCGTGCGCGAGGCCGAGGATGGTCCCGACTTCTGCGGCCGCGTGGCGGCCGAGACAGGGCTCCAGGTTCGCGTCCTGACCGGCGAGGAAGAGGCGCACTATTCGGCTCTCGGTGTGATGGCCGGCGACCCGCGCGCCGAAGGTCTCGCGGCCGACATGGGCGGGTCCAGCCTCGAGCTGATCCGGATTGGCGGGGGCAAGGTCGAGCCCGGCGTCACCCTGGCCCTGGGACCGTTTTCCCTCGCCGACCCCAAGGGTTTCGATGCGACCCGACTGCGCGGCACGATCGCCGAACGGCTGAAGCCCGTCAGCAAGCCGTTCAGCGCCGATGAATTGCACGCGGTCGGCGGCGGCTGGCGATCCCTGGCCCAGCTGCATATGGAAATGAGCGGCTATCCGCTGCGGATCGTCCACCAGTATGCCATGAGCGCCGAGGAAGCGCGCGGCGTCGCCCGGTTCGTGGCCCAGCAGTCCCGGGCCTCGCTCGACCGCCTGCCGGGGGTGTCCAGGCGACGGGCCGAAACCCTGCCCTACGCCGCCCTGGTGCTGGAGGGCCTGATCGACGCCCTGTCCCTGAAGCGCGTCGTCTTCTCCGCCTGGGGCCTGCGCGAAGGTCTGCTCTACGAGACGCTCGACCGCGACGAGCCATCGGCCGATCCCCTGATCGCGGGGTGCGCGGCGCTGGGTGCGCGTCAGGGTATCTCGCCCGCCCTGCCCGCCGCGCTGAATGCCTGGCTGTCGGATGTCATCGCCGCCCTGCCCGAAGCCTTCGGTCCGGAGCGCGATCCCGTGCTGGCCGCCGCGGCCTGTCGCCTGGCCGACCTCGGAGCCCGCCTGCATCCGGATCACCGGCTGGAACTGGTGTTCGACCAGGTCCTGCGCGCGCCGATCCCGGGCCAGACCCATGCGGAGCGGGTCTGGCTGGCCTGTGCCCTCAATGCCCGCTACGGCGGCAATGCCGCGACGCCAGCCCCCGAGGCGACCGATCGATTGCTGGGCGAGGAAGCCCGCGCGAGCGCACGGGCCCTGGGGCTGGCGATGCGGCTGGGGTGCGACCTGTCCGGGCGGTCGCCGCAACTGCTGGCCAATGCCTCCATCACCGTCGCCGGGGGCCAGCTGAAGCTGACGGCGTCCGACGGCTATGCCGACGTCCTGCTGGGCGAACAGACCCGCCGTCGCGCCAAGGCCTTGGCCGAGGCCATGGGTCTGAAGCTGGAGATCTGACAATCCAGTTGGCTGTTCGCCAATCGACACCTACATTGAGGGCGTTGGACAGAGGATTGTCGTGATGAACGTTCCAGAGGTGGTTCGGCTAGCGAAAGGCTATGTCGTTCAACTGTTTGAAGAGGAAAATCCCCTCAACGTTGGGCTCGAGGAAATCGAGTTTGACGACAAAAAGCAGGAGTGGGACGTAACGATCGGGTTTTCTCGTCCGTGGAACGTGAGCCGAAATGCGCTGTCTGCATTGACCGGTGAAGCTTCTCCGGCAGGCCGGTCCTACAAGATCGTCCGCATACGAGATAGCGATGGCCAGATGGTCGGTCTCAAGCAGCGCGCTTTCGCTTCGGGATGAAGTCTGATCGAGCCCTGATACTCGATGCAAATCTGGCAGTTCTGCTCATCGTCGGGCTGGTGGATTCCAGGCTCATTACGAGTCACCGCAATCTCTCCGCTTACGACGTCGACGACTTTGAGCTGGTAAAAAGCGTCGTTGCGATGAGCACCGAGCTAATCTGGTGCCCGCATCTGCTATCTGAGGTATCCAGCCTGATCCGACAAATCGGCGGGCCAGCGCGACGTCAAGTTACGGCCGGGCTTTCACAGGCAATATCAGGTGCGAAAGAAACCTGCCTCGCAAGCGAGACCGCGCTATCGCATCCAGCCTATGCAAGCCTTGGACTGACGGACGCTATTCTCCTCCTGCTCGCGCAGTCTGGAGCCACCCTGCTCACTGCCGACCTGGACCTCCATCTCGCGGCCTTGGCTGATGGCCTCAGCAGCATCAATTTCGCGGAGGTTCGAGACGAGCGGCCCGACTTCGGGATTTAGGCCGCTACTCGATCTCGACGACCTCGACGCGCGGTCCGTTCAGCACCAGGGCGATTACCCCGCGCTTGAGTTTCAGCGCATCCTCGCCGAACAGCTGACGCCGCCAGCCCTTCAGGGCATCGACATCCGCCGCATCCGACAGCGCGATCTTCTCGAGGTCCGCCACATTGGCGATCAGCTTGGAGGCGACGCCCGCATTGTCGCTCTTGGCCTTCAGCAGCACCTTCAACAACTCCACGACCGAAGGCGGCGCGGGCTGATTGTGGGCGGGGCGGTCCATCTTCGGCGCATGGGCCTCCGGGTCCAGCATGACCCGCTTCAGTTCGTCCGCCAGGTCCAGCCCCAGACGCGAACCGCCGAACCCCTTGGGCACCGAACGCAGGCGGTTGAAGGCCTCCACATCGGTCGGCACCTGGGTCGCGATCTCGTCGATGGCTTCATCCTTGAGGATGCGCCCGCGCGGCTGGTCGCGGTCCTGCGCCGCCTGCTCGCGCCAGACGGCCGTCGCCTTGAAGGCCGCCAGATATCTGGCGTTGTATTTCTTGGGCTTCAGCCGCTTCCAGGCCTTGTCAGGCGTGGTGTCGTAGAGTTCCGGATCGACCAGATCCTCCATCTCCGACGTGACCCAGTCCAGCCGCCCTTCCTTGGCCAGCCGGTCGCGGAGCTTTGGATACAGTGCCGCCAGGTGCGTCACGTCGCCGATCGCATAGGTCAGCTGCGCCTCCGACAGCGGCCGCCGCGACCAGTCGGTGAAGCGGCTGCCCTTGTCCAGATCGATGCGCAGCATCTGACGCACCAGCGAATCATAGGCCACCTGATCCCCGAACCCGGCGGCCATGGCGGCGACCTGGGTGTCGAACATCGGCCTGGGCATGGCCCCCAGCTTGACGAAGATCTCGGTGTCCTGACGCGCGGCGTGGAAGACCTTCACGATCCCGGGGTCGCGCAGGATGTCCAGAAAGGGCGTCAGATCCAGGCCCTCGGCCTGCGGATCGATGATCGCCTCATGCTCCGGCGTCGCGGCCTGGATCAGGCACAGCCTGGGCCAGTAGGTCGTCTCTCGCATGAACTCGGTGTCGACCGCGATGAACGGGGCTTTCGCGACATCGGCACAGAACTGAACCAGCGCGTCATTGGTGGTGATCGGCGTCATTGAAATGCTATAGCCCCCCGCAACGCCGTCGTGGCAAGTGCCGCGACCTTATTTTCGCACCGATTTCAGGCCTGTGAGCGATGAGCGACACTTCCGACACGCAAATCAACGGCCTGACCTATGCCGATGCCGGCGTGGACATCGACGCCGGCGACATGCTGGTCGAGCACATCAAGCCCCTGGCCCGGTCCACGCGCCGTCCCGGTGCGGAGGCCGCTCTGGGTGGGTTCGGGGCCCTGTTCGACCTGAAGGCCGCCGGCTTCGTCGATCCCCTGATCGTGGCCACGACCGACGGGGTCGGCACCAAGCTGAAGATCGCCATCGAGACCGGCCGTCATGACGGCGTCGGCATCGATCTGGTCGCCATGTGCGTCAACGACCTGCTGGCCCAGGGCGCGGAGCCGCTGGTGTTCCTGGACTATTACGCCACCGGCAAGCTGGAGATCGACGCTGCCCGCCGCGTCGTCTCGGGGATCGCCGAAGGCTGCCGTCAGGCCGGCTGCGCCCTCGTGGGCGGCGAGACGGCCGAGATGCCCGGCATGTATTCCGGCGGCGACTACGACCTTGCGGGCTTCTCGCTCGGCGCGCTGGAACGCGGCCATGCCCTGCCCCGGCTGGACCTCCAGAACACCGGTGACCTGATCATCGGCCTGGCCTCGTCGGGCCCGCACTCGAACGGCTATTCCCTGATCCGCAAGGTGGTGGAGCGTTCGGGCCTGTCATGGGGCGACGACGCCCCCTTCGCCCGGGACCGGTCCCTGGCCCAGGCCCTGATGGAGCCGACGCGCATCTATGTGAAGTCGGTGCTGCCCCTGATGAATGCCGGGCTCATCAAGGGCGCGGCCCACATCACCGGCGGCGGCCTGATCGAGAACCCTCCCCGCTGCCTGGCCGAGGGCCTGACGGCCGCATTCGACTGGGACGCCTGGCCCGTACCGCCCGTGTTCCAGTGGCTGGCCGAGGTCGGCGGCATCAGCGACCACGAGATGCGCCGCACCTTCAACTGCGGCATCGGCTTCATCCTCGTCGTCGCGCCCGAGACTGCCGAGGAGGTCCTGGCGGGTCTGCTGGAGGCCGGCGAAGCGGCGTTCGTCTGCGGTCAATTGGTCTGAGCCCCGTCACCCTCGGGCTTGTCCCGAGGGCCCATGGTGCGTCGACTGGCCTTCCGCCGTCGTCGCTCACGCGGCGGAAAGATAGATCCTCGGGACAAGCCCGAGGATGACGGAAGTTGTATGACCACCCTGCTCGAGGCCGGCGAGGTCGCGTTCGTCTCCGGACAGCTGGTCTGAGCAGCCTCCCCGATCGGGAGAGGGGCACATGGATGTCGGGCAGACGTCGCGTCGGTGACCACACCCCTGTCCAGACGCCTGAAGCTGACCCTCCCAACGTCAGTTGAGGGTGGAAATCAGCCCGGCCTCATGCAATCATAACTAGTCATTTCCCGACGCTCGAGAGGGACGCAGATGCTCAGAACTTCAGTCGGCACCCTATTCGTGCTGTTCGGCTTGTTGGCCGCCTTGTTTGGAGCCGCCTTCGTCCAAGGTCCCATGTACTATTGGGGCGATCCCTTCGAGGCTCCTGCCTTGAAGGCTTACGCTACAATCGTAGGCGCGGCCGCACTTGTGTTGGGTGCGATGATGATCGGCTCTGGGCTGCTTAAGGCGAAGCGAGCAAAACCTCGCAGTAGCTGAGAAGGGTCCCCTATGGGTCGGAATCGGTCATCGATCCAGGACCGGGCAGCGGACCTTCTCGTTTACCAGGTCCATCTCGGACCTGGAGTCGGCACGGCCCTCTGAGACCCACAATGCGCCGCCTGATCCAGCGACCGGACAGCATCGCAAACGCGTTCGTCACCGGTGCCAGCCAGATAGCGCGCGGGATCACCCCTGCGTCCGATTCTGACGTAGCGACGTGCCAGACTGAGGCCATGTGCCTGAGCGATCCGATCAATCCGAGGTCCGCGACCGTGTCGGTCGCCTTGCCGGGCGTGCCATTCACGCGACGGGAGTCCAACGGGGTGCAATTGGCGCCGATCCAGAACGACGGTAGCGATGTGAACGATTTCAATACGATCAGTGAACTTCCGCATATCAAGTCCAAACAATTGGACTCGTTGCACCCGGTTTTTTTCGAGTCCAATCCGCAGACCTCTCGCGCTCGACCCCGCCCTTTCACACCGGATCTGGGCTCTCAAACCCCCTCCCACTGACGGGAGGAAGACGTTAGGCTCCCGCCAAACTGGAGCTGTTGATGCGTCTGATTGCCCTCGCCGCCCTCCTCGCCCTTCCGGCGGTCGCCCACGCCCAGACGGCGGCGGCGCCCGAGCAGCCGCTGCTGCATGAGGTCGTCGGCCAGGTCGAGCCCGACCGCATGCGCGCCGACATCACCGCCCTGGTCGGTTTCGGCACGCGTCACACCATGTCGGACACGGTGTCGGAGACCCGCGGCATCGGGGCCGCCCGGCGCTGGACCGAACGGCAGTTCCGCGCCATGGGCGAGGCCTGCGGGGGCTGTCTGGAGATCGCCCTGCCCGCCGACACCGTCACCGGTCCGCGCGTGCCGACCCCGACCGAGGTGGTCAACGTCCTGGCCATCCAGCGCGGAACGGGAGACCCCAACCGCGTCATCGTCATCTCGGGCCACATCGACAGCCGCGTCACCGACGTTATGAACGCCACGGCCGACGCCCCCGGTGCCAATGACGACGCATCCGGCGTCGCCGCCGTGCTGGAGGCCGCCCGCGTTCTGTCGCAGCACCGGTTCGATGCCACCCTGGTCTATGCCGTCCTGTCGGGCGAGGAACAGGGCCTGCTCGGCGGCAAGATCCTGGCCGACTATGCGAAGGCGCAAGGGTGGGTGGTCGAGGCCAACCTGAACAACGACATCGTCGGCAATTCGCAGGGTCAGTCGGGCGTGCGCGACACCACCCGCGTTCGGGTCTTCTCCGAGGGCACCAAGACGGTCGAGACGGCGCTGCAGACCGACCGGCGGCGCTACAACGGCGGCGAACTGGATTCCTCGTCCCGCAACCTGGGGCGCTACGTCGACGGCATCGCCGACCGTTACCTGACCAATTTCGACGTCGAGATGGTCTATCGCACCGACCGCTTCGGGCGTGGCGGCGATCAGGTCGAGATGCTGCGCGCCGGCTTCCCGGCCGTCCGGATCACCGAGGGGGCCGAGAACTACGACCGCCAGCATCAGGACCTGCGCACCGAGAACGGCGTGGTCTATGGCGACACCATCGAGGGGGTCGACTTCGCCTATCTGGGCCAGGTGGCCCGGCTGAACATCGCCACCATGGCGGCCCTGGCCTCGGCCCCCATGGTGCCCTCGGGCGTGACGATCGAGGGCGCGGTCAAGCCGGATACGACGCTGAGCTGGACAGCCGTGCCGGGTGCCGCGGGCTATCGCGTCTGGTGGCGATCCACGACCGCACCGCAGTGGACGAACAGCCGCTGGGCCGGCGACGCGACCCGGCTGGTGCTGACCGGCGTGCCGATCGACGACTATTTCTTCGGCGTCTCGGCCGTGTCCGACGACGGCTATGAAAGCCCGGTCGTCTTCCCGGGTCCGGCCGGGGCCTTCGTCTCGGTTGGCGATCCTCCCGCTCCGGCGAACTGACCGTGGCGGCATCGACCGGCCGCGTCCGGGTGGCCATCCTCATCTCCGGCGGCGGCTCCAACATGGCGGCCCTGATCGACGCGGCGGCGCAACCCGATGCGCCCCATCAGATCGTGCTGGTCCTGTCGAATGACCCCGAGGCCGGCGGTCTGGCGATTGCCCGGTCGAGGGGCATTTCTGCCATCGCCATCGACCACCGGCCCTTCGGCAAGGATCGCGCCGCGCACGAGGCCGCGATCCAGGCCGAGCTGGAGACCGCGCAGGTCCAGGTCGTCGCCCTGGCGGGCTATATGCGGGTCCTGACCCCCTGGCTGGTCGGTCGGTGGGCCGGCCGGATGCTGAACATCCACCCCAGCCTGCTGCCGAAACACCCCGGCCTCGACACCCATGCCCGTGCGCTTGCGGCGGGCGATACCGAGGCCGGCTGCACCATCCACATCGTCACCGACGGCGTGGACGAAGGGCCAATCCTGGCCCGGAGCGCGGTGCCCATCGTGCCCGGCGACACCACCGTCAGCCTTGCCCGGCGCGTGCTGCAGGCCGAACATGCCCTCTATCCCCGCGCGCTGGCCGAATTCTGCCGGTCCGTGGATTAGAAGTTCGTAATCCGGGCGGTTTCGACGCGACAGACGGCGAAACCCGCGACAGTGTCCGATCCGCCATTGTCATCCGTCGGGACGAACCCATGCTGAAACTTCGCCTGCTTGCCTGCGCCGCCTCCGCCGCGCTGTTCGTCGCCCTGCCCGCCCTGGCCCAGACCGCACCGGTCGCGGTCGAGATCCCGTCCCAGGACCAGGCCGAGATCGGCGTCTTCGGCTTCGACCTGAACGGCATGGACACCTCGGTCTCGCCGGGGACGGACTTCAACCGCTATGCCAGTGGTACCTATCTGGCCAACACGCCGATCCCGGATGACAAGACGTCCTACGGCGTCTTCGACATGCTGTACGACCGGTCCCAGGCCAATCTGCGCGCCCTGGTGGACGAAAGCGCAGCCAACCCCACGGCCAGCCCGGACGCGCAGCGCATCGGCACCCTGTACGGCGACTTCATGGACGAGGCGAAGGTCAACCAGCTGGGGGCCACGCCGCTGCAAGCCGACCTGAACGAGGTCCGCGCCGCCGATACCCGCGAGAAGCTGGCTGCCCTGATGGGCCGCACCCAGTACGGATTCGGGGCCAGCCTGTTCGGAATCCAGACCTTCGAGGACCTGAAGGACCCCAACAAGACTTCGGCCTATGTGGTCCAGGGCGGTCTGGGGATGCCCGACCGCGACTACTATCTGGAAGACAGCTTCGCGACCCAGAAGACCGCCTATCAGGCCTATGTCGCCAGGGCGCTCGAACTGGCCGGATGGGCCGATCCCGCCGGAAACGCCGAAAAGATCGTCGCCTTCGAGACCGCCATCGCCCACGAGCACTGGACCCAGGTCGAGAACCGCCAGATCGACAAGCTCTACAACCCCACGACCGTGGCGGACCTGGCCACCGCTGCCCCCGGCTTCGACTGGGCCGGCTGGGCCGAAGGCGCGGGCGTGTCGGACATCCCCGTCCTGATCGCGGCGAACAACACCGCCTTTCCCGGCATGGCGCGCATCTTCGCCGAGACCCCGATCGAGACGCTTCAGGCGTGGGAGGCCTTCCATGTCGTCGACCAGGCCGGCCCCTATCTGTCGCAGGCCTTCGTGGACAACCGCTTCGAGTTCTATGGCAAGGTGCTGAGCGGCCAACCCGAGAACCGGCCTCGCTGGAAGCGCGGTGTCACGCTGGTGGACGGATCGCTGGGGGAATCCCTCGGCCGCGAATATGTGTCCCGCCACTTTGCCGCCGAGTCCAAGGCCCAGATGGAGGCGCTCGTGGCCAACCTGCTGGTCGCCATGCGCGGGCGCATCGAGCGTAACGACTGGATGAGCGACGCGACCAGGGAACAGGCCCTCTACAAGCTGGCCCATTTCGGCGTGAAGATCGGCTACCCCGAGCAATGGCGTAGCTATGAGGGGCTGAACCTCGTTCCCGGCGATCTGTACGGCAATGTCGAGCGGACCTCCGCCTTCGAGTGGGAATGGAACCTGGGCAAGCTGAAGCGCCCGGTCGATCCGCTGGAATGGGGTATGACGCCCCAGACGGTGAACGCCTACTACAACCCGCCCCGCAACGAGATCGTCTTCCCGGCCGCCATCCTCCAGGCCCCGTTCTTCGACCCGCGCGCCGACCCGGCCGTCAACTATGGCGGCATCGGCGCGGTGATCGGCCATGAGATCACCCATGGCTTCGACGATCAGGGCCGCAAGACCGACGGCGACGGCGTGCTCCGCGACTGGTGGACGGCAGAGGACGCCGCCCGGTTCGAGGAACGCGCCGCTGTTCTGGGGGCCCAGTACTCTGCTCTGAGTCCGGTCGAGGGCGCGAACGTCAACGGCGACCTGACCATGGGCGAGAACATCGCCGACATGGGCGGGCTGCTGCTGGCGCTGGACGCCTATCACCTGTCGCTGAACGGCCAGCCGGCGCCTGTGCTGAACGGCCTGACCGGCGACCAGCGCGTCTTCCTCGGCTGGGCACAGGTCTGGCGCGAGAATGCTCGCGAGGAGGCCCTGCGCCAGCAGGTGACGGTGGACCCTCACTCGCCCGCCGAATTCCGGGCCGGCGCGACCGTGCGCAATATCGACGCCTGGTACGAGGCCTTCGGCGTCAAGCCGGGCGACGAGCAGTATCTGGCCCCGGAGGCCCGCGCCCGCATCTGGTAGTCAAGAACGAACAGGGCCCCGGAGCGATCCGGGGCCCTTGTCGTCAGAGTGCGCTCCCGCACACCTTGGGGAGCCTTGCTCCCGGAGCACGGTGTATCGCCTGCGGTCCCCAGGGAGGTGTCAGCCTGTCGAAGGTTCGCCCCTGTCTCGCGTGGCCTTGCCGGTCCGTTCGGCCAGCCAGGTGCCTGCGGCCAGTGCGACCACCACAGCCAGGGCCAGCCACAGGGCCAGGACGCCGATCTTGAGATAGCTCAAGGCCCCCAGGGCACCGCCGCCGGACAGCGCCAGCCAGAGCGCCAGAAACGGCAGCCAGTCCCAGCGCGCTCCACCGTGCAGCGCCGTGGTGATCCTCTGCCCCATCCGCACCAGGGTTCCGGTCATATAGGTCAGACCGACGCCCACATCGCCCTGCTTCTGGAACACTGCATTCTCGACACCCATGGCCAGCACCGCGGCGACCATGCCCGGGCCCGGATGACCCAGCGTGCCGAGGGTCGCCGCCACGAACAGAAGCAGCGCCTCGGCCAGCAACACGGCAGAGCGTCGACCCTCGCCGACCCGGCGCGCGACCGTGCCGCCGATCACCACCCCGACCACGAACAGACAGATCAGGCCTGCAGCCGTCGTCGCCTCGGCCCATCGCCCGGTCGCCAGGCCCACGCCCAGCCGGGTCGAGTTGCCGCTCATGAAGGAAACGAAGAAGCCTCCCAGCGTCAGAAAGCCGACCGCGTCGACGAAACCGGCCAGAGCCGACAGCGTCGTTGCCAGCAGGACTCCCCTGTGCCCGTATTCCTTCATCTGGTCATCCGAACAGCGGCATGTGACCGGACCCTGACACGAAAACGGCCGGGTCTGCCGTGGACCCGGCCGTCGCCGCGATGGTCTCTATAGAAGGGTTCAGCCGACGATCTGGTCGTCCGTGAAGAACTGGGCGATCTCGATGCCGGCGTTCTCGACCGAGTCCGAACCGTGGACAGAGTTCTCGCCGATCGACAGGGCAAATTGCTTGCGGATCGTGCCGTCGGCGGCGTCCTTCGGGTTGGTGGCGCCCATGACTTCGCGGTACCGGGCGACAGCGTTGTCAGCTTCCAGCACCTGGACGACGACCGGCTCCGCCGTCATCTGGCCGACCAGTTCGCCATAGAAGGGGCGCTCGGCGTGGACTTCATAGAATTTTTTGGCCTGGGCCTCGGTCAGGTGCACGCGGCGCTGGGCGACGATGCGCAGGCCGGCGGCCTCGATCACGGCGTTGATCGCGCCCGTCAGGTTGCGGCGCGTGGCGTCGGGCTTGATGATCGAGAAGGTACGTTCGGTCATGGATAGACTTCTTGTTGGGAGATTGAAGGTCGCGGGCTTATAGACGCCGCCTCCCCGCCTTCCAAGCCTCGTAAGTTCTAATGCTCCAGATCACCAACCTGACGTTCAACGCCTGGGGCCGCCAGTTTCTGGACGACGCCTCGGTCAGCCTGCCGCCGGGGTCCAAGGTCGGGCTGGTCGGTCGCAATGGCATCGGCAAGTCCACCCTGTTCAAGATCATCCTGGGCGAGCTGGCCGGGAATGGAGACGAGGTCTCTCTGCCCCGCACTGCCCGCATCGGATCGGTCGATCAGGAGCACCCGGCGACCCCCGTCAGCGTGATCGAGACGATCCTGGAGGCCGACACCGAACGCCACGACCTGCTGGCCCGCCTGGAAACCGCCGAGCCCGAGGAGATGGGCGAGATCTGGACCCGCCTGATCGAGATCGACGCCGACGGAGCCCCCAGCCGCGCCGCCGAAATCCTCGCCGGTCTCGGCTTCGATCACGAGAACCAGCAGCGGCCGATGTCGGAGTTCTCCGGCGGCTGGCGCATGCGCGTCGCCCTCGCCGCCGCCCTGTTCGCCCAGCCCGACATGCTGCTGCTGGACGAGCCCACCAACTATCTCGACCTCGAAGGCGCGCTATGGCTGGAGGCGCGGCTGAAGAAATACCCCGCGACGGCCCTGATCATCTCCCACGACCGCGAGATGCTGAACGAGGTCTGCACCCACATCCTCCATCTCGCGAACCGCAAGCTGGAGATCTACACCGGCAACTACGACCAGTTCGAACAGGCCCGCGCCGAGAAGGCCCGCCTGCAGCTGTCGGCCAAGGCCAAGCAGGACGCCGAGCGCGCCCACCTCCAGGCCTTCGTCGATCGCTTCAAGGCCAAGGCCTCCAAGGCCGCCCAGGCCCAGTCGCGCATGAAACGGCTGGCGAAGATGCAGCCGGTCTCCACCACGATCGAGGAACGTGTCGCCCCGTTCACCCTGCCCTCGCCCCCCCGTCCGCTGGCCCCGCCCCTGATCCGGCTGGAACGCGCCAGTGTGGGCTATGAGGCCGGCCGTTCCATCCTGAAGAACCTCAATCTGCGCATGGACCTGGACGACCGCATCGGCCTCCTGGGCGTCAACGGGGCCGGCAAGTCGACCTTCGCCAAGATGATCGCCGGCGCCCTGAACGTCTCGGACGGCGAGCTGCACCGGGACCGCAAGATGCGGGTCGGCTGGTTCCACCAGCATCAGATCGAAGCCATGGACCCGACCGACACGCCGCTGGAGATCATCCGCCGCGCCATGCCGGACAGCCCCGAAAGCGCCCGCCGCTCGAAGCTCGCCCAGTTCGGCCTGAACTACGAAAAGCAGGAAACCACCGTCGCCAGCCTGTCCGGCGGCGAGCGCGCGCGCCTTCTGCTGAACATGGTCGCCATGGACGCGCCCCACGTGCTGATCCTCGACGAACCGACCAACCACCTGGACATCGACAGCCGCCGGGCCCTGCTGGACGCGCTCAACGACTACAATGGCGCCGTCATCCTGATCACCCACGACCGCTCGCTGATGGAGATGGTCGCAGACCGGCTGTGGCTGGCGGCCGACGGCACGGTGAAGCCGTTCGACGGCGACATGGACGACTATGCGAAGTTCGTCCTCGACCGCGCCAAACAGGCCGCCGTCAAACCCAGCCAGATCAAGGCCGAGGCCAGGGCGGACAACGAGAGCGGCCCTCAGGCAGCGAGCCCTCGCGGGGCGAGCGACAGGGCCCAAAAAGGCAAGTCCGGCCCGTCGCCCTCAACCCTGCGCCATGCCGTCAGGAAGGCCGAGGAACGCGTCACCGCACTGACCGCCGAGATCGCGCGCATCGACGACGACCTCGCCAATGCCGCCGTCTCCAACCCCAAAGCGCTGGAAGGTCTCACCCGCGCACGCGCGAAGACCCAGGCGGACCTCGACGCCGCCGAAGCCGCCTGGATGTCGGCGGAGGAAACCCTGGCCGAGGTCACCGCATGAAACCGATCGCGTTCTCGAAAGAGGAAACCGCCGACCTCATCCCGCGCCTGCAGGCCTTCCTGCGCGACGAGCTGGACGTCGAGCTTGGCGCGCTTCAGGCCTCGATGCTGCTGGACTTCATGGCCCGTGACCTTGGCCACGCCATCTACAACCGCGGCCTCTACGACGCCCAGGCCCTGATCGCGGGCAAGGTCGAGGAACTGACCGACGCCGTCTTCGCCCTCGAACAGCGCCCGCCGACCCGATAGCCAGCCGGTGCCGATATCGCTAGGCTGACACCATGAATGCGACCCCGACCCCTGCGACCCTCCACTATGGTGACGGCGAGTTCGCCGTGCTGAAACCGGGTCCCTTTGTCCTGTGCGCGGTGTCCGGGCGCACGATCCCGCTGGAGACGCTGCGGTACTGGTCCGCGGAACGACAGGAAGCCTATTACAGCCCGGCGGAGGCGCTGACCCGACTGGTCGGCGAATGATCCCCTCGCGGCGCAGCCTGATCCTGGGCGGTGGTGCATCGATCGTCGCCACGCCGGTGCTGGCGCGCCAGCAACCGTCCGATCTGCGGCTCTCGGGTCGCCTGATCCAGGGGGGCGTCATCATGGGCCGGGCCTGGCCGCGCGCCATGATTTTCGTAAATGGCGAGGCGCTGACGACGGCATCGGGCTCCGGCGTGTTCGTGGTCGGCTTCGACCGGGACGCCCCGGCCTCGGTCCGGCTGGAGGCGCGGACCCGGACGCGGTCGGCCACGCGCACCCTGACCGTCGCCGCCGGAACCTTCCCGACGTCGCGGATCAACGGCCTGCCGCCCTCGACCGTCGAGCCGACCGACCCGGCTCTTCTGGAGCGCATCCAGCAGGAAATCGCCCTGAAGACGGAAGGCTTCGCCAGCCGGACGGACACCGACGACTTTCGCTCCGGCTTCACCTGGCCATTGGACCGCTATCGCGTCACCAGCCTGTGGGGGGCGCAGCGCATCCTGAACGGAACACCCGCCCGTCCCCACTACGGCATCGATCTCGCCGCCCCGGCCGGATCGCCGATCCGTGCCCCGGCCGATGGCCTGGTCACCTTCGCCCGCCCGGGCATGCATTTCGAGGGCGGCCTGACGCTGATCGACCACGGGCAGGGCCTGATCACCGCCTATCTGCATCAATCCCGCATTGATGTGCTGCCGATCCAGCGGGTCAGGCGCGGAGACATCATCGGTGCGGTCGGCATGACCGGCCGGGCGACCGGGCCCCACCTGTGCTGGCGCATGAAATGGCGCGACCGCAACTGCGATCCCTCCCTCCTGATAGGGCAAACAGCGCCTTAACCTCGATATCCTGCGTTCTGAGGGTCAGTCGGCATGGACCCGGCATCCGTTTGGCGATAGGGGCTTGCGCCTGTTCGCAGTCGTACGATCCTCTACCTTCGATCCCATGGCCGGTCTTGAATCCCTGAACATCCTGGTGGTCGACGACAACCAGCACATGCGTGCGATCACGGCGGCCATCCTGCAGTCCGCCGGCGTCCGCAACATCCGCGAGGTTCCGGACGCGGCCATGGCTCTGGACGCCCTGCGGACGCTGGACATCGATCTGGCGATCGTGGACTTCAACATGAAACCCATGGATGGGGTCGAATTCACACGCCTGGTCCGAACCAGCGGCAATCCCTATCTGCCGATCATCATGATGACCGGCCACTCCGAAAAATCGCGTGTCTGTGAGGCGCGCGACGCCGGCGTGACCGAGTTCGTGGCCAAGCCGATCACGGCCAAGGCCATCTTCGACCGTGTCCAGGCCGTCATCATGCGCCCGCGCCCCTTCGTGAAGACCGAAACCTTTTTCGGCCCGGACCGCCGCCGCAAGAGCTCGACGGACTACGAGGGTCCGAGGCGCCGCGAGAGCGATCATGCCCTCGATGACGCCGACCTGTCGGACGCCAGCGCGGCATAGACCCGGTCCGGCCACCTGCGGTGGACCCAGAACCAGTCGACCGGATGTTCGCGAACCCGGTCCTCGATGAAGGTGGTGATGGCCTGCACACCGCGCGCGATGTCGGCCTGTCGGTCGCCGGTGGATACGACCTCGATCGGTTCGTGCGCCGTCACCCGGAACCGGACACCGGGCAGCCGTACGACCGACATCGGCTGGATCACGGTGCCGAATCTCAGCGCCAGCCGCGTCGGTCCGGGCGCGGCGTTCACCGGTTGAGCGAAGAAGCTCACCTCGGGCCCTTCCGAGAACTTCTGATCGTTCATCAGGGCGACGCTCTCGCCGCGTCCCATTCCGGCCAGCAGCTCCCGCGCGCCGTCGCCGCCCTTGGGCGCAAACAGTTTCACGCCATACCTCGCCCGTGCGGCCCGGATCTGGGCATCGACGTAAGGGTTGTTCGCCGCACGATAGGTGACCTGGACCGGCACCCCGCTGGCCACCAGAACGGCCGCCATCGTTTCGATATTGGCCATGTGGCCGGAGACGAAGACGACCGGCCTGCCGCCCAGGCGGATCGCCTCCAGCCGCTCGGCCCCCACGATGTCGATCCGGCCGGATGCCGGCGTCAGCTGATCCATCACGGCCGTCTCGGCAAAGGTGCGGCCGGTCTGTTCCCACTGATCGCGGGCCAGCCGCTCCCGCTCGGTCGCATCCATGTCGGGAAAGGCGATCCGCAGATTGCGCATGACGATCCGGTGGGTGCTGACGCGCGGCCCCAGGGTCCGCAGCAGCCATCCCCCCAGGTTCGACGCCGCCTCCAGCCCGATCAGCCGCATCAGGCCGATGAAGCCGGCGAAGGCCACCGACTCCAGACGCCAGATCAGGTCCTGCCCGAACCCGACTTTTCCAGCCTCGTTACCAGGCAACGGTGATCCCGCCGTCCACGACCAGCGTCTGACCCGTCATATAGGACGACGCCGGCGACGACAGGTAGACGGCCGCCCCCGCGATCTCGTCAGGCTGGCCGATCCGACGCAGCGGGGCGGGATCGGTCGCGACCTTCAGGATCTCGGGATTCTCCCACAGGTATTTTGCGAAGTCGGTCTGAACCAGGCCCGGGGCGATGCAGTTGACCCGCACATTCGACGGCCCCCACTCCACTGCCAGGTTCCGCACCAGCTGCATGTCGGCGGCCTTGGAGATATTGTAGGCCCCGATCAGGGCGTTGCCGCGCAGGCCCCCGATCGACGAGACCACGGTGATGGCCCCATCCTTGCGCTCCAGCATCTGCGGCGCGACCATCTGGATCAGCCAGTGGTTGGACACGACATTGTTCTGCAGGATCTTGTTGAACTGATCGTCCGAAATGCCCGCCATCGGCCCCGCATAGGGGTTGGACGCCGCGTTGCAGACCAGGATGTCGATCTGGCCCCAGGCGGCATTGGTCTCGTCCACCAGCCGCTGCAGGTCTTCCTTGGAGGCGATATTGGCCGGAATGGCGATGGCACGGCCCTCGCCGTGCTTCGCATTGATCGCGGCCGCGACCTCGTCGCACGGACCCGCCTTGCGCGAGGAGATGACGACCCTGGCCCCATGTTCGGCCAGCCGCTCGGCGATCGCCTTGCCGATCCCCTTGGACGAGCCGGTGATGATGGCGACCTTGTCGGTCAGATCGAACAATTCCATGCGTATCCCCTGATTTCGGCGCGGTTTCTTTGAACCGCACCCTAGCTGTTTGGACCTGATACCCTGATACTCGACCGATTCCATCCGGGAAGACGGACAACCCCGTTCCCATGCGCGCACTGACTAACGCTTTCCTGTTCTTCGGCTACGTCTTCATGGCGATGACGGTCGGTGCCTTCCTGTGGCGGGCGGGGCTGGGCGTCGGTGCGGGCGCCGCGGCGACGTTCGGCATGCTGGGCCTGCTGGGGGCCGCCCATGCCATCGTCACCGGCATCACCGAACGCAAGGCCCTGCGCGCAGAGATCGGCATGGTGCGTGAGGCGCACCGCCTGCTGGCCGACGCCATGGAACAGACCCAGGGCGCGCTGGGCGACCTCGCCACCGCGATCGAGGCCGGGGCCCTGACCCGCACCGAGGAACTGACCGGCGAAGTCCGCATGCTGGAAGACCTGATCCAGCAGATGAGCATCTCCATCGACCAGCGCCTGAAGGTCGCCCCCATGGTCGCGCCCGACAGCGTCGAGGCCCGCCGCCATCAGCAGTCGAACCTGCTGCTGAAGACCGTGCACGACGCGCTCAGCGAAAACCGCGTCGACCTGTATCTGCAGCCGGTCGTCACCCTGCCCCAGCGCCGCACCGTCTTCTACGAAAGCTTCACCCGCCTGCGCGATTCGAGCGATCGGGTCATGATGCCGGCGGAGTATCTGTCGATCGCCGAGGGCGAGGGCCTGGTCCCCGCCATCGACAACCTGCTGCTGTTCCGTTGCGCCCAGATCGTGCGCCGGCTGGCGCGCCAGGACCGAAAGGTGGGCGTCTTCTGCAACGTCGCCCTGTCCTCCCTGGGCGACGAGACCTTCTTTCCCCAGTTCCTGGCCTTCCTGTCCGAGAACCGCGACCTGAAGGAGGCCCTGATCTTCGAACTGGGTCAGGCCACCTTCGACGCCCGCGGCGCGGTCGAGGCCCGCAACATGGCCAAGCTGGCCGACCTTGGTTTCCGCTTCTCGATCGACAAGGTCCAGACCCTGGATCTGGACTTCAACGACCTGCAGCGGTCGGACGTGCGCTTCCTGAAGGTCGCCGCCGACCTGCTGATCGAACAGCTGCTGGACCTCGACGGCGGCACGCCCATCCCGAGCCTGCGCGACATCCAGGCCGCCGACTTCGCCCAGCTGACGCGCCGCTACGGTATCGAGGTCATCGCCGAGAAGTGCGAGAACGAGCGCCAGATCGTCGACATCCTTGAGCTCGACGTCGCCATGGGCCAGGGCCACCTGTTCGGTCAGCCCCGCGCCATCAAGGAAGACGTCCTCGCCGAGACCGACCCGCCCGCCGACTTCGTGCGGTCCACACTGATCTCGGCGGAGAAGCGGCGCCGGTTCGCCTGACTTTCGTCATCCTCCGGCAAGCCGCCTCTTTGCGGCGCAGACCGGGGGACCCAGCGGCGCGCGAGAGCGCGAACCTGTCGCGAACACCACGGCCAGCCGTTCGTACTGATCCGGAAGGCATATCCCCTCCGCTTCGCTGCTGAGCCGATGGGTTCAGGGTTTGCGCTACGCTGCGCCCGGAATGGCGAAGGAAGCAGCGGCCTACTTCAACTCCATCACCAGACAGGTCGATGTCGCCGTCGCATAGAGCTTGCCGTCCAGACCCTTCAGATCGGCTTCCGCGAACCCGGCCCGACGCCCCATCTGGACGATCCGCCCCTCGGCCTTCACCGGCACGCCCTCGGTCAAGGCGCGGTGGAAGACGGTCTTGATCTCCAGCGTCGTATAGGCCTGACCCGGCTTGAGCATCGAATGCACCGCGCAGGCGCAGGCCGAGTCCAGCAGGGTCGCCATCCAGCCGCCGTGCACCGTGCCGATGGGGTTGTAGACCGCCCGCGTCGGCGTCCCCTCGAACACCACCCGCCCCTCCTCGATCTCGACCAGGGCATAGTCGAGGGTCCTGGCGATCGGCGCCGTGTTCTCCTCGCCCTGAAAGGCCAGACGCAACTGTTCGACGCCGGACAGATGGGTGAGCGACAGGATGCTGGTCATGGCGAACGGTCCGCTGATGGAGTCCGTTCACAATAAGGACTGTCAGAGATGTGGCAAGCCACTCCTCCCCCTTGCGGGAGGATGCGTTCCTACAGCCCCGGCAGCTTGAACCCGCCACCGCGGCGCGGGGCGATCACGATCTGCGACTGCGTGCCGGTCAAGGCCTGCAGGCGGGCGTTCTCGCTCGCGGCGTCAATGGTCACGGCCCCGCCTGCGTTCACGCTCTGGGTCGGAGCCTGGGTCGAGGCATCGTCCCGACGCCAGAACAGGATCCGGTTGGCAAAGCTGGTTTCCTTGTGCGCCAGGTCGCCGAACTCGTCGTCGACGACATAGCGGGCCAGGGGATCGGCCCGGTCGGCTCCGGCGGCGCTGACCAGGGCGGTCTCGCCGGCCGATCGGGTCACGGCCTGGCGCTGACCCAGCAGAATCTGGCGAGCGGCGCTCTCGGGGGCCAGTTCCTGCGGCCGGGGCTGGCCGGGCGCCGGCGGGCGCAGGCCGTATTCCGGCGGCACCGTCAGGGGCGCGGAGGCTACGGTCAGGAACTCATCCGGCACGACCTTGGTCAGGCCGATGGACTGGCGCATCGTGCCACAGGCGGTCAGGGCGACGGCCGAGACGGCGATCAGGGACACGGTCGAAAGACGGGCGATTCTCATGGTTCGGTTCGGCTCCGGCGCGACGGACGCGCCCAGGTCACACAGTTGCAGGCACGAAAGAGCCGCTGATTACGCCTTTTCGTGGGCCACGCCAACGGTGGCCTTCCGTTCCGAGCGGATGCTGTCCAGAATCAGCAGGCACACACCGATCGTGATGGCGCTGTCGGCGATATTGAACACCCACGGGAACACGCCGGTCGCCGAAAAATCGATGAAGTCGACGACATAGCCGAACCGGACCCGGTCGATGGCATTGCCGACCGCTCCGCCGATCACCAGGCCGATCGCGGCGATCAAGGTACGACGCTGCGCCTGCAACGCCCACCAGGCCAGGCCACCCGCCACGATCAGCGAAAAGATCGACAGCGCCCACCGCGCGCCCCCGCCGCCGAACAGGCCGAAGCTGACACCGGTGTTGCGAACCATGGTGACCGAGAAAATCCCCGGCAGGACCTCGGCGAACCTGTATCCATCGGGAATCAGTGCGGGGTCCGACACGTCGGCCGATCCCAGGACCCAGGCCTTGGTCAGCTGGTCCAGCACGATGACGACGAGCGCGAAGCCATAGGCGGCCCAGGCGATGCGAGGTATCTTCATGTGCGTCCGGTTAGCAGGCGAAAGCGCCGCCGCCAAACCCTCCCTTCACGCATTTGCCGCGAACCGCTAGTCAGCGCCCATGACCCTGCCCCACGCCCTGCCCGCCCTGTCCGCCGTCGCCGCCGACTATGATGTCCTGCTGTGCGATGTCTGGGGCGTGATCCACAACGGCCGCGAAAGCTGGCCCGAGGCCTGCGAGGCCCTGACGCGGTTCAACCAGCAGGGCGGTCATGTCGTCCTGATCTCCAACTCGCCCCGACCGGCGTCCGACGTCATCGCCCAGCTGGATGGGCTGGGCGTGCCGCGCGACAGCTGGCAGGCCTTCGTCACCTCCGGCGACGCGACGCGCGTGGAGCTGGCGGCACGCGCCCCGGGCCCGGCCTGGATCATCGGACCGGAACGCGACAACACCCTGTATGAGGGCCTCGGGCTCGCACGCGCGCAAGGGGCGGCCGACGCGGCCTTCCTGTCCGTCACTGGCATGATCGACGACGAAACGGAAACGCCCGAGGACTACCGCGCCAGTCTGACGGAGGCCGTGGCGCGGGACCTGGAACTGATCTGCGCCAACCCCGACCGGATCGTCCAGCGGGGCGACAGGATCATCTACTGCGGCGGGTCGCTCGCCGATCTGTACGAATCGATCGGCGGTCGGGTGACCATGGCGGGCAAGCCCTATGGCCCGATCTACGCCCTGGCCCTGGCCGAGGCCGGGCGGCTGCTGGGTCGTCCCGTCGACCGGTCGCGCGTGCTGTGCATCGGCGACGGCGTGGTGACCGATGTGCTCGGTGCCAATCGTCAGGCGCTCGACTGCCTGTTCATCGCCCAGGGCATCCATGGCGACGCCGCCCGCGGCACAGACGATGCCCTCGACCCGGCCCGTGCCGCGGCCCTGCTGACGTCCGAAACGGCCTATGCCCGCTACGCTGCCCTGGACCTGAAATGGTAGTCCTCGCCAAACACCGAAACGCCCGCTAACACCGCCCCATGAACACCGGACCTCACGCCTCGGGCGGCTATATTCTCGAAGAGCTGTCGCCGGGCATGGTGGCGATCAAGGACGTCACGGTGACCGAGGACCGCATCCAGCAGTTCGCCGAGGCGTCAGACGACTTCAACCCGGTCCACATGGACGAGGCCTTTGCCAGCAAAACCGCCTACCGGGGCCGCATCGCCCACGGCCTGCTCAGCGCCTCGTTCGGCTCGGCCGTGGTCGGCACCATCCTGCCGGGGGCCGGCGCCATCTATCTCAGCCAGACCCTGGCGTTCCACAGGCCGGTCCGGATCGGCGACGTCGTCCGCGCCCGCATCACCGTCGCGGCCGTGGATCAGGAATCGGCCCGCGTGACCCTGCGCACCGAAGGCTATGTCGGCGAGGACTGCATCATGGAAGGCGAGGCCATCGTCCGCGTCCCCCGCCGTCGCCGACCCGCCAGGGCCTGACCGGCGCTCTCGTGCCGACCCGGATCATCAACGGCTGGCGCGACCTGCTCCCGGCGCAACGCGGGGTCGCCGCCGCGCTTGGCGCCTTCGACGGCGTGCACCGCGGCCATCAGGCCGTCATCGCCTCGGCCCGCGAGGCTTCGAAACGGCTGGACGCCCCCCTCGCCGTCGTCAGTTTCGAGCCGCACCCCCGCCGCTGGTTCCAGCCCGAGGCCGCGCCTTTCCGGCTCATGACGCCCGGCCAGATGGCCCGTGCGCTCGAACCGCTGGGGGTCGAACATCTGTATCTCTTGCCCTTCGACGCCGAGATGGCCGGCATGTCGGATACGGAATTCGCGCATCGGGTCCTCTTCGAAGGCCTCGGTCTTCGGCACGCCGCGATCGGTTTCGACTTCACCTACGGAAAGGGCCGCACCGGGTCGCCCGACGCCCTGGCCCGGGCCGGCGCCGACCTCGGGTTCAGCGTCTCGGTCACAGACCGTATCGACGACATCGGCGGGCTGAAACTGTCCTCCAGCGCCGTGCGCGAGGCCCTGCACGCCGGCGACATGGCGCGCGCCGCCGCCATCCTCGGCCGCCCGTTCGCCATCGAGGGCGAGGTCGTCCATGGCGACAAGCGCGGCCGCACCATCGGCGTCCCGACTGCCAACGTCCGCCTCGGCGACTATATGCGCCCGGCCTATGGCGTCTATGCCACCCGCACCCGCCTGCCGGACGGCCGCGTCATCGACGGGGTCGCCAACCTGGGCGTCCGGCCGATGTTCGAGATCGCAGAGCCCCTGCTGGAGGTCTGGCTGTTCGACTTCTCGGGAGACCTCTACGGCCAGACGGTAGACACCGAGCTGGTCGCCCTGCTCCGCGGTGAGATGAAGTTCGACGGGCTCGACGCCCTGAAGGCGCAGATCGACAGCGACGCAAGGATGGCCAAAATCGTCTTGAACGGAGGAGACAAAGCATGACGTTTGACCGGCCCGCCCTGCCTGCGATTTCGAGAATGATCCTGGCGGCCTTCCTCTGCACCTCCCTGTCCGGCTGCGTGACCGGCCTGGTGATGGCCGCCGCCTCCATGGACAGGGCTCAGCACGAGCGCGAGGCGCAAAGGCACAGCCAGCCCGCTCCGGGCGAGTAGGCCCGGGCGACAGCGCCGGAGGCAACAACGAGACCCAACGGCACTGATCGGGCCTCAGCCCGCCGCCTCGGCCACCTTCATCAGTTCGTCGTGCACCGAAGTCTCGCCGTCGATGATGTCATCGACCTTCCAGTTGATGCCTTCGCGCACCAGCTTCAGCCTGAGCGTCTTCGCCTCGCCCAGGTTGGTGAAGGCGACATTGGCTTCGGCCGCATTGGGCGCGGACTGGGCGACGGCGAGGGCGGTGACGGCGAAGTCTCCCTGATCCTGGCACGCGCACAACGGGTCATGGTCAAGCGTCGGCACCTCTCCGTTCGCCGCACGGAAATCGGCCCCGACCAGGGCGTTCAGCGTGCGCGAGAACAGGGGCTCCCGCCCCGGCTCGGGTGGTTCGCCCTTTGGCCCACCGGCGACGTACTGGGCATAGAGCGCCCGCACGAAGGGCTCCGGCCCTTCGCTCTGCGCGGCATAGACCGCCTCTCGGGTGCCGGTCGCCGGAACAGCATCGGACGTCGAGGCGTCGGCCGGTGTCGACGTCTCTTCCGGTGCCGAACAGGCCGCCAGGCCCAGAGCCAGTGCCGCAGCGGGAATCAGACGATGCATCACTGCCCCCTCGCGTCTTCAGCCAGCATCGCGGCCGTCGAAGCGGCGACACCCTGCTTCAACGGCGGCTCGCCGACCATCGAATGGCCCTCGCCATAGACGATATCGTCCACCTTCCAGGCCTTGCCTTCCCGCACCAGTTTCAGGGTCTCGTGGGTGATCTTCCCGTCATCGCCCATCGCGAAGGCCACGACGGCATCGGCGCTGTCGGCACCGGTCGAGGCGACGGCGAGTGACGTCACGCGCAGCCTGTCCCAGTCCTGGCAGTCGCAGATCGGATCGGCCTCCAGATAGCCGATGCCCCCGGCCTCCTCTCCATCGGCGTCCAGCAAGGCCTGGGTGCCGGCCGACCACGGGTCCTCGGGGCCTGTCGATCCGGGTGTGTCGCCATAGGCGGCGAACAGGGCCCGGACGAAGGCCTCGGCACCGGCCGTATCCGCGCCCTGACCCGACGCCGCGGCAGGGGCCGATGCCCCGGCGCTGGCGGGTTCGGCAACGCCCTGATCGCAGGCCGCCAGGGACAAGCCCAGGGCGGTCAGGGCCACCAGGGCCGATGATTGAACGCGCATGATCCACTCCTGTGGCGCGTTTCGCGCCGTTTCGCAGGGACGTTAGCCGAACGCGCCGCTTTTCCCAGCCCCCGCGCCCTGATAGGACGATGGCCCATGGACGCGCGCCGGATCATTCCGATCGAGATTAGCCGCCCGGCGTAGCGCCGACGGGGCCTGACCGCCCCCGCGCCCGCCGGGATTGCCAGCCGACCTCACCCGACGCCCCCATCAGATTGCCCGAGACCAGACGTATGGCCGACGACGCCCCCCCTACCGAATCCGCCCCCGAATCCTCCACCGGCCGCGACTATCGCGAGACCGTCTTCCTGCCCGAGACGCCCTTCCCGATGCGCGGCGGCCTGCCCCAGAAGGAACCGCTGATCCTGGAACAGTGGGGCGACCTCTATTCCACCCTGCGCACGCAGCGTCAGGCCGAAGGCGCACCCCTCTACGTCCTCCACGACGGCCCACCCTATGCCAATGGCGACATCCACATCGGCCACGCCCTGAACAAGACGCTGAAGGACTTCGTCGTCCGGTCTCGCTTCCTGCTGGGCTACGACGTCGACTTCGTGCCCGGCTGGGACTGCCACGGCCTGCCGATCGAGTGGAAGATCGAGGAACAGTACCGCGCGAAGGGCCGCCGCAAGGACGAGGTCTCCAAGGCCGAGTTCCGCGCCGCCTGCCGCGAATACGCCGCGGGCTGGATCGAGGTTCAGAAGGCCCAGTTCCTGCGCCTCGGCATCACCGGCGACTTCGCCAACCGCTACGCCACGATGGACTATGCGTCCGAGGCCGCCATCGTGAAGGAGTTCCACAAGTTCAAGAACTCCGGCCAGCTGTATCGCGGCTCCAAGCCGGTCATGTGGTCGCCGGTCGAGCGCACCGCCCTGGCCGACGCCGAGATCGAGTACCACGACCACGTCTCGCCCACGATCTGGGTCAAATTCCCGGTCATCGCCGCGACCGACGATCATCCCGACGACCTGCTGGCCTTCCGCCACCAGACCCCGGCCGTCGTCATCTGGACGACCACGCCCTGGACCATCCCGGCCAACCGCGCGATCAGCTTCGGCCCGGAGATCGCCTATGGCCTGTATGAGGTCCAGTCGATGGAGACCGGCCTCGAGTTCGAGCCCTGGGCGAAACAGGGCGACCGGCTGATCCTGGCCGACAAGCTGGCCGAGGACGTCTTCAGGGCCGCGAAGATCGCCACCTGGACCCGTCTGGACGACATCAACCCCTCCGGCCTGGTCTGTGCCCACCCTCTGGCGGAGCTGGATGACGGCTATCGCTTCAACGTGCCCCTGCTGGACGGCGACCACGTCACCGACGATGCGGGCACCGGCTTCGTCCACACCGCCCCCGGCCATGGCGCGGACGACTTCGAGGTCTGGAAGGCCCACGGCCATCATGAGGTGCCCGACACGGTCGACCCGGACGGCGCCTACTATCCGTCCGTCCCCCTGTTCGCAGGCCTCAAGGTGCTGGAGACCGAGGGCAAGAAGACCGGCAAGTTCGGCAGTGCCAACCCCGCCGTGATCGAAAAGCTGATCGAGGCCGGCACCCTCCTGGCTCGCGGTCGCCTCGAACACAGCTACCCGCACAGCTGGCGCTCCAAGGCCCCGGTGATCTTCCGCAACACCCCCCAGTGGTTCATCCGCATGGACAAGGCGCTGGACCATGCCGACGGCGCGACCCTGCGCGAGACGGCGCTCGCCGCCATCGACCAGACCGACTTCCACCCCGCCGCCGGCAAGAACCGCATCCGCAGCATGGTCGAGGGCCGCCCCGACTGGCTGATCAGCCGCCAGCGCGCCTGGGGCACGCCTCTGGCCATGTTCGTCGACAAACACACCGGCCAGCCCCTGCATGACCCCGAGGTCGATGCTCGCATCGTCGCCGCGATCGAGGAAGGCGGCGCTGACGCCTGGTACACCCGCCCCGACAGCGACTTCCTCGGCCTGCACGACCCGGCCAGTTACGAGAAGATCGAGGACATCCTCGACGTCTGGTTCGATTCAGGCTGCACCCACGCCTTTACGCTCGAGACTCGCGACCCGGCCCACGGCTACACCGGCGACCGCCCGTCGCACTGGCCCGCCAACCTGTATCTCGAAGGCTCGGACCAGCATCGCGGCTGGTTCCAGTCCAACCTGCTCGAGGGCTCCGGCACCCGCGGCCGCGCCCCCTATGACGCCGTCCTGACCCACGGCTTCACCCAGGACGAGAACGGGGAGAAGATGTCCAAGTCGCGGGGCAATACGACCGACCCCGCCGTCGTCATCAAGGAGAGCGGGGCCGACATCCTGCGCCTGTGGGTCGCCCTGGTGGACTATGCCGAGGACCAGCGGATCGGGAAGCAGATCCTCCAGACCACGGTCGACGCCTATCGCAAGCTGCGCAACACCGTCCGCTATCTGCTGGGCGCCCTGGCCGATTTCGACGAGGCCGAGCGCGTGCCTTACGCCGACATGCCGCCGCTGGAGCGGTTCATCCTGCACCGCCTGTGGGAGCTCGATCTGCAGGTCCGCGGGGCCTATGAGACCTACCGCTTCCAGGACGTGGTCCGCCCGGTGCTGGAGTTCTGCGCCGGCGACCTGTCGGCGCTCTATTTCGACATCCGCAAGGACAGCCTCTACTGCGACCGTCCCGACGCGATCCGTCGCCGCGCGGCGCGGACGGTGATGCAGGAGGTCTTCCTGCGCCTGACCGCCTGGCTCGCCCCCCTGACCCCCTTCACCATGGAAGAGGCCTGGACGACCCGCTATCCGGACGCGGGCACGAACTGCGCGCGGGTGATCCCGGAAACGCCGGCGGAATGGCGGAATCCGGACGAGGCGGCGCGGTGGGCGAAGGTGAACCGCGTGATTTCTGCGGTCAACGACGAGTTGGAACAACAGCGGCGCGACAAGATCATTGGTGGTGCACTCGACGCCTCGGTCGACGTAGACCTCGATCAGAAGAGCCTGTCCGCTTTTGAGGGTCTTGATGCTGCAGAGGTATTCCGCACGAGCATCGCGACGCTGAAACTCGGCTTTGAAGTCGACCTACCCGGTGCCGATTTTGTTGGCGTCAGAGTTTCCTTGGCGACCGACCCCAAATGCGCCCGCTCCTGGCGTCGCGTCCCCGACGTCGGCTCCGACCCTGCATACCCCGACCTCAGCGCCCGCGATGCCGATGCGGTGCGGTGGTGGGACGCCAGGCATGCGTGACGTTCACCCTCTCCCAGAGGGAGAGGGCTTGAGCGCCTGGGAGCGTAGCGATCAGACTTGCGCGAAAGGGTGAGGGGTTACGGTGCGAACCGGTGAGGGCTTAACCCCTCACCCTTTCGGCTGGCGCATCGCTGCGCTCTGCGAGCCTCAAGCCCTCTCCCTCCGGGAGAGGGATCACACCTGCCCGTATCGCATCCGGCTCAGGAACTCCGTCGCCCGCCTGACCGGCGCGTCCAGATCCATGCCCGCCTTCCACTTCTCGAAGGCCATCACGTTCTCGATCCGCGCCCGCACGAAGGCTTCCGCCCGCTCACGCCCCTCGAACCAGCGCATCGTCAGCGCCGGAATCAATATCCCCGACAGGATCGTCCGCTTCGAATAGTGGTTCCAGTCGGTCGCCGTATCGCCCGCCCAGCGCCACAGGTGGTCCGCGCTCTCCCAGGCCAGGCCCAGCCCAAGGTCGGCATGGGTCGGCAGGGCCAGGAAGCCGGCGCACTTTTTCGTCGCCTCCAGATCGGCCGCGCCCGCCTCCATCCGCGCCGAAACCGCAGCGAAGATCCTGTCGCGAATCTTCATCGCGCCGGGCTCGCCCAGCGCGTCCAGCGCCCGGGCGTCGTGCCTGCGCGACAGCAAGGCGGCCAGATCGCGCGGACCATTGGGCAGCAGCAGGTCCTGATCGCCCTGGGACAGGCCGTTTTCGGCGCAGGCCGCGCGGACCATACGGCCGCTCCAGCCGTGCGTCGGCGCCAGCCGGACGGCTGCGTCCAGCACGGCCTGTTCCATCCGGTCGCCCCAGTCACCCGGGGCCTCATTCGAGAGATGTGGCGTATCGGTCATGACCTCACTCTACTCTTGTCATCCCCGACGCGCGACAGCGCGATCGGGGACGCGACGATCTGGACAGGGTGGCAGGCTTGGTGTATCCGCACGCCTTCGCTCGCCGGGCTGTCGCCCGCGGGAACCGATTTTACTTGTCTGCCCGCCTCTCACAGGACGCGGCGGGCGGCCAAAGGAGAGTTCAACCTGGTACAGATTTTCGTTCGCGATAATAACGTCGATCAAGCCCTGAAAGCCCTCAAGAAGAAGATGCAGCGCGAAGGCAGCTTCCGGGAAATGAAGCGCCACGTGCACTACGAGAAGCCCTCGGAGAAGCGCGCCCGCCAGAAGGCCGAGGCCGTTCGCCGCGCCCGCAAACTGGCCCGCAAGCGCATGCAGCGCGAAGGCCTGCTGCCCCCTCCCAAGCCCCGCGTCCCGCGCCCGTAAGGGTTCGCGAAGACCGAGATTTCAAAGGCCGCTCGAAAGAGCGGCCTTTTTCGTTTCCTTCTCCCCTTGCGGGAGAAGGTGCCCCGAAGGGGCGGATGAGGGGTACGAAGACGCAGACGGAATGAGCCGAGCAGAGTTGCAACTGGCAAGACCGGAAGGCACCCCTCATCCGACCTCGCGGAGCCTGTCCTCCGGCCGATCGAAGATCGGACCGGGGGGCTCGGCCACCTTCTCCCGCAAGGGGAGAAGGAAACTGACCCTACCGCTCCCCGCCGCCGATGGCCGAGGCGAAGCTCTTCCAGCTCAGTTTGACGTCGGACAGGGCCCCCGCCCGGAACGCCCGCCCGGCCAGCCAGACCATCAGCAGCGCCACGGCGAACATGCCCGCCATGGTGCCGATCACCTCGATCAGCGGCGGCTCGGACGGCGCCCGTGCGCTCATCAGGAAGGGCGTGAAGAAGGGCACCCAGGACATGAAGCGGACGACGGGCGCATCGGGGTTCACCAGCGACATCTGGACGACCAGAATCGGGATCACCAGCACCATCATGATCGGCCCCATCAGGGTCTGGGCGTCGCGCGGCGTCTCGCAGAAGGCCCCGATGGCGGCGAACAGCACCGCGTACATCAGATATCCACCGACGATATAGGCCGCGAAATAGAACAGCAGCCCGTTGGCCATCAGCACCGATCCGACGTCGGCCGCCACGCCCGGGGCCGCCGTGATCAGGCCGAACGCGCCGATACCCCCCCAGACGACCATCACCGTCAGCGTCAGCAGCGCCACGCCCAGCACCTTGCCGGTCAGGATTTCGGTGGCGGAGGCCGAGGACAGCAGGACCTCCAGAATCTTGTTCGACTTCTCCTCCATCACGCTGTTCAGCAGGATCGAGGCCCCTGTGATGATCAGCGACCACAGGATGAAACACATGGCCAGGCCGATGACCCCGGGCAGCCGGTCGCGCAGGGACACCTCCCCTGCCCCCGCCGAGCGGGGTGAGAACACGCCGATCTCGGGTCTGAAGCTGTCGGTCTGATCGACCACCGCGGCGTCGATGCCGGCCGCCTCCAGCACCGCCTTGCGATTCGCATCCTTCAGGGCGTCGCGCACGAAATCCTCGACCGTGTCGTCCGATGCCCGGGCGGCCCAGACGCGGGCCCCCGGCCCATCGGCGCCGCGAGTCAGGAAGACCACGGCGTCCAGACGCTCGGGCTTTGGCGTCTCGTCGGTCAGATAGCGCCGCACGATGGCGTCGCGCGCCGCGCCCGGCGGGGCGCTCGCCAGATCGGATGGCACGGCCACGAACCTGAGTCGGGGCTGGCTGATCGACGCCAGGCCCCCCCTGGCCGCGCCCGGAGGCGCACCGGCCGAGGTCGCGGCCTTCTCGGCCGCTTCACGCGCACGTTCGCTGCGTCGCTCTGTGTCGTCGGCAAGCGCCTGACGCACCGCCTGTTCGAGACCCGAGGCGGCCTGCCCCTCCTCGATCAGCGCCACGGCCCGGACCGTCTCAGCGCCTCGCAGGAGAACAGGCAGAGCCCCGCCAAGCACCGCGAACAGCGGCAGGGCCAGAAGCGACAGCCAGAACCCGACCGTGCGGGCATAGGCCAGATATTCCCGGCGGGCGATCAGCAGAACGCGGCTCATCGAACGGTCTCCAGACTGGCGGCAGGTCGCGCGACGCTCTGATCCTGATCGGGATGATCGCCGGTCAGGTCGATGAAGGCGTCATGCAGCGTCGGCTCCTTCAACTCGAACCGACGGACGTCCAGACCCGTGACGAAGGCGGCTTTCAAGGCTTCCTGCCCATTGGCACCGGGGGCCAGGGCCGCCTTCAGCAGGCGCACGCCATCCCGTTCGGACGTCACCTCGACGCCCGTGACACCGGGCAGGCCGGCGACCGCCGCCTCGGCGATCTCGCCCTCGAGCTCCAGGAAACGACGCGAGGTCGCCCTCGCCTCGGCCACCGTGCCGTCGAACGCCTTTCGGCCCCGCGCAACCAGGACGACCTGATCGCACAGCCGCTCGGCGTGCTGCATGACATGGGTGGAGAACAGAACCGTCGCGCCATTGGCCGCCAGATCGCGGATCACCGCCTCCAGCCCCTGCTGGTTGACCGGATCCAGCCCGCTGAACGGTTCGTCCAGGATGACGAACTCCGGTCGGTGCACGACAGAGGCGATCAGCTGGACCTTCTGGGCCATACCCTTGGACAGCTCCTTCATCTTCTTGTTGCGCGACGCACCGAGCCCCTGGGCCTCCAGCATCTCCCTGGCGCGCTTGCGCCCCTCGGAATTCGGCAGCCCCTTGAGCGACCCGAAGAAGGCGATCGCATCGACGGGGGTCATCTTCTTGTAGAGGCCGCGCTCCTCCGGCAGGAAGCCGATCCGGTCGCGCACCTTGCGCCCGTCCGGCGCGCCAAGGATCGAGATGGATCCGCTCGTGGCCGACTGCAGGCCCAGGATCATGCGGAGGGTCGAGGTCTTGCCCGCGCCGTTGGGTCCCAGAAAGCCACAGATCGTGCCCTTCTGAACCTGAAAGCTCAGGTCGCGGACCGCCTGAAACTCGCCATAGCGCTTGCTGACGCCATCCAGAACCAAAGCCGCCATCTGCATCCCCGAGCCTGACCAGACCAAGGGGTAGCAAAGGCGCCTGCCACCTCAAACTGTATTCGACGTAACGATCAGGACGCAGAGGGACCGGGTGGCGGCATTTCCACGGCCACCTCGAACACCTGCCCCATCACACGGGCCGGATTGACCTGGGCCCCGGCCCTGCGGACCTCGAAATGCAGATGGGGCCCCGTGGAATAGCCCGTCGAGCCGACAAGGCCGATCCGCTCGCGCGCGCCGATCCGGTCGCCCGATGCGACGTCGATCCGGCTCAGGTGGCCGTAAAGGGTCGTCATGCCGTTGGGATGGCGCATCTCGATGAAGTTGCCGTAGCCCTCCGGATCATGGCCGATGCGAATGACCTCACCCTCGGCTGCGGCAAAGACCGTGGTGCCGGTCGGGGCCGCGATATCGATCCCCTTGTGCATTCGGGCACCCGGCTCCCCGCCCAGCCGCCGCATTCCGAAGCGGGAGTTGATGGCGAAGCCCGGCACCGGCTCGTCAAATGTCATCTCGCGCATCACCGGACCAGCGGGCGCGGCGACAGCCACCACAGGGACGGCCTCCGGGACCTCGACCTCCGTCAGGGACGGCGCGGCCGCCGGTGCCATGGCCATGGCCAGTACGGCAACGCCGATCAGCGCCACCGTCTGGCCGGAGTGGGTCAACAGGGATCGGACGGCGGTCTGCAGTCGGCGCATGAATTCGTCGGCTCGGGCGGCGCTTGTCAAAAGCGGTGGATCAGCGAGCGGTCAAAGCCCGGGGCGTACGACCAATGCTGGCGAGCCGTGGTTCTAAGGCTTCGTGAGGCGACTTTGGGGCACCGGCCGCGGCAGGACGCCGCACACCGAGCCTCGATCTAGCCCCGGCGATACAGGGCGCAGACGAGAGTGAAAAGTCTGCGCGCCGTCTCGTGATCGATGGCGATCTTGCCGTCGAGCCGCGCCTTCAGAAGCTCGGCCCCCTCGTTGTGCAGACCGCGCCGCCCCATGTCGACGGCCTCGATCTGGCTGGCCGACGAGCCGCGCAGGGCTTCGTAATAGCTGTCGCAGATCATCAGATAATCCTTCAGCACGCTCTTCAGCGGCGTCAGGGACAGGGCATAGGTGCGGGCGAAGTCGATGCCGGCGATGTCGAACACCAGCCGGTTGTCCTGAAGCGACAGCTTCAGCCCATAAGGTCCGGCATCGGCCCCCTCCGGCGCGAAGACGTTCTTTTCCACCAGATCGAAGATCGCCACCCGGCGCTCGTGTTCGATCTCGGCGGTCGCCGACGGCAGGGTCGCCTCGTCCAGATCGACGGAGGCCAGGCGCTGTTCGGTCATTCGGCGCTTCCGTCCAGATGGGTGGGCGTGACACTGGCCTGCCAGCGTTCGGACAGGTCGGCCACCACCGCGTCCAGGCATTCGACGTCGACCCTCAGATCGCCACCGCCGGCGAACATCAGGATGACCTTGCCACTGGGGGCCTCGCCCTCGATGAAATGGATGGCCAGCAACTCCAGCGGCGCGTCGGGCAGCCGTGGCAGGCCCCGGCTCTTCACCGCCTGGACATCGCCGAACTGCATGGCCGCCCGCACCCGGGTGCCGCCGCATTCCCAGCAGAACCGGCTGAGCTCGATCGTCAGACGTCGCGCGCCCTTTTCCCAGACGATGTCGGCGGGGCGCAGGATGGAGTCCTGAAGCGCAGCCGAAATGATGGCCAGGTCCTGATCGTCCTCGGCCAGCAGGCGCAGCGGCGCATTGTTCCCGCCGGCGGCCCGGATGGCCTCATCCTCCTCGGCCGTCAGGGGTTCAGTGGTCATCACCCGGTCCTTCGACGGGCGGGCCCTTCACCCGCCGGATGTCGGCCCCGCACGCCCCGAGCTTTTCCTCGAGCCGCTCGAAACCGCGATCCAGATGATAGACGCGTCCGATGCTGGTTTCACCCTCCGCGACCAGACCGGCGATGACCAGGCTGACCGAGGCCCGCAGGTCGGTCGCCATCACGGGCGCGCCCTTCAGCCGCTCGACCCCCGTCACATGGGCCTCGCCGGCATGAACCGAAATCTCGGCCCCCAGCCGCATCAGTTCCGGCGCATGCATGAACCGGTTCTCGAAGATGTTCTCGTGGATGACGCTGACCCCCTCGGCCGTCGTCATCAACGCCATGAACTGGGCCTGCAGATCGGTCGCGAAACCGGGATAGACCTCGGTCGCGACGTCCACGGCCTTCAGCCGGACGGCCGGATCCCGTTTGACGATGACGCCATCGTCGGTCGGCGTGATCTCGACCCCGGACTCGACCAGACGGTCGGTCAGGCTCTGGATCAGCCCGGCCCGCCCCTTGGTCAGACGCACCTCGCCCCCCGCCATGGCGGCGGCGCAGACATAGGACCCCATTTCGATCCGGTCGGGGATCACGGACCAGCTTCCGCCGTTCAGCGACGTCACGCCCTCGATCACCAGGGTGTCGGTATCGATGCCCTCGATCCTGGCGCCCATCATGACCAGGCAGCGGGCCAGATCGCCGATCTCGGGCTCGCGCGCGGCGCGTTTCAGGACGGTCGTCCCCTGCGCCAGGGTCGCGGCCATCAGCGTATGCTCGGTCGCGCCGACCGACACGAAGGGAAACTCGATCTCCGCCCCCCGGAGGCCGCCCGGTGCCACGGCCGACACATAGCCCTCTTCCAGATGGATGGAGGCCCCCAGACGGGTCAGGGCGTCGATGTGCAGATCGACCGGACGCGCCCCGATGGTGCAGCCGCCCGGCAACGAAACCCTGGCATGACCGGTCCGGGCCAGCAGCGGCCCCAGGACGTTGAAGCTGGCCCGCATCTGGCGCACCAGATCGTAGGGCGCGAAGGTCGACGTGATCTCGCGCGCACCGAACAGCGTTTCCTGCCCGTCGGCCCCGTCCCGCTCGGTGACTGAAATTCCGAATTGCTGCAGCAGACGGCCAAGAAATTTCGTGTCGGCCAGGCGCGGCATATTGGTCAGCAGCAGCGGCTGGTCGGTCAGGATCGACGCCGCCATCAGCTTGATGGCCGAGTTCTTGGCCCCGCTGACGGGAATCGAACCGTGGAGGGTGTTGCCCCCGTGAACCGTGATGCTGTCCATGTCGTCCTTGAGACCGCAAGGATCCAGCGTCCCGGCGAGCCGGCTATCTAGCCTGGCCCGGGCCTCTGACGAAAGAGCGGACGGTCGCTGTCGTGAAAAGTGTTCAGCTGTCCTTGCGGTCCGGGCGGGCCGTCTTCCGACGCCGCAGATTATCCCGCAAGGCCTTGGCCAGCCGGTTGGCCCGCTCGCTCCTGGCGACCTGCTCCGGCGTTCTGGCGGAGGGAGATGGAACGGAACCCGTAGCGTCAGGCGTCGTATCGGATGGCTTGGTCATCAAAACAGTCAGCACCGGGAAAACTTGCCGGGCAAGCGGAAAGAGGGCTTCCCCCCTGCCCATCCAGTGGCTATACGGCCGCTTCCTCAGATCAAGCCGCCGTAGCTCAGTGGTAGAGCGCATCCTTGGTAAGGCTGAGGTCGTGGGTTCGATTCCCCCCGGCGGCACCATCTGAACGATAAAGGCCCGGTCGACAGACCGGGCCTTTTTCATGGTTGCGCGGGGTCAGGGCGTGCGCCGGTCAGATTGCGGGTCTTGCCGTTCAGTGTCGCTTCCCGCCACCCTCACCCGCTCCTCGAAGACGGAGCCGTAAGGCGTCGGGCGAACCCCGTTGAAATCCATGGGCCGATAATCGCGGTACCCGAACCCGTCGTAGGCAAAACCGGGGTAGCCATATCCATAGCCTGGATAGCCATACCCGTAGCCGTAGCCACCGTAACCGTTCCGCGTCTGGGAGAAGCTCAGGTCCAGACGACCCTTCTCGCCGATGGGCAGGGACACGCCGACAGAGACTGCACTGAAATCACCGGTCCCGACCGCGCCGCTTACGAAGCCGTGCATCTTGCGGTCATCCGCAGGCTCTCGATCGGAGGCGAATGGCGCGTCCGGGGCTGGACGGGCCGCGATCCAGCGGTCGATCTGCTCGGCCGTGGTCAGGGACTGGATGGTCGGTGCGATCAGGGACGCATCCGGACGGGCGTCCGTCGTCGGTGCGACCGCACCCACCACCACCGAATCGGCCCCTTGCGGTGCCGTGGACACCACGCCATCCGGATCCGATGCGATCGCGAGACTGGTCAGAACGAGCAGGATCAGCATGCCATCAACTCCACCACGCGCCTCATCCTAACCCGGATTGCGGCGGAACGGTGAAGATCATGCGATCCCGTCGCCGCGCCCCAGCGGATCGGGCAAGGGGCGGCCCTCTTCCACGAACTGAAGGGCGACCGAATTGATGCAGTACCGCAGGCCTGTGGGGGGCGGTCCGTCGGGAAAGACGTGGCCCTGATGGCTGCCGCACCGGGCGCAGGTCGTCTCGGTCCGCGTCATGCCGTAAGACCGGTCCACGATCGCGGTGACATGTGCCTCGTCCACCGGTTGGGTGAAGCTGGGCCAGCCGGTACCGCTCTCGAACTTGGTCGTCGCCTTGAACAGCGGCAGGCCGCATTCGCGACAGCAAAAGACGCCGGGCCGTTTTTCACCCAGCAGGACGCCGCAGAACGGGGCCTCGGTGCCGTGGCTGAGGAGGACCCGCTTCTCCTCCGCGTTCAGATCAGCCTCCAGCGCCACGCGCTGGCTTTCGCTGGGCGGGGTCAGGTCAAAGCCGGCGGCGGAACGAAGGGCACGGGGGTCTGCGGTGTCTGTCATGGGTCGGAGATAGGCACGGCGGCATGGGCTTCCAACCCAAGTCCCGCTCCGGCATCGACGACCCCTCCCCCAGGTTCGCTGGACTCCGGGTGTGCAACGAAGTGCAATTAAACGTCTTTGAAATCAGGGTTTTGCACGCGATGGACTCGGTTTTTCGGAGTCCATCCGACGCGGATCGATCCCGCCCGTAGAAGATCAGAGAATTCCGATAACTTATTGATCTAATATAATTTTCTACCCATTCGGCGTGCGGCCACCCTCCCCGTGACAGGGAGGGTGGTTATCGCCTCAGCTTCCGAACAGGGTCGCGACCCAGGCCCGGACGGCCGCCTCGTCGGCCGGATTGCCGACATAGGCCAGGCCCTGCGCCGGAGTGAACGGCGTGTTGTTGGCGCGCTCGCGGCTGGTCCAGGCCTTGTGACCGTAGCTCAGATCGGAATAGTTGGACGGCAGGCGCGCGATGGTCGGCTCGATGAAGATGGTATCGGTCGCCGTCGTCGAGCCCGCGATGCGAACGTTCGGCAGCTTGGACAGCAGGTCCAGCGTGTCCAGGCACCCACCCGAGCAACCGGCATCGACCAGGACGACGACAGGGCCCTGAACCGGATTGGGTGCCCCCGTATCGGCCACGGCGGCCCGGCCCGGCAGGGTGAAGGTCTGTTGTCCCGCGGCGATCGCGGCATCGAAGGCCGCGACGATGGCCTGGGTCTGTTCGATCACCGGAGCGGCTTCCTGCACGAAGCGCGGATCCGCCTGCATGCGCCCCAGGGTATCGGCATACCATGTCCGGTTGCCCGGCGTGGCGCGATAGGTGATGGCCCCGGCCGCCGGCTGCCGGCTGACGGTGAACTCGGGCGTCCAGATGCGGTTGGCCAGGCCATAACCGCGCGCCGTCGACGTATAGGCCGACGCGCCGGACGCGGCACGCAGGTCCAGCACGAAGCCTTGCGGTCCCCGCAGGGCCGCGGCCTGTCCCTCGACCAGGACGTTGAAGGCATCCCACCCGGCGCTGTCGGCGAACGAATGCACATTGACCCACGGCCGCCCGTTGACGGTTTCGATGCTCAGCGGCGTCGCCGACGGCATGTAGACGGTCGCGCGGTAAGCCGCTTCCAGGTCTCCGGCCGCCAGCGGGACGGGACGAAGCTCGGTCGCGCGCGGACGACCGCGGTCGCCACGCTTGAACTCGCAGGTCGACGGGACGCCTGCGGCAAACGGATTGTTCCGGTTCCACAGCAGGTACGGCGCCGATGTGACGCGCCCGGCCTCGGTGTCCAGGTTGGCTTCCCACTTGTCGAGCTTGCCACGCGCATATTCCTCGATCGGCACGAGGTTGCAGCTGACGACGATGTCGCCCACCCGCGGCGCATTGCGGACGCCGGCCTTGACGTAGGTGACCTCATAGTGGCCGTTCCGCCATCCGGTCGTGATCCCCGGCCAGGAGATTCCGAAAAACGGCCCCAGGCTTTCGTAGGATGGCGTGATGGCGATGTTGGAATCCCGGAAGCCGGCCGCATAGTACCGCATCAGATAGGCGTGGCTGTCGCCGGAGTTCACCTGACCCAGACGGCCATTGGCATCCGCCAGGCCCGCGTCGATCCAGCCCCGGAAGCTGTCGCCCGCCGCGCCGGGAATGACGGCCGCCGGGTGGTTGTCGCGAAGGGCGTCGTGCGCTGCCTGCAGGTCGGTCCGGGCAAGGGCCCGGAAGTCCTGCGCAGACGCGGCACTCGCGCTCAAGGCAACGGCGGCCGCCGCAACGGCGGTCAGGAAACGGATCATGGGCGAACTCCAGGCCAGAAATCGTTGGTTCGGTCACGGGTTAAAGCCGATATGACTCGACCTTGCCAAGCCACTACGGCGAAGGCGTGACAGTTCGCGTCGCAGGCGACCGGCTGAAGGGGCACTAAAGACCTGCGATCGCCTCCAGCACCTCGTCCACGGCCTCTGCGGTCGTCGCCCAGGAGCATACGAAACGAACCGAGCCGTCGTCGAAGCGGTAACAGGCCCATCCCGCCGCATTGAGGGCCGCATGGGCCGTCGCAGGCATCCGCACGAACACGGCATTGGCCTCGACCGGATGCGCCAGAATGAAGGACGAGCGCGTCGCAATACCGGTGGCCAGCCGCTGGGCCATCAGATTGGCGTGGGCGGCACCGTCTTCCCACGCATGGCTCTCCAGCATCCCAAGGAAGGGCGCGGCCAGGAAGCGGCCTTTGGACGCCGTCTGCCCGGCCTGCTTCAGGCGGTTGTCCACCCGACGCGCCAGGGACCTGTCGAACATCACGATCGCCTCGGTGCACAGCCCTCCGGCCTTGGCCCCGCCGAACACCAGAACATCGACGCCCAGCCGCGCGATCCGGGTCAGGTCGAACCCGGCCGCCGCCGCATTGGCCAGCCGCGCACCGTCCAGATGGACCCCGTAACCGCGCTCCTTCACCGGTTCGATCAGGTGCCGCAGCTCTTCCTCGGTATAGACGGTGCCGTATTCGGTGGATTGGGTCAGGCTGAGCGCCGCCGGCGGCTGGCGATGTCCGACCTCGGGCTCGTCGAGCGCCGCCTCCAGCGCGCGCACGTCGATCTTGCCCGACAGGCCGGGCAGGCCGATCAGGCCGACGCCCTGCCCGAAGAATCCCGGCGCGCCTGTCTCGTCGGTGCAGACGTGGGCGGCATGGTGGGCCAGAACCGCCTCGTGCGGATAGGCCAGCATCGACAGGGCGATGGCATTGGCGGCCGTACCGGAAAAGACGAAGCGAATCTCGGCATCCGCATCCAGGCGGCGGCGGATCTGGTCGGCCGCGCGCGCCGTAATGTCGTCGGCCCCGTAGGCGCGGGCGTAGTCGGCGTTGGCCTCAATGAGGCCGCGCAGCGCGGCCGGTGCCATCCCTGCAGTGTTGTCGGAACCGAAATCGTAGCGCATCGTCGGTCAGGCCTCGTTCTGGTCGCCGTCGCGACCGCTGTCGAACCCGGCGCTGCGCGGATTCGAGCGCGCGCGCAAACCCGGCTGACCCTCGGCCGCCCCGGGCACCTGCGCACCGTTGTCGCCATAGGGCACCGCGACCTGGTGCGGGAATGGAATCTCGATGCCAGCGGCGTCCAGCGCCTCCTTCGCCGCCTGGAACACGTCCGCCCGCGTCTGCCAGTAGTCGTCGGACCGGGTCCAGGCCGTCAGCGTGACCTCGACCGAGCTGTCCAGCAGGTCCGTGACCCCGGCCCACGGCGCAGGATCGGCCAGGACCTTGTCCTGGGCTGCGGCGGCAGCCGTCAGAGCGTCCCTGGCCGTATTCAGATTGTCGCCGTAGCCGACGCTGATCTTCAGCTCCATGCGCCGGTTCTTCTGTCCGGACAGGTTCAGAATGAAGTCGCCGAAAACCTTTCCGTTCGGGGCCATGATCTTCACATTGTTGGCGTCGGCCAGCTGGGTGAAGAACAGGTCCAGCCGCTGCACCTTGCCGATGTGACCGCCGATGTTGACCAGGTCCCCCACGCGGTAGGGCCTCAGGATCAGCAGCATCACCCCCGCCGCCACATTCGACAGCGTGCCCTGCAACGCCAGACCGACCGCCAGCGATGCCGCGCCCAGCACCGCGATGATCGAGGTCGTCTGGACCCCCAGACGCTGGAGCACGGCGATGAAGCCGACCAGGAAGACGACGACGCGCACGACCTGCACGGCGAAGCTGAGCACCGTCGGATCGTGCCGGAAGCCCTTGACCCGGCCCAGCGCCTTGCGCGTCGCAGACGCCGCCCACCGCGCGGCGAAGACGGTCGCGGCGAAGATCGCCAGGGCGATGGCCAGATTGACCGCGAAGTCGCCCGCCATCTGGGTCATCCTGGCCATCATGGCCACGTCGAGCGTCGTCGCCTGCTGGCCCGCCACGATCAGGCCGTTCAAGGGGTTCCGGGTCGAAAGCATGCGGGCGGTCTAACGCCTTGGACAGGGATTGGAACCCGTCGGATCGCAAATCGACCTCTCGACGGGGACCGCGGGCGGCCTCAGACTGCTTGATTGCGGCGGAGTGCGTGCCTTTGAAGAAGTCCTCGCTCACCGTCGGTGTCGATGTGCCCTGGGTTACCAGCTGGACCGAAGAACCGATCCAGGGCGTCCGGCCTTGCGCGTCGGTCGGCGGGCGTCTGGCCCTGACGCAGCGCGAACACCCGGGTTACGGCCGCCCGGAGTATTCCAGAAACCACCTGCTGCGACAGCGCCTGACGGTCTCCCGGATGCTGTGCCCCATGTGCGGGGAGCCGACCGGTCCCGACGACCGCGTGACACAGGTCGCGCGCCGCATCCCGGCCGGTCGCCTGCGGGCCTCGGGCCGCGGTGCCGACCTGTCGCCGCGCATCGCCGACGCGCAGGTCCTGATCGATGCGGGGGCGATCGCGCCGCTGCATCGCCGCTGCTCGGACCTGTCGCTTCAGCATTGCCCGCACCTGCGCGCCGAACCGAACATCGACGTCCAGCCCTTCCCGGCCCGGTGGACCATCCTGCCCCTGCTGATCGAGGCGACCGCTCCGGCTCCTGCCGGAAACGCCCTGATGCGCAACATGACCGCACCCGCATCGGTGCCCGTCGTCACCTTTCTGCAGATTTGCGGCGTGTCCGAAGACGTTGACCGAGCCTGGCGCACGAAGCGCAAGGCCGGCTAGCCCGCTTTCGCCAGGCGCCCTCCACCACCCTCGATGGCGTCAAGCAAATCCATGACCTCCCCGATCGTCGCGGCCTCGCGCGCCGGCTTGTCCCAACGGATTCGCCCGATCCGGGGAAAGCGCATGGCGACGCCCGACTTGTGGCGGGGCGACCGGTTCAGACCCTCGAAAGCGATCTCCAGAACCAGCCCGAAATCCCGCTCGGCCCGCACCGAGCGCACAGGCCCGAAGCGGTCGATCGTGTGGTCGCGCACGAACTTGTCGAGCTGTTTCAGCTCCTCGTCGGTAAACCCGAAATAGGCCTTGCCGACGGGCGTCAGCGGACCCTCTGGCGTCCAGACCCCGAAGGTGAAGTCGGAATAGAAGCTGGAGCGTTTTCCGTGGCCGCGCTGGGCGTACATCAGGACGCAGTCGATCGCGTGCGGATCGCGCTTCCACTTGAACCACGGGCCTTTGGGGCGCCCCGCGACATAGGGGCTGTCCCAACGCTTCAGCATCAGACCTTCGGCCGCCGCCCCGACCGGCGGGTCGGCGCGCAATATGCCCAGGGCCTCCCAGCTGTCGTAATCGACGACGGGCGACAGATGCAGCCGGTCGCCGGCGTGCGCCGCCACCATGGCTTCCAGCAGCGCGCGTCGCTCTCGCAAGGAACGCGACCGCAGGTCCTCGCCATCCAGCGCCAGGGCGTCATAGGCCACGATGGCCGCAGGATAGGCGGCCATGGTTCTGGCATCGACCGTCTTCCGGTTCAGCCGCTGCTGCAGGTCCCCGAACGGCGCGACCTGTCCGTCGCGCCAGACGAGCAGCTCGCCGTCGATCGCCCCTTCAAAACTCAGACCCGCCGTGACGTCGCCGAAACTCCCTGAAATCTCGTCGCCGGTCCGGGAGTACAGCTTCATCACCCCCTGCTCGCGAACGGCCTGGACACGGATGCCATCCCATTTCCATTCGGCGGCGTAGTCGGAAGGGGAAAGCCTCGCAAAATCGACAGCCTCATCAATCGCGACCGCCAGCATGACCGGGCGAAACCGGCCGGGCGCGTCCGGACTCGGTCGCTCCGCCCTCCCCTCCAGCCAGGCAAACAAGTCCGCGTAGGGCGGCTCCAGCCCGTGCCACACCTCCTCGATCTCGGACACGTCGACGGCCTCCAGCGCGACGACCGCCTCGTCGCCTGCAGGATCCGGAGCGGCGGACACCACAGCCGGCCGCACCATGGCGGTTGCCGTCTTCGCCAGTCGTGCCGACAGCCCGACCCGCAATGCGCCCGTCACCAGCTTCAGCAGCGCCCATCGTCCCTTGGGGGCCAGGGCGTCCAGCCACCCCTCGATCAGGCCTTGAACCTCGCCGCGCTTGGCACAGGACAGGGCATCCACGATCTCACCCAGTTCGGGCTCGCGGTTGTGGCGGTGTTCAGGGTTGCCGGGCCAGATCAGGGCCACCGTTTCGGCCAGGTCGCCGACATAGTCGTAGGACCAGCGGAACAGCACCGGATCGACCCGTGCCTCGACCGCACGGCGGATCATGGCCGGCTTGGCCGCGTCGAAACTGAGCTCTCCGGTCAGGGCTGCGAGCGCCCAGCCCCTGTCGGGATCGGGCGTGACGCGCAGATAGTCCCGCAGGAGCACCAGCTTGGCATTCCGCGATCCCGTCAGCGACAGGCGATCCAGCAGTTCGGCGAAGGCGCGCATGAAGCCTCATCTAGCCACAGGCCACTCCAAACGCGAAAACGCCCCGGAAGTCTCCCCCCCGGGGCTCAGAACGCTCGCTCGGCCTCGCCGCATCGCCCCGGGGCTCATGCCCTGCGCCGAATCTGCGGGGCCCGTCTGGTCCAGGTCAGGCGGCGGCGGACTGAAGGCTTTCGGCCCCGCCCTTTATGGCGGTCCGACCGCCCCTGACCTTCTGCATCAGCTGGGCCAGGGCCGCGAAATCGATCGGCTTGTTCAGATAGGCGTCGGCGCCAGCGTCCAGCCCCGCCTCGTGGTCCTCATGCCGGGCCGAGGCAGACAGCACGGCGATGGGTGTGTCCGCATTCACGCCGGCGGACCGGATCAGGCGGGTCGCGCTCAGGCCGTCCATGACCGGCATATTCACATCCATGATGATCAGATCGAAAACCTGGCTCGTCGCCGCGTTCACGGCAATCTGGCCGTCTTCCGCCGACACTGTCGTGTGTCCCGCCGACCCGAGCCACGCCTCCAGGATCATGCGGTTGACCGGGTGATCCTCGACCACGAGGACCGACAGACTGTCACCCTCGCCCACCTCGGCGTGGATGGCCTCGGCCTCCTGCATGGGTTGCCATTCCACGACGTCGGCCTCGACCGACAGGACGAAGGTCGAACCCTGCCCAACGGTCGATTCGACGCGGATGTCCCCGCCCATGATGTTGGCCATCCGTCGGGCGATCGTCAGGCCAAGCCCGGTTCCCCCGAAACGGCGCGTCGAGGACGCATCCACCTGGGTGAAGGGCTGGAACAGACGCTGCAGGTCCTCGGGCGCGATCCCGGAGCCGCTGTCGGTGACGGAGAAGTCGAAGGCGACGCGTCTGTCGGCGACCCTGCGGGCCAGGACGTGATAGTGGATCGTGCCCGCTTCGGTGAACTTCACGGCGTTCGACAGGAGGTTCTGGATCACCTGACAGACCCGCAGCGGATCGCCCTTCACGACCGACGGCACCTCGCCATCAAAGGTGGAGACGAACTGCAGGCCCTTCGCTTCGGCCTGGGCTTCGAACGGCCCGATCACGCGGCGGTGCAGGTCCTCGATCGACACGTCGATCACCTCGAAGGTCATCTTTCCGGCCTCGATCTTGGTCATGTCGAGGATGTCGTTCAGCAGGTGAAGCAGGTTGTCGCCGGAGTTGCGGATGATCGACAGGTACTCGCGCTGCGTCGACTCCAGCCGGGTCGACTGCAGTAGCTGTGCCGCCCCGAGCACGCCGTTCATCGGCGTACGCAACTCATGCGAAATGACGCCGAGGAAGTTGGACTTGGCCTGGTTGGCAGCATCGGCCTTGTCGCGCGCGCCCTGAAGCTCTTCGATCAGATGGGCCTGATGTTCCTGGAACGCCTTGATCCGCTCCTCGCGCAGCATCGTCATGGTGACCAGCACGAACAGGCCCGCGGCCGTGAACGGCATGATGCTGAGGAACGGGACAAACTCCGGCCTGCCCCAGAGACTGCAAAGAATGATCACCGCGACCACGGAATAGGGCGACGAGATCACGATGGCCTGCTTGGGTGAACTCCGCAGTTGCGAGAACACCAGCACATAGCCGCTGATCAACAGGGCGACGGCAAGGGCTTGACCGAAGCTTGCGTCCGAGAACCAGGCCATCAGGGGTGCGGAGGCCCAGGCGGCCGTGGTCACGGTCGCGACAGCCGGGAAGATCAGACCCCATCCCGCATCGACCCGGCCCGCCATGCGGCGCTCGAAGACACCGCGGACAGAACCGGCCGCCACTGTCGCGGCAAACCACAGGACAGCCGGGACCGGGCCGACAGTGCCACACAGGCCGACCGCCCAGCTCGCGATGATGAGATAGCGCAGATACTGGGTCTGCAGGATCGCTGTCAGCGCCTGGGCGGCTTCACCGGTGCCGCTCCGTGCGCCTTCGAGGCTTTTGCCGATATCCTCGGAGCCAACCATGCGTTTCCCGATATCCCGTGAACAGTCCCTGAGATAACGCTATGCCGAACCTTCTAAGATGAGGTGAATGCAGGCTTATCGTTCAACCTCCGGCTTCATCGGGCGCAAGGGCGCGGATCGAAAGCGCGTGCACAGGACCGGCCATTTCTTCGGCCAGCAGGGCATTGACCGCACGCTGGCGTTGCACCCGGCCTTGCCCGGCAAAGGCGCTCGAGACGACGGTCAGATTGAAATGGCTTTCCCCGCCGGGCCTCGCGTCCAGACCCCCCTCATGATGATGGCCGGCGTGTCGCGCGCTGTCGTCCTCGATCTCAAGGCGTGTCGGTGCGAGCGCGTCCGTCAGTTTTCTGCGGATAATCGTCGCGATCGGGCCTTCAGACATATTCGCTTCCTTGATGGTGACCAATTCGACCCTACACTGTGACCGATGCCAGCGTCATTCGACTACAAGCCCCGCTTCAAGGACATGCGGATCAAACCGCCCAAGGCCGGAGAGGCCGAGGCGGAAGCCGATGTCCTACGTCTGAAGCCCGGCGAAAAGCCCTGCAACTGGCCTGACTGCACCAAGGCCGCGACGGCCCGCGCCCCGAAATCGCGCGAGCGGCTGAACGACTTCTACGATTTCTGCCAGCCGCACGCGGGCGAGTACAACAAGAGCTGGAACTTCTACGCCGGCATGAACGAGGCCCAGATCCGCGCGGCCAAGGAAAACGAGGCCATGACGGGCGGGCGCCCGACCTGGGAGATGAAGGCTGGCAAGAACTCCAGAGAAGCCGCAGCCTTCGCCGCCAAGATGGGCACGGCCAACACGACGGGCGCGGGCTCCTGGCGCGACAGCTATGGTCTGTTCGGCAGGAAGGGCGATCAGGCGGCCCAGCACCCGACCGAGGACCGCCGGGTCGGCAAGATCGAACGCGGGGCCTTCGCCGACCTCGACCTGGAACCCGGGGCGTCGAAGGAGAAGATCAAGGCCGCCTATCACGACCTGCTGAAGCGTTGCCACCCGGACCACAATCAGGGCGACCGCGGGGCCGAGGCCAAGCTGGTCCGCGTCATCAAGGCCTACAAGATCCTCAAGAAGGCCGGCATCGCCTAGCGTACCTCGCACGAACGCCTATCTGCACAGCTCCCCCTGTCGAAACGGAGCCTTCTGATGGACGTCCTCTACAAAGCCCACGCCACCGCTTCCGGCGGTGGCCGCGATGGTCGCTCGCACACCGACGATGGCAAGATCGACGTCGCCCTGTCCGTGCCAAAAGCCATGGGTGGCGACGACGGCCCCGGCACCAACCCCGAGCAGCTGTTCGCGACCGGCTATGCCGCCTGCTACCTCGGTGCCCTTCGTCTGGTCGCCGGCAAGGCCGGTACGCCGGTCGGTCCGGACACCAGGGTCCATTCGGGCATCGGCTTCGGCAAGAACGACCACGGCGAGGGCTTCAACATCTCCGTCGATCTGAAGGTCACCGACCACGGCCTCGACAAGGCGGTCATCGATGACCTGATCCAGAAGGCGCATCAGGTCTGCCCCTATTCCAATGCCACCCGCGGCAACGTCGACGTCGCCCTCAGCGCGGAATAACCGCATCAAGGTGGCCGCGCGCGTGTTGAGCCGCGCGCGCGGCCCCTCTACACGGAGCCTATGGCCCTTTCCGACTCTCCGCCCGACGCGACCCCCGATCCCCTGCTGACCTTCGAGCCTCACCGGCAGGTGAGTGTGCGCGAGGCTTTCGGCACCGATGCCGACATGACCGTGCCGATGTTCGACACCGTCGACAGCCATGTGCCCGAGGCGGATCCCGCCTATCGCTTCGATCCCCAGACGACGCTCGCCATCTGCGCCGGCTTCGCCCACGACCGCCGGGTGATGGTCCAGGGCTATCACGGCACCGGCAAGTCGACCCACATCGAACAGGTCGCCGCCCGGCTGAACTGGCCGCTGGTCCGTGTGAACCTCGACAGCCACGTCAGCCGCATCGACCTGGTCGGCAAGGACGCCATCGTCCTGAAGGATGGCAAGCAGATTACCGAGTTCCGCGAAGGCATGCTGCCCTGGGCCATCCAGCGCCCGATCGCCCTGGTGTTCGACGAATACGACGCCGGCCGCCCCGACGTGATGTTCGTGATCCAGCGCGTGCTGGAGGCGCAGGGCCGCCTGACCCTGCTGGACCAGAACCGCGTGATCCGCCCCAACAAGTGGTTCCGCCTGTTCGCCACCACCAACACCATCGGTCTGGGCGACACCAGTGGCCTGTATCACGGCACCCAGCAGATCAATCAGGGCCAGATGGACCGCTGGAACATCGTCACCACCCTGAACTACCTCGACCACGACGTGGAGGCCGAAATCGTCGCCGCCAAGGCCCCCGAATGGGCCACCGCCGACGGCCGCCGCGCCCTCGCCGCCATGGTCCGCGTCGCCGACATGACCCGGAACGCCTTCATGAACGGCGACATCTCCACCGTCATGTCGCCTCGCACCGTCATCACCTGGGCCCAGAACGCCACCATCTTCGGCGGGGATGTGGGGTTGGCGTTCCGGCTGACCTTCCTCAACAAGTGCGACGAGCTGGAACGGCCGACCATTGCGGAGTTCTACCAGCGCGCGTTCGGGGAAGACCTCCCCGAGGCGGCGACGCGGGTGAAGGTGGGTTAGAGCCTACCGCTTCCTGAATCGCACCGCCTCCGCCGCCAGTCCGGCCCCCCAGGCATCACGCTCCTCCCTCGGCTCCGGCACGAAGGGCGCGTCGGGCAGGCTGCCGGCCACGCCGCGCATCGCCAGGGCCAGGGGTTCGGCGAAGACTGACAGCATCCGCAGCGGCTTCCTCTTCGCATCGGTGACATCCCAGCCCTCCGCCGCGAAGGCCTCGACCTGGTCCAGCGGCGACAGGCGCTCGATGCCGTCCCAGTCGCCGGGACGGGCCGCGTCCTCGGCCGCCCCGGCGGTCAGGCCGAACACCGCCCTCAGGACTGCGTCCACTTCCGGAAACTCATCGCGGCGCGAGGGGTCGGCATGGCCGGGCTTCATCAGGGCCTTCGCTTCGAGGTCGGCGACACCGGGCAGGTCGATCAGGCGGCGAAGGGGGGTCTGGGTCATCCGCCCGATCTAGCCGGTGTAGACCCCTCCGCCAAGCAAGGGCCCTGTGATCAACGCCCCACGGTCAGATCCGTCAGGGCCGAATCCGGGCGTAGAACTGCTGGATCAGGTCCAGCCTCTCGCCGTGCGGCACGGCTCTGGCGACCGGTCCGTCGTTGGTGAACTCCAGCAACCGGTCGCCGGCGACGCCGGGCCAGTCGACCCGGTCAGGTCCGTTGGGATCCGATCGCGTGGCGAATCCGGTCCAGTAGTCCGCCATGGCCGTGGCCGCGCGTGCGTCGCGCTCTCCCAGCGGCCGACCGACGGTGTCGAGGTTGTCGAACACATAGGGCCGCTCGGAGGCATGCGTCGCCCCACCGCTGGGTTCGGGGTTGGACTCGGGCACGACGTCGAAACGGTAGAGCCAGGCGGGATGGCCCGCATCGGCGTGCAGGCGTGCCAGATGACGCGCCGGTTCGTTGAAGATGAGGTCGCTGACGACCGAGGTGTCATAGCCGCCCTGCCCGCCATAGGCCGCGACCAGGGCGCTGTACTCCTCGTCGGTCATGAGATCGTCCGCACGCCCATAGGCGCCCGCATCGGACGGGCGGATCCACCAGAACTCCGCACTGTTGGTGCCCAGGATCATGGGCACCGGGGCCTGTCGTCCGCCCGCGAAGGCCTCGACGACGTCTTCGGGCACGACACGCCCGTCGACGATCAGATTGTCGGTGTAGAAGGCGGGCGTCGGTGACAGCAGGCGTTCGGCCGGCAGGGCGCGCAGATCATCGGCTGTGGCCCCGGCCAGCTGCACCGATCGGGCAAAGGCGACGCCGAGACTCTGCGCCGACGGGTGTCCGGGGCGGTCCTCGTCCAGCAGCGCCGATCTCTGGCGGCCCAGGCCAGATTGAACGATCGCCTTGTGGAACAGGCCCCGGGCTGCGGGCGCGACCATCAGCTGCGTCACCGCGACCCCGCCCGCTGACTCGCCAAAGATCGTCACATTGCCGGGGTCGCCGCCGAACCGGGCGATATTGTCGCGCACCCACTCCAGGGCGGCGATCTGGTCCATGACGCCATAGTTTCCCGCGGGTTCGTCGGGCTGACGCTCGGCGGCCAGGGCGGGATGGTCGAAAAAGCCGAGCCGTCCCAGCCGATAGTTGATCGTCACCACCACCACGCCCCGGCGCGCCAGGTTCGTGCCGCTATACAGCGCCGCCGTACCCGACCCGTTGTTGTACCCACCGCCATGGATCCAGACCATGACCGGCAGGAGTGCCGTCATGCCCTGTGGCGTCCAGACGTTCAGCGTCAGGCAATCCTCGCTCATGGGCAGCGGCCCGACGCCCGGATCGCCGTTGGCGGGCGACTGGATACAGATGGCCCCGGGCCGGGTCGCGTCCCGGATGTCGGACCATGGCGCGGGCTTCACCGGCGGACGCCAACGAAGCGGACCCACCGGCGGCGCGGCAAAGGGCAGGTTCTGGAACGAGATAACGCCCGACTCCTCACGACCCTGGGCGCGACCCTGGGCGAGCGCGATCTCGGGGTCCGGAATGTTTGCCGGACCGGTGGTCATCAGGGCCGCCATCAGGCTTTCAAGGATCATGACGTGATCCTAGCAAGGTTGGGCGCGCCGACAATCCGGCGATGGCCGCCGGTGCCGCGATGCAGGAGTCCACGGTGATTTGGCAACACCGGACATATCAGCCTAAACACGGGCCGGATTTGTCGCGGACTGGTTTTCCGCTGATCGGGGTAGTTTGATGTCTGATGGCGTGCGCGGTCGCCGCATTCTGGTGGTCGAGGACGAAGCCCTCGTCGCCATGCTGCTGGAGACGATGCTCGAGGACATGGGTTTCGCCCCGGTCGGCCCCGTCGGCGATATCGACACCGCCCTCGAGGTCCTGCAGGACGACAGCCGCCTGGACGGTGCCCTGCTGGATGTGAACGTCGCCGGCCGGGAGGTGTTCCCGGTCGCCGAAGCCCTGAAAATGAAGGGCGTGCCGTTCGTCTTCTCCACCGGCTATGGCGAGAGTGGCCTGCCGGAAGACTGGCGCGGGCATCCCACCATCCAGAAACCCTTCACCGAAGACGCCGTGCGTGAGGCCCTGTTCAAGGCCCTGGGCGTCGCCGCCGTTTGAAGTCCTTCAGGATTTCGCGTGCCGCATTATGGCCCGGTGCCCCCGTCACGCCACCACCCGGATGGGCACCGGAGCCGCAAAGATACAATCCGGGCAACGGCATGCGGTGATCGGCATGGCCAAGGATCGGCCGGGCGCTGAACAACTGGTCCAGCGTCAGCCGCCCGTGAAAGATGTCTCCGCCCACCAGACCGAAGCGCCGTTCCAGGTCCAGAGGTGTCAGGGCCATCCGCCCCAGGACCGAGGCCTTGAACCCCGGGGCCCATTCGTCGACCGTATCGATCATCAGGTCGGCGACGGTTTCGCGGTGATCGTTCCACGACCGTCCGTCGGATAGCTGCGGAGCCACGTGTTGGCAGAACAGGCTGGCGACGTGTGCCCCTCGCGGTGCCAGGGTGGCGTCCAGCGTCGAGGGGATCAGCATTTCGATGATCGGTCGGGCCGACCAGCCGTCCAGCCGGGCCTGGGCATGCGCCCGATCCATATAGTCGAGGCCGGGTGCCAGAATGATCCCGGCCGTGTGGTGATCGCCGGGTTCGGGACGAGCGGAAAATCGCGGCAGCTCCGACAGGGCGACATTCATCCGGAATGTGCCTGAACCGGAACGGTAGCCCGCCATCCGTTCCCGAAAATCGACCGGCACGATCGCCGGATCCACAAGGCGATCGAACAACAGGCGCGGATGCAGGTTCGACACGACCGCGCGCGCCCCGACGATCTGTCCGCCCTCGGTCACCGCGCCGACCGCCCGGCCACGCATCGTCAGCACCTTCGCCACGGGGGCGTCGAGCCGGATATCGACCCCCTGTTCGATACAGGCTGCGGCCATGGCCTGGGTGATGGCTCCCATGCCTCCGATCGCATGACCCCACGCGCCCTTTACCCCGTTCACCTCGCCGAAGACGTGATGCAGCAGCACATAGGCCGAGCCCGGCGTGTAAGGGCTGGCATAGTGTCCGACCACGCTGTCGAAACCGAACAGGGCCTTGATCGGATCGCTCTCGAACCAGCCGTCCAGCCAGTCACCCGCCGATTTGGCGAACAGGTCGAGGACGTCCCGTCTGGCCGTCAGGTCCAGCCCGCCCAGCCGACGCGCCAGACGACCGGCCTTCAGCATTTCGGGCAGGGCCTCCCGCCAGCCGCCTTCCGGCAGGTTGGGCGGCGTCTCCAGAACCAGCGCGCGCAGCACCTCGGCCACCCGCTCCAGCCGAGCCTCATAGGCCGGCAAACGCTCGGCATCCCGGCTTGAGAACTTTGCCACCTCGGCCTGGGTCCGGCCTTGCCCCGCCGCCAGATGCCGTCCGTCTTCCAGAGGCAGGAAGTTCGACATCCGCCGGTCGACGATGTGAAGACCATGACGCGCCAGATTCATGTCGGCGGCGACCTTGGGATTCAGCAGACTGACGGTGTAGCTGGCGGTCGAGTTGCGAAATCCGGGATGGAATTCCTCGGTTACCGCAGCGCCGCCGACCACGCTCCGCCGCTCCAGCACTGTGACCTTCAACCCGGCCCGGGCCAGATAGAAGGCACAGACCAGCCCGTTGTGCCCACCGCCCAGTATGACGACATCCACGTCGCGCTCGCTCATATCGGCCTCCGCATCAAGGACATCATGGACGATTCCGGCACGGGTGGCTTGCAGGCACGCATGCGTTCGTCGCGCCGCAGAACGGGTCAGCTCTGGATCAGCTCGGCCTTGCGCAACGCCCGGAGATGAGCCGACCCTGTGCAGAAGCACACGGTCCGCATCTGCCGGATGATGATCTGAAAGTGGTCGATCACGGCCTCGGTCGAAACCGTCGCGGCCTGCAGGACGCCCGCCGCCTGGCCCACAAGGTCGGCGCCGAGCCGGATCGCCTTGGCCGCATCGACACCGTCGCGGATGCCGCCGGATCCGATGATGAAGCCATCAGGGCAAGCCTCGTGCGCTGCCTGAAGCGCCCGGACCGTGGGAATGCCCCAGTCGGCAAAGGCCAGGGCATGGGTCTTGTCGGCGGGATCGGTGGCCCGCTCTCCCTCGATCAAGCCCCAATTCGCTCCCCCCGCGCCCGCGATATCGATCGCCGAGACGCCCATCGCGAACAGACGCCGTGCTGTCGCCGCGGAGATGCCGGCCCCTGTCTCCTTGACCACGACCGGTGCGTCCAGTCGGAGGATCAGCGCCTCAAGGGCCGCGCCGACACCCTTCCAATCGCGATCGCCCTCGGGCTGGCAGGCCTCCTGAAGCGGATTCAGATGCACGATCAGGGCATCGGCCCCGATCATGTCGATGATGCGCCGGGCCTCATCGAGGCCGAAGCCGCGCGTCAGCTGTGCCGCACCGATATTGGCCAGGATCGGTATGTCCGGGGCACGATCCCGCAGCGACTGGGTCAGCCCCGACCCGCCGCCATCCTCCAGGGCCGCGCGCTGCGACCCGACGGCCAGAGCGATGCCCAGCGCCTGCGCCGCCTCGGCCAGATGCGCATTGATCGCCTCGGCCCGGGACGGTCCTCCCGTCATCGAACTGATCAGCAGCGGGGCGCGCAGCCGACGCCCCAGGAAGTCGGCTCCGAGATCGATTCTGGCGTGGTCCAGATTCGGCAACGCTTCGTGCACGAAACGAACCGTATCGAACCCGGCGTCGCGGGCATGACGCCCCCCGCCGGACAGGACCACGTCCAGATGCTGATCCTTGCGATCGGTGATGCTTGGTTCGGACAACAGACGCTCCGCAATCTCGTCGGCCGTCGATAGGCGCAACAGAGGTGATCTGTCACGCTGGCAGCATCGGGGTCCAGCAGGTAGAGTTCAGACCATGCTCGCCTTCTGGTTCATCGCCCTGACCGTGGCAGTCTTCCTTCTGATGGAAGGCGTCGCCTGGACCACACATCGCTATGTGATGCACGGCCCCCTGGGCTGGGCCTGGCACCGCGACCACCACGAGCCGCACGACAAGATGTTCGAGGTCAATGATCTTTACGGCGTGGTCGGCGCGATCGCCGGATGCGGCCTGTTCGTCCTGGCCTGGCTGACCGACCTGTGGTGGATTCGCGCGATCGCCCTGGGCGTCACCCTGTACGGGGTCGTCTATGCCTTCGTGCATGACGGTCTGGTGCACCAGCGCTGGCCCTTCCACTGGATGCCCAGGAACGGATACGCCCGTCGACTGGTCCAGGCGCACAAGCTGCATCATGCGGTCCAGACGCGAGACGGGGCCGTTTCCTTCGGCTTCGTCCTGGCCCCGGACCCTCACCGGCTGAAGGCCATCCTGAAAGCGCGCCGGGCCGAGCGCCTCGGCAACCCCACATCATGAGCCCGACCCGCCAGACCCTAATCGGCCTGACTCTGGCGCTGTTGATCGTCGGTGGGTGGATGACGCTGCATGTGTGGGGCGTCTTTTTCCAGAGCCTTTCGTGGCCCGCGGTGGCCTTGGCCCCGCTGCTGATCCTGGCCCAGAGCTGGCTGGGTGCCGGGATGTTCATCGTCGCCCACGATTCGATGCATGGTTCGCTGGCCCCCGGGCGACCCCGCCTGAATGCGGCGATCGGACAGCTGTGCGTGGGAGCCTATGCGGCCTTCTCATACCGCACCCTAAACCTCTGCCACCACCAGCATCACCGCACGCCCGGCAGCGCCACCGACCCGGACTTTCACGCCGAACGGCCCGAGGCCTTCGGTCCCTGGTTTGTCGCCTTCTTCACCCGCTATTTCGGCCTGCGCGAACTCCTGATCGTCAGTGCGGTAGTGGCGGTGTATCTGTTCGTCCTGAAGGCAAACGCGCTGAACATGATGCTGTTCTGGGGCCTGCCCGCGATCGTCAGCGCTCTACAGCTGTTCGTCTTCGGCACCTGGCTGCCCCACCGGCACGAGAAGTCCGGGACTGGCTTCATCGACCGCCACAATGCGCGGACCCTGCCGATGCCGTGGATCCTGTCGCTCCTGACCTGCTTCCACTTCGGCCTGCACCACGAGCACCACACCTCCCCGACGACGCCCTGGTGGCGGCTACCGTCGCTGAAGGCTCAACCCGTCAGACCCGCGTCCACAGAGCCTGTCTAGGCGGCGGGGCCTTGCCGCGATCCAGGGTCTGGGTCCAGACGGCGATCAAGGCCCCCCGACCGAACAGCCAGAGCTTCATCGCCCGCCCGACCGAAACGCGCCTTTTCCAGACGCCCGGCCCGCCACGCCGGACCTTGCGGCCGATCTCGCGATAGACACCCCGCGCCGCCGCGATCGCCATCGACGACCGGAACGGAAGGCCACGCAGACCATCGCGCGCGCTGTCGTAATAGGGCTCGGCCACCGCCAGCAGCCGCTGCGTCACCCGATGGACGGTCTCGCGATTGTGGGTGGCAGCGACGGCCTCGGCCGTGGGTTCAAGGCCCGCCTCGACCAGCCAGTCAGCGGGCAGATAGAGGCGACCGCCTTCGGCATCCTCGATCACGTCGCGCGAGATGTTGGTCAGCTGGAAGGCCAGGCCCAGATCCTGGGCGCGCCTCAGAACCTCGGGGTCCGTCACACCCATGACCCGCGCCATCATGACGCCGACCACTCCTGCCACATGCCAGCAATAGGCCATGACGTCGTCCAGGGTGACATAGTCGCGGTGTTCCACGTCCATGGCGAAGCCGTCGATCATGTCCATGGCCCAGCGCTCCGGCAGGCGGTGGCGGATGGCCACGCGCTGAAAGGCGGCGAACGTCGGGTCCGACATCGGCTCGCCGCTCATGGCCCGCCGCGTCATGTCGTAAAGGCGCGCCAGCCGACGCTTCTGCTCCTCGACGCTCAACGCCTCATGGGCAAAGCCGTGGTCCTGGCCGTCGATCTCGTCGTCACAGGCCCGGCACCAGGCATAGAGCAGCCAGGCATCCTCGCGCACCGCCGGGTCGAACAGCCGCGAGGCAGAGCGGAAACTCCTGGACCCCTTGGTGATCGAAGCCTTCGAGGCGGCGAGGACAGCGTCTGCGGTCACCGGACAGTCTGCCCCTGGTCCAGCATGAGGCCGGCCGTCGCCTTGGCCGAGCCGACCACACCTGGAATGCCCGCACCCGGATGGGTGCCGGCCCCGACGATATAGAGGTTCGGGATCACGTCATCGCGATTGTGCGGCCGGAACCAGGCACTCTGCGTCAGGATCGGCTCCAGCGAGAAGGCCGAGCCCAGGTGCGCGTCCAGATCGGTCTTGAAATCCTTGGGCGTCCAGATTCGCGTCGTCACCAGATCGCGGCGCAGGTTGGGGATGTAGCGTTCCTCCAGGTAGTCGATGATCTTCTCGCGGTATTCCGGCCCCTTCACGTCCCAGTCGATGTCTGCGGCCCCCAGATGCGGAACCGGCGACAGGACGTAGTGGCTGCTCATGCCCTCGGGGGCCATCGACGGATCGGTGGCGCAGGGGGCGTGCAGATACAGCGAGAAGTCGTCCGGGAGCGTCGGCCCCGAGAAGATTTCGGAGATCAGTTCGCGATACCGCGCACCGAAACAGATGGTGTGGTGGGCCAGCTGGGGCTGGGGCTGCGACGTGCCGAAGTGCAGCACGAACAGCGACATGGAAAACCGCTTCGACTTCAGTGACCTGGCCCTGGATTTTCCGCGCGGTGTTCGGCCCAGCAGTTTCGCATAGGTGTTCACGACGTCGGCGTTCGAGGCCACCATGTCGGCCGGAATGACCTCGCCGCTGGCCAGGGTGACGCCCGTGGCCCGATCGCCTTCGGTCTCGATCCGCTCGACGGGGCTGTTCAGGCGGAAGTCGCCCCCCAGGTCCTGAAAGAACTTCACCAGACCGTTGATCAGGGCGCTCGTTCCACCCCGGGCGAACCAGACCCCGCCGCGCCGCTCGAGCGCGTGGATCAGGCCATAGACCGAGCTGGTCTTGAAGGGATCGCCGCCCACCAGCAGGGTGTGGAAGCTGAAGGCCTGGCGCAGGTGCGGGTCCTTGATGTGCCGCGCGACCATGGTGTGGACGCTGTTCCACGCTTCAAGCCGGATCAGCTCGGGCGCGGCCTGCAGCATCGATCCGAACGACTGGAACGGGACCGCCCCCAGCTTCAGATAGCCTTCCTGATAGAGCTCTTCGGAATAGGCGTGGAACCTGTTGTATCCCTCGACGTCGTCGGGATTGAACGCCGCGATCTGGCGCTCCATGGCGACCTGGTCGTCGTTGTAGTCAAAGTGAGTGCCGTCCTCCCAGCACAGCCGGTAGAAGGGATCGACCGGCATCAGGTCGACGTAGTCGCTCAGCTGCGAGCCCGTGCCGTCGAACAGTTCCTTCAGGCAATCCGGATCCGTTATGACGGTCGGGCCGGCGTCGAAGGTGAAACCCTGCTCCTTCCAGACATAGGCACGGCCGCCCGGCTTGTCCCGCATCTCCAGCAGCGTCGTCTGGATGCCCGCCCGCTGCAGCCGGATGGCCAGGGCAATGCCGCCGAAACCGGCCCCGATCACCACCGCGCGTTTTGCCGTAAGGTCTCTCATACTGGTCTTCCTGGGCGGGTTTCACGCAGCTGTCGCAGCGCGCGATGGATGGGCACGGGTGGTTTTCCGGTCAGGATGCGCGCCTTGTCCAGCGTCGTGCTCCGTCCTGCGTAGAAGCGCCGCACCAGCGGCTCGGACAGGCCATAGAACCGGCGCATGACTCTCCAGCGATCTTTGGGCTCGGCCGCGCGGAACAGCATCCGGTCCAGCAGGCGATAGAAGGCGCGGTCCGCCCAGACCTGTTTAGAGTGATTTTCCATCAGCGTCCGCAGCCCTGCGGACGACACGTCGGCTGCATCCGCAATCAGTCGCGCCGTCGCGACGGCGTCCAGCAGGGAATAGCCTGTCGTGGGATGGAACAGCGCGGCCGCCAGACCGGCGCGTGCGACGGTCGGCTCCTCGGCCCAGAAGGCGTCTATGTCGCCGTCCAGCGCGATCGGCAGGATTCCCTCTTCCTCGTCCAGCACCGCCTCGACCGTCCAGCCCCGCGATCGGACATAGGCGTCGATCCGGTCCCGGATCACCTCGCGGTCAAGCCGGGCTCCGTCGACGTAATAGGTATCCTCGATCAGCACGGTCCGCTCATCGAAGGGAAGCAGATAGACGAACCGGTACGCGTCGCCCTGCGCGACCGTCGCGTCCATGATCGTCGGCCGGGTCAGTCCGTGCGGCTCCGTCAGCCGCACCGTTTGGCCCAGGAACAGCTGCCAGCCCAGGTCCAGATGCGGTGTGGGGGACGGCCCGCGTGCGTCGATCACCCCCCGGGCACGCAGGACAGTCTGGTCCGACAGGGTCACGCGGTCCGTCGACACGGCCACCGCTTCGCCCGCGATCAGCCGGTCGCCCAGCAGGGGGGCGACAGCCGCATGCAGCCGCTCGGACGTCATGCTGTTGTAGGGTGTCTTCATCGACCGGCTCAGGCCGGGGAAATAGATTTCGTAACCGCCGGTCCATCGATGCGGGGTCGCCGGGGCCAGCCAGGCCCGGTCCTCGGCCGAGATGTCGCCGTCGAAGAATGACCAGGTGTGTTTGCCGCCCAGACGCCCATCCCGCTCGACCACGGCCACGCGCAGATCCGGCCGGTCCATGGCCAGTCGCCAGGCGATCAGGCTGGACGCCAGCCCGCCGCCGACAAGGATCAGGTCATGGTCGGAATGGGCCATCCCCCGTCCTTAAAGCGAAACGGGCCCCGGCGCGACTGCGCCGGGGCCCGCATTTTCGTCGCGCGGACTCTATTCGCGGGGAACGACCGTCAGGGCATAGGCCCCTTCCTGTCCCGAAGTGAAGCTGCGGGCGCGGATGACATAGTCACCGTCTTCCTCGACACTCCACTCGATCTTGGCGTGGGTGTCCGACAGGCCGTCATCGTCCGAGATGACCGAGGTGAACACCCCGCTCTCATCTTCCTGACCAACATCGAGATAGGCGTCGAACGCATTGGAAACCATCGTCAGCCGCAACTTCTCGCCGGCCTTCAGCGTGACCTTGTAGGCGTCGTAGTAGCTGCCGTCCTCGGTCAGACCGTCGTCCTCGGTCAGGGTCCCCCGCGCCGTCGCACCCACCAGGATGCTGCCCGGCAGGGGCTGCGGGCCCCGGTCGATCAGCTCCAGTGAATAAAGGCCCGTCGAGTCGCTCGACAGCGGCAGGGCGCGGACGATGTAATCCCCGTCCGCCGGCAGGACGTAGTTCAGGCGCGAGTCCGTGCCTTCACCCAGACCGTCGTCGTCCTCGGCCACGGCGTAGAACTCCCCGTCCGCCGCTCCGATCTGCAGATAGGTGTCGAAATCACCTGAGCGCATGATGGCCTGCACGCGGTTTCCGGCCACGCCGGTGAACCGATAGGCGTCATAGCCCCGGTTTTCGTCGTCGGTCGCGTCGCCATCGACGATCTCGCCCTGGACGGTCGCCCCCACGGCGATCGGCGCAGGTTCAGGCAGCGGCGGGGCCTCCTCCAGCGTCAGGGTGAAAGCCCCCTCCCCCTCGTCGCTGAAGGCGCGGGCCTCCAAAGCGTAATCGCCATCCTCGTAGAAGGTGAAGGTCAGGCGGGAGTTTGTGCCCTCGCCCGCACCGTCATCATCGGAGTCGATCGAATAGCGGCCACCGGCGTCCTGGGCCCGCTCTGCGAACAGCTCCAGAAAGGTGTCGAACGAGTCGGAACTCATCGTGGCGATGAGCCTCTGACCGGTCGTGGCGTGGAACGTATAGATCTCGGCCGGAACGCCAAAATCGTTCCTGTGGCTGCCCAGGTTGCCCTCGACCGTATCGCCGAAAGCGATCGGATTGCGCGGCGCGGCCGGACCGGTCTCCTCGACCTTGAGGGTATAGGCCCCGTTGGTGGTGCCATCCAGCGGCGCGGCGCGCACGATGAAGTCGCCGGAGGCCGGTGCCGTAAAGACCAGGTAGGAGTTCAGCCCGCCCGCGCCGGAATCGTCGTTGGACGCGATTTCCTGGAAATCTCCGCGGGCCGAACCGACCCGAACGATCGCGTCGAAATCATCGCTGTTCAGGCTGATCGCATAGCGCTGACCCTCGCGAGCGCGGAAGCTGTAGGCGTCATACAGGGCGTCGTCATCGTTCACCGGATCGGTGTCCGCGATCCGGCCATCGATCTCTTCCCCGATCCGCAGTCCGGTGGGGCGCGGGGCGCGGGGCGGTGCAGCGCGTTCGTTGATCTGCAGCGTATAGTCTCCGCCTTCCAGACCGCTCAGGGTCCGGGCCCGGATCAGATAGTTGCCGGACGCGGGAGCCACGAAACGCATCCGCGAGTCGGTCCCTTCTTCGAGGCCATCATCGTCCGATGCGAACGCCTCGGTAGCGTCGCCCTCAAACGCCTCCAGATAGGCATCGAACGATGCTGCGCGCAGCGTCGCCTCGACCCGCTGGCCTTGGCGAAGCCGGACCGAATATGTGTCGTAGACGAACTGCCCCACCTCCTCGTTATCGACCGTGGTGTCTTCTGCGGTCAGCGCGCCCGTCACGGACTGACCCAGTCGCAGAGGCGTGACCTCCTGGGCCAGAGCCTGACCGGCGGTGAGCAGAGCGATGGCGCTGACAGTGATGGCGAAAGAAGAGCGGCGCATGATGTTTCCCTCGGGATAAGCCCGTGACGCACATAGACGACGATCCGCGACAACTGTAAATCGCCGCACACCGGTCGATTCCTGACGGATGAGGAGCCAATCATGGCGGACGATGCATTTCGCGCCACGATCATCGACGGGAAGGTCTTCGCCACCGGTCTTGTGGACCGCATTACGGCCGCAACCGCCGCTCTGATCACCTCGCATGGCATCAAGCCTGGCCTGGCCGTCGTGATCGTCGGCGAAGATCCGGCCAGCCAGATTTACGTCCGCAACAAGGGCGAGACCACGGCGCGCGCCGGCATGCGGTCTGACACCCACAGACTGCCCGACACGACCACCCAGGCCGAGTTGCTGGCCCTGGTTCAATCCCTGAACGAGGACCCGGGCATCCACGGAATCCTCGTGCAGCTCCCCCTGCCCTCGCAGATCGATTCGTCCGCAGTGCTGGGCGCGATCGACCCGGACAAGGACGTCGACGGGTTCCACGTCGTCAATGCCGGCCGCCTGGCCGTCGGACTGCCCGGACTGGTCCCCTGCACGCCACTGGGCTCGACCATGTTGCTGAAGGCCCGGCTTGGCGACCTCTCGGGCCTGCATGCGGTAATCGTCGGCCGCTCCAACATCGTCGGCAAACCCATGGCGCAACTTCTTCTCGCCGAGAACTGCACCGTCACCGTCGCCCACTCCCGCAGCCGCGATCTGCCCGCCCTGTGCCGGACCGCCGACATTCTGGTCGCGGCGGTCGGGCGACCGGAGATGATCCGGGGCGACTGGATCAAGCCGGGCGCGACGGTGATCGACGTGGGCATCAACCGCGTTCCCTCTGCCGATCCGGTGAAGGCCGCCGAGGGCAAGACGCGGATCGTCGGCGACGTGCTGTTTGCCGAGGCCGTCGAGGTCGCGGGTGCGATCACGCCCGTACCCGGCGGCGTCGGACCCATGACCATCGCCTGCCTGCTGGCCAACACCTACGTCGCAGCCTGCCGTGCGAACGGTAACGTCCCCTCGGCTCTGGACGCTTGAAGCAACCCGGCGATGCGCGGATAGTCGCGAGTTGAAGACAGGCGGCATGCGGCCGTCGAACGGAGGGTTTCCATGGTTCGCATCAACTCGCGCCTCGGTATGGCGTTCGCAGTCGTGCTGGCGGTTCCGGCGCTGTCGGCCTGCGGCTATAACACCATCCCGACCAAGCAGGAACGCGCCCAGGCGGCCTGGGCCGATGTGCAGAGCCAGTACCAGCGCCGCGCCGATCTGATCCCGAACCTGGTCGCCACCGTGCAGGGGGCCGCCATCCAGGAGCGCACCACCCTGACTCAGGTCACCGAGGCCCGCGCCCGCGCCACGGCCGTTCAGATTACGCCTGAAACCCTCAGCGACCCTGCGGCCTTCCAGCAGTTCCAGGCGGCTCAGGGCCAGCTGACCAGCGCCCTTTCGCGCCTGCTCGTCACGGTCGAGGCCTATCCCCAGCTCCAGGCCAACCAGGGCTTCCTGCAGCTGCAGTCGCAGCTTGAGGGCACCGAAAACCGCATCACCATCGCGCGCCGCGACTACAACGAGGCGGTCCGCGACTATAACACCAGCCTTCGTACCTTCCCGACCGTGATCTGGGCCAAGACAGTTTTCTCGGGCGAGGAGCCGATGCAACTGTTCACGGCCACAGCAGAGGCACAGTCCGCGCCGCAGGTGCAGTTCAACCTGAATGGTGCGCCGACAAGCGCGCCGGGCTCGACGCCGCCAGATCGGTGACCCTGGTTCCCTTGTCCAGCCTTGCCCGCCGTGCCGTCGCCCTTGTCGGCGCGATGGTGGTTGTCCTGTTCATGGGCACGCAGGCTTTCGCGGCCGAGCCGGACTTTCCTGCGCTCTCCGGGCGTGTGGTCGATCAGGCCCGGCTTCTGTCTTCTGAAAAGGAAGCCGAAATCACCGCCCGGCTGGCCCAACTGGAGAGTGACACAGGCGATCAGTTCGTCGTGGTCACCGTCGACAGCCTTCAGGACTACGAGATCGAGGACTATGGCTACAGGCTCGGCCGGGCCTGGGGCATCGGCAGCGCCGAAAGTGACAACGGTGTCCTGCTGATCGTCGCGCCCAACGAACGCAAGGTGCGCATCGAGGTCGGGTATGGGCTTGAACCCGTCCTGACCGATGCCCTGTCGAACCAGATCATCCAGAACGACATCCTGCCGCCTTTTCGCGAAAGCGGCTTTGAACGAGGCATCTCCGCCGGCGTCGATGCCGTGATCGCCCAGCTCCAACTGGATCCCGCTGAGGCCCAGGCCCGGGCCGTCGCCGCCGCCCCGACCGAAGCGGACGAACCGGTCTTTCCGGTCATCATCATCGCGCTGATCTTTCTGTTTCTGTTCCTGAACCTGATGCGCGGTGCCGGACGACGGGGGCGTCGCCGACGCGGCGCGGAGGGTCTGGGCGACGTGATCCTGTGGGGCGCGGCCAATGTCCTGAGCAGCTCAGCCAGCAGCCGCTCCGGCGGTTCCAGCTTCGGGGGTGGAGGCGGCTTTTCCGGCGGTGGCGGCAGTTTTGGCGGTGGCGGGGCTTCCGGCGGATGGTGATGCGGATCAACCCCGAAGAGCACGCCGCCATCGCCTCGGCGATCGCTGCGGCCGAGGCCCGGACATCGGGCGAGATTTTCTGTGTCCTGGCGCGACAGGCGTCTTCCTACCGGGACGTCAGCCTGGTCTGGGCGGCAGCGGTGGCCTTTATCCTGCCTCTGGCTTTCATCCCCCTCGGGTTCGAAGCCAGGTGGTTTCCCGGGTTCGCCATTACCTGGGAAGCCGCTCACCTTGCCGCCCGCGACGTGATGATCGGTCGGACCATCGGCGTCTATGCCGTCGTCCAGGCGGCGATCTTCATCATGGCCTATCTGTTCCTGCGTATCCCGCCGGTCACGCGCCTGGTCACGCCCGCATCCATCCGCCGCGACAGAACCCGACAGGCCGCCATGCATCAGTTCCTGGCCCACGGCCTGCATGTCACGCGCGCGAGGACGGGTGTTCTGATCTTCGCCGCCCTGTCCGACCGTCAGGTCGAGATCATCGCCGATGAAGGAATCTACAGCCGTGTCGATCCTGACGTCTGGGCCGACGCCGTCGCCGCCTTGACCGCCGGCCTGAAGGCCGGTCGCCCGGCCGAAGGTTTTGAACGCGCCATAGCATTGGCGGGGGGCGTTCTGGCGGAGCATTTCCCGCCGCGCGCCTCGAACCCGAACGAGGTTATCAACCGTCTCGTCGAAATCTGAGACCCCGCATGGCCTTGGCCCGCACAATCGACTAGCGGGTCGGCCATGCGCCTCATGACCTACAATGTGCACCGCTGTGTCGGCGTGGATCGTCGACTGGATGTCGAGCGGATCGTCGCCGTCATCGCCGAGCACGATCCCGACATCGTCTGCCTTCAGGAACTCGACGTCGGCAGGGCCCGCACAGGTGGCGTGGATCAGGCCCGGACGATCGCTGACCGCCTGGGCATGTCCGTCCGCTTCCATGCCGCGATGACGGTCGAGCAGGAGGAGTACGGCGATGCGATCCTGAGCCGCTGGCCGGAGCGCCTGATCCGGGTCGGGGCCTTGCCCACCGTCAGGGGCATCCCGGGTCTGGAACCGCGCGGCGCCCTCTGGACGCGCGTGGAGAAGCAGGACTGTCCGCCCCTGAACGTCCTGACCACCCACCTGGGGCTGGTTCCGCGCGAACAGAGGCTTCAGGCCGCTGCCCTGGTTGGCAAGGACTGGATCGGCCATGCCGACTGTCAGGGACCAACGATTCTGGCAGGAGACTTCAACGCGACCTCGATCACGCGGCCTTACCAGACCCTGACCCGCAGGCTGGCCGACTGCCAGCGTCAGATCGGCCAACGACCGACGGTCAAGACCTTCCCGTCCGGCTTTCCGGCCATCCGGATCGATCATGCCTTCGTCAGTCCGCACATCCGGGTGGGTGGTGTCCGGGCCGCGTTTTCGCCCCTGGCGCGGATGGCTTCGGATCACCTGCCCCTGGTCGTCGATTTCGAGTTTCAGGACGTCTGAGGCAGAGGCCGCTGCGACCGGTTGCGCCGCTTCCAGGGACGGAAGGCGTCTGCGGTCGAAACGGGGTCCCCCAGCTGGAATTCCGCGATGGTGCGCTGGACCATCGAGGGCTGAATCGCGCCCAGCGGCGTCATGCGCCCCGTGTCGGACTCCTGGATCGCCTTGCCGGTCGAACCCGTGACAGCCTCGGCTGCCGCGAAGGATTCCCCGCTGATGCCGATGAAGTGGCCGATGGTCTGGTGGCGATAGGCACGGATCCTCTCACGGCCTGCCGCGTCCTCCGGCGCGATGGCCACATCGCACTCCGTATCGAAGCCTAGCGAGCGGTTGTTGATGTTGGTCGAACCGATGCGCAAAAGGCGATCGTCCACGATGGTCACCTTGGCGTGGACGATGATCCGCTCGCCGCCCCGGGTATTGGGGCTGAAGGCAAGGAAACGGTTGTGGACGTCGGCCGTTTCCAGCCGAAACAGGACCTCGGCACGCGCCGTGTCCATCGTCATGCTGTCGAACCAGCTGGGGCTGCGTCCCGTGGAGACCAGCACGATCTCGGGACCGTCCGGTTCGGCCAGCCGTTCGGCCAGGGCCGCAGCGATCACAGGCGAGGTGAAATACTGGTTCTCCATATAGATCAGCTTTCTGGCCCCCCGAATGGCCGCCAGATGCAGACGTTCGTTCTCACGCACCTCGATACGACCGCCGTATGCGGGTTCGGTCCGGGCGATGCCGACCCGAACCCTCTCGAAATCGACCGGCACGCCGTCCGGCCAGGGATCGCTTCCCGCCGGTTCGGGCACTGTCCTCTCCCATGTCGCCTTGAACCAGCGTTCGCGCGCGAGGTCGCCCAGCGCCATGGCCGCAGGACCGCTCATGACGCACATGGTTTCGTGACGGGGCGGAGAGATGACGCCGGACGGCTGGCGTCGACGCGGATCGGCGTCGCGATGCGCAGTGGAATCCCAGCGATCGACCGAAATGTCCCCGCCTCCGCAGAACGCCACCTCATCGTCGATGATGACCACCTTCTGGTGATGACAGGCTCCGATCGGGCCCGGCGAATCCAGCCGGAACTCCACCATCCGCTTTCGGAACCAGGTCTGAGCCTTGTGCGGATAAAAGCCCTGCGACGCCGCGATCAGCAGCGGCGACTTCCAGATCAACAGACGCACGTCCAGTTCGGGTCGCGTCTTGACCATCATCCGCAGCCGATGCCCGATCTCGGCCTGGCGGTCTCCGGCTCTTGTTTCCGGGTCCAGACGGGTTCTCGGATCGAACTGCCACCCCAGCACCACGACCGACCGCCGGGCCTTGTCCAGGGCCGATGACAGCGCGTCGAAATAGGCCTCGTTCTCCATCAGGATCGACAGCCGGTCGGCCGTCTCGACACGCCAGCAGGTGTCGCCGGGAACCAGGACCGCCGAAGCGTCCAGGGTCGCGTCGTCGACCGCCTGCTCCATGTTGATCGACCCGCCCGCCTGACCGATCCTTCCGGATCGCCCTTTTCGTCCCATTGAGGGCTTGTATCGTCAATGGCACAGCTGCGCGTCGGTTCCACCACCGGATTGTAGGACGCTCCGAAATCAGGCATAAAGCGAGCGGACGAAGGGAGCACCCAGGTGCAGGCGCTGATCGAATTGTTGGCCGGCTTCATCGCGCTGCTCGTCACGGCAGCGCTCTCCCAGTTCGGCGTCGACATCGAGCGCCCGCAGCGCGCGTCGCCCGAGGTTCACCGCGTTCGAGACTGCGACCAGCCCGCCAAGGCCGATTTCATCTCCGCGCGTCGCGATCAGAAGTGCTGATCCGCCTCGATTGATTTCGCCTGTCGCGTGTTTCCTGAGCCCGAAACGCTTTCGCCCTCCCGGATCAGGCTCTAGGGTCGCAGATGCGCCTGGCACGGACCGCCGCGCGCCCGCCAAACGAGATTGACGCTTAATGAAGTCCCGCCAACGGCCGCCGCTTGTTCTGACCGATCCCGAGGTGAGCCCGGACGCCGAGGCCCCGCCATCGGACGACATCTCAATTCCGGACCAGGTGCCTGCCACAAGCACGCCGCCCACTCCTGAACGCCCCATGTCCGAGCGCCGGCGTCGGCGTCTTGTCGAACAACAGCAGCGGGCGGAGGTCGCCGCAGCGGAACCGGAACCCACGGCCGAGCCGGCTCCGGTCATGCCTGCCAGGCATACGATCCCGGAATCGCCTGTCGTCGCGCCCTTCTCGATCAGCGCCGATGCCCCGCCAGCGCCCTATCACCCACCGGAACCGCCTGTACCCCGCCCGCTGCCGGTCGCGCGGACCCCTCAGGCTGCCACGCCCTATCTGATTTCCGGCGCGGCTTCAGCGCTATGGCTCGGCGGCATCGCGGCCTGGGCGGCCTATGAGATCGGTGCCGGCGACATCCTGGCGGACCCCCTGCGCCTGGCGATCTACACCCTGATCGCCCTGGCCCCCGCCGGCCTGGCCGTAATGCTGGCGCATGCCGTGCGTCAGGGGAATGGTCTGGCCTTCGAGACCCGACGCGCCCGACACATGGCCGAAGCGCTCGTCGCCCCGACCGCCCTGGCGGCCCAGCAGACCGGCGATGTCCTGTCGGCCCTGCGCAACGACATCGACCAGGCCGCCCTGGCCGCCGAGCGCGCCCGTCATGACATGGCCCTGCTTCGCGAAGCGCTTTCGCTTGAGACCCACCGCCTCAATGAAGCGGCAGACACCGCCGCCCGGACCGCCCGTCGCCTGACCGAGAGCCTGGCGCGAGAGCGCAATGAGATGGTCAGCCTGGGTGGTCGGCTGGACACCCAGGCCTCCAATGTTCTTGGCGCCGTCGAGCGCCAATCCCGTCTGATCGTCGATGCCTCGGATCTGGCCCAGACCCAGCTGCGCGAAGCCGAGACGGCCTTGGCCGCCCGCGCCGCGGACCTCGCCGCCGCTGCGAACGAAGCTCAGGACGCCGCCCGACTGGCTTCCGACGACCTGGCCCGTCAGACGCTGCGCCTGGAGAATGCCGGCACCGGCGTCGCCGAGCAGATCCTGTCGGTCGAACAGGGGCTTGGCCAGCAACGGGCCGCACTGGTCACCGCCGCCTATGCCCTGCGTACCGACCAGGAGGACTTCTCGGCGCAGGTCGAGAGCCAGCGCGCCCAGCTGACCGAACAGCTGTCCGCCGCCCGCTCGGCCAGCGGCGAACTCGGCGATATCTCGACCCGTACGTCCGAAAGCCTCAAGGATCTCGTGGAGGCTGCGACCGACCAGTTCCGCGCCCTGGTGGATCTTTCGCAGCGCGAGGCCGATAGCTTCGACGCGGCGACAAAGCTGTCGCTCGACCGCTTTGAAGCGCTGGCGGCCGAAGCCCGCGATACCCTGGTCGAGGAAACGCGCCGAGCCCTCGCCGTGCTGAAGGCCACCGCCGAGGACAGCCGTATCGCTGCCGACGAGGCCGCAAATCATGCCCAGGTCCGCGCCGATCGCCTCGGCGAGGCTCTGTTCGATGCGGCGCAGAAGGCGGACCAGGCCGCCGACGCCCGGGTCGAAGGTGCCCGGCGGATCGTCGGTGAAACGGTAGGACTCGTCGACGAGGCCGGTCAGCGCGCGATCGCCAAGCTGGAGTCCACCCTGTCACGCATGAACCAGGCCCTGACAGAGGTCGATGCCGCGATCGGCGATCTCGACGACCGCGCCGCGCGCCTGCCGGAACAAGCCCGCGCCCGCGCAGAAGCCGTGCGCATCACCGTGGAAGAGGGTCTGGCCGCCCTGGCGGCCGCCTCGCGCAAGGCCGCCGAAGACACCGAGGCTCTGGACGCCGGCTTCCAGGAACGGGTACGCCGAAACTACGATATGCTGACAGAGGCCGTGCGCCTGATGGGCGTTGTCTCGGGCGAACCGCAACCGATGCGTCGCCGCGAGCCCCCGCCCACACCGCCTCCGCAGACCACGCCACAAGCTCGACCGAACCGGCCCGAGCCGGCTGTGGAGCCCGAACGGGACCGTGGAGTCGGTCTCAGGGGTCGTCTGCGTCTCGCACCCGCCAGCAGTGAACCCGCACCTCGCGCCGCGCCTCCGTCGCAAGACAGGCTGGACTGGAGCGATCTGGTCGACGACGGACCGGGTGAAGCATCGCTGGATCTCGACGCGCCAGCCATGCCGGCCGACGCTGACGCCCTCGCTGACAGGATCACGGGGGCCATCCGGCGGATGGGTGTCGATCCCAACGCCCTGCTGCCCCGGTCACGGGTGGAGGAGGCCGCAACGGCTCTGTCTGAACGCGACCCCGACCGTGCCCGCCAGATCGTCCGCCGCGTCGCGCCGGCCGCCGTGCGCAGCGTGTCGCGCCGGGTGATGAGCGATCCGGAGCTCAGGGCCGATGCCGAGCGGTATGTGCGCGGCCTTGCCGCCCGGCTGAATGACCTGGCGCGTGCAGGGGACGCCCACGACGTTCTGGCGACCCTCGCCACCGATCCGGGCCGCGCTTTCCTGCTTCTGGATGCCGCGATCGGCGATCTCGCCTGAGACGCGAAAGCGGCCGATACCGGGGGGAAGCGGGAGGAATTGGGCTTGACGATAAGCTCCGCTTGCGGACACCGTCTCGCCGCTGTCACGACCCCGTTACGCACCCAGCGGATCCCATGCTCGACACCGTCGCCGAGACCCAACCGGACCGCAGACCCGCGATCCTCGTCTGTGTTTACGAGCCCGAAGATCCGTCCTGGGCTGCGCTGGAAGACATGGCCGACGACGGCTGGCATCCGCATAGCGCGCGCGCCCTGCCGATCGGTCCGGGAGATCCTGATGTCCTCGCCGGTCTTCTGACGGGTGAACTCGAGGACCCCGATTGCCGTGGCGTGCTTCTGGTCGGCCGAACGCGTCGGACCGACGGATTTCGCATCCAGATGCGGGCTGAAAACCGGGCATTGACGGGTGGTGCCAAGCTTGTACGGACCGGCCCTGCCCTCGCACGCGCGACCGCGCCGGTGGCCGAGATGGTTCGGGCCCTCAACGACGCCGGCCTTGCGGCGGACGCGACCTCGGAATCCGAAGAGGATGCCGGCAGCTATCTGCTCTATCGAATTCTCACCGCCCTGCCCGATTCCGCAGACGCGCCGGCCGTCGGACTGCTGCGGGTTCCGGCGACGACCGATCCGCAAAACCTTCGTGCCGGCATTCGCACTGCGGCCGGTGCCATTGCCCGGCACCTGTCGCCCCTGCCCCGCACCCGGCTCAGCTGATCCGCAAGATCCGCTTCAAGCGCCACCCCGCCGCCAGTCCCACGACCGCCAGTCCGGTCATGGCCAGATAGCCCAGCGTCCCGTATCGATCGTACAGCGGCCCGGCGGCCAGCGTCGCCAGTCCGATCAGGACGCCTGCCGCCATGACCGAGTTCAGCGTCTGCGCCGCCGTATGCTGCCCCGACGGCGCGAGGCACTCGATGATCTCGACGCCCGCCAGATAGGTCGCTGCGAACGTCAGCGCATGAAGGGCCTGTAGCGGCCAAAGCGCCCAGAGCGGCGGCACGAAGGCCAGCATCGTCCACCGGACGACGGCCGCGATTCCGCCCAGCATCAGCACCGGCCAAGGCCCGATCCCCCTTGCCCGCCGCCAAGGCTCCACGATCCACATGAAGGCGATCTCGACGACGACGGACGTCGCCCAGAGCAGGCCCGTCGTCGCCTCGCCGATCCCCTGTGCTTTCCACGCAATGGCGGAAAATCCATAATAGAAAGCATGGGTCGCCTGCACCGCGCCGATCGCCACGATGGCTGTCATGAACCCGGGATCGGTCGCCAGTCCGGCAATGCCGGCATAGCGGTCGCGCTTGCGGCTGGGTCCGGCGTCGGACACCGGCTCGGGCGGCAACAGGCTGGCGGCGGTGACCGCGACCAGGGCCCCCGCGACGACGATCCACACAATCACCCAGTCGATCGACGCCCGCGCCAGGATGGCCCCCATCAACACGTTGGCGGCCACGAACGCGGCAGACCCGCATCCCCGCGGCCAGGCAAAGGCAAAACCGTGTCGGCGCGCGGCGCTCAGGTTCAGCACATCGGTCAACGGAATCATGGCGGCCATCGCGCTGGCACCGACGAACCAGAGCGGGCCTTGCACCCAAACTCCCTGCGTCAGACCCGCGCCCGCATAGGCCAGTGCGCCCGCGGCGCCCAGAAGGGCGATCGGCGTTCTGCGACGCGCGAACCCGTCAGCCCAGACCGCCAGCACCGGCCCGGTCACCAGCCGCGCCAGCATCGGAGCCGCCAGCAGCGCCCCGATCTCGGCACCCGAAAATCCCTGGGCGCGAAACCACAGCCCGGCGAACGGCAGGCTTACGCCATTGGCACCGAAGAGCAACACATACTGCAGTGCCATGCGGCGGGCGGGAATCATGCCTCGTCCGATAGCAGACGCAGACCTTTCAGTGGTCTACGGTTTCGTCATGGCATGGAATCGTCACCTCGCGGCCTTCGCTGCACTGAACGGCGCGATGGCAGTGGCGGTCGGGGCCTTCGCCGCCCACGGGGCCGGTCCCCAGATCAAGACCCTGCTGACGACAGGGGCCTCATACCAGCTCGCCCATGCTGTGCTGGGCGTGGTCTGCGCGGTCCTGGCCCCCGGGCTCAGGCTGGCGGGTGTGGCGGGCTGGCTGGCGACGACCGGTGGTCTGATTTTCTGTCTGGCGCTGGCCTTCCTGGGCTTGCTAAGCCTGCCCGCCCTGGGGGCCGTCGCGCCCATCGGGGGGGTGCTGATGATCGCGGGCTGGCTCGTCCTGGCTTTCTGCGGCCTGCGCGCCTCGCCTGCCGCCTGATCCTCCAGACCCGAAACAGCGACCCCAGTATGGCTTTTCCAGTGACCGAGATTTCCCGACGCGAGTTGTACCCCGAAATCGAGCCCTTCGCGTCCGGCTGGATGCAGACCGGCAGCGCCCACGAAATCTACTTCGAGGAATGCGGCAACCCGCAAGGCCGGCCGGTCCTGGTCCTGCACGGCGGCCCTGGCGGCGCGATCAACGCCGGCATGCGCCGGTATTTCGACCCGGCCATCTATCGCATCGTGCTGTTCGATCAGCGCGGATGCGGCAAGTCGCGGCCCAATGCCTCGCTTGAGGACAATACCACCTGGACGCTGATCGAAGATATCGAGGCCCTGCGCGAACGCTGCGGGATCGACGCCTGGACGGTCTTCGGCGGGTCCTGGGGCTCCACCCTGTCGCTGGCCTATGCGATCACCCACCCCGAGCGGGTCACAGCCCTGATCCTGCGCGGCATCTTCCTGCTGACGAAGAAGGAGCTGCACTGGTTCTATCAGGACGGCGCCTCGATGATCTTCCCGGACGCCTGGGAGCGGTTCATCGCTCCGATCCCGGAGGACGAACGTCACGACCTGATGGGAGCCTACTACAAGCGGCTGACAGGCGACGACCGCGCCGAACAGGCGCGCTGCGCCATCGCCTGGTCCAGCTGGGAAGGCGAGACCGTCAGCGTCGAGGGCCCCGCCGCCCGTCCGGACAAATTCGCCGAACCCGAGTTCGCCATCGCCTTTGCCCGGATCGAGTGCTGGTACTTCATGAACGGCGGGTTCTTCCCGGAGGAGCACTGGCTGCTGAAGAATATCGGCCGTATCCGCCATATCCCGACATGGATCGCCCAAGGCCGCTTCGACGTGGTCACACCGATCTCGGGGGCCTGGTCGCTGCATCGTGCCTTTCCTGAAGCCAGGCTCGACATCGTCCCCGATGCGGGCCACGCCTCGTCGGAACCCGGCATCATCGACAGCCTGGTCCGCGGAACGGACTGGGCAGCGACGCTCTAGAGCGTCGTCGGCTTAGTTGGAATCGAAGGATTCCCCTTTTGGTCGGATCGTGATTCAAGGTTGGGGCTGGATGGGAGGCCAGCTCCGATGCCTCGTCCCTGTTCGATGGATTTGAGAGAGCGGCTGGTGGCTGCCGTTGAGGCGGGCGAGAGCCGGCGATCTGCGGCGCGTCGGTTCGGTGTCAGCGCCTCTGCGGCGGTGAAATGGATGGCGCGGGCACGGTCCGAGGGTCGTCCCTTGCCTCGCCAGATGGGCGGCTATCGCCGCTCGGTGCTGGACCGCGAGCGGGACTGGCTTCTGGCCCGGTTGGCCGAAAAGCCGGACCTGACGATCCGGGCGCTGGTGGTTGAACTGTCGGATCGTGGCGTGAGGGCGGGCGACTGGTCGGTCTGGGCCTTCCTCAAGCGCGAGGGGCTCAGCTTCAAAAAAAACCCTGCACGCCGCCGAACAGGACCGTCCGGACGTGGCCCGAAAGCGGGCGCGGTGGAAGCGTCATCAACACCGGATTGACCCGCGTCGCCTGGTCTTCATCGACGAGACCTGGGCCAAGACCAACATGACCCGCACCCACGGCCGAGCCCGGCGTGGCGAGCGACTGGTGGCCCGGGTTCCGCATGGCCACTGGACCACACTGACCTTCATCGCCGCCCTGCGTCACGATCGGATCGAGGCCCCTATGGTGCTGGACGGCCCGATCAACGGCGATGCGTTCCGAGCCTGGGTCGAGCAGTTCCTGATCCCCACGCTCAGCCCCGGCGACGTCGTCGTGCTCGACAACCTCGGCAGTCACAAGGGCAAGGCCGTCAGGCAGGCCCTCCGAAAAGCCGGGGCCCACCTGATCTTCCTGCCGCCCTACAGCCCCGACCTCAATCCCATCGAACAGGTCTTTTCAAAGCTGAAGACCCTTCTGAAAAAGGCCGACGAGCGCACAGTCGAAGCCACATGGCGACGCATCGGCAGCCTCCTCGACCGCTTCAGCCCATCAGAATGCGCCAACTACCTTAAGCACGCCGGATATGCGTCCAACTAAACCGAACGCGCTCTAGCGGAACGAACCATGGCGCTCGCCCGCCTGGGCGAGATGACATCGCGTCGATAAATCTCCGCCTGGTCCGACGGGCCAGGGGCGCGAGGCGGCCGACTGATCAGATCAGGCCGTGGCCCTTGGGCAGTTCGGCATAGCGATGCACCCGCGTAGCCATGACAAGTCCGAAACCGATCATGACCGTCAGCATGACAGTCCCGCCATAGCTGAGCAGCGGCATGGGCACGCCCACGACAGGGGCCAGTCCCATGACCATGGCTCCGTTGATCATGACATAGAGGGCGAAGGTCGCCGTCACGCCGGCCGAGGCCATCCGACCGAAATGGCTGTGCGACAGGGAAGCGATCCGCAGGGCGATCAGGATGATGGCGATGTAGCAGAGCAGGATGGAGAAAGACCCGACGAAGCCGAACTCTTCCGACACGGCCGCGAAGATGAAGTCGGTCTGCTTCTCCGGCAGAAACTCCAGCTGGCTCTGGCTGCCGAGGCCGTACCCCTTGCCCAGCAGGCCGCCGGACCCCAGGGCGATCTTGGACTGGGTGATGTGATAACCGGTGCCCGACGGATCGCTTTCGGGCGACAGGAAGGTCAGGACCCGGTGTCGCTGATAGTCGTGCATGCCGAACATCACATAGGGCGGGACGAGAGCCACCAGGGCCGCGCCCGCAGCCGCCATGATCTTCCAGCTCAGCCCGGCCATGAACATCATCGCCGCACCGGTCAGGCCAATCAGCATGGCCGTGCCCAGGTCCGGCTGGTGCGCCACCAGGGCGAACGGCAGGCCGATGATGCCGATCGGGAAGATCAGCTTCCAGCTGAACCGCGCATCCTGTGCAGACGCCCCATGGTACCAGCGTGCCAAGGCCAGCACGACGCCGATCTTCATGATCTCGGACGGCTGGATGCGGGTGAAGCCCAGGTTCAGCCAGCGCGTGGCGCCCATCGCCGTGTAGCCCAGGCCCGGAATCTCGATCAGCATCAGCATGAACAGGGCAAGTCCGTAGACCACATAGGCCGAGCCGAACCAGATCCTCATGCTGACCATCGACAGGGCCAGCATCAGGGCCAGACAGACGCCGAAACGGATCAGGTGATTGGCGGCCCATGGCTGCCAGGAGCCCCCGGCGACCGAATACAGCATGGCTCCGCCGATCGCGGCGACGGTGCAAAGCAGGGCCGCGAAACGCCAATCGATCTCGCCCAGCTTGACCGAGAGGCGTTCGCGCTCGCCGGGGCGCGTCAGGGCCGAAGAGGTCATCGAGGCTCCGCCAGATAGGGCCGTGGACCCGTGCTGGTCGTGGGTGCGGACGGGCGCGGGGTCGCCGGAACGGCTGTGGCCGGGGCGTCCGGCTCGGGGGCCGCGCCAAAGGCCTCGTCCTCCGCCAGGGCCGCGCCCTCGGCGGCCGGCGGCAGCGGCCGTTCGATGCGGGCGCGCATCTCGGGGTCTTTCAGCAGGACTGTGCGCATGATCTCGCGGGCACGCGGGGCGGCGGCGGTCGATCCGGCCAGACCGCCGTGCTCCACAATCACCGCGATGCCATAGCGCGGGGCATCCACCGGTGCGAAGGCCACGAACAGATTGTGATCCTTCAGCGCCCAGCCCACGCTGCTGCTGGAGCGCGAGGCGACGTTGTCATAGCTGCGAACCTGGGCCGTGCCGGTCTTGCCCGCCATCTGGATGTCGCCCAGACCCAGCTGGCTCTGGCGATAGGCCCCCCCTGTGCGATCGTTCGCCACCGCGACCATGCCCTGGCGGACCACCTCCATATGCTCGCGCGGAAAAGGCAGGTCCGGTACGGCCGCACCCGAAGGCCGGTCGACGCCGCCCACGGACTTGATCAGTCGCGGCTGCAGAGCCTTCACCCCGTTGGCGATCCGCGACACCATGACGGCCAGCTGCAGGGCCGTGACATTGACGTCCCCCTGCCCGATCGCGACCGACAGCGTCTCGCCCGGATACCAGGTTCGCGAATCCGGGTTCGGATTGTTTCTGTTGTATTCCGCCTTCCACGCCCGGCTGGGGATAGACCCCGTCTTCTGGTTGCCGACCCCGATGTCGAAGGTCTGCATGAAGCCGATCTTGCGCGCCGCATCGTGGATGCCGTCCACGCCCGCGCGGTTGCACATGTGATAGAAATAGACGTCGCAGCTGTTCTTGATCGCGTCGTGCATATCCTGCGGACCATGACCGCTGCGGCTCCAGCAGCGGAAGGTCCGGTTGCCGAACCGGTATCCCCCGCCACAGTTGACCCGCTCGGCCGGATCGACACCGGCGGCCAGCAAGGCCAGCGACGTGGTCAGCTTGAACGTCGACCCGGGGTGGAAGACGCCGCCGATCGCCTTGTCAAGCAAGGGTTTGCGCTCATAATCGGACAAGGCGCGATAGGTCGCGCTGGGCACCCCGCCCACGAACAGATTGGGATCGAACGACGGCGCAGACGTCATGCACAGGATGTCTCCGTTGCGGACATCCATCACGACGCAGCCGCCGCTCTCCTCGCCAAAGACCTCCAGCGCCCGGTTCTGCACGTCGGCGTCCAGGGTCAGGACGACGTCCTTGCCGGGCACGGCGGGGCGAGATCCGCCCACGTCCTCGGCCACCACACGCCCCCGCGCATCGACCTCGACGCGCGTGCCGCCGGCCTCACCCCGCAGGTCGGCGTCCAGGGCCTTTTCGATACCCGACCGTCCGATCCGGAAACCGGGGTTGTAGAGGATCTGCGGAACCTCCTCGCCCCTGTCCTTGATCGCCTGGACGTCGCGATCCGACACCTTGGCGACATAGCCGATGACGTGGGCGAACGACCCGCCGAACGGATAGAAGCGCGCCTCGTTCATGTCGGCCATCACGCCCGGAAGCTCTGGGGCGTAGATGTTGACCTTGGCGAACTCTTCCCAGGTCAGGTCGCTCTTGACCGGGACAGGACTGAAGCGAGGGGCGGCGTTCACGTCGCGGATGATGGCACGCCGACGATCCACCGTGTCGGGTAAGAGGCGACCCAGCAGGTCCAGCGTCTGATCCAGATCCTTGGTCTCGTCGCGCACGACCAGAACGCGGAAGCTGGGCCGGTTCCCGGCGATCACCACCCCGTTGCGATCGAGGATGCGCCCGCGCGGCGGCGGCACCAGTCGAAAGTTGAACTGGTTGTTGGTGGCGAGAGTCGCATATTCCTGCGCCTGGACGACCTGCAACTGGGCCAGCCGAACCGTCAGCGCAGTGATGCCAAGCGCCGTCAGCCCGCCCACGACAAAGGTGCGCCGCAGGAAGGATCCCTGACGCTCGTTGACGTCGGAGAAGAAGATCGAAGGCTCGCTCATCGGAACCGCACGTCGCCGTCGTCGAACCGCTGGACCATCCAGTCGGCGACAGGGAAGAGCAGCAGCGTCGGGATCACCTGACCCAGCAGGGCCAGCAGGCTCGGCGCGCGCCCCGCATCCAGACTGACCACCAGATAGGCCAGCAGGAAGGCCCCCACCGTGCAGGTGGCGTACCAGACGAACAGCACCTGTGTTTCCTGACCCGCCAGCAGGTTTCGCGAGCCGAGCACGACGGCATAGATCGCGAGCAGGCACAGGGGCCACAGCCCCAGGGTGCCTCCCCAGAACATGTCGAGGAACATGCCGAGGCCAAAGAGCACGGCCGGAGCTGTCATCGACGGGCGGATCAGCGGCCAGGCAAAGGCCAGCACCATCGGCAGAACCGGCTCCGGCAGTTTCAGGCCGAACAACTCGACCGGCGTCGCAAGCAGCACGGTGGCGGCCATGGCGATCAGCGCGGGATAGATGACCCACTGCAGCGGGCCGACGACGCGAACCTGCATCGAGCGTCTCACGCCGCGCCCCCTCCTGCCGGTGCCGTGACAGGCGGGGCTGCGGTCGGCGGAGCCGGTACCGGCGTGGCGGTCGAGGGGGCCGTCGGACCGGATCGCGTCGGGGCCGCCTGTGGTCTTGAGGATCCGGGCCCGGCGGTTGCCGGGGCCCGCGCACGCCGTGCGGCCGCATCTCCGATGGCCGCGGCCTGGGTCGCGCTCGGCGCCGGCGCGGTCGCCAGTCCCGCCAGCGGAGCGGCGTTCAGGGAGTCCGGCGCGACCAGTTGGCTGAAGTCCTGGAACAGCATGATACGGACGTAATCGATCGCACCCCGATCGCTGAACAGCTTGACCCGCCAGGACCCGTCGATGCCGCGCGCTGCGACCCCGATCGGCACGCCGCGCGGAAAGCCGCCTCCGTCACCGGATGTCAGCACCCGATCGCCGGCCTGGACCGAGCCGACGCCACGCACAAACTCAAGTTTGGGATTGCCCGACCCATCGCCGGTCAACAGGGCGCGGGCGTCGGTGCGATCGATCAGCACGGGCGTGCGGCTGGCCACGTCCGTCAGCAGCAGCATCCGGCTGACCCCCCCGGTCACGCCGACGATCCGGCCCACCAGTCCCTGTTCGTTGATCACCGGGTTGCCGACCTGGATTCCCTTGGTCGACCCCGCGTCCAGCAGGCGCGCATTGACGAACGGGCCACGGGATTCCGACACCGACCGGGCAGTCGCCAGGGCGACGACCGGCTCGGTCCGCAGACCCAGCATGGCCTCGTAGCGGGCGTTCACGTTCTTCAGGGCGATGGCCTGGTCACGCCAGGGCTGGAGCTCTTTCAGTTCCTTTTTCAGTCTGCGGTTCTCGGACACCGCGAAGAAATAGCCGCCGACATAGTCAGACGCCGCCCCGGCCCAGCGCACGGGGGCGGCGAAGATGCCGTTGACCGGCCCGGCACCGGCGTCGAAGCCCGCCCGGACAGGCCCATAAGCATCCGCGTCCGCGTCATGGCGCCGATCAGCCACAATCAGCAGGATCGACGCAATAAGGGCGACCACGACCACGACCGCGGCGGTCCACACCAGCGGCACCTTGAACTGATCGAACGGTCCGTCGCGAAACGCCACGGCCTGCCTTCCCAAAAAGAGTCAGAATCGGCGGGACGCCCCCCGCCGCTGTACGCAGCCTATCGCAAAAAGCGAGCCACAATGAAACTGGCGAATTCGCTGCAATCACGGGGATTTGCAGCGAGGCTTGCGGCTGGCCCTAAAGCGCGGAGTCCAGCACGCCCTTCATCCAGCGCGGATGCTCCAGAACGCGACCGCAACCGATGGCCACGCAGGACAGCGGATCGTCGGCGACCGAAACCGGCAGGCCGGTGTGATCGCGGATCTCGGCGTCCAGACCGCGCAGCAGCGCTCCGCCGCCCGTCAGCATGATGCCCTTGTCGGCGATGTCGGCGGCCAGTTCCGGTGGCGTCGCCTCAAGCGCCACCTTGACGGCATCGATGATCTGCGAGACCGGCTCGGCCAGGGCTTCTGCGGCCTGGCGTTCGGAGATGCGAACCTCGCGGGGCACGCCCTGCATCAGGTCGCGGCCCTTGACCTCGATCGACAGGCCTTCGCCGTCGGCCGGGATGCGGGCGGTGCCGATGTCCTTCTTGATGCGCTCGGCGGTCGTCTCGCCGATCAGCAGGTTATGGTTGCGACGCATGTAGCTGATGATGCTGTCGTCCATCTTGTCGCCGCCCACGCGGACGGAACGCGAATAGACGATGCCCGACAGCGACAGCACGGCCACCTCGGTGGTGCCACCGCCGATGTCGACGACCATCGAACCCGTCGGTTCGTGGATCGGCAGGCCGGCACCGATCGCGGCGGCCATCGGCTCGTCGATCAGGCCCACGCGGCGGGCCGAGGCGTTCAGGCAGCTGTCGTTGATCGCGCGGCGCTCGACCGCCGTCGCGCCCGAGGGCACGCAGACGATGATCTTGGGGTTCACGAAGCCCTTGCGGTTATGAACCTTGCGGATGAAGTGCTTGATCATCTCCTCGGCGACTTCAAAGTCGGCGATGACCCCGTCGCGCATCGGGCGGATGGCTTCCATGTGGCCGGGCGTGCGGCCCAGCATCTGCTTGGCTTCGATACCGACGGCATGCACGATCTTGCGTCCACCGACGTTTCTGAGCGCCACGACCGAGGGCTCGTTCAGAACGATGCCCTTGCCCTTCATATAGATCAGGGTGTTGGCGGTCCCGAGGTCCATCGCAATGTCGTTGGAGATGGCGCCGAAAAGGGAGAAGCTCATGGGGGTCGGTTACCGTTCGGTTGGGGCCTTCAAGGCGCTGCAAATCATCCGGCTTCGGCGACGCCCCGTCCGATGCGTATCCCCACACGCGTCGGATTTCCTGATCGTCCTCGCCTGACCGGCTGTGCGCTCGTTTGCCCGCATGGACAGGCGATTACAAGCCCCGATGCCGCGCGAAGTCACCGCCGCGATCACGACCGGGTGACGGCTGCGCCTGGGTTTCTGCGCAAGTTTCCGAACGGTCGATCCGCAGGCCCTCCGCAGTCCGCGATTTTGGTTAATCGGGCCGGTTTTCGCGGCGCTTCACGATCTCTCGCACGGCCAGCATCAGGCCCAGCCATACCACCGCCACGCCCGCCAGAATGGCGGAGGTCCAGACGCCGTCGCCGCGAACCGCCGACATGAAGGACCCGCCGAAAAAGGCGACCAGGGCCGTCTTGGGCAGGACGCCGAGCGCGCATCCCGCCAGGAAGGCCGGAAACGAGGCCCTCGCGGCCCCGAAGGCCATGTTGACGACGATGAACGGAGCCGACGGCACATTACGGATCATGAAGCTGGCGTAGAAGGCGTTCTTGCCAACGAACCGGGCGAGACGCCCGGTCGTTCGCCCGCCCAGCTTCTCGACCGCCCGCGCAGTGGGGCCACGCCCCAACCAGTAGGTCACGCCTGCCGACACCACCGTCGCAATCCAGCTATAGGCGAACCCCGACCATGGACCGAAGGCCACGACGCTGGCGGCGATCAGGATGAACTGCGGCACGCCCAGGAAGGCCGAGACCACGAACACCACGACCACAGCCGCGAATCCGAGCGGTCCGTCGTTGAAGCCCTGCAGCCAGGCCTCCAGCCGCCCCTCGGCCTCCAGCCCCAGCGAGGCCTTGCCGACGGCGAACAAGGCGGCCACGGCTGCAAGCAGCAGCACGCTGGCCAGCAGCGCCCGCCACCGGGCGCCTTCCATGTTCAGGATGAAGTCGAGGATGCGCCGCATGGTCGCCTGCGCATACCACCGTGCCGGCCCCAAGAGCGAGCCTTGCCGTTTGATCCCGGTTTCGCAACTGCGTAAGACGAGGCACCGCTCTCCCCGGGAATCGCCGATGTCCGACCTGCAATCTGCCGCCCTCGCCCGCGTCCAGCCCTCGGCGACCCTCGCCGTCACGGCCAAGGCCCGGGAGCTGAAACGGGCCGGGCGCGACGTCATCGGCCTGGGGGCCGGGGAGCCTGATTTCGATACGCCGGACAATATCAAGGCCGCCGCCATCGCCGCCATCCAGCGCGGCGAAACGAAATACACCGACGTCGACGGTACGCCCGAGCTGAAGGCGGCGATCGTCGCCAAGTTCGCGCGGGAGAACGGCCTGACCTACACGCCGGCCCAGATCCATGTCGCCTCGGGCGGCAAGCCGGTGATCTACAACGCCCTCCTCGCCACCCTGAACGCGGGCGACGAGGTCATCGTGCCGGCCCCCTACTGGGTCAGCTATCCCGACATGGTCCTTCTGGCGGGTGGCGAGCCGGTGTTTGTCACAGGCGAGGAGTCCGACGGCTTCAAGTTGCGGCCCGAGGTTCTGGAGGCCGCGATCACGCCCCGCACCAAATGGCTGATCCTGAACAGTCCGTCCAACCCGACCGGGGCTGCCTATACCCGCGCCGAGCTGGAGGCCCTGGCCGATGTCCTGCGCCGCCATCCGCAGGTCTGGGTGCTGACCGACGACATGTATGAACACCTGACGTATGGCGAATTCGAATATACGACGATCGCCCAGATCGCGCCGGACCTCTACGACCGCACCCTGACCGTCAACGGCGTGTCCAAGGCCTATGCCATGACCGGCTGGCGCATCGGCTATGCGGGCGGCCCCAAGCCCCTGATCGACCTGATGCGCAAGGTCGCCAGCCAGACGACGTCAAACCCGTCGTCGATCAGCCAGTGGGCGGCCGTCGAGGCGCTCAACGGGACCCAGGACTTCATCGCCGAGCGTGGGGCCGCCTTCGAGAAGCGGCGCGATCTCGTCGTCTCCATGCTGAACCAGGCGACCGGCATCCGCTGCCCCAATCCGGAAGGGGCGTTCTACGTCTATCCGTCGATCGAAGGGCTGATCGGCAAGACGACCCCGGATGGCACGGTCATCAGCGACGACGAGGTCTTCACCTCGGCCCTGCTGGAAGCCGAGGGCGTGGCGGTGGTTCAGGGGGCGGCGTTCGGCCTCAGCCCCTATTTCCGGATCAGCTATGCGACATCGGAAGCGGTGCTGGAGGACGCCTGCGCCCGCATCCAACGGTTCGCAGCGAGTCTCAGATAGTCAGGGCTGCCGATCAGCTGGCCCGGCTGACGGCGAAGTCGGCGAGCTTTTCCAGCGCCGCGCGCCAATCCCCGTTCGGGAGGATCTTCAGCGCAGCCTTGGCGGCGTCGGCGTATTCGCCGGCGGTATCCAGCGTGGCCGACACCGCACCCGTACCCACGATCAGTTCGCGCGCGCGGCGGAAATCGTCATCGGTACGCTGATTGCCGTTGATGGTGCGGTCCCAGAAGGCGTCTTCCCGGCCGCGCGTGCGGGCCACAGCCAGCAGGAGCGGCATGGTCACCTTGCCTTCGCGGAAGTCGTCACCCGCGTTCTTGCCCAAGGCCTCCGACGACCCGCCGTAGTCGAGCGCGTCGTCGGCCAGCTGGAAGGCGAGACCCAGGTTGAGCCCATAGGCGCGCAGTGCCGACGTGGTCGTCTGGTCCGCGCCAACGCCGACGGCACCGGATTCGGCGGCGGCGGCGAACAGTTCGGCGGTCTTGGCCGAAATGATCCGCAGATAGGTTTCCTGATCCAGGTTCAGGTCGTGCGCCCGAGTCAGTTGCAGCACCTCGCCCTGGGCGATCACGCTGGACGCCTGGGCCAGAATGCCGAGGGCGCGAATCTGGTCGGTCTCGACCATCAGCTCGAAGGCGCGGGCGAACAGGAAGTCGCCGACCAGCACGCTGGTGGCCGATCCCCAGATCAGATGGGCCGCGACCTTGCCGCGACGGCGTTCGGACCCGTCCACGACGTCATCGTGCAGAAGGGTGGCGGTGTGAATGAACTCGACGGAGGCCGCCAGCTTCAATGCGGCCGTCAGATCGGCTTCGGGACGGCCCGCCGTGACCGAGCGGGCCGCCGCGATCGTCAGCAAGGGCCGCAGGCGTTTGCCACCCGCGGAGACGATATGCTCGGCCAGCAGCGGGATCACAGGCACGCTGGACTGCATCCGGTCCAGGATCAGGGCATCAACAGCCGCCATATCGACCTTGGCCAGCCGGGCCAGGGCCTCGGCATCGCCCCGGTCCCGGACGGGATGGGCTCGGGGCGCGGTCAAAGTGACGGCATCCAACGGAAATCTCTCTCAAACGCGGCATCGGGGAGGAGACGCCGCTTCCTTATCGCGCCCGCTTGCAGCAAACCGATCCGCCGGACAATGGTGACGCCACCATGAGGGGTCAAGCCGCGTGACCGTCGCATCTCCACCGTCCGAGGCCCAGCCGCCCGCCGAACCCACCGAGAACGCCCTGCTGGGCGGAAGGGTTCGTCTGTTGCAGGCCCGCGACGGCTATCGCGCGGGGATGGACGCCGCCCTGCTGGCCGCGGCCGTGCCGGCGAGGCCGGGCGAGCGGGTGCTGGAAGCCGGATGCGGGGTCGGTGCCGTCCTGACCCAGATCGCAGCGCGCCGGTCCGGCGTTCTGCTGACCGGGGTCGAGCGCGACGCGGCGGCGGTCGATCTGGGTGGGCGGAACGTCATCCTGAACGGCCTGCAAGACCGGATGGTCGTGAGCCACGGCGACGTCGCCGCCGGTTTCGCGGCGCTGGAACTCGCCCGGTTCGACTGGGCCGTCAGCAATCCCCCCTTCTTCGATGACGAAGCCGCCCTTCGCGCGCCCTCCCCCGCGAAACGCAGCGCCTGGATCGCCGACGACGGACTGGCGGTCTGGACGCGATTCCTGACCGACGGCACCCGCGACGGCGGCCGGATCGTGATCATCCACCGCGCTGACCGCCTGGCCGACCTGCTGGCCCTGCTGGGCGAGCGTTGCGGGTCGTTCGCCATCCAGCCGATCCAGCCGTTCGCGGACCAGCCTGCGAAGCGGGTCCTGATCCAGGCCATCCGCGGCGGCCGCGCCCCCTTGCGGCTGCTGCCCGCCCTCGTCCTGCACGACCGGTCCGGGGCCAAGCATACCGCCGAGGTGGAGGCGATTCTCCGCGGCGAAGCGGATATCGCCCTGTGACCACCTGAGGACCTGGAGTCTCCCGGACGAAAAAAGCGACTCCAACTTCTCCAGGGCGGCGGCCGTGGCCGGATGGAAGCGTGCAGCATAACCGGACGATGCGTCAGAATCGGACACGATGTACGGACCCGTTGCCAGGCCGCGCCCGGCCGCGCATCAATCACCCATGCGCCTGATCCTTTTCCTCGCCGCCCTTCTGTTCGCCCTGCCCGCACAGGCACAGGAGGCGTTGCTGCTGCGCCCCGACCGGGTCTTCGACGGCGTCGATCCCCGCCCTCATGCGGGGTGGACTGTCCTGCTGCGCGGGAACCGGATCGAGGCCGCCGGCCCGGACGTCGCGGTCCCTGCCGACGCTCGCGTCATCGACCTGCCGGGCCAGACCCTGATGCCGGGGATGATCGAGGGTCATTCGCACCTGTTCCTGCACCCGTACAACGAGACGCCGTGGGACGATCAGGTGCTGCACGAGCCGCTTGCCCTGCGGACCGCGCGGGCCGTGAATCATGCACGCGCCACCCTGATGGCCGGCTTCACCACCGTGCGCGACCTGGGCACCGAGGGCGCGGGCTATGCCGATGTCGGACTGCGCCGCGCGATCAATGAAGGCATCGTGCCGGGGCCGCGCATGCTGGTCGCCACCCGGGCGATCGTTGCCACCGGGGCCTACGGGCCAAAGGGATTCGAGCCCGGCGTCGAGGTGCCGCTGGGGGCCGAGGAGGCCGACGGCACGGACCTGGTCCGCGTGGTCCGCAGCCAGATCGGGGCCGGAGCCGACCTGATCAAACTGTATGCCGACTATCGCTGGGGTCCCGGCGAACCCAGCCGCCCGACCTTCTCGCAAGCCGAACTGACCGAGGCGGTCGAGGCCGCCCATTCCGCAGGCCGTCAGGTCGCGGTCCATGCCGGAACAGCCGAGGGCATGCGTCGCGCGATCCTCGCCGGTGCCGACACCCTCGAACACGGCGATGCAGGAACACCGGAGATTTTCCGCCTAATGGCCCGGCACGGCACGGCCCTGTGCCCCACCCTGGCGGCGACCGAATCGATCACCCGCTATCGCGGCTGGGACGGGGCCGAGCCCGCGCCGCAGAACGTCCTGACCAAGCGGGAAGCCTTCGCAGCCGCCCGCGCCGCCGGGGTCGCGATCTGCATGGGGGGTGACGTCGGGGTCTATGCCCATGGCGACAATGCACTCGAGATGGAACTCATGGTGGCCGCCGGGATGCCCGCCGCCGAGGTTCTGATCGCCGCAACCTCGGGCAATGCCGCGATCTTCGACCTGACCGATCGCGGAGCGATCCGGCCCGGTCTGCTGGCGGACCTCGTGGCCGTCGAGGGGGACCCGACCACCCGGATCGCTGCCGTTCGCAGGGTCCGGCTGGTGATCAAGGACGGTGAGATCGTCGAGCCCTGATCCTGTCCCTCCCCGCCCGGGCACGGCACGGGGGACACGGCCGGAACGCAGGATAGATCGCCCTGCCCGCCCCACCCGCTCGCTGTGCGATCTGCCCTCCCCCGAGGGGGAGGGAGAGGCTAAGAGACGTCCATGTCCCTGCGCCCCCTCTTCGTCACCCAGGTCTATGAGGCCACCCTGGCCGCCACACCGGGGTTCGAATCCTTCAACGCCGGCCTTTCCGACGCCTGCCGCATGCTGGCCATCGAGGACGGGGCCGGCCGGGCCTGGTGCAAGGCGCACGGCTATCGCGGCTATACCTCCTACGGCTCATTGAACGACCTGCCCCAGCGCCTGCCCGAGTTCGCCGAGCTGAAGAAGCATCTGGACCGCCACGCCCTGGCCTATGCCCGTGCTCTGAATTTCGACCTGGCCAGGAAGCCCCGGCTCGACACCATGTGGGTCAATATCCTGAAGCCCGGTGGGGGCCATTCCGGCCATATCCATCCGCACGCCTTCCTGTCCGGCACCGTCTATGTCGAGGTCCCCGACGGCGCCTCGGCCCTGAAGCTGGAGGATCCCCGCCTGCCGATGATGATGGCCCGCCCCGGCGTCGATCCCGATGCGCCGCAGTCCGAGCAGCCGTTCGTCTATCTGGCTCCCCGGGCCGGCACCGTGCTGATGTGGGAAAGCTGGCTGCGGCACGAGGTGCCGATGAACGCGGCCAGGTCCGACCGAATCTCCATCAGTTTCAACTATGCCTGACGCCGAACCCGCCGCACGCGCAACCTTTCCCGGCGTCTGCCTCGTCACCGGGGCCGCGTCCGGCATCGGTGCGGCGACGGCCAGACGTCTGGCCGCAGATGGCGCCTCGGCACTGGTGCTGGTCGACCGGAACGGCGAGGCGCTTCATGCCCTTGGTGACGAGCTGGAGCAGGCCTCGGGGATCGCCCTCCATCTGTGCCATCAGGACATTCTCAGCGAAGACGGCTGGGATGGCATAGAACATACCGTCAGGCACCAGTGGGGCGGACTGGACAGCGTTGTGGCCAATGCGGGTGTTTCCGACGCAGGGTCCATCGCCGAGCTTTCGCTTGAGGCCTGGCGATCGGTCCTGTCCGTGAACCTGGACGGCACGTTCCTGACGCTGCGAACGGCCCTGCGCCTCTTGCGGGATGGAGGGTCGGTGGTGGTGGTGTCCTCCGCCTCTGCCGTCAAGGCACAGCCGGGCACGGCCGCCTATGGCGCATCCAAGGCCGCCGGACTTCAACTGGCCCGCGTGGCTGCAAGGGAGGGCGCGATGCGGGGCATCCGGGTCAATGCAATCCTGCCCGGCGGGGTCGAAACGCCGATCTGGCAGAGTGTTCCGGCCTTCAGCGACCTGGTCGCGGAAACCGGATCGGAACAGGCCGCCTTCGACAGGATGGCCAGTTTCGCCACACCGCTGGGTCACTATGCCAAACCCGACGAGATCGCAGGCCAGATCGCCTTCCTGCTGTCGCCCGCCGCCCGCTCCATGACCGGTTCTGCGCTTGTCGTGGACGGGGGTTACATGCTCTGAGGCCGGTGTAACCTTCCCCGCGTCCCGCACGAACCTCCCGGTGACCGTGACCGACCGCGAAGCGCATCTTCAGTCCCTCATGCTGCGTGGCCTCGATGGCGACGCGAGCGCGTGGCGCGTGCTGCTGACCGATCTGGGCGCGCATCTGCGGCCCTTCTTCGCCCGTCGGCTGTTCGACGGGGGGGCGGATGCCGAGGACCTGGTGCAGGAAACCCTGATCGCCATCCATGCCAAGCGGACGACCTGGGACCGCAACCAGCCCTTCAGCGGATGGGCCTATGCGATCGCGCGGCACAAGCTGATCGACCATCTGCGCCGACGCGGCCGCCGCCCGACGCATCCGCTGGACGAGGCGTCGGAGCTGTTCGCCGACCATACGGTGGAGGACGGCGCGACCCGGGCCGACCTGTCGCGCTGCCTGTCCCTGCTGCCCGCCCGCCAGCGCCGCCTGATCGAGGACGTCCGCCTGAAGGGCCTGACCGTCGCCGAGGCCGCCGCCAATCACGGCTACACCCTGACCGCGGCCAAGGTCAGTATCCACCGCAGCCTGAAATCCCTGAACGCCCGCTTTGCGCCCGCGTCCCCCGACGGAGGCGACCATGAAGACTGAAGACCTGATCGACGCCCTGGCCGTCGACCTGCCGCCGTCCGGCCGCCGCGAGATCGAGCGCCGCCTGCTGCTGCGGCTGATCCCCGCCGGCCTCGCGGTGCTGGCCGGCGTCGGGCTTTGGCTCGGGTTCCGCAGCGATCTGGCCACCGCCATGATCGGCCCGACCTTCTGGGCCAAGGCGGCCTATACGGGCGGCCTGGCTTTCGCCGCCTTCTGGCTGCTGGCGCGTCTTGGCCGTCCCGGTGCGAGCGCGAAAGCGCCGCTGATGGTTCTGGCCGCCCTGCTGGCGGCCGTCGCGGCGCTCGCGATCTTCGAGCTGGTCACCATGCCGATGCCGGAACGGATGCCCGCCCTGATGGGCGACAGCGCCCGGGTCTGCGCGCCCAACATCCTGCTGCTCAGCGCCCTGGCGGCCCCGTTCGTCTTCTGGACCGCCCGCGCCTTCGCGCCGACGCGCCCCGCTCTGGCGGGGGCGGCCGCCGGGCTCCTGACGGCCGGGCTGGCCACGACCCTGTACGGACTGCACTGCCCCGAACACACGGCGCCGTTCGTCGCCGTCTGGTATTCGCTGGGCATGGGGCTGGCGACGGGCATCGGAGCCATCGCGGGACGGTTCGTGTTTCGCTGGTAGATCGCCTGATCCGCCTTCAATCCGCCGTGCCGATGGCCCAGGTCATTTGCCACCCGGCGCGCGGGTCGCTACATCGCGCCCCTACCTCCCATCCGATTTTGACGACAGGGCGCACCGCACCTCATGGCGCAGCAATACATTTTCCAGATGCAGGGTCTGACCAAGACCTTTCCCGGCGGCAAGAAGATCTTCGAGAACATCTGGCTGAGCTTCTACAACGACGCCAAGATCGGCGTCGTCGGGGTCAATGGCTCGGGCAAATCGACCCTGCTGAAGATCATGGCCGGCATCGACCCGGAGTTCAGCGGCGAGGCCAAGGCCGCCGACGGCGTCAAACGCGGCTATCTGGAACAGGAACCCCACCTGGACGAGGCCCTGAATGTCCGCGAGAACGTCGAGGCCTGGTGCGAGGAGAAGCAGTGGGTCAATCGCTTCAACGCCATCGCCATGGAGATGGCCGAAAACTACTCCGACGAACTGATGGAGGAGATGACCTCGCTCCAGGAGAAGATCGACGCCGGCGACGTCTGGGACATCGACAGCCGCATCGAGATGGCCATGGACGCCCTGCGCTGCCCGCCCGATGACTGGGCGGTGACCAACCTGTCCGGCGGCGAAAAGCGCCGCGTCGCCCTGGCGCGCCTGCTGCTGTCCAAGCCCGACATGCTGCTGCTGGACGAACCGACCAACCACCTCGACGCCGAGAGCGTCGCCTGGCTGCAGCACCACCTGGAGGCCTTCCCGGGCTGCGTCATCCTGGTGACCCACGACCGCTATTTCCTGGACCTGGTGACCAAGTGGACGCTGGAGCTCGATCGCGGAAAGGGCATTCCCTACGAGGGCAACTACTCCGGCTGGCTGGAGCAGAAGCAGAAGCGCGTCGTCCAGGAGCAATCGGAATCCGAGGCCCGTCAGCGCGCCCTGACCCGCGAACTGGAATGGGTGCGCTCCGGTGCCAAGGCCCGTCAGGCCAAGTCCAAGGCGCGTCTGGCGGCCTATGAGCGGATGGTGACCGAGCAGGAGAGCCTGCGCGGGGCCCAGACCCACGCCCACATCCAGATCCCGCCCGGACCGCGTCTGGGCAATGTCGTGCTGGAGGTCGAGGGGCTGCAGAAGTCGTATGGCGACAAGCTGCTGTTCGACAACCTGACCTTCAAGCTGCCGCCCAACGGCATCGTCGGCGTCATCGGCCCGAACGGCGCCGGCAAATCGACCATGTTCAAGCTGATCACCGGCCAGGAAACGCCGGACGGCGGGAGCATCAAGGTGGGGGAGACGGTCAAGCTGGCCTATGTCGACCAGTCGCGCGACGCGCTGGACCCGAATAAGACCATCTGGGAAGAGATCAGTGGCGGCACCGATGTGATGATGGTCGGCAAGCGCGAGATCAACACCCGCGCCTATGTCGGCAGCTTCAACTTCAAGGGCGGCGACCAGCAGAAGAAGGTCGGTCAGCTGTCGGGCGGTGAGCGCAACCGCGTCCACCTGGCCAAGACCCTGGCGACCGGCGGCAATCTGATCCTGCTCGACGAACCGACCAACGACCTGGACATCGAGACCCTTCAGAACCTGGAAGAGGCGCTGGAGGAGTTCGCCGGCTGCGCCGTGGTCATCTCCCACGACCGCTGGTTCCTCGACCGTCTGGCCACCCACATCCTGGCCTTCGAGGGCGACAGCCACGTCGAATGGTTCGAGGGCAATTTCGAAGCCTATGAAGAGGACAAGAAGCGCCGCCTCGGCACCGACGCCCTGATCCCGCATCGGATCAAGTTCCAGAAGTTCGGGCGGTAAGGCTCCGGACCTGAAAACAAAAAAGGGGACCGGGCTGCGGCCCGGTCCCCTTTTCTTTTTCGCGTCAGAACGCCGGGATCAGCCGAAGGCGCGAGCCGGTTCGATCTCGGCCACCGGGCGCGTCGCCGGGAACAGCACGGCAGGCGACACCGCGACCGCGTCCTCGTCCGGGGTGACCATCCAGCCCTTGCGGCCGAAGGCCTCGCCCACGGCGCGGCGCGAGGTGAAGACGGCGATCGGGGCGGCGAACAGCAGCGGCAGGACGATCGGGGCGAACCAGGTCGCCAGGTCGGGACGGATGAACAGGCCGGCCGCGAACATCACGCCCGTGACCATCTGCCAGCGCATGGCGGTGAAGGCATCCTTCCAGGCCAGGCCATCGGCGCTGCGTTGCTGGGCCGACCAGCCGGCGTCATGGCCGCTGACGATCTTGATGACGGCGATGGTGTTGGCAACCATCAGGATGGGGGCCAGGGCGGCCGACAGGGCGATCTCCAGCGCCATGCCCTTGAGGATCTGACGGGTGCCGCCGAAGGCCTTGCGCTCGCCGGGACGGGTCAGGACCAGAATAAAGCCCATCAGCTTGGGCCCCATCAGCATCACGCCACCCAGCAGTGAAGCCAGCATGAAGGGCGAGAACTGGGGGTTCAGGATGTAGAAGAACGACGTCCAGTCGACCGGACCCTGCAGCTGCATGGCCATGCCGACGATCAGCGAGGCCAGCCACAGCGGCGACGACAGATAGGCCATGCAGCCCATGGCCAGTTGCAAGCGGCTGATGGGGTTCAGACCCGGGGCACCGATCAGGGCCAGATGCTGCAGATTGCCCTGGCACCAGCGGTGATCACGGCGGATGAAGTCGGTCAGGGTCGGCGGCGTCTCTTCGCAGCTGCCGTCCAGAGCGGCCGTGACGTGAACGGCCCAGCCCGCGCGGCGCAGCAGGGCGGCCTCGACGACGTCGTGGCTCATGATGTGGCCACCGAAGGGCTTGCGGCCCTCAAGCTCGGGCAGGCCGGCGCAGTCGGCGAAGGCGCGGGTGCGCAGGATGGCGTTGTGGCCCCAGTAGCTGGCCTCCGAACCCGCCCACCAGGCGAGGCCGGCAGCCGCGACGCGGCCGTACAGGCGCACGCCGAACTGGGACACGCGCGCGAACAGGGTCTGGGCCTTGATGATGGTCGGGGCGGTCTGGATCAGGCCGACGCCGGGGTTGCGCTCCATGGCGTCGACCAGACGCAGCACGGTCTCGCCGGCCATGGTCGAGTCGGCATCCAGCACGATCATGAAGTCGTAGGCACCGCCGAAGGTGCGGGTCCAGTCGGCGATGTTGCCGGCCTTGCGTTCGATGTTCTCGGTCCGGCGGCGATAGTAGAGCTGGCTGCCGGCGTGAGCGCGCAGGGCCATGCAGGCTGACAGTTCGGCAATGGCGGCCTCGTCCCTTGTCGAATCGCTGAGCACGAACAGGTCGAAGGCGTCCGAAGCCCCCAGGCGGGCCAGGGAGGCATCGAGCGCGCCGAGGCGGGCCAGGGCCGCGCGGGCGTCCTCGTTGTAGAGCGGCATCAGCAAGGCCGTCCGGCGCGTCGGCAGCGGCGGATAGGGCGCGAAATCCATGTCGTCCTGCTCGCGGCCCGTCAGCATGACCACGAGGCCCGCGAAGGTGCTGCAGAACCAGCAGGCGATGGCCAGGATCAGGACGGCGAAGATGGCCAGGGCCAGGATCTCGAGCGGCTGAAACCCTTCGCGCGCGCACAAGATCACGGGCGCGATCAGGGCCAGCAGAGCCACGACGACCGTGGCCCCGAAGACGATGAACCGACGGGTCAGCAGCCCGTCCGGACGCGTCTCTAGGCGAGCGGTCACCTGACGGTCGGCGTCGTCGAACGTCTGGCGCGGCATCGCAAGCGGGGCCTGCTCAGGCAGCCAGCCGCTGACACCGGTGAAGGCCGAAAAGATCTCGACCTGGTCATCGGACTGATAGACACGTGCCGTCGAGCCTTGGCCGCTCATGGAAGCTCCCTTTCGGGTCGCAAGGCACCAACCGGACGCGGTTGTTGCGATGCAACATCGCGGGCACTTTCAATCACTCTTGCGCGATTTTCAATCACGGAATGGTGATCGCGTGATTTTTCTTGGGCGATCAGGCGTCGTCGATCGATGCGGTGTCGGAATCCAGGGCTCTGCCGAGAAGCCAGGCCGCCACGCCAACCCACCCGACCAGCACGATGGCAAAGGCCCGTTCCCAGTAGCCGACGTTGAAATCGTTGACTGTTCCGGGAAAGATCATGTGTTTGGTCATGACCGTCAGCACGACCATGGCGAGGAAGGCGGCGAGCAGGAACTGTTTGAGACGAAGGAACCCTGCTGCGTTCCGCAAGGCAAACAGCAGGAACACCGGCGCCAGCTGGATCCCCAGACCCAGGTTGATGGCCATGTGTCGCGGGTCCGGCCATGCGTACAGGCTGGAAATCACGAGGCCGATCCCCGCCAGCACGAACAGCAGACCGATCAGGACCGCCGATACGACCGAGCGGGTCAGGATCACGACGGCCAGCCCGAAGCCCCCACCCGCGAACCCCGTCATGACCCCGGCGAACAGGACCCCGGCGTTGAAGATCACCGGATAGGTCGCCGTCGCGCCGCCCAGTTCGCTGAGATACTGACGGGCATGATCGAAGTCGGCGTAGCAGGCGGCGGCGACAAGCACGGCCAGGAGCGCCACGAGCGGTGCGGCCACCCCGACGGACAGCAGCGTCCGCGCGACCTTGCGCCGGTCGATGGCCGCGAGGGTCATCACGCCTTGTCCGGTCGGACCGCAATCACGGCCGCAGCGACCGGCCGCGCAGCCGTGGATGGCTTGAGCCCCCAGATCGGGCGGATCAGCGGAATCCGGCGCACGATCTCGTAGATCGCCAGACTGCCGCCGATCGTGATGACGGTCAGAACGCCGGCCTCCAGGGGCGCGGCCCAACCCAGGGGGCCGATGAACCACAGTCCCACCACCAGGATCGTCTGGTGGGCCAGATAGCAGGTGAAGACCGCGTCGCTGAGATACCGCAACACGCGGCTGTCGCGCTGGCGCAGGTACAGGCTGCCGAACCCCAGGATGGTGCAGATCACGGCCCACTGGTCGATCGCGAAAACCAGGTTTCGCGGCACGCCCCAGAAGGCCCCTCCCCCCGGATGCGCGGTCTGCAGCATCATGACGGGCAGGGCCAGGCCGGCGATGCCCAGGCCGAGCCAGCGATATCGCTCCAGATCGCGCCACACGGACTCCTGCCGCACGACCAGAAAGCCGAACAGGAAGGCGCCCAGGGACAGGGCATGATTGTACCAGTCATGGGTCAGGGTGTTGGTCACGCCGATCAGCGGAAACACCGCCAGGCGGATGAAGACCAGATAGGCCATCGGCACGACAACCACCCGCCAGCCAGCCAAAGCCTGCGCCAGCACCGCTTCGGCCCGCGCCAGCAGCATCGGGCGCATCATCATCAGCACCACGACCCCGCTGTAGACCGCGATATAGACGATGAACCACAGATGGTTGACAGGAACGCCGTCGCCGAGGCCCGACAGGCTGAACTCGTGCCACCACCAGGCGGCGAAATTGCCGGACCAGCCGCCCTTGTCCAAGGCCTCGATCCACGACTGGATCGGCACCAGGACCAGGGTCCCGAACAAAAGGGGCGGGATCAGACGCTCGGCCCGGGCCCGGGCCACCTGTCCGGCGCTCCGGCGCGCGGTCATGAACCGAAGCGCAGCCCCCGAAACCAGAAACAACAGCGTCAGTCGCCACGGATTGGTGACCAGCACGCCCTCGCGCATCCATTCGAAGGTGTGACGGCTGTGGACGTGCCAGTCATAGGGCGCATAGGCGAGGCCGACGTGATACAGGATCAGCAGCCCGAAAGCGGACACCCGGATCCAGTCCAGATCGAGGCGACGGACGGGTGCGGCGGCAGGAGTCACTCCGCGTCTATGATCGACCGGCCCCGCCCTGTCCACGCCGCCCGGCCACGGATTGCCGCGGCGGTTTCACCGGACGACGACGCGATAGGTCTCCGTCCGGGCGGGCGGCGTCCCCTGTTCCCAGGCGCGTCGATAGGTGAAGGTCAGGGTCGCGGTGCCGGGGCGCGCTGCGAAAAAGCGCCAGTGCGTCGTGCCGCCCACGCCGACCATCCCGGGGGCGTGCGGCTCGACGATCTCCTCACCGAAGGGGGTGCCGGGCGTCAGGATGCCGCTTTCGACATCGGACACCTGCCACTGGTATCCGGTGGTGCTGTTGCTATCGAGCGCCACCGCCATCGTCTGTCCGACGCGCAACCGGGTCTCCCCGCCCTTCACCCCTTCGACATCGCCGTTCACGGGCATCGCTCCGGTCCCTCCTTCCAATCCACGGGCGGTGGCGCTGCACCCGGTCAGAAGCGCGACGGCGAGGAACGATGCGGTGATGACTTTCATGAGAGCTCCCTGGGCGGGCGAACCGCCGTCCTGATCCAGCCTAGACGCCTTGCACGGTGTTCGGCGACCCTCTTTTTCCTGACCGCCGACTGGTTCCTGAACAGCGTCAAGTCTAGAAGCACAGCCATGCCGCATCGTCCCGCCGTCCTGATCATGCAGCCCGCCCTGGGTCTGCTGACACCATTTCTGGAAACCGCCTATCGCGTGTTTCGGCTCTGGGAAGGCCCGCCGGTCGAGGCCCAGGCTGACATCCAGGCCGTCGTCGTGATCGGCGAAGCGCCGCTGGATACGGCCGTGCTGGAGCGTCTGCCGAACCTGAAGCTCATCGCCTGCTTCACGTCGGGCTATGACGGCATCGATCTGGACTGGTGCGCCGCGCGAGGCCTGCCGGTCACCCATGCGCCCGCCGTCAATCACGAGGACGTGGCCGATCATGCGCTGGGACTGATTCTGGCGGCCCGCCGAAAGATCCTCGCGGGCGACCGCACACTGAGGGACGGCAACTGGCGAATGGAAAGCCGGCTGATGACACCGTCCATGAAGGGTCAGCGGGTCGGAATTGTCGGCCTGGGCCTGATCGGCGACGCCGTCGCACGCCGGGTGCAGGTGATGGGCTGCGAGGTCGCCTGGTGGGGGCCACGCGACAAACCCTCGCCCTGGCCCCGCAACGCCAGTCTGCTGGAACTCGCGCGAAACAGCGACATACTGGTCGTCGCCTGCCGGGCTGACGAGACGAACCGGGGCCTGATCTCGGCCGAGGTGCTCAGGGCGCTTGGCCCGAACGGGCTTCTGGTCAACGTCGCACGGGGACAGATCGTGGACGAGGAGGCCCTGATCGCGGCCCTGCGGTCCGGCACCCTGGGTCAGGCGGCGCTGGACGTCTTCGAGACCGAGCCTGTCGATGCGGCGCGCTGGGCCGACGTGCCCAACACCGTCCTGACGCCGCACACGGCCGGGGCCACGACCGAGGCGGTGCAGGGCATGCTGGGCCTGTTGATGCGCAACCTGGCCGCAGCGGTAGCGGACGAACCCCTGATCACGCCGGTCGTCCCGACAGTCTGACGCCTGTTGCGGAAGGTTGATCGAACGCGCGAGGATAGAGGCCTCATCGGAGCCCGCTCTTGACCGACCAGACCGACGACATCACGCGCCAGACCGCACCGGACGCCGGATCACAACCGGATCTGACGCTGGAGTGCTTTCCCATGCGTCGCGACCCGCCGCGTCTGGTGCCCGGTCGGCCCGAACGCGACTGGATGGACGACTTCGCCGGTCGCCACCCGTATCGCTGCCTGCCGCTGACCATGGCCAACACCACCGGGTGGGAATTGCTGTGTCCGTTCGGTTTCGAGGCCGAGTGGGACGGCCGGATGGGGGCCGATTCGATCCGTTTCCGGCCGGATGCCGGTGCCGCGTTCTTCGACCATTTCGCCGCCTCGCACTTCACCGAAGGCGTGGTGACCTTCCACACCGGCTGGCTGTTCCGCACGCCGCCCGGCTGGGCATTGCGGGCCTCCGGCGTGCCCAACCGGTTCAAGCACGGGATCGGCGCGCTGGAGGGACTGACCGAGACGGACTGGCTGCCCTACCCCTTCACGATGAACTGGCGCTTCACGGCGCCGGGGATCGTGCGGTTCGAGAAGGACGAACCCTTCTGCTTCATTCAACCGGTCGAACACCGCAGGATAGAGGCCTTTCGACCCATCCGCGCCTCGATGGACGAGGACGGCGACCTGGCGCTGCAGTATCGCAAGTGGATGGAGGTCCGGACCGACTTCAACACGCGCATGGCCAACGGCGACCCGGAGACGATCAAACAGGCCTGGCAGCGGTTTTACTTCCGCGGCGAGTTCCCTGACCAGATCGCCCAGGCCCCGGCCGCGCATGTGAACAAGCGCCGCCTGTCCCCCCTGCCCGACCATCCGCCGGCGGAGCCCGCCCCTCCGGCAAAGGCCCACATCGGGTTCAGAACCTGGTCCGCCGTTCCGAAACCCCGATAACCCCGGCACAACGCCACCTTTTCGGGCTTCCAATCATATAAGGATATCCTTATATGATTTTCCCATGTCCCTGACGGCCGAACATACAATCGAAGCCCTGCGCGCTGCCGGCGAGCCGACGCGGCTGCGCATCCTGTCGTTGCTGGCGGGAGAGGAGCTGTCGGTGATGGAGCTCAGCCGGGTTCTGGACCAGAGCCAGCCCCGGGTTTCCCGCCACCTGAAACTGATGACGGACGCGGGCCTGATCGAGCGGTTTCCCGATGGCGCGAGGGTCTTCTATCGAGTCTCGCACGACGTGGACGCCCGGCGCCTGATCGATACGGTGCTGGACCTGCTGGACGATGCCGAGGGCGAGGCGGATCACGCCCGCCTGAACGCCGTCCGCGATGAACGCGCGACCGCCGCCGCCGCCTATTTCGAGACTGTGGCCCCCAGCTGGGACCGCATCCGGTCCCTGTATGTGTCCGAATCGGCGGTCGAGAATGCCATCGCCCGCGCGGCCGGGCCCGGCCCGTTCGACCGCGTCGTCGACCTGGGCACCGGGTCGGGCCGCATGCTAACCCTGCTTGGCTCCAGGGCGCGCATGTCGATCGGCCTGGATCTGAGCCAGAACATGCTCAACATCGCCCGCGCCAATGTGGTCAAGGCGGGCCTGGACAGAGTCGAACTGCGCCACGGCGACATCTTCGCCACCCGTCTGCCCGGCCAGTCCGCCGACCTCGTGCTGGTCCATCAGGTGCTGCACTATCTGGTCGATCCGGCGGCCGCCGTCGCCGAGGCCGCCCGACTGGTCAGTCCCGGTGGAAAACTTCTGATCGTTGATTTCGCCCCCCACGACCTCGAGCAACTGCGCGACGAACATCAGCATCGCCGGCTCGGATTTGCCGACGAGGAGATCGGCCGCTGGCTGGCAGACGCCGGTCTCGACGCCTCCGCCTCCATCGCCCTGCCGCCCGATACCGCAGGCCTGACCGTCACCATCTGGACCGCGACACGCCCGGCCGCAGCCAAGAGGAGCGTTGCCTGATGGCCGCCACTGCCACATCACTCGCGGACGCCCGCGCCCTGCTACTGTCGCCGCTGGGGCCGGTCGCGCGCGCCGGGAACAACGGCAATCCGGTCCGGGTTTCGTTCGAGTTCTTCCCGCCCAAGTCCGACGAAGCCGAAGCCACCCTGTGGAAGGCCGTTCGCCGTCTGGAGCCGCTGAACCCCGAATTCGTGTCCGTAACCTATGGTGCGGGCGGCTCGACGCGCGAGCGCACCCACCGCACCGTCCAGCGGATGCTGACCGAGACGACCCTGAAACCGGCCGCCCACCTGACCTGTGTCGAGGCCAGCCGCGAGGAGGTCGATCAGGTCATCCAGGACTACAGGGCCATCGGCGTCGACCACATCGTGGCCCTGCGCGGCGATCCACCCGGATCGGCGGTCAGCGGCGGGTCCGGCATCGGGGGCGTCTATCAGCCCCGCGCCGACGGCTATGCCAACGCCACCGAACTGGCCCGCGCGATCCAGCGCGTCGGCGGGTTCCAGACCTCGATCGGCGTCTATCCGGAGAAACACCCCGAAAGCCCGTCGATCGAGCACGACATCGATGTGCTGAAGGCCAAGATCGACGCGGGGGCCACGCGCGCGCTGAGCCAGTTCTTCTTCGACATCGACGCCTTCCTGCGGTTCCGGGACCGAATCCGCGCTGCGGGTGTGACCATTCCGCTGCTCCCCGGGATCATGCCCGTGTCGAACTTCGCAGGATTGCAGCGGATGAGCGCGTCATGCGGCGCGGCCATCCCGGCCTGGCTCGCAGCCCATTTCGAAGGTCTGGACGACGATCCCGAGACGCGAAAACTCCTTGCGGCCTCCGTCGCCGCCGAGACCTGCGCCCGGCTGCAGGAGGAGGGATTTTCGGACTTCCACTTCTACACCCTGAACCGCGCCGACCTGGTCTATGCGATCTGCCGCGTGCTGGGCGTTCGGGAACAGAAGGCCGCGACATGACCGCCCGCGCCGAACGCATCGCTGCCCTCCACGCCGCCGCCAAGGCACGCATCCTGGTCCTCGACGGATCATGGGGCGTGATGATCCAGCGCGCCGAACTGTCCGAACAGGATTTCCGCGGCGACCGTTTCGCCAGCCACAACGGCCAGATGAAGGGCAACAACGACATCCTGTGCATCACCCGCCCGGATGTCATCGCCGACCTGCACGACCAGTATTTCGCCGCCGGCGCGGACATCAGCGAGACCAACACCTTCTCGGCCACCGTCATCGCCCAGGACGACTATCACCTCGACGCCGATGCGGTCTGGGACATCAATCTGGAAGGCGCGAAGCTGGCCCGCGCCTCGGCCGACCGCTGGACGGGTAAGGAACCGCACAAGCCGCGTTTCGCCGCCGGCTCGATCGGGCCGCTGAACAAGATGCTGTCGATGTCGTCGGACGTGAACGATCCCGGCGCGCGGCTGGTGACTTTCGACCAGGTCTATGAGGCCTATCGCCATCAGGTGAAGGCGCTGAACGAGGGCGGGGTCGACCTTTATCTGATCGAGACCATCACCGACACGCTGAACTGCAAGGCCGCGATCAAGGCCATCAAGGACCTTGAAGACGAGGGGATGGAGCCCCTGCCCATCTGGATCAGCGGCACCATCACCGATCGGTCCGGACGCACCCTGTCGGGCCAGACCGCCGAGGCCTTCTGGAACAGCGTGCGCCACGCCAGGCCCTTCGCCGTCGGTTTCAACTGCGCCCTGGGAGCCGACCTGATGCGGCCGTTCATCGCCGAGCTGAGCCGGGTGGCCGACACCCTGGTCGCCGCCTATCCCAACGCGGGCCTGCCCAACGCCATGGGCCAGTATGATGAGGAACCGCATCAGACCGCCCATTTCATCGAGGAATGGGCGGCCTCGGGCCTGGTCAACATCGTCGGCGGCTGCTGCGGCACGACGCCGGAGCATATCCGGCACACGGCCGAGGCGGTGTCGAAACTGCCGACGCGGGAGATCCCGGAGCGGCCGGTGGCCATGCGGCTGTCGGGGCTCGAACCGTTCGAGCTGGTGGCGTGACCCCATATACCCCCACCTCGGGCCCATTGACACCCCCCATAGACCCCCTAGATTCTCCTCTGCTGCTGACAGGGAGATTTGGCATGGGCGCTCAAGCCGAAACCGCTGTAAAAGACGTCGTCGTCTGGACCAAACACGTCCATGGCGACCGCAGGGTCACCGCGCGTCTTCAGTCCCTGAAGGGCGGCGAAGACCTGGAACTCGTCGTCGATGGCGTCCGTGGCCTGTGGCGCAAGATGGCCGACGGGGTGGACGGGCGCCCTACGTCCGGCCTGCGTCCCGTCGGGCGAATGCAGACCTTCTGGAAGGAGTTGTATGCGTCACGTCGGGGGGAAACCGTTGTGATCGAACTTCCCGGCGATGAGGTCGCTGACGCGCCGCTGATCTACCCCGCCGATCCCGACCCGAAGGTTCGGGCCGAGGCCTTGCAGGCCCTGTTGACGGCGGGCGGCGGGCACTCCCGCGGCGAACGTTGGACCCGCGACGAATTGTACGACCTATGATTTCCGCCGACACCAACGTCTTCGCCTACCTGTATGACGAAGACAGTCCGCAAAAGCAGGCTGTCGCGAGAGCTACGGTGGCAGCCCTGGCGGCGAAACAGGGAATCGTTGGCCTTCAGGTCGTCGGTGAACTGAACAACGTCCTGCGCCGCAAGATGGGTAAGACACCTTCAGAGGCCGCGCAGGCCGGGCGGCGTCTGATCGGGGCATTTTCGGTCTTCCCCCCCACCCGTCAGGCCGCGGTCTGGGCCCTTGAGCAGGCAGGCGCTGCGACGCTTCAGTACTGGGACGCCCTTCTGCTGGCCTCAGCGCGTCAGGCGGGCGTGGACACGCTTCTGACCGAGGATCTGTCCGACGGGGCCGAGATCAGCGGCGTCCTCATCATCAATCCGTTCGGCGAGCAGGGTCTGAGTCCGCGAGCGAGACAGGTTCTGGAGTTCTAGTGCGCCCCACCTTCATCAACGTCGGCGAGCGGACCAATGTCACGGGCTCGGCCAAATTCAGGAAGCTGATCGTCGAGGGCGACTATCCCGCCGCCCTGACCGTCGCCCGCCAGCAGGTCGAGGCCGGTGCGTCCATCATCGACATCAACATGGACGAGGGTCTGCTGGATTCGAAGCAGGCCATGATCACCTTCCTCAATCTGATCGCGGCCGAGCCCGACATCGCCCGCGTGCCGGTGATGATCGACTCCTCCAAATGGGAGGTGATCGAGGCGGGTCTGAAATGCGTTCAGGGCAAGCCGATCGTCAATTCCATCTCGATGAAGGCGGGCGAGGCCGAGTTCCGCGAACAGGCGGTCAAATGCCTGCGCTATGGGGCCGCTGTCGTCGTCATGGCCTTCGACGAGGTGGGGCAGGCCGACACCGCCGCGCGAAAGATCGAGATCTGCACCCGCGCCTATCGCATCCTCGTGGACGAGGTCGGCTTCCCGCCCGAGGACATCATCTTCGACCCCAATATCTTCGCCGTGGCGACGGGGATCGAGGAACACGACAACTATGCCGTCGACTTCATCGAGGCGACGCGGGTCATCAAGGCCACTTTGCCTTATGCGCGGGTCTCGGGCGGGGTCTCGAACGTCTCGTTCAGCTTTCGCGGCAACGAGCCGGTGCGCCGGACGATCCACAGCGTCTTCCTGTACCACGCCATCCAGGCGGGCATGGACATGGGCATCGTCAATGCCGGCGACCTGCCCGTCTATGACACCCTGGACCCGGTCCTGCGGGAGGCCGTCGAGGATGTGATCCTGAACCGGCCGCAGCGGACCAACGTCAGCAACACCGAGCGGCTGGTCGACATCGCCCCCAACTACAAGGGCGACAAGGGGGTGGCCCGGGTCGTCGACCTGACATGGCGCGAGGCCCCGGTCGGCAAGCGGATCGAACACGCCCTGGTCAACGGCATCACCGAGTTCATTGACGCCGACACCGAGGAGGCCCGCCTGTCGTTCGACCGGCCGCTGCACGTCATCGAGGGTCCGTTGATGGACGGGATGAATGTGGTCGGCGACCTGTTCGGCTCGGGCAAGATGTTCCTGCCGCAGGTGGTCAAGTCCGCCCGCGTGATGAAACAGGCCGTGGCCTGGCTGGAACCCTTCATGGAGGCCGAAAAGGCCGGAAAACCGCGCGAGCAGGCCGGCCGCATCCTGATGGCCACGGTCAAGGGCGACGTCCACGACATCGGCAAGAACATCGTCGGCGTGGTCCTGCAGTGTAACAACTACGAGGTCATCGACCTGGGCGTCATGGTTCCGGCCGACCGGATCCTGGACGCCGCCATCGAGCACAAGGTCGACATCATCGGCCTGTCGGGCCTGATCACGCCGAGCCTGGACGAGATGGTCTTCGTCGCCCGCGAAATGCAGCGGCGCGGCTTCGACATCCCCCTGCTGATCGGCGGGGCCACGACAAGTCGGACCCATACGGCCGTGAAGATCGAGCCCGGCTATACCGCCGGATCGACCACCTATGTCGTGGACGCCAGTCGCGCCGTCGGCGTGGTCTCGGGCCTGCTCTCGAAAACCGAACGGGCGAAGAACGAGGCGGCCACGCGCGACGAATACATCCGGATCCGCGAGCAGTATGCCCGCGGCCAGGAGGTCAAGGCGCGCGCCACCCTGCCCCAGGCCCGCGAGAACCGCTTCCGGCCCGACCCGGCCGATCCCGTGCCCGGCGCGCCCTCCTTCATCGGCGTCCGCGCCTTCGACAGCTGGGACCTGCAGGACCTCGCCGATCACATCGACTGGACGCCCTTCTTCGCCAGCTGGGAACTGATCGGCCGCTATCCGCAGATCCTCGAGGACGAGATCGTCGGACAGGCCGCGACGGACCTGTTCGCCGACGCCAGGGTCATGCTGAAGCGGATCGTCGAGGAGAAGTGGTTCACGGCCCGCGGCGTCGTCGGCTTCTGGCCCGCCAATGCCATCGGCGACGACGTGGCCGTCTATGCCGATGAGACCCGCAGCAAGGAGATCGCCCGCTTCCACACCCTGCGCCAGCAGATCCGGAAGTCGAACGGAAAGCCCAATCTGGCCCTTTCGGATTTCGTGGCCGAGGCCGGGCAGGACTATATCGGAGCCTTCGCCGTCACGACCGGCCACGGCGAACTGGAAGCATCGAAGCGGTTCAAGGAGGCGGGCGACGACTATTCCGCCATCATGGCTGCGGCCCTCGCCGACCGTCTGGCCGAGGCCTTCGCCGAACGGCTGCACAAGGAAGTGAGGACCCGGCTGTGGGGCTATGCGCCGGATGAGGCGACCGGCATCGACGACCTGATCGCCGAGCAATACCAGGGCATCCGCCCTGCACCCGGCTATCCCGCCCAGCCCGATCACACGGAGAAAGCCACGCTTTTCCGATTGCTGCAGGCGGAAGCGAATGCGGGCATGGCGCTGACGGAATCCTTCGCCATGACCCCGCCCGCCTCGGTCTCGGGCCTGTATTTCGGCCATCCCGGCAGCCACTATTTCGGCGTCGGCAAGATCGATCGCGATCAGGTCGAGGACTATGCCGCGCGCAAGGGCTGGGATGTCGAGACTGCCGAACGCTGGCTGGCCCCGATCCTCAACTACGAGCCGGGTGCCGTGGAGCGCGTCGCGGCCGCTTAGCGGTCCCCTTCTCCCCTTGCGGGAAAAGGGGACCGAGCGTCAGCGAGGTCGGATGAGGGGTGACTCCCGGCCTTACTGATCGGCGTCTGCTCGCCTCATGTCATTTGCATCGCCGTACCCCTCATCCGTCAGCCTTCGGCTGCCGCCTTCTCCCGCAAGGGGAGAAGGCGTCGATTACGTCTTCGGCTGACCGGTCTCGTCCAGACCGGCGTCATCCAGCGTTTCCGGCGGGGTGGTGATGTTCTCGCGGACGCGGCGCGCGGCGTGCTCGCACCGGCCCGGCAGGCCGAAGAACAGGCCGAAGGCTTCGCTGCGCACGCGTTCGTCCGTCTGCGCCATCAAAGGCGTCCATTTCGCGGCGGCCTCGGCGGCGGCCGTTTCGGCGGCGGCACGCGTGGCAGGCGTCTGGCGCGCGGCCCCGACGCGCAGGGCTTCCCGGAAATCCGTCGCTTCCAGCCCCCCCAGCCGCATGATCTCGCGATCCAGATCGTCCGCCGTGGTCAGGGTCTGTCCGAGCGCGATGTGCCCCTCGACCAGGGCCGCGCACCAGGCCACCAGCGGATAGTCCTGCTCCGGCGCGCCACGTGGCAGCGGCGTGGCATAGGCGATGGCCTCACGGGCGTTACGGGCGGCGACCGACTCGGTTTCCGAAGCGGCCGTAACGATCGGTCCGTCCTGTGACTGGGCCAGCGCAGATTCGCCGAAGGCGGCCAGCGCGAGGGAGGCGAAAGCAGCGGTGAGGCGAAGGCGCATGAAGAGATCGTCCGATAGCTGTCTGACCCTCGCCTGAAGGCGCGGCATGGTTTCTATACGGCAGGGCTAATCTGAAGGCCCCTCCCCGAGACGTGATCCTAAAGCCAAAACGCCGGATACAGAAATGCCGGCGCTTTCGCACCGGCATTTCCAGGTCGACAGTCGTTCTGAGGTTAGAACGAGTAGCGAACGCCCAGGTAGGCGCGACGCGGTGCAACCCACTGATTGGGCTGCTGGTAGCCGAACTGGCCGCTACCGGCGCGATTGTTGACGACATTCGTCGCCGTCTGGTGGTTCATGACGTTGAAGACGTCGAGGAAGAACTCCAGCTCGCCGGCCACGTAGGGCGCATCGGCGACGTACTTAAAGCGCAGGTCCCAAGTGTAGTAGCTGGGGCCTTGCTCGCTGCCGGTGATGCCTTCGACGAGGTAGCTGTCGGTGACGCCGTTGAACACGAACGGATCCTGCATGTCCGGAATGATGCGGCCAGAGATGGCCGAACCTGGCGTGTAGAGTGCGCCGCTGTTCCAGTTGAACACGCTGGAGACTTCCAAACCGAAATCGAACTCGTAGCCGCCGTAGGCCTTGAACTGATGCGGAATGTTGCCGGCCTGCGGGCCGTAGACGTTCGGAGCGCGCGGATCGAGCGCGAGCCAGTCGCCGACGAAGTCTGCGTTTCCGTCCGAGTTCGCGTTACCTTCGGCCTTGTTATAGGTGTAGGATGCCTGACCGAACCAGTTGTCGGTCTTGAACTTCGTCACTGTCAGCTCGAAGCCGGTGTATTCGCGCTTGCCACCCGGCAGAGTGCCGATGACATAGTTGGTGCCGGGGTTCGCGTCGTAGCCGAAGTAGGAATACGGCAGGTAGAAGGCTGATCCTGGGAAGGCCGCACCGTTCACGCCGCAGGTCGCCTGCGTGCAGGTCGGATCCGAATACAGCGTCAGGTCGAAGTCTTCCATGATGTCCTTGGTCACGCGGTGCGTAACGGAAGCCGCGATGCCGATGTCGGACCCGATGGTAGTCGACCCACCGATCATGAACTCGTCCGTATAGGGCGTCTTGGTCGCGGGCGAGATCTGGGCGTCGCCCGGTCCCCGCGTCCGGAAGGTGACCCACTCGCCGCCCGCGCCATTACTGACGTAGATCTGCTCGTTGTTCACCGGACCCGTCAGAGCCCCCGCGAAGTCCGTCATGTCAGCGCGGATCGGGTCATAATAGCGACCAACGAAACCAAAGACCTTGCTGCGGCCATCACCGTTCAGGTCGTACACGACGCTCAGGCGCGGCGCGTAGGTCCAGTCGAACGAGGCGATCTTGCTGTCGTCGGATGCGAAATGCTCGGTCCGTTCGGCGCGAACGCCGGCGTTGACGGTCAGCTGATCCAGCGTCCAGGTATCCTGCAGGTACAGCGAGGTGTATTCTAGGCGCAGCGTATAGGGGCCGTCAGCCGCACGAACCGTCCGATAGACGTTGACGTTGTTGTACGGGTTGCCCGCGGTGCTGCCGAACACCAGGTTTCCGGCTTCAGTGGCCGAGACCTGACCGTCGGCGTTGGTGTCGAGGATCGACCGGGCGCGGGCGTTGCCGCTGAGCGCCGGCAGCAGGAAGGTCGAGTAATCCTGCGTGGTGATCGCGCGCGCCGTCCAGCCCGAACCGACGTAGGACGCCAAGGTCGTACCGGCATAGATCGAAGCCAGCGAGTTGTAGGTCGCGCCGCCCGGAACCGAGTCGGTCTGGAAGTTCGTGTTGTCTGCGAACGAGAAGCCGCCCTTGAACGTGTGCGAGCCGAAGCCGGTGTCAAGGTAGTACTCGAAGTTGCTGCCATACTCCTCGCGGTTGCGGGTCTCTTCCAGGTTGATTCCGCGACCGCCGAGCGAGCGTTGGATGATGTTGGACCCGAACGAGTTGCGATAGGTAACGTTGTCGCGGATGGATTGATCCACGGCCTGGTCGACGATCTGGGCTTCATGCTTGAAGTAGTAGCCGTTCAGGATCAGGTCACCCCAGGTGCGGGTGTAGTCAACCTTGTAGTTGTCGCCGCCCTGTTCGCGCGAATAGTCGCGACGGTTGATGATCGCCGACGAGTTCTGGCCGCTGATCGTGGTCGGATCGCCGAAATAGGTCAGTGTCAGACGGTCATTGTCGGTCGCCTGCCAGGTCAGCTTGGCGAAGCCGTAGTCCTGGTCGCTTTCGACGCTGCGGAGGATCTGACCGAAGGTCGGGCTGCTCGCCGTGACGTCCAGGACGTCGTCCTGCCGGTTCTTCTTCTGGTACGAACCGTAGATCCACAGGCGATCCCGGATAATCGGACCGCCCAGCGTGAAGGCGGAGTCATAGGTATCGAACCCGCCCGAGGTTATGTGTTGATCCTCGGCAACCAGATCGCTGTTCTGGAAATAGTAGTTCAGCGAACCGTGCCACTCGTTACTGCCCGACTTGGTTATGACGCGCGAGACCAGACCCGAACCACCAGCGTATTCTGCAGGTACGCCGCCGACGATGACCTGCTGTTCCTGGATGATCTCTGAGTTGAAGTTCGAGCCGAAGGTGCCGGTGACCGGGTCGGTCACATCGACGCCGTCGAGATAATAGAGGTTGTCCGTAGACGTACCGATGCCGCCACCGGCCTCGGCGTAGTTAACGCCCGAACGTGAAGACGGGTTGCCGCCGTTAGAAGGCTTCACGCCGGGTACCAGCTGCAGATAGCTTTGATAGCTACGGGCGGTAGGCAGTGCTTCCACGACGCCCAGCGTCAGCGTGGTGCTGACCTGCGCGGAGGTCACGTCGATGGCGGCCAGAGAAGTCCCCGTGACAACGATATCGTCGACGTTGGAGGCGGGTCCCGCACCGCTAACCAGGACGTAGCCAACACTGAGGTCGCGACCAGCCACGACGGCGACGTTGTCCGCGCCGAAGGCGTCATAACCGGCGGCGGTCACGTTCACAGTGTAGTTGGTGGCGGGGTCCAGACCAGCGAGGCGAACGCGGCCGTCCGCATCGGTGACGCCGGTACGGCTCACGAGGCTGTCTGGCGAGCTGACAGTGACGTTCGCGCCCGAAAGCGGCGCGCCGCCGTCACCAGACACGGTCACGCGCAGCGAACCGGTCAGCGATTGCGCCAAGGCCTCGGTCGGCGCAACGAGCGCGATCACCGGAACGGCGGTCAGCGCCAGCAAGGCGGCGCTTCCAATCATCGAGGTATTCAGCAGCCGCTGGCGGATTGTCTTGAGCTTCAAGATCGTTCTCCTAAGACGATGACCCAGCCCTCCGCCGCGCCACCTTGTTGTCATCTTGCGTCAGTTCCGGCGCAGATTACGGTATGGATAGACACCACGCTCGGGGTTACGCCACTGTAATTAAATCAACGTAATGAAGTGGCCGCAGGAGTGTCGCATTCAGGACACGTTTGTGATTCGGTTGCGACTTTCCCGCGAGGCAGGAGATTTCGATGTCATTAACCGCTCGACCGCTGTCCCCGAATATCTGGGTCGCGCCCCAGATCGCCCTCGAAGACCTGCCGTCACTCGCAGCCCAGGGCATCCGCCGGATCGTCAGCCACCGACCGGATGGGGAGGAACCCGGTCAACCCTCCGCGACGGAGATGGCAGTGGCGGCCCAGGCTGTCGGTATGGGCTTTACCCACGCCCCCGTTGTGGGAATGCCGGCAGAGGATGCTGTCGCCGTTACAGCCGGTGTTCTGCAGGATGACGCGCCGGTCCTGATGTTCTGTCGCTCCGGCACGCGGTCGACGTTCGCCTGGGCGTTGGCCATGCGGGCGCTGAATCGGTCCGATGCGCAGACGTTGCGCGAAACCGCCGCCGCAGCAGGCTACGACATCAGCCGGTTGCCGCTCTAGAGCCTGATCGGCTGAGGTGGAATCGCTTCGCGATTCCGCCGATGCCGTGAATCAGGCTCCAGAGATGAGCGAGGGCATGATTCACGCTTTCGCTGGACCCACGACGTGGGTCCACCTCAAACGATCATGCCCTAGCGGCTGACGGCCACCCGGGCGGCGTAGGGAATCGGCTCCGGATCGCCGCACGACGCAAGCACCAGTTGCGCCGCCATGAGGCACAGCATCGCCGCGACGACGGGCTGGAGCCGATTTGAGACAGTCAGTGCGATAGAACGGGCCAAGACAGGCGCTCCAGAACAGGTTTACGGTCTGTTAAGGCAAGGATCGGGCCGTCCTCCTCCGCACCATTTCGAGACCAGCGTCATGTCCGTCCCCCAGGCCATTCCCTTCGTCCGCGCCTTCGATTTCCGGTATGGCCGCGCCGATCAGGTCTCGCCCCTGATCCAGCGGGTCATCTGCAACAACCCCGGCCCGTTCACCTTCACCGGCACAGGCACCTATATCGTCGGCCATTCCAGGCCCGGATCGTCCGTCGCGGTCATCGATCCCGGCCCGCTCGATGATGCGCATCTGGACGCCCTGACAGAGGCCGTCGCGGGCCGGACGGTCAGCCATATCCTGGTGACCCACACCCACCGCGATCACTCTCCCCTCGCCCGTCCGTTCGCCGTACGCGTCGGGGCACCGATTCTGGCGGCGCGCCCGCCCGTGCAGGACACGCATGCGTCGGGCCCCCTGGACGAGGAGGAGGACGCCGCGTTTTCACCCGATACGGTCCTGACCGGAGGCGAGGCGATCGTCGGCGACGGCTGGACCCTTCGCGCCCTTTTCACGCCAGGTCATGCGTCCAACCACATGGCCTTCGCCCTGGACGACGAGAACGCCCTGTTCTGCGGCGACCACGTCATGGGCTGGTCCACCACCGTGGTCGCCCCGCCTGACGGCGACATGAGCGATTACATGCGCAGCCTGGAGCTGGTGATCGCGGCCGATTTCTCGACCCTGTGGCCCACCCACGGCGCGCCGGTGACCGAGCCCGCGCCCTTCCTCGCTGCCTATCGCCAGCATCGCCTCGATCGCGAGGCCCAGATCATGAGCCGCCTCGTGGCCGGGGATCGTACCATCGCGGCAATGGTGCCGGTTCTGTATGCCGCCGTGGACCAGCGCCTGTGGGCCGCAGCCGGCCTGTCGGTCTGGGCGCACCTGATCAAGCTGGTGAGGGACGGGCGCGTCGTCGCGGACGGCGAACCGACGCTTGCGGCGACCTATCGACCGGCCTGAAGCGCGGCGACCAGTGCGCCCGCCAGCCGACAGGTCTCGCCGCCGTCGGCGCGGTCATAGCGGGCCACGACCCGGACATCGGTCCGGCCCGGACGGATGCGGATGACCGCCTCATGCCGCAGACCGAAGAAGGTCCCGGTGCGCTCGCCCCTGATCTGGAACAGGCTGGCGTCGGTGATACGGAACCCGGCCTGTTGCATGGCCCAGCCGGCCGCGCCTTCCGCGGACTGGGTCATGGGCGCGGACACGCCGGGGCAGGCAGTGCCGGGGCCCGCGGTGCCTGCGACACGCGGCGGATCGGCGGTATCGGTCGTGACGTCCAGCGGACCGACGGCCGCCATGGCCTGGACCCGCCAGAGAAACGCGCCCGCCCCACCAACGGCGACGACCAGCGTCGCCAGGGCGATCAGGCCCAGACGCGCGAAGCTCCGGAACGCGGCCGGAAGCGCGATCAGAGCGACGACGACCGCCAGCACGCTCAGGCCTGGACCGACCTTCAAGGCCAGGAGGTCGAGCCCGATGTCCACCGGGATCAAGCCGCTGGCCACCAGCAGCACCGCGACCAGCACCACGAGGGGGCCGGCCAAAGTGGCAAGGACGGCGGCACGGACGGCCATCAGGCCGCGCACCGGACCTCGTCCGGCCATGCCTCAGACCCGCGCCGGTTCGACCGAGGTCGGCAGCCGATAATCCTTCAGCTGCTCGCGCAGGTTCTTCTTGTCGATCTTGCCGGTGGCCCCCAGCGGGATGTCGTCGACGAAGACGACATCGTCGGGCATCCACCATTTGGCGATCTTGCCGACGAGGAAATCCAGGTGCTCCTGCTTGTCCTGGGCCTCGCCGGGCTTCAGCTTGATGATCAGGACCGGCCGCTCGTCCCATTTCGGATGGGCGGCGCCGATCACGGCCGCCAGTTCGACCCTGGGATGGCCCACGGCGATGTTCTCGATCTCGATCGAGCTGATCCATTCGCCACCGGACTTGATCACGTCCTTGGCCCGGTCGGTGATCTGCATGAAGCCGTATTCGTCGATCGTCGAGACGTCGCCGGTGTCGAAGAAGCCCTCGTGGTCCAGGATGTCACCACCCTCGTCGCGGAAATAGGCGCGGGCGATGGTCGGGCCCTTGATCATCAGACGGCCGTAGGTCGTGCCGTCGTGCGGCATCTCCTGGCCGGCATAATTCTTCAGCTTCAGCTCGACGCCGAGGGGCGGGATCCCCTGTTTGATCCGCCACTTCATGCCCTCGTCGTATGGCAGGGCCTCAAGCTCGGGCGTCAGGATCGACATGGTGCCGATCGGCGAGGTCTCGGTCATGCCCCAGCCTTGCGCGACCTCGATGCCGAACTCGTCGTGGAAGGCGCGGATCAGGCTCTCCGGGACCGCCGAGCCGCCGATCAGCACCCGCTTGACCGTCGGGATCGTCAGCTTGTGCTCGCGCAGGTGGGCCAGCAGACCCTGCCAGACGGTGGGCACGGCGGCCGAGAAGGTCACGCCTTCCGATACGATCAGCTCATAGATGGAGGCACCGTCCATCCTGGCCCCCGGCATGACCAGCTTGGCCCCCGACGCCGGTCCCGCGAAGGCGATGCCCCAGGCATTGGCGTGGAACATCGGCACGACCGGCAGGATGACTTCCTTCGGCGACGGCCCCAGCACCGTGGACTGCATGCCCAGCAGGGTGTGGATGAAGTTCGACCGGTGCGAATACAGCACCCCTTTCGGGTTTCCCGTCGTCCCCGAGGTGTAGCAGAGTCCGCAGGCGGTCTGCTCGTCGAAATCGCCCCAGACGCAGTCCTGCGACACGCCCGCCAGAATGGCCTCATAGCATTCCGCCCGGGGCAGCTTCGTCGCCGGCATATGGAACGCGTCGGTCAGCACCACGACCCGCTCGACGCAGGGGCAATGCGGCAGGATCGCCTCCAGCAGCGGCACGAACGTCAGATCGACGAAGATGATCCGGTCGCCGGCGTGGTTGATGATGTAGATCAGTTGCTCGGGAAACAGGCGCGGGTTCAGCGTATGGCACACCGCTCCGATCCCCATGATGCCGTACCAGGCCTCGATGTGGTTGCCGGTGTTCCAGGCCAGGGTCGCGACCCGGTCGCCGACCTTGATGCCCCACTCCTTGAGGACGTTGGACACCTGCTTGGCCCGACCATGGATATCGCCATAGGTCGTCCGCACGACCGGCCCCTCCACCGAGCGGGTCACCACCTGGCGATGGCTGTGCCAGTTCTTCGAGTGGTCAAGGATCCGGTCGACCGTCAGCGGCCAGTCCTGCATCAATCCCAGCATCGCATTCCCTTATATGCCCCGGCTGCATGCGAGGCTTGGCTCAAGCTAGCCGAGGTGACCGTCGTTAAGCAACGTGACTCAAGGGCAGTCCGGTCCCTGCGCACGTCCGGCCATTATGGATCCTGCGGTTCCGGCGTTTTCTGCGGACCTGTCCCTTCGGGACCCCGAGGTTTTCGACACGCGGCCGGCAAGCGTTGCGACCGTCGCCCTTGCCATCTTCCTCACCGCACTCGCAGAAGGCTTCGCCACCGACCGCCGCTGATCTACTTCTTCCGCTGAGCCGTGGCGGGCGGTAAGGGCCCTCCATGAGCATTCTCATCGCGATTACCGGCGGCTCGGGCTCGGGCAAGTCGACGCTGGCCGAAACCGTCGCCTCCGTCCTGCCGCCCGGCACAGCCGTGCTGATGCGCGAGGACTCCTACTACCGCGACGCCGCCTCCCTGCCCGGCTTCGACGCAGCGACCTTCGACTTCGACGACGTCGCCGCCCGCGACCACGATCTGCTGTACGAGGACCTGTGCCGACTGAAGGCGGGCAAACCCGTCACCGCGCCGGTCTATTCCTTCATCCACCACGGACGCGAGCCTGACGGCGAGGTGATTCCGGTCGCGCCCGTCGTGATCGTGGAGGGGACCCACGTTCTGTGCACGCCGGCCGTAGCGGACCTGTTCGACATCCGCGTGTTCGTCGATACACCGTCCGACATCCGGTTCATCCGTCGGCTGCTGCGCGATCAGGCCGAGCGAGGCCGCACATCGGCTTCGGTCATCGACCAGTACCTCAGGACGGTACGCCCGGGTCACGAGCGCCTGACAGAGCCCTCGCGCACGCGGGCCGATTTCGTCATCGCCGATGCCACGGCCGCGGTCCGGCTGGACGATCCGCAGGTTATCGTGCGCCTGGCCGCCCCCCTGCTGGCGCACCCCCTGCTGGCCCCCCTCCTGGTGCCGCAGACCTGACGATGTCGTCTGACTTTCCGAAGCGCAGCCATGTGGGCTAAGGGCGACAGGATGCACTCTCACAACGTCCAGGCCAACGTCCTCGAAGCGGACGACCAGCGTCGTCAGGCGATCGTTCGCGAAGCGCGCCACCAGTTCATGGCCAACGGCTATGCGGCCACGAGGATCGAACCTGTCGCGCGGGCGGCGACTGTATCGACGGCGACCCTGTACGCCTATTTCCCCTCGAAGCAGCACCTGTTCACGGCGGTCATAGCGGACGCCTCGGCCGACTTCTCGGCCCAGATGGACCGCGTCCGCGTCACGGATGGCACGGCGCGCGACCTGCTGATCCTTTTCGCCACCGCCTATGCGGACTTCATGGGCGATCCATTCGTGCGAGCCGTTTTCCGTCTTGTGATGGCGGAGCGGCCCCGCTTCCGCGACATGGCCCAGTGCTTCTTCGACAAGGGACGCAGCGATTTCGGCCGCCCCCTCATGGCTGCCCTGTCGCGCCTGTCCGAACGCGGCGAACTCAAGATCGACAAGCCATCCTGGGCCGCCGGCCAGTTGATGGGCATGGTCGAACACCCGGTGTTCTTCATGCCTCTGGTCACCGGGGACGAGGTTCGGGCGACCCGATCCAATGCGCAGATCGCGGAAGACGCCGTGGAAACGTTCCTGGCCCGCTACGGTGCCTGAATTCAGGGTTGAAGCCGGGCGCGCGTCCAGCCCTCGCCGGCACGGGTGAATCGCAGGCGGTCGTGCAGACGAAATGGCCGGTCCCTCCAGAACTCGACGACATCCGGCACCACCCGCCATCCCGACCAGTGCCCGGGACGGGGCACGTCCCTGCCCTCGAACCGCGCCGTCTCGCGCGCGACCGCGGCTTCCAGGTCGGATCGCCCGGCCAGTGGCCGTGACTGGTCCGAAGCCCAGGCTCCGATCCGGCTTTCACGCGCCCGGCTGGCGAAATAGGCATCGGCCTCCTCGGGACTGACCGGCTCCACCGCGCCGCGCACCCGGATCTGACGCCGCAGCGACTTCCAGTGAAACAGCAGCGCTGCACGCGGCCGGTCCTGCAGCTGCAGCTGCAGACCCTTTGCGCTCTCGCGATTGGAATAGAAGGTCAGTCCCCGCGCATCGACGTCCTTGAGCAAGACCATCCGGCTGTCCGGCGCGCCGTCGGCATCCACCGTCGACAGGCCCATGGCATTGGGGTCGTTCGGCTCATGCGCCCGGGCCTGGGCCAGCCAGTCGATCATCAGCCCGATCGGTTCTGTCCGATCGAAGATCGTCTCGTCTCCGTTGGCCGCAAGGGCAGCAGCATAGTCGCGGGCATACTCCTCGCGGGACGGGCTGGGCGGGATCACGGCGCTGGTCATGAGATCGATATAGCAAGCACCGCCGGCCTCCGCACGGTTAACCCGTCCTTGACCATGCTGCGGGCCTATTCGTCGCATGATCCCGTCCGACCAGACCCTGAACGAAGCCTTCGCCGTCCTCGGGCTTCACGGCCCGACCGACCAGGCCGAGGTGGCACGCGCCTTCCGCCTGGCCGTCAAGGGGGCTCGACCCGACCTGCCCGGCGGGGATGCGGACCGTTTTCGCCGTGTCATCGCCGCCTATCGCCTGATCCAGGGGCGGGGGGGCGGGCATCCCGCTCTCGCCGCTCCGACAACGCGTCCTGCCGCCCTGCCGGTCGTCGGGCTGACACCGCTTCAGGCCATACAGGGCGGCGATACAACCGTCCGCCTCGGCATGCGATCTTTGCGGGTGCACGCGCCGGCGGGGATGCGTACCGGCGAACATCTTCGACTGAGAAATGGCGCCGACGACGGGTCTGACCTGTATCTTCCCGTCCTGATCCGTCCGGGCGATGGTCTCGCCGTCCTGGGCGACGATCTGCACATGCGCTGGGGGGCCGCACCGCGCGTGCTGGCCGACGGAGGCCGCCTCGAGATCGAGACCCACGTCGGGACACGCTCCGCCTGGCTGACCCCCGGCCTGCAAGCGCCCGTCCGCCTGCGCCTGCGCGATCTCGGCCTGCCCGCGCGCGGCTCGCACAGGACCGGACACCTGTTCGTCACCCTGTTCGCCAGCGAGGTCGCACCCTCGGCCGCCGAAGACATGCTGGCCCGCTTCACCCGGGTCTGGACGCCGGACCGTTTGGCAGCCTAATCGCGGGATCATGTCCCACAACACCTTCGGCCATCTGTTTCGCGTGACGACCTGGGGCGAAAGCCATGGGCCGGCGATCGGCTGCGTCGTTGACGGCTGTCCGCCCCGGATTCCCCTGACAGAGGCCGATCTACAGCCCTGGCTGGACAGACGAAAACCCGGTGGCAGCCGCTTCGTCACGCAGAGGAAGGAAAGCGATACCGCCCGCATCCTGTCCGGGGTTTTCGACGACGGGGACGGGCCCGTGACCACCGGCGCGCCGATCGCCATCCATATCGACAATGAGGATGCGCGGTCGAAAGACTATGGCGAGATCGCCCGCGCCTTCCGGCCCGGCCACGCCGACATGACCTATCAGGCCAAATACGGCGTGCGGGACCATCGCGGCGGCGGACGGTCCTCGGCGCGCGAGACCGCCAGCCGGGTCGCCGCCGGGGCCGTCGCCCGCCGCATACTGGGCAACGGCGTCGTCATCCGGGCCGGTATCGTCCAGCTGGGTCCGCACAGGATCGCGCCGGACGCCGTTGATTTTTCCGTCGTCCATGACAATCCGCTGTTCGCCGCCTCCGCCGGGGTCGTGCCCGCGTGGGAAGCCTGGCTGGATGGCGTGCGCAAGGCGGGCTCGTCCACCGGTGCCGTAGTCGCTCTGGAGGTCACCGGCATCCCCGCCGGCTGGGGCGCGCCGCTTTACGGCAAGCTGGACGCCGAACTGGCCGCTGCCATGATGTCGATCAACGCCGTCAAGGGCGTCGAGATCGGGGCCGGCTTCGCCTCGGCAGAACTGTCGGGAGAGGACAATGCCGACGAGATGCGGATTGGTCCGGACGGCGGCATCGTCTTCCAGTCGAACCAGGCCGGTGGCGTCCTCGGCGGCATCTCGACCGGCCAGCCCCTGACCGCCCGCATCGCCTTCAAGCCGACATCCTCGATCCTGACCCCGCGTCAGACCGTCACCCGCGATGGCACCGAGACCGACCTGCGCACGGTCGGTCGCCACGACCCCTGCGTCGCCCTGCGCGGTGTTCCGGTGGTCGAGGCCATGGCCGCCTGCGTGCTGGCCGACGCCATGTTGAGACACCGGGCGCAGGTCGGTCAGGTCACAAACCGTTCATCCTGTTCGGATTAGGAGCGGACCATGTCCCAGACTTTCAGACGCACCATAGCCCTGTCGATCGTCCTCGCGGGCGCAATGATGCTCCAGGGCTGCCTGGTGGGGGCCGTGGTCGGCACGGCGGGTGCGGTGGTCGGCGGCGCGGCCAAGGTCACGGGTGCCGTGGTCGGTGCCGGCGTGGATTCCGTAACCACCTCCGACGAGGAAACCCGCGCCCGCCGCGCGGGCGAGCAGCGCGACTACGAGCGCGAGCAACGCCGATGCGAGCAGCGCCGCGCCAACGGCCAACGCTGTTAGTCCACGTGGGCCGTCGGGATCGACATGAACCGACGCTCAAGCAACGGGCCTGACGGATCGCCTCGTAACTGCCCGAGGTCACAAGACCACGGGCACGCCAGTCAGGCGCATTCAGCCTATGGCTTGCGCAGGACCACGTACATGCCGGTTGCGAAGTAGGGCTCCAGCCCCGGGATCTTCGAGATCAGGGCAAAGGCGTCCATGATCCGCTGTTTAAGCCCGCCCTCAGTCGGATTGACGCGCACGCTTTCAACGACAAGGCCCGATCTAAGGAAGGCGCGGCGAAAGTCTTTTGGCTTCAGTGCGTTGAAACCGCATTCGATAAGGGTCGTGACGTTCTCGCCATTGGCCTTGTTGTAGGCCGCGATCACGCGCTTGCGGCCCGCAATCAGATGCAGCCAGGGCAGGCGCACCCTCGCACGCAGTTCGCCGTGGTCGCCGAATGGGCTGTGATACATCGGGGAGAAGCCGATATAGGCTCTGCCGCCCGGGCGCAGCAGGCGACGGAACGAGTGCAGCACACTATCGATATCGGCAATATGCTCGAAGGTGTTCTGCGAGACGATGACATCGAAACGCGACTCACCGGCCATCTCATTGGTTGGCGTGGAGTCGAATCTGGCGTTGGTCAGCTGGGGGAAGCGCTGGGCCAGCTTCTTTGTGCCCCACTCCACGCGCGGTTCCCAGGTATCGATACCCAGAACGCTTTTGGCACCGGCCAGGGCAATATCGGCGGTCAGGAAGCCGAGGCCGGAGCCGACCTCCATCACATCGAGTCCGGTGAAGTCCGGCTTCACGCCCAGGCGCCGCCACAGATTGCTGGTTTCTGACAGGCCGACTTCGAACGCCTCGTCGACGTCGAAGTTCTGGTGGTCTTGAAGCATGGGCTTTCCCTTTTCGGGAGCCTTGTAGGTCATGATTGCTTGCCAGATCGCTGGCAGACATCGTTTTCATCCGGTTACCCCGGGGCGGGCACCGGTCCTGTCCGTCTGAAGCAGCCCTGAGGTCACGTCCGGTCAACGAACCCCGATGTATTTGTGGGTCTGGACGCTGAGGCGCCATTTCGGATGGCGCAGGCAGTAGTCCAGGGCCGCCGCCGTATTGGCCGCCTGATCGGGTCCGTCCATCGGCTGCAGCCAGAAGCGCTCGAACTCCAGGTCCTCGAACCGGTCCGGCATTGCCAACGGCTGAGGATAGACCAGTTTCAACTCGGCCCCTGAAATCTGCACCACCGGGGCCGCAGCCTTCGGGCTGACGCAGACCCAGTCGATCCCCTCTGGCACCGGCAGGGTGCCGTTTGTCTCGACCGCAATGTCAAAGCCCCTGGCGTGAAGGGCGGCGATCAGGGGGGGGTCCAGCTGTAGCAGGGGTTCGCCCCCGGTACAGACGATCAGCTTCGGGTCGCCCGCCCGGCCGATCCACAGGGAAACGATGTGGTCGGCAAGTCGGCCTGCATCGGCGAACCGGCCGCCGCCATCGCCGTCTGTGCCGACGAAGTCGGTGTCGCAGAAGCTGCAGACGGCCGTGGCCCGGTCCTGTTCGCGCCCGCTCCACAGATTGCAGCCGGCGAAGCGCAGGAAGACCGCCGGGCGCCCCGCCTGGCCGCCCTCCCCCTGCACCGTCAGGAAGGTTTCCTTGACCGCATAGGTCATTGTCCGGCGCCCCATCCGTCCCAGCCCGCCGCCCGGAGCTCGCAGGCCGGGCAGGTGCCGCAACCGTAGCCCCAGGCGTGCCGATGGCTGCGGTCACCCCGGTAGCAGGTGTGACTGTCCTCCACGATCAGCTCGACCAGGGCGGTGCCGCCGATCTCGTCCGCCAGTGCCCAGGTCTGCGCCTTGGTCAGCCACATCAGGGGCGTCTGGACCGGCACGCGCCGGTCAAGCCCCAGCGATAGCGCCCGCTCCATCGCGTCCAGGGTTTCGCGTCGGCAATCGGGATAGCCGGAGAAGTCCGTCTCGCACATGCCGCCGACCAGCACCTCCAGCCCGCGTCGGTCCGCGAGCGCCGCTGCCGCCGTCAGGAAGATCAGGTTTCGCCCCGGCACGAAGGTCGTCGGCAGGCCGCGCGCGCCCACCTCGATCGCCCGGTCGGTCGTCATCGCCGTCTCGCCGATGGCCCCGAAGCCGGTCAGGTCCACGACGTGGTCCGGCCCCAGCCGCGCGGCCAGGTCCGGCAGAACGCCGGGCATTCCCTCGCGCACCTTCAGCCGCGCCGCCATCTCGACCGCATGACGCTGGCCATAGTCGAAACCCACGGTCTCGACCCGCCCGAACCGCTCCAGCGCCCAGGCCAGACAGGTCGCGCTGTCCTGACCGCCGGAGAACAGGACGAGGGCAGACGATGCTTTGGGTAGGGTTTCGGTCATGACGGCCCTGCGGTCGGCCGACTGGCCGCGCGCATCGAACAAAGGGATGGAAATCGGGAAGCTTGGACCCGGCCCTTACACCACCGTGCGCGCGCCCGCAAAAACCTCGCCAATCCAGGCCGGAATGCGGCGGCGCGTCACAGTTAACGATTCCGAAGAGGCTTATCCCCTAATCATCCACCGACAAGACGGAGTGACGGCCAGTATGCCGACGATTGAGGTCCTTACCGAGCGCGCCGAAGCTGTCTCGCCGACAGTCCCGGCGAGCGATATCTTCGCTCGATTCAGGAATGAGCCGGACACGCTCGTGATCCCCGTGGTCGAAAATGACCGGCCCGTCGGGCTGATCGAACGCAATGCTTTCCTGCTGAAGATCGCCAGTCCCTTCGGTCACGCGCTCTACGCCAATCGCCCCGTCTCCATGATCATGGATTCCGAGCCCGCCGTGGTCGAGGCCGGGGTCCGCATCGACGCCTTCTGCGATATCCTGCTGAAGTCCGGCCCAGGTGCCCTGATGCGCGGCTTCATCGTGACGCGGCAGGGGCGTTATCGCGGCGTCGGCACTGCCATATCGCTGATGCGGGCCGTCAACGACCAGCAGCGCACCCACAACCGCGAACTGGAGGAACAGGCCCGCGCCCTGACCGACAGCCAGACCCAGGCGCTGGCCTCCGCCCGCGCCAAGAGCCAGTTCCTGGCCATCATGAGCCACGAGCTGCGCACGCCGATGAACGGCGTTCTCGCGGTCGCCGAGCTGCTGCGCCGCCAGCCCCTGAACGATGCGGCCCACATGCACGTCCAGACCATCGTCGACTCCTCCGAGACCCTCCTGCGTATCTTGCAGGATGCGCTGGACCTGTCGCGCGCGGAGGCTGGCGAGCTTGAACTGGCCCCCGCCCCTACCCCGCTGCGCGCCCTCGTCGACGACGTCGAGCACATGTGGGCCCCGCGTGCGTCCCAGGACGGCGTGCGACTGCTGGTCGGATATGAGGGCGATACCGAACTGACGGCAGACCTCGATGGCGTCCGCGTGAAGCAGGTGTTCAACAATCTGATCAGCAACGCCCTGAAATTCGCCCGGCACGGCGTTGTCGAGGCCCGTCTCAAGGCCTGGGCCCTGGACGGCAAGGTCCATATGGAAGCGCGCATCCGGGACGACGGCCCTGGCCTCGACGCCGACCGCGTGGATGCCATCTTCGAGCCCTTCATCCATGGCTCCGGCCGGCCCGGCGCGGGACTGGGCCTGTCGATCTGCCGCCAGATCATCGACAATATGAACGGCCGGATCTGGGCCGAGAACAACCAGGGTCGGGGTGCCACCTTCGCCTTCGATATCACCGCGCCCCTGTCGGCGGCCGCGGTCGATCATCCTTCGAACGTCTCGGCCCTGTCCGACCTGGAACTGAAATCCAATCCGCACATCCTGATCGTCGACGACAATGCCACCAACCGGGTCGTCGCCCAGGCCCTGTGCGAGATGTTCGGCTGCTCGTCCGAGACGGCTGAGGACGGGATGGAGGCGCTTGAAGCCGTCCAGGCCCGCCCGTTCGATCTGATCCTGATGGACATCAAGATGCCGCGCATGGACGGCGTCCAGGCGACCCAGGCCATCCGCGCCCTGACCGGCCCGGAGCGTAACATTCCGATCGTCGCCCTGACCGCCAACGCCGATCCGGACGATGCGAAACACTATCTGTCGATCGGCATGGCCGCAGTGGTCGAGAAGCCGATCAAGCCGGAGCGCATGCGCATGGCCATGAGTGCCGCCCTGACAGCGGACGCGGCGGACGCGGCGGACGCGGCGGCCGTGCCCGGGACCAGGATTCGCGCGGCCTAGATCTGGGCCGGATGGCCGTCCCCATCCTTCCAAAGCCCATTCAGGCAAAAGCGTGAGGGCCAGCTAGTTCCGGCGACCCTGCGGCGGCTTACGCCGACGGAGAGACCTGATGCTCGTCCGTCGGGAGCAGGAAGGAAGGGTTGGACTCCAAAAAAACCGGGTGCACGGAGTCCAACTCCTGCGATCCGGCCTCGGAATGGTCTTTCAAACCACTGAAATATAAACCGCAGATATCGGGACTCCTGGTAGCCTTGGCCGTTCCGGATTGCACCCGGCCGGGATATCGGACCGGATCAATCATGACCCCGGCACGGACCTGAACGACCAGGCCGAGCCACTCGCGGGGATCAAGCCGACAGTCTGACATGCCCCTGCGTCAGAAGCGGTCGTGGCTTTCGGACCCTTGGGAGCCCTGATCCGGCCCGACCTTCCCGCCCGTCTCCTCGTCCTCGTCCTCATATCCCACCAGCCGCAGCGCCCGCGCCTTGACGCCGTTGATCTCGGCCCAGCGCAGCAGGCCCTCCTCGCGGCCGTGGGTGATCCAGAGCTCCTCAGGTCTGACCTCCTCGAAGGTCTGGATCAGTTCAGGCCAGTCGGCGTGGTCGCTGATCACGAGCGGCAGCTCCACCCCACGCTGCTTCGCCCGCGCCTTGACCAGCATCCAGCCCGAGGCGAACGCCGTCACCGGATCGGCGAAGCGCCGCGCCCAGCGGTCCTGAATGGCCGACGGCGGTGCGACGGCCACCTCCCCGCCCAGGGCTCCCGCCTTCAGCCCTGTCGCCGGCAGGATCGGGCCCAGATCGACGCCCTCGCTCTGGTACAGCCGGTTCAGTCGCTCCAGCGCACCGTGGACATAGATGGGCCGCTCCCAGCCCGCCTCTCGCAGCAGCCGGATCACCCGCTGGGCCTTGCCGAGTGCATAGGCCCCGACCAGATGGGCGCGGTCCGGGAACTGGCCCAGTGACTGGACCAGCCGCCCGACCTCCTCGGCATCCGGCGGATGGGTGAAGACCGGCAGGCCGAAGGTCGCCTCCGAGATGAAGACGTGACACGGCACGGGCTCGAACGGGGCACAGGTCGGGTCGCGACGGCGCTTGTAGTCGCCCGACACCACCATGGTCAGGCCCTGATACGTCACCACCGCCTGGGCCGAGCCCAGCACATGGCCCGCAGGGACCAGCCGGATCTCCACGCCGTTGTGGGAGGCGGCCTCTCCATACGCCACCGGCTGGCGCAGCCGGGTAAAGTCCTCGCCATAGCGCTCGGCCATGATGGCCAGGGTCTGGGCCGTCGCCAGTACCGCGCCGTGCCCGGACCGCGCATGGTCCGAATGCCCGTGGGTCACCACCGCGCGGTCCACGGGCCGGTTCGGATCGACGTAGAAATCGCCGGGTGGGCAGTACAGGCCGGCCGGTGTGGGTCGGAGCAGGTCTTCGGGTCGGATCATGGGGACGATATGGGCATGCTGCGGGGCTTGCGCGCCAGTCCGCGCCCGATAAGGACGGTCGGATGAGCGATCCGTTCCTGACCGACATCCTGCCGCAACTCGCATCGGGCGCGGCCCACACCCATGCGCTGGGGTTCCGGTACGAGGGCGTCGAGGGCGACCGTGTCCGCCTGCGCACCCCCTGGCGCGCCGATCTGGTCGGGGATCCGGAGACGGAGGTCTTCGCCGGCGGTCTGGTCACGGCCATGCTGGATCACGTCGGCGGCCTGGCCATCTGGGTGGCGCTGGGCCGGTTCGCGCCGATCGCGACGCTGGACCTGCGCATCGACTATATGCGCGCCGCCCGGCCGCGCGTGGACCTGCTGTCCGAGGCCCGTTGCTACAAGTTGACGCGCACCATCGGCTTCGTCCGCGCCTGGGCCTTCGAGGACGACCCCGCCGACCCCGTCGCCGCAGCCCAGGCCACCTATGTCATCAACGCCAGCGACGCGGGCGCGACAGGATCAAACCTGAAAGCGAAAGGCGACGCCGCATGACCGCCCTCCTCGACACGATTCCCTACGCCCGCTTTCTGGGTCTTCGGACCGAACGCGACGGCGACATCCTGACGGTCGTGATGCCCTTCGCCGACCACCTGATCGGCAATCCCATGCTGCCGGCCCTGCACGGGGGCTCCACCGCCGCCATGCTGGAACTGACCGCCATCGCCCAGGTCGCCCTGGTCTGGCCGCGCCTTCGCCTGCCCCGCCCCATCACAGTGACCACGGCCTATCTGCGGTCGGGCAAGCCGCGCGACGTCCATGCCCGCGCGCGAATTTCCCGCGCCGGGCGCCGTGTAGCGCACGTCCTGGCCGAGGCCTGGCAGGACGATCCGGCCCAGCCCATCGCCAGCCTGACGGCCCATTTCTCGCTGGACGACAACCGGGACTTGATTTCCTGAAATACTTATGGTTGCATTCTGAGGTGGCATCCGGCCACCGGGGTTTTCCACCATGAGCAGAGAAACCGTCGGCGAGTCCCTGGCGACCCGCCTTTATGCCGCCGAGTTGGCCATCGACCTGGCCCTGACGGAAGCCGCAAACCTGGCGGCCATGCTGCCGGCCGCCCGGGCTCACGCCTATCTATCTGCCGTGACGGGCCAGAAGGCGTTCGACGGCACCGCCGCCACGATCGGGGCCCTCGCCTCCGCGCGATCCCATCTGGTCGACACCCACAACACGCTCGCCGCACTGGCCCGCCGAATGGGCCTTGAGACCCTCGCCGTCGGTCCGATGGACAAGCCCGAAGACCGGCCTCCCGTCGGGGGCGAAGGCGCGGACGACCGGGTGGCCCGGAGGTCGCCGCCATTGGTTAACGAAACGCTACCGCTGGCGTCATAGATGTGTTAACACTTTGTCCATTGTCGTTTCATTGAGGGGCTACACATGGACAGAACTGAAGTCATCTCCAGCGTCGCTGGTGATCTCTACGCTACCGAAAAGGCGGTCGACGCGGCCATCACGGCGTCCACCACCCTCGTGCAATCGATGATCGGTGCCCGCACCCTTCTGAAGGTTTCGCCGGTCGCGGGTTCGGAAGCCCAGGCCAAGGCCATCGAGGCCATCGCGGCCCTGTCCTCGGCCCGCGAAGCGATCGTGGCCTGCCACGCCGAACTGCAACGCGCCCACCGCCGTCAGGGCTATGGCATCTATGCCGCTGGCCCGCTCGACAAGCCCGACGATTGGGAAACGCCGATGGGCGGGACGAAGAAAAACGAGCTGCAACGCGTCGCTTGATAAATGATCTAGCCTGACCGGCGCACATTCCTTTCAGGCTAGACTCAAACCATAGTCGCCCTCGCACCAAATCGTGCGGGGGCGATTTTATGTTGGATACTCTCTATCTGAAGCTCGCTCTGCTCCCGATGATCCTCATCGGTCTTTTCGCATTTTCAAAAGGCGATTTCCCGGAACGTTTTGGCATGGGCGTGTATATGCTCAGCTGGCTGGCCAGTGTTCTCGTCCAAGACGATGGAAATCTGTACGAGAGCTTTCAGTTGAAGATTTTTCTGATAGACCTCGGGGTTGCAGTCTTCTTTGGCTACCTCATGTGGCGCTGGGCCCGGAACTGGATAGTCTGGGCTATGGCGTTGCAGCTGCTGACAGTCATGAGCCACATCGTCTATCTGTTTGATGTCCGACCTCCGGTCGCCGCGTTTTATACGGTGATCAATCTGACCAGTTACGGCATCCTTCTGACCATCGGCATCGGCACCTTCTGGGCCTGGCAGGACCGGCGGGCGGCGGGGCTGGAATAGGTCTTTATTCCTGGCTAGGGTATCGACCTTCCCGTCAGCACGGTCGGCGCGCTTGCCCCTCTCCCATCATCGTCTCTGGTCGGCCCTCGACGGACTGGCGCATCGCCACGGTCTCTCGGCCTCGGCCCTGGCGCGCAGGGCGGGGCTGGATGCCACGGCCCTGAATCCGTCCAAGCGGTTCGGGCCGGGCGTTCCGCTGCGACCGCGCTGGCCCTCGACCGAAAGCCTGAACCGCATTCTGGAGGTCACCGGCACGTCGCTGGCCGAATTCGCCGCCCTGGCCGACGATTCACCCGTGCGGATCGCGACGGCGCCGCTGCTGGGCATGGCCCAGGCCGGCCCGGACGGCTTTTTCGACGACGCCGGCCTGCCGACCGGCGATGGCTGGGACCAGACCGACCTGCCTTCGCCCCGGGAAAGCCTGTTCAGCCTGCGAATTTCCGGCGACTCCATGGTGCCCCTGTATCGTGAGGGAGACCGCGTCCTGGTGGACCGCGACCACACCGACGTGCGCAAGGGCGATCGGGTGGTGGCGCGCACCCGGTCCGGTGAAACCCTGGCCAAGCAGGTCGATGCGATCAGCGCAAAGTCCGTCACCCTGGGCTCGATCAACCCCGCCTATCCACCGCGCGAGATTTCCCGCGCGGACATCGACTGGATGGCCCGGATCCTGTGGGTCAGTCAGTAGGCCGGAAATAAGCCGCCCCGTCCGGAGCGGCTTATTTCCTCAGCCCTGAACCGCGCTCAGGCGGTGAGCGGTCGCGGGGCAGGCCTCAGTAGGGCGAGACATAGTTGGCATTGACCCAGCCGCCACCGGCGATCTGGACCCATTCACCCTGCGAACCGATGGCGGTGAAGGGCTGGCCGGCCGACAGGGTGCCGGCCTGGCGGTAATTGGTGCCCGGACCCGAGCGGATGCGCAGATTGGACGAGGCGCGGTACTGGGCTCCCGACGAACTGGCCTCGCCATTGGCGCGCGCACGCTGCTGGTTGCAGCCGATGTAGGACCCGGCGGCAGCGCCGGCACCGGCACCGGCCAGGGCGCCGAGGCCGCGCTCGTTTCTGGAAATCCGGCTGCCGGCCAGAGCGCCGATAGCACCCCCGATCAGGGCCCCGGCGGTCTGACGGCCGCCGGGAGCATCACAGCTGGTGACGCCGTTGGATTGCTGGGCTGAGGCCGCCATCGGCGCGGCGGTGACCAGGGCCGCCAGGGCGGCCGCGGTGGCCAGGGTCGTCTTCATGATCTTCGACATGACTCTCTCCATTTCATCGAGGTTGGTCGATGGAGTGAGAATGCGCCAGCCGCCCTGAAGGCTCCCCAAGCCTCGCCGTTGTTTTCGGTTCATCTTCCCGAACGGCTAGGCCGCGAGTCTTCCCTCTGCGCCCGCCTCGATCAGCTGGATGGTCTGGGGCAGGCCATAGATGGCCGCGAACGACCCGAAGCGTGGCCCCTGCGACGCCCCCAGCAACACCTCGTACAGCGCCGCGAACCAGCCTCTCAGAGGCTCGAACCCGTGTTCCTTGCCCACGGCATAGACCTCGCCCTGGATCAGTTCGCCATCCGTCGTCCCGGCCGGGAGCGCCCCCAGCCGCGCCGCCAGGTCGAGCAGGGCCGCCTTTTCCCGGTCGTCCGGCAGACGGTAGGACTTCGTCGGCTTCACGAAGTCCTCGTAGTAGTTCAGCGCCCGGTCCATCAGCCCGTCCAGCACCGGCTCGTTCTCTGGCGTCGCGTCCGGCAGGTACCGGGCGAAATAGGCCCACAGCTGCGCCTTGTTCGACGCATTGGCCACGCCGACCAGGTTCAGCAGCAGGGCGAAGGACACCGGCGAGGCGACCTCGGGCGGATGGCCCGCGTGGATCGACCAGACGGCGTTGTCGATCCGCCTGGCGGGTTCCTGCGTCCGATAGGCGTCGATGGCCCCCAGCCAGTCGTCGATCGCGCGCGGAATGACGTTGAAGTGCAGGGACTTGGCCGACTTGGGCGACTGGAACATGTACCAGCTCAAGGATTCGGGCGTGCCGTAGCGCAGCCACTGCTCCATCGTCAGGCCGTTGCCCTTGGACTTGGAGATCTTCTTGCCCTCGACGTCGAGGAAGAGCTCGTAGTTGAACCCCTCCGGCGGCACACCGCCCAGGGCGCGGCACAGCTTCGACGACTCGCGCACGCTCTCGATCAGGTCCTTGCCGCTCATCTCGTAGTCGACGTCCAGCGCCGTCCAGCGCATCGCCCAGTCCGGCTTCCACTGCAGCTTCACATGCCCGCCCGTGACCGGCAGTTCGGTGCGCCCCCCGGCCGGGTCGTCGAACACGATCGTGCCCTTCTCCACATTCCGCTCCAGCGTCGGCACCTGGAGCACATGGCCGGTGATCGGGCTGACCGGCAGGAAGGGCGAATAGGTCTCGCGCCGCTCCGGGCCCAGGGTCGGCAGCATGATCGCCTGGACCGCGTCGAACCGCTCCAGCAGCCGCAGCAGGACCGCGTCGAACCGGCCGGACCGATAGGTCTCGGTCGAGGACATGAACTCGTAGTCGAAGCCAAACCCGTCGAGGAAGGCCCTCAGACGCGCATTGTTGTGCGCGCCGAAGCTGTCGTGCGTCCCGAACGGATCGCGCACCCGCGTCAGCGACAGATGCAGGTCCTCGGCCAGCATCTCCGGGTTGGGCACGCCCTCGGGCACCTTGCGCAACCCGTCCATATCGTCCGAAAAGGCGATCAGCCGCGTGGGCCAGTGATCCCCGGTCAGGGCGCGAAAGGCATTGCGCACCATGGTCGTGCGCGCCACCTCGCCGAACGTGCCCATATGCGGCAGGCCGGACGGGCCGTATCCGGTTTCCAGCACCACGGGTCGCTGCAGCGCCTCGAAGGTCGCCAGCGCCTCGTCCGCCTTGCCGGCGTCGATCAGCAGCTTCGCCGCATCGCGCTCCGCGTCCGACAGCCGCTTCTTCAGCACATGGTCCAGCAGGGCGCGGGCCTGTTCGAACGGCCAGGACTTGGCTTCGCGGGCCAGGGTTTCGAGGTTCTGCAGCATGGGCGGGGGTTTGACCTGTCAGGGCCGACGGGTCAACGCGGGCGTGGGTCGCGCGGTCAGGCCGGCCCGTCTGCGGCACCTCGACGCCGGGAGCGTCCGCCCATGACGGCGCGCGGCTTGACCCCCGCGTCCGCGCATGGCCTTTGCGCCGCCTGATGAAGACCGCCGATTTCGACTTCGACCTGCCCGAGGACCGGATCGCCCTGCGCCCGGCCGAGCCGCGCGATGCCGCCCGCCTGCTGGTGGTCCGGGACGGTGCCCTGGCCGACCACATCATTCGCGACCTGCCGGATTTTCTGCGCCCCGGCGACGCCCTGGTCTTCAACGACACCCGCGTCATCCCCGCCCGGCTGTCCGGGGTTCGCGAACGCCCCAATCCCGTCGTCGGAGGGCCGGAGGGCGAGACCCTGATCGTCACCGTCGAAGCCACCCTGCACCACCGCGATGCGCCCGACACCTGGTCCGCCTTCATGAAACCCGGCAAGCGAATCAGGCCGGACGACCGCATCGTCTTCGACAGCCTGAAGGCCACCGTCGTGGCCAAGTCCGAAGACGGCCTGATCACCCTGCGTTTCGACCTTACCGGCCCGGCGCTGGACGAGGCCATCCGTACGGTCGGCGTCATGCCCCTGCCGCCCTATATCGCCGCCAAACGACCCGAGGACGACCGCGACCGGTCGGATTACCAGACCGTCTTCGCCACCCACGACGGCTCCGTCGCCGCCCCCACCGCCGGCCTGCATTTCACCCCGCACCTGCTGGAGGCGATCCGGGCGAAGGGCGTCAGCACCCATGCCGTCACCCTGCACGTCGGGGCCGGGACCTTCCTGCCGGTGAAGGCCGACGACACCGCCGATCACAGGATGCATTCCGAGTGGGGCACGGTTGCGCCCGAGACCGCCGCCGCCCTGAATGCGGTCCATGCGAACGGCGGCCGCATCGTCTGCGTCGGCACGACGTCGTTGCGCCTGCTGGAATCCGCAACGACGCCGGACGGGGTCATCCAGCCCTTCCACGGCGACACGGCCATCTTCATCACACCGGGCTACGCCTTCCGGGCCGTCGACGTGTTGATGACCAATTTCCATCTGCCGAAATCGACCCTGTTCATGCTGGTCAGCGCCTTCGCAGGGCTCGACACGATGAAGGCCGCCTATGCCCACGCGGTCTCGGACGGATACCGGTTCTATTCCTACGGCGATGGATCCCTGCTGTTCCGTCGCTGACGGCGGACCACCATCCGAGGCCCGTCAAAATCGGACGTAGGCCCGGACCTTACCTCTGCCCCGATCCGCACGACTGCTGTAAGCCGGTGACATGGCCAGAGACGGTGCGATCTATGTCTGTCAGTCCTGCGGGGCGGTCCACGGCAAGTGGGCGGGGCAGTGCAATGCCTGCGGCAACTGGAACACCATCGTCGAGGAGGGCCGCTCGGCTCCGCCCGGCGCGCTTAAGCCAGCCGCCACCGCCAGGGCCCGTGGCCTGCAGTTCGAATCGCTGCTGTCCGAGACCGCAGAGCCGCCGCGCATCATCACCGGGGTGACGGAGTTCGACCGGGTCTGCGGCGGGGGCGTCGTGCCCGGCTCGGCCATCCTGCTCTCGGGCGATCCCGGCGTCGGCAAGTCGACCCTGCTGCTGGACGTGGCCGGTCGCGCTGCCCTGGCCGGGGCGCGCGTGGCCTATATCTCGGGCGAGGAGGCGATCGAGCAGATCCGCGCCCGCGCCCGTCGTATGGGTCTGGCCGAGGCCCCCGTCGCCCTGGCCTCCGCCACGGCGCTGCGGGACATTCTGGGCACGCTGAAGCGCGAGACGTTCGACATCGTCATCGTCGATTCGATCCAGACCCTGTGGTCCGACGCGCACGAGGCCGGACCCGGGTCGGTCACCCAGGTTCGCGCCTGTGCCGGCGAACTGGTTCGCCTGGCCAAGGCGGGCGGCCCGGCGGTGGTTCTGGTCGGCCACGTCACCAAGGACGGCCAGGTCGCCGGTCCGCGTGTCGTGGAGCATATGGTCGATGCGGTCCTGAGCTTCGAGGGCGAGCGGGGCTATCCGTTCCGCATCCTGCGCGCCGGAAAGAATCGCTTTGGCGCGACCGACGAAATCGGCGTGTTCGAGATGGGCGACGCCGGTCTGCGCGAGGTCGCCAATCCGTCCGCCCTGTTCCTCGGTGAGGGCAAGGACCGCGCCCCCGGGGCTGCCGTCTTCGCCGGGATCGAAGGCAGCCGTCCCGTGCTGGTCGAGATCCAGGCCCTGGTGTCGAAATCCGCCTATGGCACGCCACGTCGTTCCGTGATCGGCTGGGAGACGGGTCGCCTCGCCATGATCCTGGCGGTGCTGGAGGCCCGCTGCGGCGTCGGCTTCGGCGATCAGGACGTCTATCTGAACGTCGCGGGCGGCTTGCGCATCAATGAGCCCGCCGCCGACCTTGCCGCCGCCGCCGCCCTGATCTCCTCGGTCACCGACATGCCCCTGCCCCAGGGCTGCATCGTCTTCGGCGAGATCAGCCTGTCGGGCGAGGTCCGGGCCGTCGGCCGGGCCGAGGCGCGTCTGCGCGAGGCGCAGAAGCTGGGCTTCGACCAGGCCCTGTCCCCGCCCCTGACGGTCAAGGGCGGGGGCGTCCAGATCACCGGTGTCAGCCGATTGACCGAAGCGGTCGAACGAATCTCGCAGAACAGGTATTGAGCATGAGGTCTCCTCCCCGTTCGCCCCGCGAACGGGGAGGTGGATCGGCGGCGCAGCCGACGAGACGGAGGGGTTCTTGAAGCGAACAAGGTCTGTGGGGCGTCAGAAGCCCCTCCACCGCTTCGCGGTCCCCCTCCCCGTTCGCAAAGTGGCGAACGGGGAGGAGAAGGCTGAATGACCGGCTTCGACGCCTTCGCCCTCCTGGTCATCCTCGCCTCGGCCGCGGCCGGGTGGGTGCGCGGGGGCACGCGCGAGATCATCACCCTGCTGAGCTTCGTGCTTGCGGCCTTCCTGGCCCTCGTGGCCCTGCCCCTCACTGCCCCGATCGGCCGCGCCCTGATGAACCCTGACTGGGCGGGCTCCATCACGGCGGCCATTGGCTCCTTCCTGCTCGTCTATTTCGGCATCCGCATCTTCGGCTCCATCCTGTCGAAACAGGCGCAGGCGCACCCGACGCTCGGCGGCATCGACCGGCTGATCGGGATCGTCGTCGGCGCGGGCCGCGCCCTGGTGCTGCTGGGGGCCATCCACCTGGTGATCGTCGCCGCCATGCCGGGCGAACGGACCCCGAAATGGCTCAGCGAGGCAACGCTGCGGCCCCTCAGCGCCGGTGCCGCCCGCGCCATACAGCTCATCCTGCCCGGCATCGGCCGGGGGGCCGACGCCATCAGCCCGGTCGTCGATTCATCCGTTCGCCGAGGGTTTTCGGACAATAACGCCTTGCCCCCGACCCAATCGCAGCCTACCTCGCGCCCTGCCGCCCCCGAATGAGTATTCGCCTGTCATCGGAGCCCCGTCGATGCGCAGCCTGAGCCATGTGATCCAGCCTCCGGTCGTCCACCGGGCGCATTTCCGGGACGCCGATGACGATCATCCGCGTCTGGAATGCGGCGTCTGCGGCGTCTGGGGCGCGCCCGCCGACGAGGCCTCCGCCATCGTCGCCCTGGGCCTTCATGCGCTTCAGCATCGGGGTCAGGAGGCCTGCGGCATCGCCTCGGTCAACCAGACCCGCTTTCACACCGAACGCCATATGGGCCATGTGGGCGAGGCCTTCGGCGGCACCGACCTGCCCCAGCGGATGCCGGGGACGGCGGCGGTCGGCCACACCCGCTATTCGACGGCCGGCGGCAGTTTCCTGCGCAACATCCAGCCGATGTTCGCCGATCTGGACCAGGGCGGCATCGCCATTGGCCACAATGGCAACCTGACCAATTTCCATTTCCTGCGGAACCAGTTGGTCGGCGAAGGCTCGATCTTCCAGTCGACCTCGGATTCCGAAGTCATCCTCCACCTGATCGCCCGCAGCCGTAAGGCGAAGATCGTCGATCGCTTCATCGACGCCCTGGCCCGGATCGAGGGCGGCTATGCCCTGGTCGCCCAGACGCGTACCAAGATGATCGGTGCCCGCGATCCGCTGGGCATCCGGCCGCTGGTGCTGGGGCAGCTGGGCGATGCCTGGGTGCTGGCGTCCGAGACCTGCGCCCTGGACACCATGGGCGCGACCTTCGTCCGCGACGTCGAACATGGCGAGGTCATCGTCATCGACCACGAGGGCCTGCGCTCGCTGAAGCCTTTCCCGGCCCGGGCGGCCCGACCCTGCCTGTTCGAATATGTCTATTTCTCGCGGCCCGACAGCGTCGTGAACGGCCGCTCCGTCTATGGCGTGCGCAAGCGTATGGGCGAGGGCCTGGCGCGCGAGTTTCCGATCGACGCCGATGTGGTGGTGCCGGTGCCCGACTCCGGTGTGCCGGCCGCCCTCGGCTATGCCCAGGCCAGCGGCATCCCCTATGAGATGGGCATCATCCGCAGCCACTATCTGGGCCGCACCTTCATCCAGCCCAGCCAGGGTGCCCGCCAGAAGGGCGTGGCCATGAAACACAGCCCCAACCGCGCCGTGATCGAGGGCAAGCGCGTCGTCCTGATTGACGATTCCATCGTGCGCGGCACCACCTCGGTCAAACTGGTCCGCGCCGTGCGTGACGCCGGGGCGAAGGAGGTCCACCTGCGTTCGGCCAGCCCGCCGATCCTGTGGCCCGACTTCTACGGCATCGACATGCCCGAACGGGACCAGCTGATCGCCGCCAACAAGACGATGGAAGAGATGCGCGAGCTGCTGGAGGTCGATTCCCTCGGCTTCCTGTCCGTCGACGGTCTCTATAAGGCCATGGGCGAGACGGGCCGCAACGACGCCGCCCCCCAGTTCACCGACCACTATTTCACCGGCGACTATCCGACCCGGCTGGTGGACCGGGAGATCGAGGAAGGCGGCCGCGACGCCATCGGCCGCCAGCTGTCGCTGCTGGTGACCGCATGACCAACCGCCTCGGCTATTTCACCATCGATACGCCCGATCTGGACAAGGCCCGGGCCTTCTATTCGGCCCTGCTGGGCTGGACCTTCGACGACGCGAACTCCAACCCGACCTATGCCCATGTCCGGGCGACGGGCGCTGTCGGAGAGGTGCCGTTCGGTCTGCGCAAGGGCGAGCGCAAGGACTTCCCGAACCTCTATATCCAGGTCGCCGACGTTCACGCCCTGTGCGCCAGGGTGAATGCGCTGGGCGGCCGCGCCTCCATGCCGGCCGAGAGCGAGACCGGCCTGTCGGCCATCATCTGCGACGATCAGGGCGTCAGCCTCAGCCTGTGGCAGCCGGCGCCCGGTCTGGTCGATTAGCCGCTTGGCGCACGGCGAACCCTCGCGCTATCAGGCCGCATGACCTCCGACGCCCTTCCCCTGGATGACCGTATCGCCCTTGTCGTGGGGGCGTCGCGCGGCATCGGCTATCAGGCCGCCCTGGCCCTGGCCGTCGCCGGCGCGCACGTCGTGGCCACCGCCCGGACCCAGGGCGGGCTGGAGGAACTGGACGACGCCATCTATGCCGCGACCGGCCGTCACGCGACGCTGGTGCCGTTCGATCTGGTGGACGGCGGCGGCATCGATCGGCTGGGCGGGGCGATCTTCGGCCGGTTCGGCAAGCTGGACATCTGGGTCAATGCGGCGGCGACCCTGGGGGCCCAGGGCCTGACCCCCGTCAGCCACATCGACCCGCGCGGCTTCGCCAAGATCGAGAAGACCAACTTCACCGCCACATATCGGCTGATCCGGTCGCTGGAGCCCCTGCTGCGCGGCTCCGACGCCGCCCGGGTCATCCACCTGACGACCAGCCTCGCCCGCGATCCCAAGGCCTTCTGGGGTCTGTATGCCGCCACCAAGGCGGGGGCCGAGGCCATGATGCTGGCCTGGGGCGACGAGATCGAAAGCACGCCGATCCGGGTCAGTGTTCTGGACCCGGGGCGCATGCGTACCCAGATGCGCGCCCAGGCCTTCCCGGGCGAAGACCCCCAGACCCTGCCCCATCCGTCCGAGCTGGGACCCCTGATCGTCGAACTGGCGCGTCCGGACCTGACGCCACCGACGCGCATCAGCTTCAGGGAATGGTCGGCCGACCTGCCGACCGCCGCGCTGATCTAGGCCAGCAGACGCCCGGCCACGGCCTCGCCGATCGCCAGAGAACTGGTCAGGCCCGGACTTTCGATGCCGAACAGGGCCATCAGGCCCGGCAGGCCATGCACCTCGACGCCATCCAGCTGGAAGTCGGGCTGGGGCTCGCCCGGTCCGTGCAGTTTGGGCCGGATACCGGCATAGTCGGGCGTCAGGGCGTCGTCGGGCAGGCCGGGCCAGAAGCGGCGGATATAGGTCGCGAACGCCTCGGCCCTGGCGGGATCGACGGCATAGTCCTCGGTCGTGACGTATTCGAGGTCCGGCCCGAACACGGCCTGCCCGCCCAGGTCCTTGCGATAATGGGTGCCCAGCGCCCCCGCGATCGGCGGCGGATAGATCAGCCGGTCGAACGGCGCCTTGCCCGTCAGACGGAAATAGACCCCCTTGCCGAAATGACCCGCCGGAATGCGATCCGCCGGAAAGCCCTCGATCCGGGCCGCGACGGCCTGCGCCGAAAGGCCGGGCGCGGTGACCAGCAGCCGGGTGGTCAGGCTGGCACCGCCCTCGCCCCCTGCCTTGATCCGGAAACCGCCGCCCGGCAGGGGTTCGGCCCGCTCGAACGGCGTCGAGACGACGACAGACCCCCCTGCGTCCTCGATCTCGCCCTGTAGCGACAGCATATAGTCGTGGCTGGCAAAGATGCCACTCTCGGGCGACAGAATGGCGGCGCGGGCATTGAGGGCCGGCTCCAGCGCCCGGGCCTGTTCGCCGCTCAGATGCTCCAGCCCCTCGACGCCGTTGACCGTCGCCTGTTCGAAGATGCGCTCGATCAGGCCGACCTCGTCGTCCTCGGTGGCCACGACCAGCTTGCCGCATTTGCGATGATCGATCTTGTGGCTGTCCAGCCAGCCATACAGCGCCCGCCGCCCCTCGACGCAGAACCGCGCCTTCAGTGACCCGGTCGGATAGTAGAGGCCACCGTGGATGACCTCGGAGTTCCGCGACGACACGCCCTGGCCGATGTGCGGTTCCTTTTCGAGGACGAGCACGCTCTGTCCCCGCTTCGAAAGCGCCCGGCCGCAGGCGAGGCCCACGGCCCCGGCTCCCACCACGACGGCGTCGAAGTCGAACCCGGTCAAGGTCTGGGCCCGAACCGCCGCGCGGCCTCCGCCTCGAACGATCCGATCAGCATCGACACCGCCCGATCGAAATTGGCCTGCAGGGCCGCGTTCAGCAGCGGGGATTTGAAGGCGAAGTCGATCATGAACTCCAGCCGCGTGCCCCCGGGGTCCGGATGGAACTCCCAGCGGTTCTTCAGGTGCCGGAACGGACCGCGCAAAAGCCCGACCTCGACCAGCGGCGCATTCCGGTCATGCCGCACCCAGGTCGAGAACCGCTCCTTCAGGAACGAGAACCCGACCGAGGCCTCCGCATCCAGAAGATCGACGCCGGGGGCCTCCTGCCGCCGGTTCCAGACCCGCATCGAGGTCACCCATTTCACGAAGCGCGGATAGGCCTCCACGTCCGCGACCAGCCCGGCGAGCTGGGCGGGGGTGTAGGGCAGATGACGGGTGACGCGATGGATGGCCAAGCGGGCGTCAGCGTCCGGTCTGGGCGAGACGCGCCGCCTTCAGCCGGGCGAAGTCGTCGCCGGCGTGGTGCGATGAGCGCGTCAGCGGCGAGGCCGAGACCATCAGGAAGCCCTTGGCCCGGGCGATCGCCTCATAGGCCTTGAACTCTTCCGGCGTGACGAACCGGTCGATGGCGGCATGCTTGCGGGTCGGCTGCAGGTACTGGCCGATGGTGATGAAATCGACGCCGGCCGAGCGCATGTCGTCCATCACCTGCATGACCTCCTCCCGGGTCTCGCCCAGGCCGACCATGATGCCGGACTTGGTGAACTGGTTGGGGTCGCGCTCCTTGACCTGCTGCAGCAGGCGCAGGGAATGGAAATAGCGGGCCCCGGGCCGGATCTTCAGATACAGCCGCGGCACGGTTTCCAGGTTGTGATTGAAGACGTCGGGACGGGCATCGATCATCACCTCGGCCGCGCCGTCCTTGCGCAGGAAGTCGGGCGTCAGGATCTCGATGGTCGTCAGCGGGGCCTGCAGCCGGATCTGGCGAACCACCTCCGCGAAATGGGCCGCGCCGCCGTCCGCGACATCGTCCCGGTCCACCGAGGTGATGACGACATGGTTCAGACCCAGCTGAGCGACCGCCAGCCCGACCTTGGCCGGTTCCTCGGGGTCCAGCGGCTGGGGCAGGCCCGTCCTGACGTTGCAGAAGGCGCAGGCCCGCGTGCAGGTGTCGCCCATGATCATCAGGGTGGCATGCTTCTGGCTCCAGCACTCGCCGATGTTCGGACAGGCAGCCTCCTCGCAGACGGTGACCAGCCCCTTGGAGCGGACGATCTCCTTCGTCGCATTGTATTGACCCGACCCGGGGGCCTTGACCCTCAGCCAGTCGGGCTTCTTCAGCACCGCCGTCTCGGGCCGGTTCTGCTTTTCCGGGTGACGCAGTTCCGCAGGGCTTCGCGTCAGGGTGTCGATGAGGGTGACCATCGAGGCAGGCCGGGCTCCAGGGAGGACAGGCCGGTATGTCGTCTTTCCGTCACCGGAAGGCAAGTCACGGCCTGTATCGGTCTGTGTGGGGGCACCTGCCGCAAGAAGGTGAACCGCCCAAAAACAGACTCGCTCAACGGCCGCTAGGGGTGGGAAGCGGTCAATTTCACCGTTAGCTATATGAAATCCGAACGGTCACGAGGGGCAAACGCCGTGGGGCGATATGATTGGTACCGGAACACAAGTTGGAACGCGGAAACCGAGGCAGCATTTCATGAGAAACTGGCGCGTTCGCGCAGCTCGCGTCCACAATACTTGCTCATTCAAGCCTCCTGTTTGGCTCGCAGTCACCCGGTAGATGCGCTCCGCCTGATCAACGAGTATTTTGAGACTGGCGATAACTTCGATGTGCCTAACGCGTGGTGCGCTCGGGCAGAAGCCAACATTGCGCTTGGCAGGATTGGTGAAGCAGTAGCGGCGTTCAAAGAGGCCTTGCGCTGGGAGGCCGAACACCCCGGTCACATTTCAACGGCTAGGATATGTCTTCCGATGATGGTCGCTGAGTACCGTCTAGCTAACGAATACGACTACGCGGTCGAGATCTTGTCCTCGCGTTTTCAGCCGAACGATCATCAGTTCCCGGCAACGCGTTACTGGTGGAACGGGAGCTACGCGCTGATTGCAAGTGAGCGGAGGGAAGTGGCTGACGCCCGCGAATTCGCTGAGCGCGCCCTCCGCGCAGCGGCGCAAACAGAGAGTCCGTTCCGGTATCACCGAGGCGTAGGTTTGGTCAGTGACACGTCTGATGATTTTGGAAGACGGCTGAAACGTCTATGCCGACCATCGGCGTTTCGCTCTTTGTTTCGGCTCCTCCCCGGTGCGTAAGCGAGCATCCGCAATGGGATCGCGAGCCGACTCGGCGAGTGAGTCCGCTAGGGATCGAATACGGAAGTTGGCCCGGGCCTTGGGATCGGCGTCCGGCAAACACTACGGCTGACACCTCGCCCAACCCCAAACCCTCACGCCATGTAACGCATCTTTTCATCGGTGCCGGGCTTAACTAGTTTGCGCGCTTGACAGCGAGGGGCGGTGACAAGGCCCCCGGAGGAGACGCGTATTGTTTAGGCCCGGCCTCGACCCATCGGCAGGCGAAGAATCCCTCTTCGACGCCCTGATCGCCGCGCGCGCCCGCTATGGCGACAAGGAAATCCTGGAGGATCAGGACCGGAAACCCCTGACCTATACCGGCCTGATCCGCGCCGCCTTCGTCCTGGGGCGCAAGATCGCGGCGATGACCAGGCCCGCCGAGCGGGTCGGCATCCTGTTGCCATCGTCGATGGGCGTGGTCGTGACCTTCTTCGGACTGCATGCGTTCGGGCGCGTGCCGGTGATGCTGAACTTCACCTCCGGCGAGCGGAATCTGAAGGCGGCGATCCAGGCGGGCGGGGTCAGGAAGATCCTGTGCGCCCGTCGCTTCGTCGAGCAGGCGAAACTCGAGGACCTGATCGCCCAGCTGGAGACGGTCGCCGAGATCGTCTGGCTGGACGATGTGCGGGCCACCATCGGCCTTCAGGACAAGCTGTTCGGCCTGATGGCGGGCCTGATGCCCAGCCGGTTCCGCGTCGCCACCCGGCCGGACGATCCCGGCGTGGTGCTGTTCACCTCCGGCAGCTTCGGCGCGCCGAAGGGCGTCCTGTTGAGCCAGAAGAACCTCGTCGCCAATGCGCGTCAGGTTCAAACCCACATTCCGCTCGATCCGGACTGGGTGATGTTCAACCCCCTGCCGACCTTCCACTGTTTCGGACTGACCGGCGGGGTGATCCTGCCGCTGCTGCAGGGATTGAAGACCTTCCAGTACCCCTCCCCCCTGCACGGCAAGCAGATCGTGGCCTTGCTGGCCGAGGTGAATGCGTCGCTTCTGTTCGCCACCGACACCTTCCTGAACCAGTGGGCCCGCGTCGCCTCGCCCGACGATTTCCGCACCCTGCAGTTCGTCGTCGCCGGGGCCGAGCGGGTGCGTGACGAGACCCACCACCTGTTCAACACAAGGTTCGGCGGCGTGAAGCTGCTGGAAGGCTATGGCGCGACCGAGGCCGCGCCCGTGGTCGCCGTGAACCACCCGGGCCGCAACCGCCCCGGCACCGTCGGACAGTTGCTGCCCGGCATGGAGGCCCGTATCGAGCCCGTCGAGGGCATCGCCGAGGGCGGCCGCCTGTTCCTGCGGGGGCCCAATGTCATGGCCGGCTATATGTCGCCGGATGATCCAACGCGGATCGAGCCCCTTGAAGGCGGCTGGCACGACACCGGTGACATCGTGGATATCGATCCGGAGGGCTATATCGCCATCCTCGGTCGCGTGAAGCGGTTCGCCAAGATCGGCGGCGAGATGGTCTCGTTGAGCGCGGTGGAAGGCCTGGTCAGCGCCGTCTGGCCAGAGGCGCGCCATGCGGTCATCTCCGTCGCCGACAGCCGGAAGGGCGAGAAGCTGGTGCTGGTGACCGAACGCAAGGACGCGGACGTCAAGCAGATCGCCGACTGGGCGCGGGAACATGGCGCACCGGAGCTGGCGGTGCCCAAGAAGATCGTGAAGGTGGGCGAGCTGCCGGTGCTGGGCACGGGCAAGACGGACTATGTTTCCATCCAGTCGCTGGTCGACCTGGCCGAGGCGGCCTGACCGATCCTGACGCCCGTCATCGAGATCGATCCGCCGTCGATCACGTCATTGAAGAAGGTCACCGCGTCGACGGGTTCGGCCTGGGCGGCGACGTAGAGCAGCGGCAGATAGTGTTCGTCGGTCGGGACGCTCAGCTGGGCGTCTTCGGCCAGGCCGACCCAGTCGATCAGGGCGTCATGATCGCCCCTCTCCAACGCCGATTTGACCGCCGCGTTGAAGCGGGTGGCCCACGGGTAGGCCTCGCCACCATCCCGCTTCCAGGTCCGCAGATTGTGCACGAAGTCGCCGCTGCCGGCGATGACGATGCCCTCGCCGCGCAGGGGCCGCAGGCGTTTGGCCAGCTCATAGTGACCGCGCGCGTCCAGCTCGCGGTTCAGCGACAGCTGCACGACCGGTACGTCTGCGTCCGGCCAGACATGCGCCAGCACCGACCAGGTTCCGTGATCCAGCCCCCAGGCCTCGACGGCCTGGGCACCGGTCAGCTCAGCGACCCGCGTCGCCAGCGTCGGAGACCCCGGAGCCGGATACTGCATCGCATGCAATTCCGGCCCGAAGTTCCCGAAATCGTGGATGGTTTCAGGGTTCGCCTGGGCCGTAACGCCGAGGCCGCGGGTCTCCCAATGGGCCGAGACCATGACCATGCCGGCGGGTTTTCCGAGCTCACGCCCGATGGCGCGCCAGGCCTCCGCGTGCGGACCGCCCAGGGCGTTCATCGGTGAGCCGTGCCCGAAGAAGACCGCCGGCTGGCGCATGGATCAGGCCTTCAGCTTCTTCGCCAATCCGGCGATGTAGGCGCCCTGGTGGCGTGCACCGGCCAGTTCGTTGGCGCTGGGCTGACGCGATCCATCGCCGCCCGTGATCGTCGTCGCACCATAGGGCGAACCGCCCGAGATCTCGTCCAGGGTCATCTGACCGGCGAAGGCATAGGGCAGACCGGCCACGACCATGCCGTGGTGCATCAGGGTCTGGATCAGGCCGATCAGCGTCGTCTCATTGCCGCCATGCTGGGTCGCCGAGGAGGTGAATGCCCCGCCGACCTTGCCGACCAGCTTGCCCTGGAACCACACGCCGCCGGTCTGGTCCCAGAAGTTCCGCATCTGGGCCGCCGCCGTACCGAACCGCGTCCCCGCGCCCACGATGATGGCGTCGTAGTTTTCCAGCTCATTGACGTTGGCCAGGGGTGCCTTCTGGTCGAGCTTGTAGTGCGACTGGATCGCCAGTTCCTCGGGCACGGTTTCCTGGACGCGGCGGATATCGACGGCCACGCCCTCGACGGACGCTGCGCCTTCCGCGACCGCCTCGGCCATCTGCTCGATATGGCCATAGGTCGAATGATAGAGAACCAGCACCTTGGTCATGGATCGCTCCTGTAAAGGGTTTCGCGCTTCTGCAACAACTGCAGTAGCGGATGTAGCGCGCGCCTCATCCGGTGCAAGCCCTCTCAGTGCGAATTCGATCCGCCGATCGGACAGACGGAGGCGTAATGGCCTGCATCGGCGGGCACCCGAAGGCCGCGCGCCGCCCTGAACCGATGCTCGACCGCCATCGCCTGCTGTTCGATGTTCAGCGCCTCCCACTCGCAGGGCGCGGCCGGATAGCCATAGGCCGAGGGGCCGTCGCCGGCCCTGAGCTTGCCCGTCAGCAGGTTCACGCCCGACTGGCCCTGCCAGACGTGGACCATCTCGTGGATCAGCACAGCCTGAAGCGCGACCGGCGCGACCGCAAAATCTCCCGGCAGCGACCGCCCCGGCCACAGCACCCAATCCCGCCCGAACCAGCGGCCCGGCACGAAGGCGCGATCGAACGGCCAAGGGGTACCCAGAAGCCGCACGGCCTCCAGGGCCACCGCGTCGCCGAACTCGCCCTTTATCAATCGCCGCTCGCCGTCGGTCAGAGCCCTCACGGCGTGCCGGTGGACGTCGACGGTCCCACCCACTCCCAGTGCCAGGGTTCGAAGATGTAGGGCACGAAGCCGAACCGTCCGGCATTGCGCACCAGCCAGCGGTAGGTCGGCTGCCGGGTCATGTGCAGGCGGCTGGCCGGTTGGGTGGAGTCGACACCCATGCCCAGCAGCTCGCCGACATAGAGATCGACGGCCGTACCGGTCCGGTGCGGCGAGCAGACGGCGCGCCGGACGCCGTCACAGTTGCGTTCGGCCGCGCACCGCGCCGCGTCCGCTTCCGGATCGCGGTAGCCCGAAAAGATCTGCAGCAGTTCGGGGTCGTTCCTGACCTCCGGCACCTCGGCGCGGGCGGCGGCGACCATGCGACGGTAAGCGTCCAGCACGTCGCGGCGCAGCAAGCGGGTCAGGCGGTCGGCGTGTTCCTCGGACTCAACCAGATAGCCCAGGTCCCGGAGCGGCGGCGGATCGGGGCATTCGTCGCGGACGCGGGCCATCACGAAGGGCCGACGTTCCTGCAGCACGCCCTTGAGGGTCTGGAAGGTCGGCTGGTCGAAGACCCCCGTGGCGGTCAGGGCATAGCGTGTCTGGAAGCCCGCCAAGGCGGCCGCAAAGGCGGGCGTGCCGGCGTCGCAGTCGGTGCCCAATTCCTTCTGCAGAAGCGGCAGATAGGTCACCCAGCCCCACTCGGTCGTGCCAAACGGAGACCACTCCAGCGAATATTCCGAGATGGCGTTGGCAAAGGCCTGATCGGCCCACTGCTCGCGTCCGGCCTGGCAACGGTCGTCCGTGTGCGCCATCGCAGGACCGGTGCCGGCCATCATCAGGCCGAAAAGGATCGCGAGGATCGGGAGGAGCAGGCCACGATGCATGGCGGTCAGGAAGCCTCACTGCGGCGATACAGGCAAGGCCCCTCTCCTGTCGCGATCAGTTCTGGCATGGTCGGTTCGCGCCGACTCAGCCTGCGGCGGATGTACAGGACCGCCGGATGACCGACGCACATCTCTCGAAAGAGACCTTGGCCGCCCCTCGCCGGTCCAATCTGGTGCTCGCCGCCTTCTCCGGCCCCTGCCTGCCCTATGCGGCGATCGGCCTGCCGCTGGCGGTCAGTTTGCCGGCCTTCTACAGCCAGTATGTCGGACTGGATCTGGCGGCGGTGGGGCTGGCCTTCCTGCTGGTGCGCTGCATCGACATCTTCTTCGATCCGGTCGTCGGCTGGGGGATGGACCGGACGACGTCGAAATGGGGCCCCTACCGGACCTGGCTGACGGCCGGCACGCCGATCCTGATGCTGGCGGTATGGTTCATCTTCTTTGTGAAGCCGGGCGCGGGGTTCGGATATCTCTTCGTCTGGCTGCTGGTGCTCTACCTCGGCTTTTCGGTCACCACCCTGGCGCAGCTGGCCTGGGGGGCGGTGCTGGCCCCGCAGTATGACGAGCGCAGCCGCCTTTACGGCTGGTGGCAGTCGGCCAACATCGTCGGCGTGCTGATCGCCCTGTTCATTCCCACCATCGTGCTGCAGGCCGGATGGGGCACCTATGAGGACGGGGTGCGGGCCATGGGGCTGTTCATCCTGATCGGCCTGCCGGTCACCCTGGTCGCCGCCGTCCTGCTGGCGCCCGAGCCGCAGGTGACGCGGGGCGAGACCCACGGCGCGCTGAAGGCCTGGATCGCCCTGATCGTGCGACCGGTGGTGCGCAAGGTGCTGTGGTGCGACCTGTTCCTCGGCATCGCCCCGGGCATCACGGGGGCGCTGCTGTTCTTCTATTTCGAGAGCATCAAGGGCTTCGACCGGGGCCAGAGCCAGATCTTCATGGTGCTGTATTTCGTCGCCGGGCTGATCGCGGCCCCGTTCTGGAGCTGGCTGGCGGTCCGGGTCGGCAAGGACCGGGCGCTGCAGATCGCCTCGATCGCATTCGCCGTCCTGTACGGGCTGGTGGGCTTCCTGCCGGCCGGGAATTTCGCGGTCACGGCCATCGGCCTGTTCATCGCGGGACTGCCCTATGCGGCGGGACTGTTGCTGACCCGGGCGATGATGGCGGATGTGGCCGACGAGGTCCGGCTGGAAACGGGCGAGGACCGGATGGGGCTGCTGTTCTCCTTCCTCAGCCTGACGACCAAGCTGGGCTATGCGATCAGCGTGGGCGTGCTGATCATCCTGGGCTGGGTCGGGTTCGATCAGGCGGTGGGGGCCGTGAACACGCCAACCGCCCTGACGACGCTGACGATCCTGTTCCTGGCGGTGCCGACGGTGCTGCTGGTTCTATCGGCGGTGGTGCTGAGGGCCTATCCGCTGAACGCAGAGCGCCATGCCGAGGTCCGGGCCGGGCTGGCCGCCCGGGATGCAGCATGACCCCCACCGAACGGCTGCGCGAAATCATGGTGCGGCTGCGTGACCCGAACGGCGGCTGCCCGTGGGACGTGGAACAGACCTTCCGGACCATCGCCCCCTATACGATCGAGGAGGCCTATGAAGTCGCCGACGCCATTGAGCGGGGCGATATGGGCGAGTTGAAGAATGAACTGGGGGACCTGCTGTTCCAGGTCGTCTTCCACGCCCGGATGGCCGAGGAACAGGGACTGTTCGCCTATGACGATGTGGCCGAGGCCATGTGCGACAAGCTGATCCGGCGCCATCCTCATGTGTTCGGTGAGGAAGACCCCCAGATCAGCGGACCGGCGCAGAAGCTGCGCTGGGAAGACATCAAGGCGGCCGAGCGGGCGGGAAAGGCCCAGCACGGGGTGCTGGACGACGTGCCGGTGGGCCTGCCCGCCCTGCACCGCGCCGCCAAGCTGACCAGGCGCGCGGCGCGGGTCGGGTTCGACTGGCCGTCCACCGACGAGGTGTTCGCCAAGCTGGACGAGGAGGTCGCCGAGCTGCGCGTCGAGATCGCCGCCGGAGACCTCGACAAGGCCCGCGAGGAAATGGGCGACGTGCTGTTCGTCATCGCCAACCTGGCCCGCAAGCTGGGCGTGGAGCCGGAGGATGCCCTTCGGGGCGCGAACGCCAAGTTCGTGCGGCGCTTCGGCTTCATCGAGGCGGAACTGGCCAGGGACGGGCGAACGCCCGAACAGTCGGATCTGGCCGAGATGGACGCCCTGTGGGATGCGGCGAAGGCGGCCGAGCGGGTCTGACGTCCCTGCCCTGACGGCGTCTGTGCCGGCAGCGGGATTTCCGCGCTGGCGATGTTGGACAGCATGGCCGCGTCATTCCAGCCGGGGCGGTAGGGTGTTCCGGCACCGGCAGACGCCTGGGCCTCGAACACAGTGATGCTGGTGCCGCGGACGCCATGATCCAGCAGCGTTTTCAGTGCGTAAAGGGTTGTCGGTCCGGCACCGACAAAGGCGATCGAGGACATTGCCGGGCTTCAATGCTCAGGTCCGCCGCACGATCCAATGTCGGGTCGCAGACCTATCGAAGCCAACGATCCACTGATGTCACGCGGCCCGCGCGATGACCCGGTCGCGCCCGCTGGCCTTGGCCTCGTAGACACCCTCGTCGGCGCGTTTCAGCAGGGCGTCGGGCGTATCCCCGGCCCCGAACGTTGCTGCCACGCCGATAGAGATGGTCACGGTCAGGTGCTCGCGGCCGCCCATCACGCGGAACGGCGTCGTGCCCACGTCGCGGCGGATGCGTTCGGCGATTCGATGGGCATCCTCGATCGAGGTGCCCGGCATGACCACGACGAACTCCTCGCCGCCAAGACGACACGGAAGGTCCACCGCGCGGACGTTGGTGGCCAGACGCACGGCGAACTCGCGCAGCACCTCGTCGCCGGCCGCGTGCCCGAAGCCGTCGTTGACCTTCTTGAAGTGGTCGATGTCCAGAACCAGCACGGACACAGGCTCGCCACCCAGCACGGCGCGACTGACGAAGGCCTGCAACTGCCCGGCCATATAGCGGCGGTTGTGCAATCCGGTCAGCGCATCGGTGACCGCCATTTCGAGACTGTAGTCGAGCTTTTCGCGCAGGAAGTCCGTGTAACGCTTGCGCCGGACCTGGGTTCGCGCCCGGGCGGAGAGCTCTTCCGGATCGACGGGCTTTGTCAGAATGTCGTTGACGCCCAGCTCAAGCGCCTTGACCAGTCGGGGCCGATCGGCCGGGTCCACCACCGCAAGGATCGGCAGGTGCCGCGTCGGTTCGGCCGATCGCACCTGGGCGATCAGGCGCAGGCCGTCGAACTCTGCCGCCGCGACATTGACGATCATGAGGTCGATAGGGGTCTTGGAGGAGATCAGACCCGCAACGGCATCCGTCTCGATCACCGGACGGTGCTCGCGGATCAGTTCCTCGGCAATCCTGGCCGCCTGACGCGCGTTGTCGTCAACGATCAGGACGCGACCACCCGAGCCACGCAGACGTCCTGCGCCGTCGGTGGTGACGCCCATTCGCCTGCCGCTTTCCTCGCGCTCCCGAAGCTCGTCCATGACCAGTTTCAGCCGCGTCAGCGACCGGACACGCGCGAACAGGACCACGTCGTCCAGGGGTTTGGTGACGAAGTCGTCGGCCCCCGCCTCCAGCCCCTTGATCCGGTCTTCGCGGCCGTCCAGCGCCGTCACCAGCACGATCGGGATATGGTTGGTGGTGGGGTCGAGCTTGATCCGGCGACAGGTCTCGAACCCGTCCATACCCGGCATCATGACATCCAGAAGGATGATGTCCGGCTTCTCGGATGCTGCGAGCCTGATGGCCGTCGCGCCGTCGCCGCAGGTCAGGACGTCGTAATACTCGAGCGTCAGCTTGGCCTCGAGCAGGCGAACATTCGCCTCCACATCGTCGACCACCAGGATACGCGCGGTCATCGACCCCTACCCTGCCAGGACCGGGGTGCCGAGGTGTTTGCGCACCGTCTCCAGGAACGGCATCACCGAGATCGGCTTGGAGATATAGGCCTCGCAGCCGCCCTGCCGGATGCGTTCCTCATCGCCCTTCATGGCGAAGGCGGTGACGGCGATGATCGGGATGTGGGCCAGTTCCTCGTCGTCCTTCAGCCATTTGGTGACTTCCAGGCCGCTGATCTCGGGCAGCTGGATGTCCATCAGGATGAGGTCGGGCATGTGCTGGCGCGCCAACGCCATCGCCTGCAGTCCCTCGCGGGTCTGAAACGTCTGATAGCCCTGGGAATCGAGCAGATCATGAAAAAGCTTCATGTTCAGCTCGTTATCCTCGACGATGAGGACTTTCTTGGACATCTTCACCCGGTCTGCGGCCTCGTTTGACGCGCGAACTGCGCATTGAGGCGTTTCGCCCTCTTCGATTGGGATTGTGCCCCGGGCAGTCTTAAGTTGGGGTGAAGTCGGAATCCCACGCATGGCCATGACCGCCATCTGTCGAGAATGCCTCTGGACCGGAGCGGACGCGGTCGCGCGCTGCCCGGCCTGCGGTTCGCCGCGCGTCGTCTGCGATCCCGAGCTTTCCGGCCTGTCGATCGCCCACCTGGATTGCGATGCCTTCTATGCGTCGGTGGAAAAGCGGGACCGCCCCGAACTGCGCGACCGCCCGGTGATCGTGGGGGGCGGCGTGCGGGGCGTGGTGTCGACCTGCTGCTACATCGCCCGCCAGTCCGGCGTGCATTCGGCCATGCCGATGTTCAAGGCCCTGAAGGCCTGTCCCGACGCGGTCGTCATCAAGCCGAACTTTTCGAAATATGTTCCTGAATCGGAACGTATCTTCGGCATGGTGGGCGAACTGACGCCGCTGGTGCAGACCCTGTCTCTGGACGAGGCCTGGATCGACCTGTCAGGGACCGAGCGGCTGAACGGCGGTCCGCCGGCGCTCCAGCTGATCCGCCTGCAGAAGCGGATCGAGGAGGAGACCGGCCTGTCGGTTTCGATCGGACTGGCCCCAAACCGGTTCCTGGCCAAGATCGCGTCGGAGCTGGACAAGCCACGGGGGTTCTCGGTTATCGGGGCGGCAAATGCCGAGGCCCTGCTGGCACCGAAATCCGTCCGCATCCTGCCCGGCGTGGGCCCCGTCTTCGGCAAGACCCTGATCAGCGACGGCTTTGCCACGGTCGGCGACCTGGCCTCGGCCGATGTGCGCGACCTGGTCAAACGCTACGGGGAGACGGGCCTGCGCCTGCACGACCTGGCCCACGCCCGCGACGCGCGCGCCGTGACCCCCGAGCACGACCGACGCGGCATGAGCGCGGAAAATACCTTCAACACCGACCTGACAACGCAGGAAGAGCTGGAAGCCGAGCTGTGGCCCCTGTGCGAGAAGATCGCCTCCAAGGCCCGTCGTGACGGCGTCGCCAGCCGCGTCGTGATGTTGAAGCTGCGACGCACCGACTTCCGGATCGTCACCCGCCGCACCACCATGCCCGAGCCGGTCCAGACGGCGCGCGCCCTGTTCGCCATAGGCCGCGACCTGCTGAAGCCCGAACTGGGCCGCCCCTATCGCCTGATCGGCATCGGCCTGGCCGACATCCAGGACGCCGAAGACATGCCCCCCGCCCTGTTCGATCGTGGCGAGGCCCGAACCCTGAAAACCGAGACCACGATCGATGCCCTGCGGCAGAAGTTCGGTGCCGGAGCCGTGGTGGCGGGACGCGCGTTGAAGCGTCCTTAAGGCGGTTCGGCCAGACTGCGCCCATGTCCGCCCTTCTCGACAAGATGCGCCGCCGCGCCGGTCGCTATCTGGATGTTCGCCCTGCGCCAATCCAGCCTGAGCGGGGCACCTTCAGCCTTTCGTTCGACGACATTCCCGCCACCGCCTGGACCGAGGCCGGGCCGATCCTGGCCGAGCACGGGATCAAGGCGACCTATTTCGTCTGTGGGGGACTGGAGAGCGGTTCGAACCTGGACCGGCCGCAGTTCACCACGGCGCACCTTCAGGCCCTGTTCGAGGCGGGTCATGAGGTGGGATGCCATACTTTCAGCCATGCGAACGCCCTGCGGATGCCGGCGTCCGATTATGCGGAAGACCTCGACCGCAACGCGGCCTGGGTGGCCGAGCGTCTGGACGGGCACCGCATGACCGCCTTCGCCTGGCCGTTCGGCGATGTGGCGCGGGCCACGAAGGCCGTGATCGCAGACCGCTTCGACCTGGGTCGGGGCGTCGGTGACGGGGTCAACGCCGGCACGGCCGACCGCACGAACCTGAAGGCCATCGGTCTGGAGGCCCGGCGCCTGCCCGGCTATGACCTCGAAGCCCTGATGGCGGAAACGGCCGGGCGGAAGGGCTGGCTGATCGCCTGTGGCCATGACGTGATGGATGGACCGACCCCTTACGGCTGCACACCCGACGATCTGGACCGGATGATCCGGCTGGCCAGGGCAGCGGGGCTGGAGATCATGCCGATCGGCGCGGCCTGGGCACGGATGGCGGGCTAGGCCGCCGCCTGCATCTCCAGCGCAACCTTCCGCTGTTCGGCCCACGGGATCAGGGCGCTGCGTGGCCAGGCGACCAGCCAGGAGCTCGGGGTGTATTCTCCGCGCTCGATCAGGGCCTTGCGCGTCGGCGAGGACGCGCTCGCCCGTTCGGAATGGATCGGGGCCGGTCCCTGGTGGATGATGAAGGCACCGCCCTTCAGGGGGTTCAGCCGCAGATAGGCCAGGCGGGGGCTGATGGTTTCCAGCGGGGGATCGAAGAACCAGCTCGATCCGAACATCCCGGCCACATCGGGCCGTGTCTTGCAGATCGCCGCGCCCGTCGCCCAGGTGCGGTCCCAGCCGGCCTCGTTGAAATCGACCAGTTGGCGGCCTTCGGTGTGGGTTTCGAGCCAGGGCCGGTCCCAGCCGCGAGCCTGAGTATAGCGGATCAAGGATGCCCATCCGTGACCGTGAAGTCCGTTCCGGACCACCTGACCCGGTCCCAGCGGGGACGACAGATCGATGTTCTGCGTCAGGCTGCCGGGAACACTCAGGACGAGCGCCAGCCGCACATCCTTGGCCCAGTGGTCGGCGTCATAGTTCGCGTCGCTGTCGGCCGCCGACGTCAGGAACTCGGCCATCCTGTCGAGCCAGTAGGGATAAAGCTCCATCACCTCGCCCGGCAGGGCCGCCTGTTTCGCCCGACCGGGCAACTCCAGCGCCCAGGTGGCGACGAGGGCGCGGCGCATGGCGTCGGTCGCATCGGGACCGAGAGCCTGATCGGCGGCATGGGCGGGCAGATCGAAATTCCAGTGCCGCGCGGCGGTCGTTGCCGGCTCCACGGCCTCGACCGAGGCGATATCGACCCGCACCCGATCTTCGGCGCTCAGGCGGGCCCGGACGGCGTTGAACGCCGCGACCTGGCTGGGAGAAAGCGTTTCCATGGCCTGGACGATGCCACACGCCGGTTAATGTCTCCTGCCCATGCGACGCAGGGGGAGGAGACGCCGCGCGCGACCCGCGCTAAACCCCCGCCGACCCCTCTCTGGAGCCCGACATGTCCATCACCGCCCGCCTGGCCGAACTCGGCATCGCCCTGCCCCAGCCCGCTGCGGCCGTGGCCAACTATGTGCCCTTCGTGCGCACCGGCAATCTGATCCACATCTCGGGCCAGCTGTCGAACGATGCGTCGGGCGGGCTCAAGGGCACGGTCGGCGAGGACGTCACCCCGGAACAGGCCCAGGCCGGCGCCCGCCTGTGCGGCATCAACCTGCTGGCCCAGCTGAGCGCCGCGCTGGACGGGGACCTCGACCGCGTCGTCCGTATCGTCAAGCTGGGCGGCTTCGTTCAGGCCGGCCCGGGCTTCACCGCCATTCCCGCCGTCATCAACGGCTGTTCGGACCTGATGGTCGAGGTGTTCGGCGACGCAGGCCGCCACGCCCGCTCGGCCGTCGGCGTCTATCAGCTGCCCCTCGGCTTTGCCGTCGAGGTGGACGCCATCGTCGAGGTGCGGTGACTCCTCAGCCAGAGTTCACCCTCCAGGTCCACGACAGCATCGCGGCCATCGGGCGCGAGGCGTGGGACGCCTGCGCCGGTCCGACCGGCGATCCGTTCGTCAGCTTCGACTTCCTGCACGCCTGTGAAGCCTCGGGCAGCGCGGTCGCGAGGCAGGGCTGGGGTCCGCGCCATCTGACCCTGATGGGGCCGGACGAGGCGGTCCTCGGGTGCATGCCCCTCTATCTGAAGGGCCACAGCCAGGGCGAATACGTCTTCGACCATTCCTGGGCCGACGCCTGGCAGCGGGCGGGCGGGCAGTACTATCCCAAACTGCTGGGAGCGGTGCCCTTCACCCCCGCGACCGGGCCCCGGTTCCTGCATGCGCCCGGGACGGACGAGGCCACGGTCCGCGCGGCCCTGATCCAGGGTGCCCTGACCCTGACGCAGCGCCTGGAAGTGTCGTCGCTGCACGTCAACTTCCCGACCGAGCCCGAATGGTCGGCCATGGGCGAGGCCGGGATGCTGCGTCGCCAGGACATGCAGTTTATCTGGAGGAACGACGGCTACGCCACCTTCGACGAATTTCTGGCCGCCCTGTCGTCGAACCGGAGGAAGACCATCCGGCGCGAACGCCGCGACGCCCAAACCGGTCTCGACATCCGCATCCTGACCGGTCCGGACATTCTGGAGGCCCACTGGGATGCCTTTTTCGAATTCTATCAGGACACGGGGGCCCGAAAATGGGGCCGCCCCTATCTGACCCGCGCCTTCTTCTCCATGATCGGGGAGACGATGACCGACCGCATCGCCCTGGTCATGGCGTTCCGCGACGAGACGCCCGTCGCCGGTGCCCTGAACTTCATCGGCCGCGACGCCCTGTATGGCCGTCAGTGGGGCGCGCTGGAGGAGGTGCCCTTCCTCCATTTCGAGCTCTGCTACTATCAGGCCATCGATTTCGCCATCGCGCGTGGCCTGTCCCGCGTCGAGGCGGGGGCGCAAGGGCAGCACAAGATCGCCCGCGGCTACCTGCCCTCCTCCGTCTATTCCGCCCACTGGATCGCGGACCCGGCCCTGCGGACGCCGGTGGCGCGGTATCTGGAGCAGGAGCGCAGTGGCGTGGAAGCGGAGATCTTGGCGATGACGGCGGAGCTGTCGCCGTATCGGGCCTCCTGAAGAGACAACGGGCCTGACCGGCCTCCCTCACATCCCATTCGCGATGCGCGGATCCGGTCGTTTCCAGGACTGGACCGACCCGTATGTCAGCGACCGCCATACCCATTCGAGGGGTCCATACCGGTAGAACCTGAGCCAGAAGGAACTGGCGATAACCTGCAGAAGAAAAAGGAGAATGGAAACGCCGAGCCCCGCAGACACGCCGAGTTTTCCCATCAGTCCCGCGCCATAGCCATAGAACAGAAGTCCAAGGACGACCGATTGCAGGATGTAGTTCGTGAAGGCCATCTGCCCTGCCGGAGCCGCCCAATTCACGAGCCATCCGGGACGGCTGGACGAGATGACCCAGACGAGCGCGGCATAGCCCACCGCCAGCAGGACAGGCGCAGCGCCGGTCGACACGGACCCGATCCATCCGGGTGCCACGCCCGGGATCGCGGTGATCGACGCAGCCGCCCCCAGGACGACCAGAACGGCGCCCGCGCTGCGGATCGGTGACCTTGCGCCATGGCCGGGTTTCAGGGCTCCGGATCGCCAGATGAGCGCGCCCAGAAGCATGAGGGCGACGGTCCTCGGGAAGACGTAGGCATGCAGTTTCGCGATCTGTGGCAACTCCTCGATGCGGAACCGCAAGACCTCAAGGAACGAGCCGCTGCCGTAGACGGCGCGGGCCGTGGTCACATGGGAGTCTATCCACTCCGCAGAGGGAAAGCTGAACGGCAAGGGTAGCCATGGCACTACGAGATAGAGCAGCATCGCGCCCGCAGCCGCCACGCCGAGGGTCAAGCGGGAGCGACCCAGAAGCGGAATGACGACAAGTCCTGCGATGGCGTACTCGGTCAGAATGTCGCCATTCCAGATCAGGGTCAGGTGAACGACGCCGAACATCAGGAGGACGAGCAGGCGCCGGACCAGAACACGGCTTCGGCTGCTCTCGCGCAGGCGGTCGAACTGCATCGCAAGGCCGACGCCGAACAACAGCGAGAATACGGCGAACGCCTTGAACTCGATCAGGAGGCCGAACAGCATCGAGACAAGGCGATCGAACGACGATGATGCGGCCGCGAGCGCGGCAGGCTGGAACTGTTCGAACAGCGTCACCCGGAACTCGCTGTCCAGATTGATGATCAGAACGCCGAAGAGCGCCAGGCCGCGCACCGTGTCGAGGCTATGGATTCTCGCGCCCTGAGACGTCGGTCCATCCCCCGGCGGGTTTAGTTTCGGCGGGCCGGTCAGTCGGGTGCCGGGTTTCATCTGCGATCTCCCTCTCCCCCACCGTGCACCCCGGCGCAGGCCGGGGTCCAGATGGCAGATGCTCCGGACCGGTTCAGCGTGCCCGGCACCAAATCCCGCCATCGAGTCCGTGATCTGGACCCCGGCCTGCGCCGGGGTGCACGGAGGGAGGGCGAAGGCGTATGGTTGGACGAATCCCATGCCCATCCGTCGCCTCCCCCCCGAGACCGTCAACCGCATCGCCGCCGGCGAGGTGGTCGAACGCCCGGCCAGCGCCATCAAGGAGCTGGTCGAGAACGCGCTGGACGCCGGGGCGACCCGGATCGAGGTCCAGGCGGACGGCGGCGGCCTGTCGCGCATCCTGATCGCCGACGACGGCCATGGCATGGCCCCGGACCAGCTGGCCCTCGCCGTCGAGCGCCATGCGACCTCCAAGCTGGAGCCGGATGACGCCGGCGACGTCGACCTGTTGCGCATCTCGACCCTGGGCTTCCGGGGGGAGGCCCTGCCCTCCATCGGCTCGGTCGCCCGGCTGATGATCACCAGCCGCAGCCCCGGAGGCGACGCCCACCAGATCACGGTCGAGGGCGGCGACACCCGCCCCGTGGCCCCCGCCGCCTTCCCCGGCCCGCACGGCGCCCGCGTCGAGGTCCGCGACCTGTTCTATGCCACCCCGGCCCGGCTCAAATTCATGAAGTCGGAACGGTCCGAGGCCATGGCCATCTCGGAGGAGATCAGGCGTCAGGCCATGGCGCATGAAGGCGTGGCCTTCACCCTCGATCTCGACGGCCGCACGACCCTGCGCCTGCCCGCCGAACACCCGGGCGACGCGGGCCGCCTGAAACGGCTCGCCGCCCTGCTGGGCCGGGATTTCGAGGCCAACGCCCTGCTGATCGACCAGTCGCGCGAGGGTATCCGGCTGTCGGGCTATGCGGGCCTGCCGACCTATTCGCGCGGCAACGGCGGGCACCAGTATCTGTTCGTCAACGGCCGCCCGGTCCGCGACCGGCTGCTGCAGGGGGCGCTGCGCGGGGCCTATGCCGACTTCCTCGCCCGCGACCGGCATCCGGCGGCGGTGCTGTTCCTCGAGATCGATCCCCTGTTCGTCGACGTCAATGTCCACCCGGCCAAGGCCGAGGTCCGCTTCCGCGACCCCGCCCTGGTGCGCGGCCTGATCGTCGGGGCGCTGAGACATGCGCTCCACGCCGCCGGGCACCGTGCCTCGACCACCGTCGCCGACAATGTGCTGGCGGGGTTCACGGCCCACACCGGGGCGGCGTTCAGCCCGACCTCGTCCCGGTCGCAAGGCTTTGCCGCCAGCGGCTTCAGCGGCTGGACCGGCTGGGACCGCCCGGTCGCGGCCCAGGAGATCCCCGGTCTCGGTGAACGCTCCGCCCGCGTCGAGGCGGGGTGGGCCATCGGAGAGGGCGACCTCGCCACCCGCCACGCGCCACTCGCCACTGTCCCGGACCCCATCGACCAGCCCCTGGGGGCCGCCCGCGCCCAGGTGCACGGCACCTATATCGTCGCCCAGACGCGCGACGGCATCGTCGTGGTCGACCAGCATGCCGCCCACGAACGCCTCGTCTATGAGCGGATGAAGACCCAGATGGCGCAAGGGTCCGTCACCCGTCAGGCCCTCTTGACCCCCGAAGTCGTCGAGCTGGACCCGGCCGAGGCTGACCGTGTTGTCGCCCGTGCTGACGAACTGGCGCAACTGGGCCTGATCGTCGAGCCGTTCGGCGGCGGGGCCGTGCTGGTGCGCGAGACGCCCGCCCTGCTCGGCGACACCGACGTGCAAGGCCTGATCCGCGACATCGCCGACGACCTGGCCGAGCACGGCGCGGCCCTGGCCCTGTCCGAGCGCCTCGGCGAGGTCTGCGGCACCATGGCCTGCCACGGCTCCGTCCGCGCCGGTCGCGTCCTGTCCGCGCCGGAGATGAACGCCCTCCTCCGCCAGATGGAGGCCACCCCGCACAGCGGCCAGTGCAACCACGGGCGGCCGACCTATGTGGAGCTGAAGCTGGCGGATCTGGAGAAGCTGTTCGGGCGGCGGTGACAGGTGGGATCAGGTCGCACCAGAGCAAGAAACGGACGTCGTCGCGTCGCCTGAAGATGACATCGCGCCGCCAGGTCGAAACGCGATGGGAGCCTGCTTTTTGGCCTACGGCTGAAGTCGGAGCCCGACCCGTTGCGGACCTTAGCAGCGTGGGAAACACTCCATCCTCAGGGACATGCCCATGCGACTTTTCCGGAATGCTTTAGCGGCGGCTGCCCTCGTGACATGGGGCATCTTTCTGAAGTTCCGATCCTGGCTTGGTCGTAATGGCCCGGACCTACCCACAGGCGACAATGTGGTTCGGCTCTCGGACCATGGTGACCCGTTTTACATCTCTGTTCAGCAGCAATGGGTGCTGAACGGCCTGATGGTGTTGCCGTTCTTGATCTTCATCCTCGCGGTCTGGATCGACAGGAGAAACCGCTGACCAAATGGCGCGGCGCGTCCGCTTTTCACCCTACGGCGACCGTTTGTTTTCGACCCATAGCGGAGGCTCAGATGCGTCGCGCTGCTCATGAGCTATAGCCACTGGCCTGTGGTCGCCATTATCGAAATGAAAGCCGCGACAAAGCAGAACCAGCCATTCAAAAGCACGAGACCAAAGACTGGCAGTCGTGCCTTCTTCGCTTTCACGATAGCGAAAACGCTCAAGCCGATGGTCAAGCCGGCTGCCAAAATCCCTAGCACGTCAGCATGAAATCCTGTTTGCGGTCCGTAAGCTGAACGCGCATGGAGACCGGCCCAGACGGCAAGCGCGATCCACGGTAGCGGCAGAATGAGTGTCGGCCATGCTTGTGACCAGCCAGCCTTGGCTCTCCAAATCAGCATCACCAATGTTGCGATCCAGATCACAGCAACGACCAAGCCGACAATGTTCAGCGTCGCCTGCTCGATAATCCAGAGCGGTAGTTTAAGTGCGTCCGGGAGCGATGGCATCGATAGATACTCCCCCTATAATGTCCGCTGTCCACCCCTAGGCTTCTGTCCGCTCTCGACCCTAAGCGGACACCTGACTAAGCGGGGCGTCGCCATTGCAGGGGGAGTTCGACCTCCTGCCCAATGTGAGCATCATCGGCCAAAAATAGTGCTGACATGCACAAGCCCCACTCTCCAAGCCTGACGTTTGTGGTGCTGCGAACGACGCATCGTTCCAACTCTCCGGCTACACCAACTCGACAACGGAGACGAGCCGAGCCGTCTGGAATGTCGGTAACCGGCGGCTGGCAGCGAGCGATCTCGTCAGGCGTGGGAGTGCGTTTCCATCGGGTGGATGCCGACTGATCCTGAACCGCAGCCGGGGCAAACCCGCATCCGCTGAGTAGAACCGCCACTGTCGCGAACCGAAGGGGAAAGTGTCGTCTCATAGTGAGAGGATAGGCACACGGAGGGTCCGCTTTCCACCCGCAGCGGACGCTTGCCAGGTCCGCGCTGCACAAGTCCCCCGGACACACGGGCCGCCCGATGGCGGGGGTCCCGAAGGTCCCGGACAAGTCAGAATCCGGCCTATACTCCCCCCATGCCCTCCGTCCTGTTCGTCTGTCTCGGCAACATCTGTCGCTCGCCGCTGGCGGAAGCTGCCCTGCGCGCCGAGGCCGAACGGCTGGAGCTCGACCTGGTCGTGGACTCGGCCGGCACCGGCGACTGGCACATCGGCGATCCGCCCGACCCCCGCGCCCGCGCGGTCGCCGCCCGCCACGGCATCGACATCTCCGGTTACCGGGGTCGGCAGGTGAAACCCGCCGATTTCCGGCGGTTCACCCATATCGTCGCGCTGGACCTCGACAACCTCGCCAATCTGCGCCGGCTGGCTCCCGCCGACGCGGTTGCAGAGCTCAGCCTTGCGCTGGACCATGTGCCGGGTCGGGAAGGCCAGCCGGTAACTGATCCGTATTTCGGCGACGACGACGGCTTCGACGTCACCTGGGAAGAGGTCACGGCCGCAGCGGTCGGGCTGGCTCAGGCGCTCAGGACCCGCCGGCCATAGGCCGCCATCGCCTCTGCCATCCATTCCGCCAGCCCCGGTCGGATGCCCTCGTAGCGGGCGTGGAAGTCCGGATTTTCAACATACATCCGGCCCAGCCCCGCATAGGCCTCTGCGGTCGGCCCCATCTTCCAGGTCTTCGCGACCCAGGCGTGATGCCGTTGCAGCAAAGGATCCAGGGCCGGATCATCGGATGCCGCCCCCTCAGCCATCGCGCGCGCGAAATCGGCTTCCATTCCGGCGACCTCGGCCAGCCAGCTGTCGCGCTCTGCCTGCGACAGGGCTGCCATCGCCGCCTTGCCCGCCTCGATGCGGTCCTGAGCCGGCTGGCCGTATCGTTCGACGATCCAGGCCTCGTATCCGGCCTGTTTTTCCGGGCTGAAGCCCTCGTATAGCTGCTTGTCCATGACAGTCGCTCGTCCTTCCAGTTCGGCGATCGTGCGGTCGATCGTCCGGGCCAGACGGCGATAGCGGTCCGCTTCCTGCTCCAGCCGCGCCCGCTGCTGTCGCAGGGCCGTCAGCCGGTCGGAGTCTCCGGCCTCCAGCAGGGCCGGAATGTCGCTGAGCGGCACTCCGAACTCCCGATGGATCAGGATCTGCTGCAGGCGCAGCAGCTCCGTTCGCCCGTAGTAGCGGTATCCATTCTCGCCGACCGTCGCGGGCTTCAGCACTCCGATGGCGTCATAGTGGTGCAGCGTCCGGACCGAGGTCCCGGACAGCCTGGCCAGCTGGCTGACGGTATGGAGGGCGTGGCGCGCGTCGTTCCGCATGGACACCCCTATGGGGTCTTACGCCACCTCAGGGTCAAGCCGCAAAAACAGCACCCGCGCCGCCCCATAGTCGCGCGCGTCCAGCCGCTCATAGCCCGGCGTCTCGATCTCCGGCTCGTCCGACCCGCGCTCGAACACGACGAGCGCGCCGGGTTTCAGCCAATTGCCCTCCAGCAACCGTTGCAGCGACTGCTCGCCCAATCCTCTGCCATAGGGCGGGTCGAGGAAGGCGAGGTCGAAGGCTTCGCCGTCCGATCCCGGCCGCGCGCCCAGATCGATCGCGCTGCGTCGATGCACGCGCGTGGCCCCCATGACCCCGAAGGTGTCCGCGTTCTCGCGGATCGCGCCGCGCGCCGCCTCGTCCGTCTCCACGAACAGGCCGAAGGCGGCCCCCCGGCTCATGGCCTCGAACCCCAGGGCTCCCGACCCCGCGAACAGGTCCATGACCCGCGCGCCGGCCAGGGGCTCGGCCCAGGCGGCATGTTCCAGCACGTTGAAAATCGCCTGCCGCGCGCGGTCGGAGGTCGGGCGCGTCCCCTGCCCCTCCGGCGCGACGATGGCCCGGCCCTTCAGCTTCCCGGCGACGATCCTCAACCTAGCGGTACCGCTTCTCGGCCAAACCGCGCGCGAGCAGGATGACGACGGCCATCGCGAAGCACACGGCTGGCAGCCACAACTCCACACCCCCTCCGACCACGCCGAACATCAGCATCGATCCGGCCGAGATCAGCCCCGGCAACAGACCGGCGGACAGGATCGCCGTGACCCGTCGAGAGACGTGGACAGCCGGATCGACCGCGTGGTTCACAAACACCGCCCATGCCAACATTGCGCCCTGGACAAGCCCGGCGGCGCTGACCACCCCCAGATAGATCAGGAAGGCCTCGCCCCTCGGGCCATCGATGTAGAGCAGGTTGGTCATAAACGGCATCAGGGCGATCAGGCCGAGCAACAGCAGGTTCAGCAGGAAGACGCCTGTCGTGAACCGCCTGATCTGGGTGAACATGCGTCGATGGGAGGTCCAGAAGATTCCGATGACGAGGAAGCTCAGCGCATAGGCCGCGAACCCCGGCCAGCCCTGCCTCAACAGCTGCGCCGCTGTCCCGTCCCAGTCGTGCGGAGGGTGCAGCTCGATCGACAACAGGGTGATAGCGATGGCGAACACGCCGTCGGAGAAGAACAGCAGCCGATCGAGGCTGTTGTCCTTCGGATGCGCGTGGTCGTGCGCGGAATCAGTCATGGCGGAGCCCCCTGCCGTCAGGCCGGCAACGTCCAATGGACGACACCCGGCGTCAACCGCGCGGCTTGCCGCCCGTGCGTGGACCGGTGGAGCGGGGTCCGCCCGTGCCCCCCGCACGGGGCTTGAAGTCGCGCTTCGGCTTGTCCCCGTCGCGGGCCCAGGTCGCCGACTTCGGCCCGATGATCTTGTCCTCGCGCGGCTTGAACACCCGCGCCGGACGTTCGCCGACCGCTGCGCCGTCCTCGCGGGGCTTCCAGGGCTTCTTGGTCGAGGGTCCGCGCGGATTGGGCGGTGCGGCCTTGGCCCAGCCGGCCTTCTTCGGGGGTCGATTGGCCCGCTCGGCCCCCTCGACCTGGGCGGTCGCGGCGGCGCGAACGCGGCTGGGCTTCCTCGACGGATCCGACATGGCCGAGCCCGAAGTGCCCGTGACCTTGGGCGCACCGGTGCGGCGGCCGGGGATCGGCGCGGGCGTCTCGACCGTATTGCCCTGGGGCAGGTTGTCGGGGCGGATGTGTTCGCCCAGCAGTTCGCGGATCACGCGGGGACCGACCTCCTCGACCGATCCCGTGGCCAGGGTGCCCAGCTGGAAGGGGCCATAGGCCAGGCGGATCAGCCGGTTGACGGTCAGACCGACCGATTCCAGCACCTTTCGGACCTCTCGGTTCTTGCCCTCTGCGATCTGGACGCTGATCCACAGGTTGGCGGCCTGCGAGCCGTCCTCCTTGGTCGTCGCCTTGTCGATGGTCGCCTCGACCGGGCCGTAGCGGACGCCGTCGACGGTCACGCCGTCCTTCAGCCTGTCCAGCTCGGCCTGCGTCACCCGCCCCCGGGCGCGGGCCCGGTACTGGCGCACCAGGGCCGTCTCGGGCAGCTCCAGCGCCCGGCTCAGCTCCCCGTCGTTGGTCAGCAGCAGAAGACCTTCGGTATTGATGTCCAGTCGCCCGACCGAGATCACCCGCGGCAGGCCGCTGGGCAGGGCGTCGAACACGGTCGGCCGTCCGGCCGGATCATTGTGCGAGGTCAGCAGACCGACCGGCTTGTTGTAGCGCCAGACACGGGTCGCCTGGGCCGCCGCGATGGGCTTGCCGTCCACGGTGATGACGTCGTCGCGGGTGACCAGGGTCGCGGGCGTATCCAGAATGCGGCCGTTGACCGCCACCTTGCCCAGACCGATCAGCCGCTCGACCTCGCGGCGCGAGGCGATGCCGGCCCGTGCCATGGCCTTGGCGATCCGTTCGCTGCGCTTCGGCTCGGCGGGCGCGGCGTCCTTGCCGGGCTTGCCACCCGGCTTTCCCCCGGGGCGAGGCCCCTTGGCCCGAGGTTCAGGCCGCGCCCCCTTGTCGGCCGGATAGGCGCGCCCGCTGCCGGAGCCGCGTCCGCCTTCGGGTGCCTTCGCGCTGGACTGGAACAGGGAAGCGGAGGCCGAGCCGGGGCGCGCGGAGCCGCCTTTCGGGCGATCCCCGGGCTTGTGCGCCCTCGGGGCTTGACTGGGGCGGGGCTTCTTGTCGTTGTCGTCGGTATGGCGGGCCATGATGAGCGGTTCATGCGCATGGCACTGGACCTTGCGCAAGCGGCGGCGGACGCAGGCGAGGTTCCCGTCGGGGCCGTGATCGTCGACGAAGCGACCGGCGAGGTCGTCGCGACGGGCGCGAACGCCCCGATATCAGGGCATGATCCGACCGCTCACGCCGAGATTCAGGCGATCCGCGCGGCGGCGTCGGCTCTGGGCAATTATCGCCTGACCGGCCTGACCCTCTATGTCACGCTGGAGCCCTGCGCCATGTGCGCCGGTGCCATCAGCCATTCCCGAATCGGCCGGCTGGTCTGGGGTGCCGACGATCCGAAGGGCGGCGCGGTCGTCCATGGACCCCGTCTTTTCGACCAATCCACCCTGCATTCGCGTCCCGCCGTCGAGGGCGGGATCCTGGCAGACGCGTGCGGTGACGCCCTGCGCGCCTTCTTCAGGGCCCGGCGCACCGGAACGCGAACCGGCTGAGCCCGTTACAGCCAAGCCTGACCGCCAGCGCCGCCGGAGTTGCCATGAAGATCGTCGCCCTCGTCGCCCTGCTGGGTCTGGCTCTGCTCGGCGGGTGCGGTCAGTCGCGGTCGGCTCCCGAAAGCGCCGACGCGGTTCAGCAGCGGGCCATCGACGCCCAGACGGCGCAACGTCGGACGGGCGCCGAGCTTCAGGACCGCGCGCTGAACCGCGTGATCCGCACGGTCTATCTCTGCGACAACGGCGAGCGCCTGACGGTCGATTTCGACAATCCTCGCGCCATGGCGACGGTCCGGAACTCACATGGTGAGGCCGCCGACCTGTTCCAGGAGCGGGCCGCCGACGGCATCTGGTACCGGGCGGGCCAGACCGAGCTACGCGGCAAGGGCATCCTGGCCACCTGGACCGCCGACGGCCGCGCCGACACCCAGTGCCGGGCGATCGATTAGGCCCAGGGTCAGTCAGCACCCTCCTGGCGCAGGAACGCCAATATCGGTGCGGCGTCGTCAAACTTCTGCGCAAAGGCCTGGCCGATCCCGGACGCGAGGATCAGGGTGACCGCGCCGCCCTCGGCCTTCTTGTCGCCGGCCATCCGCGCCAGCAAGGCCTCGCTGGAGAACGTCCCGGCCTGGGCCAGTCGCGTCGGCAGACCGGCCGCTGTGACAACCTGTTCGACCCGAGCGGCGTCCGCAGGATCGCACAGCCCCTGCCCGGCCGAGAAGCGGAACGCCATGCAGCACCCCAGCGCGACGGCCTCGCCATGCGCGAGCGCTGCCGCCTCGAACCCCAGCTCGGCCTCGATCGCGTGACCGAAGGTGTGGCCGAGGTTCAGCAGGGCGCGGCGACCGGCCTCCTTTTCGTCCTCGCCGACGATGGCCGACTTGATCTCGACCGAGCGGATGACGGCCCGGGTCAGGGCCTCGGGGTCGCCCCTGGCTCCGGCCGCGCCGTCCCCCGCCAGCCAGTCGAAGAAACCGGCGTCGCAGATCAACCCATGCTTCAGCACCTCGGCCCAGCCCGAGCGCAACTGCACATCAGGCAGTGTGCCCAGGACGTCGATGTCGGCCAGCACCAGACGCGGCTGGTGGAAGGCCCCGACCAGGTTCTTGCCGCGCGCCGTGTCGATCGCCGTCTTCCCACCGACCGAGGAATCGACCTGGGCCAGCAGGGTGGTCGGCAGCTGGATGAAGTCGATCCCGCGCATGTATAGCGCCGCCGCCAGCCCGGCGAGGTCACCGACCACGCCCCCTCCCAGCGCCACGATCACGTCCTTGCGGTCCAGTCCCGTCGCCAGCAGCCGGTCCATCAGCCGTTCGAGCTCGCCGAAGGATTTGGATGCTTCACCCGCTGGAACGGAAACAATTTCCGCTTTTATACCAGCCTCTTCAAGCGATGATCTGAGAGCAGGACCGTGCAGGGCGGCGACCGTTTCGTCGCTGACGACCACGGTGCGGCCCCTGGCGAAGGGCGCGATGCGGTGCCCGGCCTCTCGCAAAAGACCCCGCCCGACGACGACGTCATAGGGCGTGAAGCGCCCGCCCCCGACAGGCACCACGGTCGTCATTGCACGCCCTCCTGGGCCCAATAGGCCTCCAGGGCCTGAAGGATCGCCTCTACGGCCTCGGCGTGGGCTCCCGCGCCGACGTCCACGGTCACGTCTGCGGTCGCATAGACCGGATAGCGCACCTCGGCCATCGTGGTCAGGGTGGCAAGCGGATCCTTGCCGCGCAGCAGGGGCCGAGTGTCGCGCCGCTGGACGCGCGCGGCCACGACCTTGATGTCGGCCCGCATCCAGACCGACGTCGCCTTCGCCTTCATCAGGGCCCTTGTGTCGGGATTCAGCACCGCACCGCCCCCGGTCGCCAGCACGATCGGCGGTCCTTCCAGCAGACGTCGCATCACCCGGGCCTCTCCCGCCCGAAACTCGGCCTCGCCCAGCTGCGCAAAGATTTCAGACACCGTCATGCGGGCCGCGGCCTCGATCGCGTCGTCCCCGTCGACGAACGGCAGGCCAAGGCGGTTGGCCAGGCGGCGACCCACGGTCGATTTTCCCACGCCCATCAGCCCGACCAGCGCTATGATGCGGGTCGGCCTGGGAATCGGTGGACGGGACGTGTCTCGGCTCACCGGACGGTCGCGCTGGGCAGGAAGGCTTGGACAGACATGATCGTGTCGATCTCTACACCAAGCCGCTGTGGGCGCCACCGGAACACGCCGATCTGCGAACGATGACGACGCCGCAGGTCGAGGCCTTTCTCGAGATGATGGCGGTCGAGCGCGACGCCTCGCCCCACACCCTGTCCGCCTATGCCCGCGATCTGGCCGATGCGGAGATGGCGGTGGGCAAGGTCGGGCTGCTCGGTGCCGATGAGGCCGCGATCGAAGCCTGGTTCTCCGGACTGTCGACGCGAGGCCTTTCGACCGCCACGGCCGCCCGACGCCGATCGGCCGTGCGCCAGTTCTATCGTTTCGCCCTGGGCGAGGGTTGGCGTGCCGACGACCCCTCCCGCCGCCTCGATGCGCCGAAACAGGGCCGACCCCTGCCCCGCACCCTGACCCGCGAGGAGGTGTTGCGGTTGCTGACCGCATCGGCCGCTCGCGATGGCGCAGCGGGGGTTCGCATGATCGCCCTTGTCGAACTGGCCTATGCCTCGGGCCTGCGAGTATCGGAACTGCTGGCCCTGCGCGTGGAGGCCGTCCGTCGCGATCCCGCCTGGCTGATCGTCCGCGGCAAGGGCGGCAAGGAGCGGCTGGCCCCCCTGAACGCCTCGGCGCGGGAGGCCGTGAAGGCCTGGCTGAACGTTCGCGACGCGCAGCGACCGGAAAAGGCGCCCGACAGCCCCTGGCTGTTCCCGTCCGGCGCGGCGTCCGGCCACCTGACGCCCCGTCGCTTCGCCCAGATGCTGGACCAGGCCGCGATCGACGCCGGGATCGATCCCGCCCGCGTCAGCCCCCATGTCCTGCGCCACGCCTTCGCCACCCATCTGCTGGAAGGGGGCGCGGATCTGCGCGTCGTCCAGACCCTGCTCGGCCACGCCGACATCGCCACCACCCAGATCTACACCCACGTCGCCACGGATCGCCTGACGCAGGTGGTCAACCGTCACCATCCCTTGGCGAGAGACGAGTAAGAGCGCATATTCAGGCTCATGAGCCAGTCCTTCTACGTCAAGGCGATCTGGGATGCCGAGGCGGCTGTCTGGACCAGCGAGTCCAACATCCAGGGGCTCGTGCTCGAGACCGCTACCCTTGCGGAGTTCGAGTCTTTGGCTCGCCATTTTGCCCCGGAGCTTCTTGCGGAAAACCTCGGCATCCACGGCCAGGTGCCGGTCCGATTTGAAGCCTTGGGCGGTTTCGACGTCATCGCAGCGTGACACGGCCACCAAACCCTACCGTGCGTTGAGCGGGTTCCATGTTCGGATACGTCGATTGCGAAGCTGATCGGGCGCCGAACGATGCCCCATGACTTCTATGCGGAACTCACTGCGCTTCTCTCAGCGGCAGGCTGGCGTCGTGCCGAAAGTGCCAAGGGCAGTCATGAGAAATGGCGCCATCCCGACGTCGCCCACAGCGTCATCGTGCCTCGCTCCAAAAGCCGGCACACGGCCAACGGTGTTCTCAAACAGGCTGGCCTGCCCAAAGCTTTCTGAACCCCGCTTGCCCCCCGGCGTTGACCTCTCTAGGTTCCGCCGCCTTGCGACAGGGCCTGTTTGCCCGCCCCTCCCGGACGCCTCATGGCCACCCACTATCTCGAGTTTGAAAAGCCGATCGCCGATCTTGAGGCCAAGATCGAGGAGCTCGGGCTGCTTGCCGCGACCTCCGGCTCGTTCGAGACCGAGATCGAGGGCCTGAAAAAGAAGGCCGAGCAGCTTCGCCGGAAGACCTATGCCGAACTCGATCCCTGGAAGAAGACCCAGGTCGCGCGCCATCCGCAGCGCCCGCATTTCGTCGATTATCTGGACGCGCTGTTCACCGACTATGTCGAACTGCGTGGCGATCGCCAGTTCGGCGACGACCAGGCCATCCTGGGCGGCCTCGCCCGTTTCAGGGGACAGGCCGTCGTCGTCATGGGCCACGAGAAGGGCCACGACACCGCCACCCGCCTGACCCACAATTTCGGGATGGCGCGGCCCGAGGGCTATCGCAAGGCCGTGCGCCTGATGGACATGGCGGATCGCTTCGGCCTGCCGGTCCTGACCTTCGTCGATACGGCCGGTGCCTATCCGGGCCTTGGGGCCGAGGAACGCGGCCAGGCCGAGGCCATCGCCCGCTCGACCGAACGCGGCCTGATCCTGACCACGCCGATGATCGCCACAGTCACCGGCGAGGGCGGCTCCGGCGGTGCCATCGCGCTGGCCGCCGCCAACCGGGTGCTGATGCTGGAGCACTCGATCTATTCGGTGATTTCGCCCGAGGGGGCCGCCGGTATCCTGTGGCGCGACGGGGCGCGGGCAAAGGATGCGGCCAACGCCATGAAGATCACCGGGCCGGACCTGATGGCCATGAAAATCGTGGACCGCGTGGTGCCAGAGCCGGTCGGCGGTGCCCATGCCGACCCGCAGGCGGCGATGAAAGCTGTGGGCGATGCCGTGTGGGAAGAGCTTCAGGCCCTTCTGCCGCTGACACCTGCCGCGCTGCGCAAACAGCGGTCGGACCGCTTCTATGCCATCGGACGCGCCTAGATTTCAACGTCCGCGGCGGTTCGGGCCCCGCGCGTCTGCTTTTTCCACAGCGCGGCGTATTCGCCACCGACCCGGGCGACCAGCTCATGGTGCGCCCCGCGCTCGACGATGCGGCCGGCCTTGAGAACGAGGATCTGATCCGCGTCGGCGATGGTGGACAGGCGGTGCGCCACGACCAGGGTGGTGCGACCCGCCTTGGCCTTCCGCAAGGTCTTCTGGATCGCGGCCTCGGTGCGACTGTCCAGAGCGCTGGTCGCCTCGTCCAGGATCAGGATGCACGGGTCGGCCAGCAGGGCGCGGGCGATGCCGACGCGCTGGCGCTCACCCCCGGACAGCTTCAGGCCCCGCTCTCCGACGCGGGTCTCCATGCCCTCGGGCAGGCTGCGGATGAAGTCCGACAGCTCCGCCGCCTCCGCCGCCGCCTCGATCGCCGCTTTGTCCGCGTCCGGCCGGGCGAAGGCGATGTTGACGCGCAGCGAGTCGTTGAACAGCGCCACGTCCTGCGGCACCAGGGCCACTGCCCGGCGCAGCGACGCCTGGGTCACATCGCGCATGTCCGAGCCGTCGATGACCACGCGTCCCGTCTGGGGGTCCAGCAGGCGCAGCGCCAGTTTGACGATGGTGGACTTTCCCGCGCCGGAGGGGCCCACCAGGGCGGTGGTCGTGCCCGGTGCCACCTGAAAGGACACGTCTTCCAGGCCTTTGGCGCGGGCATCATGACGGAACGAGACGTCCTCGAACGCCAGCGATCCCCCGCGCTGATCCTGGGGACGCACCAGGTCTGCGGCTCCCGGCGCATCGGCGACCTGTGGCGATTGACGCGTAACCTTCAGCATCTCCTCCATGTCGATGAAGGACTGGCGGATTTCCCGATAGGCGAAGCCCAGGATGTTCAGCGGCGCATACAGCGAGATCATGATGAGGACGGCCGCCGTCACGTCGCCCGGCCCCATCCGGCCAGCTGCGGCCTCGAAGCCCGCCATCACGGCCATGACGCCCAGACCCACGTTCATGATCAGGGCCTGGACGGCATTCAGCAGCGCCAGCGAACTGTTCGCCTTGAGCGCCGCAGCGTTATAGACCCCCAACGCCCGGTCATAGCCCTCGGCGGCGCGGCCCTCGGCCCCGAATGACTTGACGGTCTCGTAGTTCAGCAGGGCATCGACGACCTGACCCGCAGCTTCCGTGTCGGCGGTGTTCATCGTGCGTCGATGCTCGATCCGCCAGTTGGATATGGCGAAGGTCAGACCGGTGTAGAGAACCACCACGACCACCGCGACGCCCGCGAACCGCCAGTCGTATTTGCCCCCCAGCACCGCAGCGGCCAGGGCCAGCTCCAGAACCGTCGGGGCCAGGTTGAAGGTCAGGATGCGCAACAGGAAGTCGACCGAGCGCGAACCGCGGTCCACAGTCCGGGACAGGGCGCCGGACCGCTTGGTCTGGTGGAAATCCAGGGACAGGTTCAGCGCATGGGCAAAGGTCTCGGTCGCAGCGCGTCTTTGGGCCGCCTGACGCACGGGGGCGAACACGACGTCAGACAGCTGGGGGGCCGCCGAGGAAATGAATCGCACGATCGCCCAGCCCACCGCGAAGCCTGCGAAGCCCAGACCGACCGAGACGCCCGCCGGTTGATCCCTGGCCAGATGGTTCACCGCCGCCCCGAGCACCAGCGGTGCCACCACGCCCAGCGCCTTGCTGGCAATGATCAGTGCGATCGAAACCACCAGCCGCAGATGCAGTTGCGGCGCACCCGATCGCCCGACCAGCCGGGCCAGGTCGATCATCGCCGGGATCGTCCGGGGTCCATCGGCCGGGTCGGGCGCGACCCCCGCCAGTTGTGCCTTGGCTTCCATCGAGCCACCCCGTTGTCCCGATCGTTCGCCACGTGCCATGCCACGCATATGGACTGCGCCGCTGCTGTCTGAAAGGCGTGGTTCAGAGCACCGGCCCGAAGACCCGCCGGAAACTGGCCTTCAACGCCACATCTGCCTCGTCCATGCCGCAGATGATGCCCAGGTCCATCAGACTGGTCACGCCGTGATCGGTGATGCCGCAGGGAACGATGCCCCCGAAGTGGCCGAGATCGGGCTCGACGTTCAGGCTGATGCCATGAAAACTGACCCATTTGCGGATCTTGACGCCGATGGCCGCGATCTTGTCCTCGCGCGACCATCCCGGCCCGCTGCGCTCGACCCAGACACCGACCCGGCCCTCGCGAACGCCGGCCTCGACGCCGAACTCGGCCAGCGCTCCGATCAGCCAGGCCTCCAGCCCCCGCACGAAGCCGCGCACGTCCTTCCCGCGCGCGTTCAGGTCCAGCATCACATAGGCCACGCGCTGGCCCGGTCCATGATAGGTGAACTGGCCGCCGCGGCCCGTCCGGTGCACCGGGAACCGCCCGGCATCCAGCAGGTCGCCATCCCTGGCCGACACCCCGGCCGTGTAGAGCGGCAGGTGCTCCAGCAACCAGACCCGCTCGGCCGCATCCCCGGCCGCGATCGCGGCCACCCGCCTCTCCATTTCGGCGACGGCGTCCTCGTAGGGCACATAGCCGGGCGCGACGACCCATTCGACCGGGCGGCCATCGGAACGAATCAGCGGTGAAACGGCGGCGCTTAACGGCTCGGCAAGCATGATGGGATCAATGTGTCCCCGGGAGCCACCAATGCAAGTCCAGACGTCTGTACCTCCCGCGTATCCGGAGTTCCCTTGAGCCAGATCGAAGCCGTCGACGTCGAATTGTCCGTCGTGCTGGGCCGCTCCGTGCTGCCTATGTCCCAGCTGCTGCGGATGGGGCGCGGTGCCGTGATTCCGCTCGATGCGTCGGAAAACGACGAGGTCTGGATCCTGGCCAACAACCACCCGGTGGCCCGCGGCATGATCGAAATCCGCGAAGACCGCATCGCGATCACGGTGACCCGCCCTGCCGACGTCTACGACTTCATGGCCGGAGCGGCCTAGACGAAGAAATAGGCAGTAGGCAGTAGGCAGTAGGCAGTAGGCAGTAGGCAGTAGGCAGTAGGCAGTAGACAGTTGCGAGGTCGGTGCCAGTGGATACGGTCAACAGCTATCGCGATCTGAAGGTCTGGCAAAGGGCCATGGATTTGACCGTGCTGGTCTATGATCTGAGCCGCGGCTTTCCCAAGGAAGAACAGTTCGGTCTGACGTCACAGATCAGACGCGCATCCGTCTCCATCGCGGCGAACATCGCGGAAGGCTACGGACGCTCTACCACGGGCTCCTACCTCAGCTTCCTGCGCATCGCTCAGGGTTCCCTCAAGGAGGTTGAGACGCACCTGATCCTCGCCGGCCGCGTTTCGATCTGCTCCGAAGACAGGACAAGCCCGGTCCTGGCCCAAACCGACGAACTCGGCCGGATGCTCCGTGCGCTCATTGTGCGCCTGGAACAACACCAGGACCCCTGAAACACGTCTTCTACGACCTACTGCCTACTGCCTATTGCCTGTGTCGCCCCCCTTCCCTTCCCTCCGATCCTCCGCTACAGCCCCCGCTCCGATGCGAGCGGTCGTGGCGGAATTGGTAGACGCGCAGCGTTGAGGTCGCTGTGGGGCAACCCGTGGAAGTTCGAGTCTTCTCGACCGCACCATCTGACGTAACAAGGGATACGATCGGCGCTACCAGCTGATTCACATCGAGAGAGGGAGGCCCCCCGCGTGAGCGAACGAACCGCCACTCTCGACCCTGTCGTCACCGAAGACCACGAGGCGCTGGACGAGGACTACGTCCTGACAGCGTCCTTCGTCGAAAAGGTCGTGGACGCCGCCGATGACGGCGACGGCCTGCGGCTTCGGTCGCTGCTGGAAGACCTTCATCCCGCCGACGTCGCCGACCTGATGGGCTTCCTGACGGCCGAGCACCGCGGCGTTGTCGTGCTGTGGCTGCCGCCGGACCTGCTGGCCGAGACCCTGCCCGAACTGGATGACGGAATCCGCGAGGAGGTGCTGGAGCGTGTGGCACCGGGAACCCTGGCCGAGGCGCTGCAGGAACTGGACTCCGACGACGCCGCCGCCGTGGTCGAGGATCTGGAAGACGATCAGCGCGAAAAGGTCCTGGCCGCCATGCCGGCGACCGATCGCGCCGCGATCGAGAACTCGCTGGGCTATGCCGAGGACACCGCCGGCCGCCTGATGCAGCGCGAGGTGATGGCCGCCCCGCTGTTCTGGAGCGTCGGCGACACCATCGATCACGTGAGAGCGCAGGGCGAGGACCTGCCGGAGTTGTTCTTCGACATCTACGTCGTCGATCCGCACAACAAACCGGTCGGCGGCATTCCGATCAGCGGCCTGCTGCGCGCGGCGCGGACGGTGAAGCTGTCGGACCTGATGGAACCGGTGAACGGCATCGCCGCCGACACCGACCAGGAAGAGGTCGCCTACATCTTCGAGAAATACCACCTGATCTCGGCCCCGGTGGTGGACTCGGCCGGGCGGCTGGTCGGCCAGATTACCGTCGATGACATCGTCAACATCATCCAGGAGGAAAACCGCGAGGACATCCTGCGCCTGGCCGGTGTGTCCGATGAAAGCCGGGGTGCCGGCGTCTTCGGCGTGGTACGGTCGCGCATTCCGTGGCTGGTGGTGAACCTGGGCACGGCCCTGTTCGCCTCCTCGGTGATCGGAGCATTCACCAAGGAGATTCAGGCCCTGGTTCAGTTGGCGATCCTGATGCCCGTGGTCGCGTCGATCGGCGGGAACTCCGGCACACAGGCGCTGACCGTGGCCGTGCGGGCCCTCGCCTCGCGCGAACTGAACTCCGCCAATGCCATGCGCATCCTGAGCCGGGAGGTGCTGGTCGGGCTGTTCAATGGAACGGCCATCGCCATCCTGCTCGGCGGTGTGTCCTTCCTCTGGTTCCACCTGCCACTGCTGTCGCTCACCATCGGACTGGCGGTGCTGATCAATCTCGTCGCGGCCTCCCTTGCGGGAACACTCGTGCCCCTGGCCCTGGATCGGCTGGATCGAGACCCCGCGGTCGCGTCGCCGGTGTTCGTGACCTGGATCACCGATACTGTGGGTTTCCTGTCGTTCCTGGGCCTCGCCGGCGTCATACTGCTGTAGAATGCCCGAGCGGCCCGCGCCTTGCTCCCTCCCCTGCGGGGCGAGCGCGCTCCGTCTCGTTTTGGGTCAATTCCAGTGTCCGACGCCACCAGACCGACCATGAAGATTTCCCGCGAGGGCATCGTCCTGATCAAGAGCTTCGAGGGCTTCCGCCCCCGGGCGATCCGCCGCGAGGACGGCGGCTGGGTCATCGGTTACGACCACACCCTGTCGGCCCGCGAGGGTGCCAGCGTGTCGGAAGCCGATGCCGAGTTGCTGTTGCGCTACGACCTCCTGCCGGTCGAGACATCGGTGAACCAGGCCGGTCCCGCCTTCCTGAACCAGCACCAGTTCGATGCCCTGGTCAGCTTCGCCCATTCCGTGGGCGTCGATCGCTTCCAGTCCTCGGACGTCCTCGCCCATCTGGTCCAGGGCGATGTGGATCGTGCAGCAGATGCCCTGATGGGCTGGCCCGAGTCCGCCCAGCCCCAGGTCTCGCTGCGTCGCCGCGTCGCCGAGCGGGCGCTGTTCCGGGCGAATCCGGACACGGACGTGGTTCTGTCCGACCTCCTCGCAGCAACCTCGGATATCGTTGCGCCCACCGCGCCCGAGGCGAGCCCGGAGACACCGACGGTTTCGCCGGAGACAGCCCCCCCTGCGGCCGACACGCCCGACGCAATCCAGACCGAACCGGGCCAGACCGAACCGGGTGACGCGGACCCAAGGACGGTGGCTGTTTCCATGCTGCTCGGAGAAACCGATGCCGTGGTTCTTCCGAGCTTCCCGCCGCCCCCTCCGGCGTCCGAGGCTGCTGCGGAGAGCGATATCAGGACGGACGCCTGTGCTGCACCGGCCAATGACGTCGACGCCGATGGGCCGACAGCGCCTGCGGTTTCCGATCCCTTCGCGTCGCCCGGAACCACGGCCACACAGCTTCCGGAACCGGAACCGGAACCGGAGCCCGAGCCGGAGCCGGAGTCCGTTCATCTGCCCGAAGTCATGGTCGATGCTGACCCGGCCACCGCCAGCGCACCGGAAGACGCGACGGTTCCGACGGATGCGCCGACGGATGCACCGACGCCGCCAACCGGCTTGCCGGCTGAGCGCATCGCCATCACGCTGAAGCGCTATAATCCTTACGGGGCCGCCATGGTCGGCCCCCTGCCCTTCCTGCAGCCCACGCAGGATCGGGCCATCGAGCCCGAGCCTGTGGTCACGCCGGCCATCGACCCCCAGCTTCCAGCCACGCCGACGGAGGCACCGGTCGTCGCGGAAAGCGAGCCGGCGACGGACATTTCGCCGATCCCGGCGGCGATCGAGGTCGAACCGCTCATCCTCAGTCCGGATGACGATGCGCCGACGCCAGCCCTCTCGCGCGAGCCTTGGACGGTCGAGGAGCGCGTGGAGCTCAGCGACTCGAACGAGGCCGGCCTGTTTGGCGAAGACCTGTCGCTGACCCAGGGCGGCGCGCCGATCCTGCGCCACGGCGACCTCGAAATCCCGGCTCCCGCTTCGTTCGACTGGAGCGAAACGGGGGCCTTCATCATCATGGGAGCCGTCGGGCTGACTGCATTCGGAGCCGCCATGGCCGCGTTCCGGCTGGCGGCGGAGCAGTCGGGGGGCGACGAAACGACCATCATCGCCTGGGTCCTGGCGCTGATCGGCGCGGGCTGCGTCGGGGTTTCCTCGTTCAACCTGTACCGTCGTTGGGGCCTGCCGGGCGGCGACAACTAGCACATTGGCGAACCGGCCCGGGCGGTGCTAGGCCGCTGCCCATGAGCATTCCCAACGCCCCCCAATCGATGGAATTCGGCCTCGGCGAGACAGCCGACGCCATCCGCGAGACCACCGCACGCTGGGCCGCCGACCGCCTGGCCCCGATCGCGGCGGAGATCGACGAGACAAACACCTTCCGCCGCGACCTGTGGCCCGAGATGGGCGACCTGGGCCTGCATGGCATCACGGTCGAGGAGGAATGGGGCGGGCTCGGACTCGGCTATCTCGAACACGTCGTGGCCATGGAGGAGGTTTCGCGCGCCTCCGCCTCGATCGGCCTGAGCTATGGGGCCCACTCCAACCTGTGCGTCAACCAGATCCGCCGCTGGGGCACGGCCGGACAGAAGACGAAATACCTGCCCAAGCTCATCAGCGGCGAGCACGTCGGCTCTCTGGCGATGTCGGAGGCCGGTTCCGGCTCCGACGTCATCTCCATGCGGACCCAGGCGCGCAAGGTCGGCGACCGCTACGTCCTGAATGGCACCAAATTCTGGATCACCAACGCCCCGTCGGCTGACACCCTGGTCGTTTATGCCAAGTCCGACCCCGAGGCGGGATCGAAGGGCGTCACCGCCTTCCTGATCGAAAAGGGCATGAAGGGCTTCAGCGTCTCCAAGAAGTTGGACAAGATGGGCATGCGCGGCTCCGACACGGCCGAACTGGTGTTCGAGGACTGCGAGGTTCCCGAAGAGAATGTCATGGGTCCGGTCGGCGGCGGCGCGGGCGTGCTGATGAGCGGCCTGGACTATGAGCGCGCCGTGCTGGCCGCCGGGCCTCTGGGCATCATGCAGGCGGCCCTGGACGTCGTCCTGCCCTACGTCCGCGATCGCCAGCAGTTCGGCAAGCCGATCGGTTCCTTCCAGCTGATGCAGGGCAAGATCGCCGACATGTATGTCGCCCTGAACAGCGCCCGGACCTATGTCTATGCCGTCGCCAAGGCCTGCGACGCCGGCCTGACCACCCGCTACGACGCCGCCGGCGCGATCCTGCTGGCCTCGGAGAACGCCGTCAGGGTGTCGCTGGAAGCGGTCCAGGCCCTGGGCGGCGCCGGCTACACCAAAGACTGGCCGGTCGAACGGCTGGTGCGCGATGCCAAGCTGTATGACATCGGCGCCGGAACGAACGAGATCCGCCGGTTCCTGATCGGGCGGGAGCTGCTGGGAGCCTGAGCAGGGCGAAAGCGTCATTGTCCTCCTCTAGGGTCGTGCCATGAGCCTGACGGTGACCTCGACCGGCCGACCGATCCGCTTCTCCGACACCCTGGAGCGGCTGGGGGCCCATGGCGGCGAGCGGCTGTTTCTGGGCGAGATCGTCGAGGCCTTCGGCGAGCGGGCGTTCGGGGCGGTCATGCTGCTGTTCGCCATCATCAACATGCTGCCATGGCCACCGGGCGGCACAACCCTGACCGGCGCGCCCCTGCTGTTCCTGTCCGCCGAGCTGGCCTGGGGGCGCGACACCCTGTGGCTACCGCACTGGGTGGGCCGGGCCTCGGTCGGCCGCGAGACGTTTCGCAAGATGAGCGGCCGGCTGATGAAGCTGATCCGCTTCAGCGAGGCCCTGTCGAAGCCACGCCTTTTCTTCCTGACGGGCCGGCTGGGTCAGGGCCTGATCGGTCTGGCCTGCCTGGTGCTGTCGGCCATTCTGGTGCTGCCGGTCTTCGGCGGGAACCTGATCCCGGCCATCGCCATTGGGTTCTTCGCGCTCGGCGTCATGCAGCGGGACGGTGTGGCCGTCCTGCTGGGCTGGATCACGACCGGCATCACGGGAGCCGTTCTGATCTTCGCCTGGACTTTCGTCATCGCCGGATTCCGGCTGGGCCTCGACTGGTTTGGACAGGTCTTCTGAAGATGGCCGAATGTTAAGTGGCGAGCGTTCATGGACGTGCCTAAATCCGGTTAACCCCCTTCAGAGCCCCGCCTGATGCCTGATTACGACTTTCAGAGCGACCAACGTCCTTTCTCGACGGTGCTCGACGACATCGGGGCCAAGGACGATCCGAAACTCTATCTCGGCGAACTGATCAATGCCTTCGGAGAGCGCGGTTTCGGGGCGTTGATGGTGTTCTTCGGACTGATCAATGCGATCGCATCCCCTATCCCGGGCTCGACGACCGTTCTGGGCGCGCCGCTGCTGCTGATCTGCCTTCATCTGGTGATCCGGCGCGATCAGCTGTGGATGCCCGCCTGGGCGTTGAAGAGCAGCCTGCCGCGCGACAGCTATCGCACCACCATCGCCAGGGTACGCAAGCCCCTGCTTCAGATCGAACGTCTGTCCCGCCCCCGGTTCAGCATCATGAGCAACGAGGTATCGGAGGTTCTGATTGGCCTGGTGACCACCCTGCTGACGGTCATCGTCATGCTGCCGATCTTCGGCGGCAACCTGTTCCCGTCGCTGTTCGTTGCCCTGTTCGGATTCGGTCTGATGCAACGGGACGGTGCCCTGATCGCCGCCGCCTGGCTGGGCGTCGCGGGTTTCAGTGTCTTTGTCTGGGCGGCCTGGAACCTGATCGTCGCCGCCTTCCAGACCTCGCTGCAGTGGGTCCAGCATCTGGTGTAATCGCCAGTGGCGCGGGTCGGGGTGTCCGCCTAAAGCTGGACGACCCTTCCGGATGACTCATGCCTTCTTCGCAGACCCACGCCCGCACCTTTTCCGAAGTCCTCGAAGACCTGGGGCACGGGGAGAATCCGAAGCTGTCCCTGCATGAGGTCGTGGACCGTTTTGGCGAGCGCGGCTTCGGCGCGCTGATCCTGGTGCTGGCCCTGGTGGCCATGATCCCCTGGCCCCCGGGCGGCAAGGCCCTGTTCGCCCTCGCCATCATCCTGATGGCCGTTCAGCTGACCCTGCTGCGCCACGAGGTCTGGCTGCCCGCCTGGGCCGGCAAGGCCTCGGTGTCACGGGGCTTCTACAGGAGCGCCAGCGGCAAGATCATGGGCATGGTGCGTAAATTCGAAAGCCTGTCGCGCCCGCGTCTGCTGTTCATGACCGGCAAGGTCGCCGACATCCTGATCGGCGTCGTCGCGGTGTTGATGGCGCTCATGATGGGCACGTCCGCCCCGTTGATCGATGTCCTGCCGGACCTGGCGCTGGTGCTGTTCGGACTGGGACTGATGGCGCGCGACGGGGTCATCCTGATCGGTGCCTGGGTGATGGTCGGTGTCAGTATCCTGACCTATGTCCTGGCCTGGGAATCGCTGGTCGCGCTTTTCCACGGCGTGCAGCACACCCTTCACCTCGGGTAGCAAAAGGGCCGCCGGATCGCTCCGACGGCCCTCATTGTCTGACCGCGTTACGGCCGACCTACAGCTTCAGCCTGAAAGGATCAGGCCCGGACCTCGTGGGAGGACCAAGTTTCGGTCACCGTACGGGTTTGGGACAATGAGATCACTTGATCACCTCCTTTCGCTGTTGAACAGGACGTCAAAGGTAGGACCGCTTTGGCCCCTCCGCAAAGCCCCGATGCCGACTTCGTGATGCCGAACTCCAGGCAGCCGTCAGAGTTTCCACCTGCGCCTGGACCAGCAACCGACGGCGTATCTCAACCTGCATGAGCGTAGTGGGCTCCACGCGCCCGGCGGACAGGCCCTTCAGCAATGCAAAAACGCCGGGAAGCGAACTTCCCGGCGTCCTTGCGTCTACTGGAACAGCGACAGGAGAATCTGTGGCGACTGGTTGGCGATCCCCAGAGCCTGAACACCCAGCTGCTGCTTGGTCTGCAGCGACTGGAGCTTGGCGCTTTCCTTTGCCAGATCGGCGTCCACCAGATTGCCAACACCGGATTCCATCGCGTCCGTCAGCTTCCCGACGAAGATACGATGGGTATCCAGCGCCTTCGACTTGGTGCCCAGGCGTGCGAGCGCAGCCGAGACCTTGTCGAGGGAGGCGTTCACCAGACCCAGGGCCGTGGTGGCCAGGGTCGCGGTGCCGATGGTCGTGGTCGCGGTCACGGTGACGTTCGTCGATCCCAAGGCCAGCACCTCGGCGCCGACCGTCAGGGTCGTTGTACCCGCCGCATTGGCCAGAGCCTGGAAGCCGAGCGCGCCGGTCTTCAAGAGGTTGATCCCGTTGAAGTCGGCGGCGTTGGTTGCCGAGGTGATCTGGTCGCGGAGGGCCTTGAAGTCCTCGTTCAGCGCGTTCCTCGATGACGTCGACAGCGACTTGTCCGTCGCCGCCAGGGCCTTCTCCTTCATTTGGACCAGGAGGTCCGAAATGCTCTCACCTGCTGCAAGACTCACATCCACCGCCGATACGCCGCGGTCGAGCGAGGCTCTCACCGCCCCCAGGGCGCCGATATCGGACCGTTGACCCTGGGCGATCGCCCAGATGGCCCCGTTATCCTTTGCGCTGCCGACCTTCTTGCCGGTGTTGATCCGGGATTGGGTCGCCGACAGCTCGGCATTGGTGGCGTTCAGATTTTGCAGCGCGACGAGAGCGCCAAGATTCGTATTGACCGAGTTGGCCATGAGAAAGTCCTTCCATTCTGGTCGGGGGGGACGGCCTTCTGGCCGTTGAACCGGTTCTGGTCCTGCGCGCATCAACGCAAGGACTGGGCCGGACCTATCCGATTGAAAGGACTATGGTAAATCTAGAGTTGCTGTCGCAGCTCGGCAAAATCTGGCTGGCCGCGGTCAAGGTTGCCGGGCGGCTGGGCTGGCTGGGTGGCCTGCGATCCCTGGGGAGCCAGGCCCTGCATGATCGAGCGGTTGATGTCGATCAGGGTCTCGAAGTCTTCCTCGCCGCGCATGACGGCCGACGAGTGGCGGCCCACAAACAGGCTGATCGAAATGATCTGGGCCTTCAGCGGGTTGGCCAACTGGTTCTGGGAATCCGAGCAGTCGGTGGCCAATACGGACCAGAGGCGCCGGTTCCAGTCGAGGGCGTCGATGCGGGTCTTCACGTCGCTGGGATCGACAGTCGAGGCATGAATCAGGGCCCGGGTGACCTGGCCGAACAGCCGGTATTCCATTTCCCGCGGTGTCTCGGTCCGCGTGGAAGCCTGTGCATACGCGCTCAGCATCAGGTCAGGCTTTCCTCGTAATCTACCAGTTTCCGCGCCGCCATCAGGGCCTTGTAGTATTCCCGGGCCAGGACATGCTTGGAGCAGGCGACGCAGTCGGCCATGGCGACCGGATTGCGGGTCGCGCCCATGAATTCCGAAAGCCGGGTCACGAACTCGTCGTAGACCTTGGACGCGGCGCTCTCGTCCAGATACATCATCATGACCGGGAAATAGATGCGCTTGGCCGGGCTCGTGACCTCGTCCAGCTGCATGATGTCCTTCTCGCGCAGAACCGAGGCCTTGTTCTGCAGGATCAGAACACCACGACGGTCGCCGTTCTGAACGACAGCGCCGTTCAGAACGAACTTCTCTCCGGGCTTCAGTGACAGCTTCAACGGCATGGATGGGCCTCCTCCAGCCCGCGCGATCCTGACTACGCGTGGGGTGACTGACACAGGCTAAACAGCCGTGGTTAACCATGTGTTCTATGTGAAGCGGTATCTCGGTCCCAGTGCATCTGTCAGATCGAGTCGTCCATGACCCACGTCGCCCCCTCACCCGCAGACCTGGCTCCGTCAGAACTCGCGCTTGGCCACATGCCGATTTCCCAGGGCGCGGCCGGCGACGCCGCCTCCCCCGCCTCGATCCGCCGCCTGTCCCAGGCGCTGGCCGGCAAGGGCCCGAGCGTAAAGGCGCAGAAGAAGGCCATCGAGACCCTGAAGGCCGCCGTCGCCGCGATCCGCGTCGGCGACTACGCGTCCGCGACGCGGCGCTGCCTGTCCATCCTGCAGGCGGACGAGCGCAACGGCCTGGCCTGGCACGTCCTTGCCATCGCGCGCGAAAAGGGCGGCCACCTGTCGGAAGCGCTGAATGCCTATGAGGCCGCGCTGCGTGTCATGCCCGAGGATCCGGCCATCGCCCACGACCTGGCCCGGCTGGCGCAGCGGCTCGGCCATCTGGATATCGCCGAAAAGCTGCTGATGAAGTTCCTTGCGGCGGAGCCTGGACATATCGAGGGCACCAACAACCTGGCCTGCGTGCTTCGCGATCAGAAACGCTACGACGAGGCCGTCGACCGGCTTCGCGACCTGATCGAGATCGAACAGGGCAGTCCGGTGCTGTGGAACACACTCGGCACGGTCCTCAGCGATCAAGGCCAGATGAGCGAATCGCTAATCTTCTTCGACGAGGCACTGAGGCTGGACCCGGCCTTCGCCAAGGCGCGCTATAACCGGGCCAATGTGCTGCAGCCGCTGGGGCATCCCGAACAGGCGCTCGCCGATCTCGACGGGGCCCTGCCCGGAGCCGAAACGCCCTACGAACGCGCCATGATGCGCATGGCGCGGGCCATGACACTGATGGGCATGGGCCGCCTGAAAGACGGATTTGAAGAATACGAGGTCCGTCTGGATCCCGAAATGCCCGAAGCCATGCTTGTCGCGGTTGATGCGCCCCGCTGGGATCCCACGACGCAGGACATCGCCGGCAAGCGTCTGCTGGTGGTGGGGGAACAGGGCATCGCCGACGAAATGGTTTTCGGCGGCTGCCTGCCCGATGTGATGGAGGCCGTGGGGCCGGCCGGCAAGGTCTTCATCGCGGTCGAGGCGCGTCTGGTGGACCTGTACCAGCGCAGCTTCCCGACCGCCGTCGTGGGGTCACACAGGGCCGTCCGGCTCGAGGGGCGACTGACGCGCTATTGCCCTTTCATGGAGGAGATCGGCGAAACCGAAGGCAAGGCCGACGCCTGGACACCCATGGCCAGTCTGTGCACCGTCTATCGACAGGATGTCTCGGACTTTCCCGACCGAGACGGCTACCTTGTGCCCGATCCGGTCAAGGTCGCTCGCTGGAAGGCCGAACTGGAGGCCCTGGGGCCGGGACTCAAGGTTGGCCTGCACTGGAAGAGCCTGGTGCTGACCGGGGTAAGGGCGCGCTACTTCTCAAGCTTCGAGCGGTGGAAGCCCGTGCTGACCACGCCGGGCTGCATCATGGTGAACCTGCAGTGCGGGGACGTCACCGAGGACCTGGCAGCCGCCGAGGCGGCGGGTGTCACGATCTGGACCCCCCCGATGGACCTCAAGGACGATCTGGACGACCTCGCCGCGATCTCCTGTGCGCTGGATCTGGTCATCGGCCCGGGCATCGCGGGCACCAACATCGCTGCGGCGGCCGGGGCGCGAACCTGGCTGATCCACGCGCCGGACGACTGGCACCTGCTGGCGACCGACCGATATCCCTTCTATCCGCGTGTGCGGACCTTCGCGACCGGGGGCTTCGACGGCTGGCCGCGCGCGATCGACGCGGTCCGGGCGGCCCTGGACGTCGAGGTCGGGAACGCGGCCTGACGGCTGACGTTCTGCTCCCACACAGGGAGCCGGCCATGACCGATATCGACAGCGGCAGAGACGACCAGGACCAGTCCGAGACCTTCGACGAGGACAACGTCGACGCATCCGAAACGGGCGGCGTCACCAACGAATTCAAGACGTTCGAGGAGATGCCCGATGTCCTTGACGTCACCTCGGCCGACGGCGATGCCGACGACGAGGATTTCGACGAGGACGATCAGGATATCGACGATGAGCTCGGAGCCGATGGCATCGAGCCTGAGGCCGATGCGCAGTACGGCACCGACCGGGCGCGCATCAATGAACTCGACCTCGGGGCTGATACTGCGGGGGTTGGCGAGGTCGAGTTGGTGTATTCCGGTCTGATGGAAGACGTGAAGGGGGCCCAGGCCAGCGCGGCGCACTGGGAGGCCAGAACCCTCTCGGACGACGATATCGCCGACCTGGGCTATGGTCCCGAAGGAAACCGGACATGACCGACACATATCAAAAGACGCCGCGCGACCCGGATCACGACGAGAACACACCCCATGCCCGTCGGGTCGAGCCGATGAGGGACGACCACGACCAAGAAGAAGACGGCCGAGGACCGCCAGGAGGCCCTCGTCGACGAGGGTGTCGAGGAAACCTTCCCCGCCAGCGACCCGGTGTCCGCCAAGCGCATCACCTGAGGCAAACTGATCGTTGTTAACCGGCCGTGTCATCGGCTAGGCGTGGTGCGAACCCACGGAGCATCCGATGACGCGGCCGACCGACCGGTTCGAGGGCACCTCGAACTACATCGCAACCCAGGACCTCAAGATCGCGGTGAATGCCGCCGTGGCCCTGGAACGCCCGCTGCTCATCAAGGGCGAGCCCGGCACGGGAAAGACCGTGCTGGCCTATGAGATGGCGACCGCCTTGAAGGCACCGCTCATCACATGGCACATCAAGTCGACGACCAAAGCCCACAACGGCCTGTATGAATACGACGCAGTAAGCCGGCTGCGTGACAGCCAGCTGGGCGACGAGCGCGTGCATGACGTGCGGAACTATCTGAAGCCCGGCAAGCTGTGGGAGGCCTTCACCAGTCCCGTGCGGCCCATCCTTCTGATCGACGAGATCGACAAGGCCGACATCGAGTTTCCCAACGACCTGCTGCAGGAACTCGACCGGATGGAGTTCTTCGTCCAGGAAACCGGCGAGACGATCCGCGCCGCAGTGCGCCCCATCGTCGTCATCACCTCGAACAACGAAAAGGAGCTGCCCGACGCCTTCCTGCGGCGCTGTTTCTTCCACTATATCCGCTTCCCCGACGACGAGACGATGAAGGCGATCATCGACGTCCATTTCCCCGCCATCAAGCCCCGCCTGGTGTCCGAGGCGCTGAAGACCTTCTACGAAATCCGCGACACGCCGGGCCTGAAAAAGAAGCCCTCCACATCCGAACTGCTGGACTGGCTGAAGCTGCTTATGGTCGATGACGTCCAGCCCGAAACCCTGCGCGAAAAGTCACCCAACAAGCTGATCCCGCCCCTGCACGGAGCCTTGCTGAAGAATGAGCAGGACGTGCACCTGTTCGAGCGGCTGGCCTTCCTGAACCGGCGCGAGGGCGCTCGCCCGGGAGGCTAGGCTGCCGTCATGCCAACACCGCGCGAACAGATATCGTCAGGCCGGTTACCGCGATTTCACTGGAATGGCCGCTCCTTTTGGTCAGGATGGGCTGCGAAAGGAACCTTGTTATGCGCCTGCCCCTTCTCGTCACCCTCTGCGCGGCTTCGGCCCTCGCGGCCGGCTGTGACGGCGAGAATGGCGTGCGCATCTCCAGCAGCACGACGTCGTCGGATGCCAAGGGGGTGCTCAAGGTCGTCGAGACGCTGCAATGCCCCGAGACCCTGGGAGTCCTGACACGCAAGGGCACCGCCGAGGCGGGCGGCACCGTCTGCAACTATTCGGGGCCCCGCGGAGCCGAGGTCTCGATCCATCTGGTCGCGCTGGACAGCGAGCCGGTGGACACGATCCTGGCCCGGTTCCAGTCCCTGCTGGCTGCCGACATGCCCCGCACATCGGAAGACCTGCGGGCCTCCGCCGACGCCGATCGCGCGCGGATTGCCGCCGACGCGGCGCGGATCCAGGCGGACGCCGCAAGGGCCGAGGCAGACACCGCGCGCGCGACCGCAGAATCGGCCACGGACGAGCGCGTCACCGTCCAGGGGCCAGGCATGGACATCAACAGCCAGGGCGACCAGGCCGACGTCCGCCTCCCCGGGCTTCAGGTCAAGGCCGACGGCGACCACGCCAGGGTCCGCATCGGCGGCTTCAGCATCAACGCCGACGACTCCGCAGGCACGGCAGACATCCACTCCAGCGACGACAGCGTCAGCATCCAGGCCCATGACGATGCCGCCGAAATCCGCACCCGCGCGCCCGGTGACGCCACGCGAACCACCTATATGCTGACGGACAGCAGACCGGCTGACGAGGGCTGGCGGCTGGTCGGCTACGAGGCCCGCGGCCCGGTCGGTGGCCCCCTGGTGATCGCCATGGTGAGGGCCAAGGATCGCGACAGCGACGGCGTGTTCGACTCGGCCAAGGACCTGGTCACCCTGAACGTCGGGGAATAGTCGCCGCGTCCGGAGGCGTTCCCGCTTGATCCCGACGGCAGGATGGGTCACCTGACCTGCCGTTCGCCGCTGGACCCTGCCCCTTGGACGATCTCGCAAAGACCACGCCCGCACCATCGCGCAAGTCTGCGGCCCCCGCCCCCCGCGCCTGGCAAAGGATGCTGTCGGGTCGCCGGCTCGATCTGCTGGATCCCTCCCCCTTCGACATCGAGATCGAGGACATCGCCCACGGTCTGGCACGCGTCGCCCGGTGGAACGGCCAGACGATCGGCGAGCACGCCTTCTCCGTCGCCCAGCACAGCTGCGTGGTCGAAGAGATCGCGGCCCATATCCGGCCAGGCCTGGAACCCAGATGGCGTCTGGCCGCCCTGCTGCACGACGCGTCCGAATACGTCATTGGCGACATGATCTCGCCCTTCAAGGCGGCGCTGGGCGTCAGCTACAAGAGTTTCGAGGCCCGCTTGGAGGACGCTATCCACGTCCGCTTCGGCCTGCCGCCCAGGACGCCACTGCCGATCAAGAAGCTGATCAAGGCCGCGGACAAGGCCTGCGCCTTCTTCGAGGCCACCCAGCTGGCCGGCTTCACGGAAAAGGAATCGCTGGGCTTTTTCGGCGCACCCCCGGCCGATTACCACCTCACGATCGAGCCCCTGCCCGCCCCGGCCGCCCAGGCGCGCTACCTGGAACGCTATCGCGTACTGGCAGAGGCGACCGGCGGCCTGCCGGGCCCCGACGCCTGGCATACGGAATAGCCAATGTCGTGGGGCGGGGAGCACGGCGTTCGCATCAGTCTGTCGGCGGTCGTGATGGCCGTGCGCGGCGACCGTCTGTCGGTCCTGACGACCGAGGATGCGAACGGGGACCTGGCCCTTCCCTCCGGCCCTTTCGATCCTGTCCATGACCGGACGTTCGAGCGCGCGCTGCGGGCTTTCGTGACGGATCAGACCGGCTTCGGGCTTGGTTTCGTGGAGCAGCTCTACACCTTCGGCGACGCAGGCCGGGGCGCGCCGCGCGCGACGCCGGGCCCGGACCAGCAGCGTGAAATCTCGGTCGGTTACCTGGCCCTGACGGCCGATGCCGTCGATGTCGCCCCGCCCGGTGCCCGCTGGACCCCGGTGCTGGAGGTCTTTCCCTGGGAAGACCGGCGCCAGGCCGGGACGCCCGAAGTCCTTGGCGAAGCGCTCGGGGCCTGGGCCGGAGCCGATGCCCGTCGCGTAACCCGCTACGAACCCCTGTTCGCCCCCGGCCCGACCCTGCGATGGGACGAAGGTGCCGTGCTCGACCGCTACGAGCTGTTGTATGAGACCGGGCTGGTGGCAGAGGCCCTTCGCGACGGTCAGGAGGCCACCCCTCCGGCGCTCGGCGACCGGCCGATGTCCTCCGATCATCGCCGTATCCTGGCCACCGGCCTGGGTCGGCTGCGCAGCAAGCTCCGCTATCGCCCGGTCCTGTTCGAGCTGATGCCGCAGACCTTCACCCTGTCCGGGCTGCAGGCGGCGGCCGAGGCCGTCGTCGGCCTCAACCTGCACAAGCAGAACTTCCGCCGCGGCGTCGAACGCACCGGTCTGGTCGAGGCGACAGGTCGCCTGTCGACCGGCACGGGAGGGCGCCCGGCCGAGCTGTTCCGGTTCACCGGCGCGGGCGTTCAGGACGGCCAGGCCCCCGGTCTCGCCTTGCCTGCGCTCCGCTGACGGCCGACGTCATATTCCGGCTTGCGGTGCAGCCCCCGCCCCATTAGAGAAGCCGCTCGCTTTCGACCGAGCGTTCCTACGGCCCCGCGGAGAGGTGGCAGAGTGGTCGAATGTACCGCACTCGAAATGCGGCGTGCCTGGAAGGGTACCGTGGGTTCGAATCCCACCCTCTCCGCCACTCATTCCCTTGAAATATAACGGTTTTCCCTGATCTGGGAAGTTCTCCCGACGTTTCGGCGACATCCGGATCCCACGGAGACGGCAATTCCGTCTCCGATCCGGTTTCCAGAGCCCCAAGAATAGCGAATTTCACCCCTCGTCTCCGTTCTCCCGGAGCCGGGTCCTTTTGCGCGGCGTTTGGATTTACAGCGACTTTACAGGGAATTCCGCCCGTTGTCCCTTGGCTTCCGAAGGTCGCATCAACCGTAGAATGACCGCCACCACTGCATTAGCTGGCGAGCAAACGTCAAAAAGGGCTGGCAAGAACAGGGAAATCGCGACGCCGGAACAGGGAATTCCAACTTCCCTATCAGGGAACGAACACGTCGATGCAGGCCGGCGAGGCTTTTGGCGGGAAGGGCCGATCAGGCGGCGGCGTAAAGCCGGCGCTGGTCGTTCCAGTCTAGGGGCATCTCGGTCTTGGTGATCGCCTCTAGCGTCAGGCCAGTTGGCTGGCGTCCGTCGAGGATCGACGCCTTCAGATCGGGTGCCAGGTAGGCCGGCCGGATCATGCGGCGAGCGTATTCGGGGGTGACGCCCTCGGCCTTGGCGATCACCGTCAGGCTCTCGACCTCGCCGCCGAGGATGCGTCGCTTCCACGACTCGGCCCGGATCAGGGCCGAGCTTAGGGCCGGGTCGATCATCGTGCGTTTCACGGCCGGCTGGCCATCGGGTCCAATCGCGATCCTGGACCCGCCCCTGAGAACCATCCGCGCCTTGATGAGGAGCACGGGACGGTCGCCGCGTCGCTCAAGGCGATCCAGGGCGAGGCGACCGGAGGTCGGCATGTCTCGCGTCGCGCGCTCTAGCGCCGGTTCGTCGAGCTCGATGATTAGGCCGTCGGCGACGACCTCGATCCGATGAAGCAGGTCACGAACCCCATCCCAGTCCGGGGCCGGCCCGCTGGCCGCAGGAATCTTGAGCTCTCGCAACCGATCGACGATCAGGTCCTCGACCAGGGGTGCCGAGACGCGCGGGACTGCCCCAGCCTTCTCGGGCTCGCCGAGCTGGACAGCGGTCGACGCGTAGTACCTGTAGGCCGGCTTGTTCTTCTGCCGTGCGGTCGTCGGCGACATCCGATTGCCGGCCGAGTCGTGGATCAGGCCCATCAGCGGCGCGCCCTTGTGCGCCTTGCGCGCTTCGCCAGGTTTTCTCACCTTACGATCGTTCTCCGAGAGCAGCGCCTGGACCGCGTCGAACAGCTCGCGGTCGATAATCGCCGGGTGCTGTCCGGGGTAGCTTGTGTCCTTGTGGGGGATCTCCCCGACATAGGTGCGGTTCTTGAGCATGTGGAACAGAGGGCCCCGCTGGATCGGAATCCCACCCCGGACTACCCCGGCCTTACTGGTGGTCCGCTTGGTCACCACGCCGGCCTTTGCTAGTTCATCGACCACCTTGTGGGTCGAGCCGAGCTCAAGGTAGCGCTCGAACACCCAGCGCACCGTCTTGGCCTCCTCCTCGTTGATGGTGAGCGTCCGTCCCGCCGCGTCGTACCCTAGGGGCAGGCCTCCCCCCATCCACATCCCGAGCTTCTTAGACGCAGCGATCTTGTCGCGGATACGCTCGCCGGTCACCTCGCGCTCGAACTGGGCGAAGGAGAGGAGGACGTTGAGCGTCAGCCGGCCCATGGAGGTGGTAGTGTTAAAGGCCTGGGTCACGCTGACGAAGCTTGACCCCGCCTTGTCCAGGACGTCGACGATCCTGGAGAAGTCTGTCAGGGCGCGGGTCAGGCGGTCGACCTTGTAGACGACGACCACGTCGATCCTGCCGGCCTGGACATCGGCCATCAGTCGCTTGAGGCCTGGCCGGTCCATGTTGCCGCCGCTGAAGCCGCCATCGTCGTAGACGTCGGGAAGGAGCGTCCACCCCTCCCCGGCTTGAGACATCACGTAGGCGGCGCAAGCGTCGCGCTGGGCGTGGAGCGAGTTGTAGTCCTGGTCCAGGCCCTCCTCGGAGCTCTTCCTAGTATAGATGGCGCAGCGGATCGGGCGGCCGACGGGCTTCATCAAGCGGCTCCTTCTCGCAGGCCGAAGAAGCGTGGACCGTTCCAGCGCACGCCGGTGATCAACCGGGCGACCTTCGACAGGCTGTCATACCTCTGGCCGTTCCACATGTAGCCCTCCGCCGTGACCTGCACCTCGTGCCGCGTGCCCTTCCAGTCCCGCACTAGTGTGGAGCCGGTCCGGAAGGTCGCGCCCTTGATCCGGGTCTTGCGCCCCGCCCTGTGCTGGGCAGAGGCCCGGGCTAGGCGCGGATCGAGCTTTGCGTTCGCCCCGCTCGCCGCCATCTGCAGGGCCTCGGCGAGCGAGCGGCGCAGGACCTCGGTCGAGCGGACCGGGGGCGGCTCTCCGATCCGCTCCCGCCACACGCCGCGAAGATCGTCGATGCCCATGTCGTTCAGGCAGGCGAGGGTCTGACGAAGGTCATCCATCAGCCGGCCGCCTCGGCGGGCACCGTGATGCGCCAGACGCGGGTTTCGCCCACCTTCGCGCTGCCGACGTCGTGGCCGCGCTTGCGCACCGCGCCGGCGATGGCGCCTCGGATCGAGTGGGCCTGCCAGCCTGTGGCTGCGATCATGGCGGCCATATCGGCGCCGTCGGGTTTCTGAAGCGCCGCGATCAGGGTCTCGATCTTGGTGGCGGCGCGCGCCTTTGGCGCGGGCTTCAGAGTCTTCGCTGTCTTGGTCATTGTCGTTCCTCGGTTCCGAGCGCGACCATCGCGCCCTACCGAGGCAAGCCCGGCTGGGACCGGGCGACGTGGACACCAATGCTTCGTCGGCGGGTGAAGTCCAGCGGTCGGGACGCGTTGGATCAGGATTGCGACGAAGTACGATTTGCGAAGATTCCGATCGCGCGGCCGAGGACCGAAGCGTCCTCAGCCAGCGCACCCGCCGCCGTTACTTCGCCCCGCTCTTGCGCCGCAACCGCCTTCTCCAGAACCTCTGTCATCACGACGTATAGAGTTCGAAATGGCTCGCGTTGGAGGTCGGGCGGCGTCGTCATGCCGACACTCATGCTTCGTTCGCTAAAGAACTCAAGTCATTAAAACACAGCCCAAAAAGCCGGATTCTGACGAAACATCTGGATACTACTATCTGATCTTTATAACTTTTCTTCCTTAGGGCGACCTTGCGCCAGCCTCGCCGGCATGCTGTGATCCGTGTGTCGCCGCTGCGAACTGCAGCCGACGCAAAGCTCGGTCCCAGTCCGACCAGAGCGACGCGAGGCGATCCACTCTGTTTCAAAAAAATCGGCTTCGGCCGAACAGGAGGCATCATGCCCGTTGCTGCACCCCGCGTACGAGTCCGTACGCCCTCATCACCGTCCGCGATGCAACGACACACTATCGTCTATCGCAGTCCCAATGACATCGTATTGGGAGATCGTCGCCTCCAGAACCACTCTCAGCGTCAACTGAGGGCTTTGGTCAAAACCATCGATCGTTTCGGGTTTCCCGTGCCGGTCATCCTCGATCGAAACGGTGTTCTGGTCTGTGGCCACGCGCGCGTTACCGCGGCCAAGAGCCTAGGCTTGACCGAAATTCCGACGATCAGCGTCGCGCATCTGACCGATGAAGAGGTGCGCGCTTTCGCAATCGCTGAAAATAAACTTGCCAAGATGTCGGACTGGAACCGAAAGGCGGTCAAGGCGGAATTCGAGTTTCTCACCAGCTTTGAAATCAACTTCGACACCGAGCTCACGGGCTTCGAAATGCCAGAAATCGAACTCCTTTTGGCGGGGGACGAAGATCAGGCGGAAAATGACGCTGATGACAATGCCATTCTGGCCCAAGCCATTGCTGTCTCCCAAATTGGGGACGTCTGGGAAAGTTCCGACGACAGGTTGAGCATCATCTGCGGCAACAGCCGCTCTGCCGCGACCTATAACAACCTTCTTCAAGGACGTTTGGCTGACCTCGTCGTGACGGACGCCCCCTACAATTGTTCGATTACGAAGTTTGCGGGGGGCGGGGGCAAGGCCCCGCGCAGGGAATTTCACGAAGCCTCGGGTGAGATGACCGATGAGGAATTTCGGCAGTTCCTCTCGGATCAGATGACGCTCTGTTCGGAGTTCAGCCGGGACGGCTCTCTCCACTACGGATTCATGGACTGGCGAAATGTAAGTCACGTCATCGATGTCGGACGCACGGTGTTTGGCACATTCGTGAACTTGGGTGTCTGGCGCAAAACGACGGGCGGCATGGGCGGGCTTTATCGAAGCGCCCATGAGCTCTGCCCAATCTTCAAAAAGGGTGACACCCCTCACATCAACAACGTCCAGTTGGGGAGGTTTGGTCGCAACCGCAGCAATGTGTGGACCCATCAGGGCGCGAATACCTTCAGGAGAGGTCGCGACGCGGATTTGGAAGCGCATCCCACGGTCAAACCCGTTGAATTGATCAAGGACATCATCAAGGACGCCTCCAACCTCAATGATCTCGTCCTCGACGTCTTCCTTGGATCAGGCACCACGCTCCTGGCGGCCCATCGAACCGGTCGCCGAGGTGCCGGTATTGAAATCGACCCACTGTATGTGGACGTTGCCATCCGGCGCATCCAGAAGGCGACGGGCGTGAAGTTTGTTCACCGCGACACTAGGCAGCGCTTTGAGGACCGTGCCGCTGAGTTGGGGGCGTAGCAATGAACGCCGCCCCCCGCATTCGAGTCCGCGTACGCGCTCCAGAAAACGAGGAACAGGCGGACACGCCAGCGGCCAAAGAGGCTGTGGGCTATCGCTCCCCGCCGATCGCCAGTCGATTCAAGACTGGCCAGTCCGGCAATGCCAAGGGCCGCCCTAAGGGCAGCCGCAACATCGAGACCCTGTACCGCGAGGTCCTCGACATGAAGATCACCACGGCCGTCGGGGGCAAAAAGCAGACCATCACGGCTCTGAAAGCCGTCCTTATGAAGCAAATGCAGAAGGCGCTCGCCGGCGACTTCCGTTCAATGGAGGCCGTCATCGAAGCGCAGATCAAGTACGCTGAAAACCGAGAAGCAAGAGCCGAGGCTCGAGAACTGGGCGATCGAAGCCGGGGCATCCTCGAACGCGCCCGCGAGCGGATGCGGTTGGACCTGGCAGCAGAGATGGGGTGCCCGTCATGACCGTCTTGGACCCGCTCGGCCACTACAGGGCTCACTTGAGCGATGATCTCTGCGCGTTCGCGGAAGCCAGCCTGGAGGTTACTGACCCGATCGGCTTTGCACGGTTCGTACCGAACTGGCATCAACAGGTGCTGGCCTACCACCTGGAGCGCGTGGAGCGCGGGGAATGCCGCCGCCTGCTCATCCTGGCCCCTCCGCGCAGTCTGAAGTCCCACATGGCGTCCGTGGCGTTCCCCGCATGGGTGCTCGGTCGCAATCCGGCGCGCCGCATACTTTGCGCGTCCCATAGCCTGGATTTGGCAAAGAAGCTCGCCGGCGACAGCGCCGCTGTCATGCGCAGCTCGCTTTATTGCGACGTATTCCCGGGTGTTCAGATCGACCGGGATCGGGATGTCGAGCTCACAACCCGCCAGAGGGGCAGCCGATATGCGACCTCGATCGGCGGACCGGCCATTGGCCGAGGAGCCGACATCTGGATCTTGGACGACCTTCACAAGCCGGAGGAGATATACTCCGACGACCTTCGCGAACGCCCATACCGCTGGCTCACGGAAACAGCCATCACCCGGCTCGACGACAAGGCGACAGGCTCCCTCGTTCTGATCATGCAGCGTCTGCACCCCGACGACATCGCCTCCAAGCTAATCGCAACGGGTGATTGGGAAGTGGTCGAACTGCCAGCCATAGCGGGCGTGGACACCACTTATCAGCTGGGACCGTCCCGCACGCACCTCTTTCGGGCAGGCGAATACCTCCAGCCCGCGCGTGAGGGCCGCGACGTGCTTGACGAGATCCGGCGCGGCATGGGCACTCTTTCGTTCAACGCCCAATATCTCCAGGCTCCCCAGGACATGTCCGGCGGCGTGGTACAGATCGGCTGGATCCATCGCTACGACGGCGTGATCGAACCTAGGCCCACCGACTATGTCCTTCAGTCGTGGGACCCCGCTATATCCGACGATATGACGGCCGATTACTCAGTCTGTACGACTTGGGTACGACGGGGTGGGGTCGCTCACTTGGTTGATGTGTGGCGCGACAGGCGCACTTTGCCTGAGTTGATCCCCGTTGCCCTGGACCTGGCTCGGCGGTGGTCGACAGACGAGGTCGTAATCGAGACCAATGGTATTGGTCTGGGCTTCTATCAATCCTTGCTTGAGCGAGTCCGGACGCAGTCCGGCGACCGTGCCCATCGTCGGACCCTTGATCGCGGGGAGGGATTGGTCGCGCGCACGGGCCGAGGCGACCACTGGCGGCTGCCCGAGGTCCAGTTCCGCCGCCAAACCAACACGCTCGGAAAGCTGGAGCGGCTGATAGCCTGCACGCCACAGATGGAGGACGGCCGGGTCAAGTTCCCGACGAACGCACACTGGCTGGCGGCCTATATGCGGGAGTTGCTGAGGTTCAACGGTCGCACCGGGGAGGACGACCAGGTCGATAGCACCAGCCAGGCGCTGCAGAGACTACGACCCCGCCGCAACGGCGGCGTGCTTCAGATCACGGCCTACTAAGGCCCATTTGGCGGGGTGACCAGTTCCGCCGCGCTGATCTGCAGCGCAGCGGCAATCCGCTCGAGCACATTCATCGTGATGTTGCGATGGCCGTTCTCGACGCCGGACAGATAGGTCGTGTGAACCTGGGCCATGTGGGCGAGCTCGTCCTGCGGCAGACCCCGCGCCTCGCGAGCCTTCCGTATGTTCGCGCCCACGATGATCCGCAAAGCCATGCCGCCAAGCGCACCGACGCGACTGGACTGTGAATAGACTATGAGTAATGTCGGTCCGTGCCGTGGAGAGAAACGCGATGACCGAACAATACGATAAGCCTGTCCCCAGGAAGCGGGGCTGGGTGAGTGTCATTTGGTGGATCCTGACCGGCGTGTTTATCCTTTGGGCGATCCAGGCCGGCTCTCAGCACAATATCGTCTTGGCAGCCGGCTTCCTGACCGCCGCGATCCTCGTTGCGCCTACTGTTCAGAAGATGCTTCTCTCGCTCCCTGGATTGCGAATGCCAGGCTGGGCCGTGCCAATCACCGCGATTGGGATCGCCGTCGTCGCCATCGCGGTATCGCCCCCCTCGGAGGTCGCAACGGCGCCAGCGTCATCTCCAAGCCCCGCCTCGAGGCAAGCTGCCGTGAAAACACCAGCCGACACGCTCTCGGGGCGCGTATCCATTGCCCGTGATTGGATCGACATTCTCATCCGGGACGATCTGAACACGAAGGAGGGACATCGTGACGATTACGAAACCCCCACCCTCCGAAATGAACTTACGCAAGCCGAAGATTGGGGCACGCTGGCATTCGAAGGATTGCGAGCTCAACGCGCCAGCCAAGAGGTCCCTGAACTTAGAAGCTTGATGACGCGGGCGGCGACATATCAGCGCCGGGAGTTTCCCCGCTACCGGCTGGGCTACGCCAAGCAGGCATATGGCAAGATATGGCAGAACGACATAAAGGTTCAGGCCAGAGGCGAGCGTAACTCCACTCTGCGCCTGACCGGCCTTGTGTTCGCGGCCAACCGCAACATCGGCGAGATGCATCGCGAGATCGAGGATGAGGCCAGGCGGCTACGATTCAAGCGCATCGAGTACGCGACCTTCGATACGGGCGAGTATCAATACTTCGACCTCGAAGTGCCAGCAGATGAAGAGGTTGGCGTGTGGGTGGGGAACGAGTTCATGTCGGCGAGCGCGCCGGGACCTGACGAGGAGGCGACGATGCTCGTCAGACCGATGGCGGGACGCTAATTGCAATTCCGAAATGCACCAAACACAACTCCCGCCGCATTATCGAGACGCCGTACCGCAAAGCATCTCGCACGGTTCACCGTCGCTGTTGCCGTCGAGTGACGCCACCCCGCACTGCGTCAGGTAGAAGTTAGCCTCTGCGCACGAATTCATCTGACGGCAGTATTGCTTACCCGAGCAGCTGAACGTCCCGCTGGTGAGGGATTTCGAGGCTCCACTGCCCGACCGCGACGCTAGCAGCGACCGCATGCCAGTCGATGCTGCAGCGGTCTCTGGTGCCAGCCCGCTGCCTTCCCTCACCCCTTGTCGCCATTCCCAAGGTGCCACAGTTTCTGCATCGCTCAGCGACCACAGACCGACGCGCTGCGCGCGTGCGCGCGTCTCGGCGGCGATCAGAGTCCGGTCGGTCAGATAGCGCCGGTAAGCCCAAGACGCCCCCTGTTCGACCATGGTGCGGTTGATGTCTGAACCGTCGACAAACAGGCGCGCGACGACGCGGCCGTAGCGATCGTTATCAGTCTGCCGCACCGAGATCGTCTTGCCGAACGCGAGCGTCGACAGCGTCTGCCGCGACCGATCTCCCCAGGGCTGCCGACGCTCAGGTGCGTCGATCTCAGCCAGTCTGATGGTGTGCTGCTGGTTCTGTGCGTCGACCACGGTGAGCGTGTCACCATCGGTGATCCCAACGACGCGCGCCTCGAATGAGACGGCCTGCGTTGGTCGCGCGCCGAGCCCAACCTGGTCGATCACTGACGCTGCACGTTCGCAACTGGCGAGCACCACACACGTGAGCATCATGAACGTCGCGAGCGCGACGCGTGCAACCGGTCTCAGTGGATTTGTCGTGATCTGCACTGAGACGCTCATTAGCGGGCGTGTCCTCGCGAAAGATCGGCTGGCAAAAAGCTCAACTGTGCGCGGGGCCCACTCGCGTACCGGAGACTATCCAACACATTTGCTAATAAGGAAGATGATCACACCGAAGGCGATCACCGGCCAGATCCAACCGTGGTCCGAGCTCGATTTCGTGGGCGGTATAGCCGGCCTAGTCACGACGGGCGGTCTCGCCCCGGAGCTAGTCGGCCCCTTTAGCGTCGCAAGGAGCTGCTGATTAGAGGTAGCGGGTCGAGCCGTCGTTGCGGCGCTTGCTCGCCCGCCCAACCCCGTTCGAGCAGATTGCTTAGCCGTGCCATTCAGCTGGCCAATCAGGTCTTTGTTGGACGAGATGGCCCTGGTGGTCCCAGCCCTCGCGCCGACCGCCCCAAGTCGGAACTTCGCCTCGGTAGCGGTAAGCTGGACGATCTGACCGTCGGATGTGACGGTGATCCCAACGCTCACATACGACCGGCCACGGAAACTCCCTTGATATGGCGGCTCGACGAGGCCGGTCACGCTAATCCAGCGCCCTACCCACGCTTCACCAGGTCGTGTGCTCTGCTGACCCAGACCTTCCGACCAAAGCGTGACCTTGACGCTCTGCTCATTCCACTTGCCGAAGTTGATGAAGACGTATGGAAGTCCGCGCCCTCGTCCGCGGCGCCCGACACCTTCCTTGACCGAGGTGATCTGTCCGACGATCTCAACACGCTCCCCTACGGCGCCTTCGACCGCTGCATAGTCGCCCCCCTGAAGAACGGGGTAGGGGCCAATATAGCCGATGGCAGCTTGCGCGGCCCGACGTGCCAACTGGATCGGAGGGGCCGCGGGAATGTTTTGGCCGGCGAGAAAGTCGGCGAGGGTCGGGGTTTGAGACACCGGAGCCGAGCAGATTGCCGCGAGACGATCTGCTGCGGCTTTTAATTCCGGGATTGCCCTCAGCTCCGCAAAGACCGGTGAGCCTTGCGGATCTGCGTAGTCGTTGGCGCGAAAGATGATGCTCTCGCCGCCATTGTTGTAGCGCTGCTGGAGGTCCGGCTTCCGACTGACAGCGTCCAGGCTGAGATCCACGACGATGAATGAGAACCGATCCATCTCTGGACCAAAATCACTAGTCGACCGCTTTGGATGCTGGAACGCTTTGTGGCCCACCTCGGAGCCTTGCCCTGGCGTCATTCCTGGCACGTACATACCGTCATAATCGATGAGCCGGAGCTCATCGTTCTGCACAATCACGTTGAGATTCTGCAGGTCGCCGTGAGCAATACCCCGACGCCTCAACTCGGCTTCGAGGCGTGAGAAGCGCTCTCGTAGCGCCACAACTCGCGGAGCGCTTCGTGCGTTGGCTGCCAAGTAGAGATCGAGCGTGTCGCCGTCCACCCAGTCCATCTTGACGATGGGAAAGCGGACACCGCGCACCATGATTCCAGTTGGCTGGTAGTCAAACTTTACAAAGTAATCGGCCGAGAGATTTTTCAGGGCCGATGAGATCGCGGCATATCGATCGCCAATGCCAGGAGCCTCTCTATGAAAGCACCTCACTGCGTAGCGGCGTGAACCCGTCGTGACTTGATAAGTCACCGCAAGCCCCCCGCCGGCCATAGCCGGGAGTCCGAGCGCGTTAGTTTTCAGGACTCCTGTCGCAAGCTCACGGTCGCTGAACGCGCGATCCGGTGCTTGAACGGCATCGTGGTACTCAGTGACTGATGGGAGAGACATCGCAGTCCATGATGAGCAAAGTGGTGTCGTCGCGACGGAGGCGACCGGCTTGGCGCTCAGAAACCACGAACTCTTCGAATTCTTGGTCTGACAGCTTCGTCGTCAGCTCATGAGCGCGATTTGGATAGCTCACCAGCCAATGGCCAAGTGCGTCGGTCACCAAGAGCAGGCACGGGGAGCTATACGGAGTCAGGTCGATGACTTGAGTTTGGATTTTCTCGACCTCTCGAAATATCGGTTCGTTCTCGGCAGCGGAGGTGCTGATGAGTTGGGGGCTCGCGTCAAACTGCTCAGGACGACTGTACGGCATTGTGTGCTGGAGCTCGCCGGCATCAATGATGGCGAGTACGGAGTCGCCGACCACGACAACCTCTATCGAGCCTGGAACCTGAGCCGGTCGAACTCCGAGAAGCGACGCGAAGCTTCCCCGGTCGAGCGCACCCTGCTGCATCCAGTCCAGCGCATCCCGATTATACGCGGCTTTATAAGTGATTGCCGCGCTCTTGATCCAGGCGGCGGTAAACGACGCCCCGTTCACAAAACCTTGCGCCAGCAATTCAGCCCACGGCCCTGAGTCAAACGAAACGCTTGCACCATCACTGATCGCGCACGCCCGCCCGTCGAGCGATCTTGCATAACGGTCCTCATTAGCCGCGTCGTCTCGCTTAGCCACTGTGAACGCGCGCACGAACGAGATCATCTCACCGGTCAGCCGTCAGCCTTGGCCTGGTCCCGATATCGAAGAAGTCCGCGATGTGCCGCGGATCTGCGTTGAACATGAAGCCACGCGCGCCGTCACCGACAGCGTAGCCCTTCTGTCCGGCAAGACGTCGGATGTGATCGGGCATCGGGCTCGACATGCGGTAAAGCGTACGCGCGTACGCGTTGGGCAAGCTAGCTTCTGAGCTCGGAAACGTGGTCGGCTCGGAATTGTCTCCGGACACGTGGATGTTGAACAACAAGCACTCACCGTCGCCCGTCGAAAGCTGGTGCAGGACATCTCCGATATTCGACGGATCACCGTCGGTAGATTCGCCGTCGGTTACATGGATGATTGTGGGTGGATAGGAATGAGGGTGAGCGTCGCACCAATCGCCTATAGCCTCAGCTGCCGTGGTCAGGCCTGCGCACATTGGGGTGCCACCGGACGCGGTCGGATCGAACCATACCGGAAACTTTACGCGGCGCTCGAAAACGCCCCCTGCTCCATCGTCCTCGTGGCGAGTCCGGTCTTCGACCCGGGTTGGGTTGTTCGCCAGATCGACGATCGAACTGATTGCCTTGCCACCGGCCAGGCCAGCCCGGGTGCCGCCGCCTCCGTAGGTCACTATCCCCACGTCGAAGTAATTCCTGACGCCGTCAGATTTCGTGCAGTTCGTAACAAGGGTGTAGATCGTCTTGTTCATCACATCGGCTACGAAGTCCGCCTTGGATTTTCCCGTGGCCATCGCGTCCGCCATAGATCCAGACTGGTCGACAACGAAAAGAATACAGGTCGGGTGGTCCCGACTGATCTCGGCTGAGTACGTCAAAATGGCCCCCAAAGTCTGCGCCAAGTTAGGCAGCGCGATAGATCGGCGCACGAGCACCGGATCTTTCAAAGCCTAACCATTGAAACGTGCATGTCAGAGTGGCGCAACCACGCAAATCGTAAGGCGCGTGATGGTGTCGCCAGACAGGACAAACTTGCGGAAGCCCGAAAGTCCACCCTGCCCTTCGATGGATTTTTGCTGATCTGCACGGAGCGCGGCATTGTCGGGAGTTGACACGCGGCGGTGACCATTTTTGACTCGTTCCGGGCTCCAGCGACGTCCGCTACCAAGTGCGCCGAGATCAAGGGCTAACCGGCCGGCGTAGTTTGCTCAGAACATTCATGCCTGAACATTGAGCTTGGCCTGAAGCCCAACCAGACTCGGCTCAGAATTCACAACTTCTGCACCGCCGGCAAGCGCGCGCCTACCTAGGGTTTCATTGAGACTCCAGCCAACCTTGCCGTTAAGGTTAGCGGGTAGGAGAGAACCGATGCCCGAACCTCAGCCTATTGAAGAGATTGTCGCTTGGTCGCAGAAGCGATCCGGATGGCAGCAAGATGCGCTCAGACGTTTCGCTGTAGGCGGCACATTGACGGTGGCGGACAAAGCCGATCTGCTGCTTCTGCTCAAATCCAAGGCCGGTTTTAAACTTACCCCTGCCCCTCCTGCCCCAATCCCCCTGGCCGTGAACGATTTCACTGGGGCAGCGAAGGGTCCGCCCGTCGCTCTAAAGGGCATTCAGGGAGTGAAGGGGGTTAACCGCCTCGTTGACGGAGCAAGCATCACCTTTTCGCCCTCCGGCCTAACCGTCATCTACGGTCGTAACGGCAGCGGAAAGAGCGGGTACGCTAGAGTGCTCCGGTCGGCGTGCCGGACGCGACTCGATAATCCCGCCAAACTAAAGGTGTTGGACAATGTCTATGGGGCCGCCACCGGCCCTCAGTCGGCCGAAATCATCGTCGACTCTGGGGCTGGTGATACGTTTGTGCCGTGGGGTCCGGCTCAGCCCAAACCCAATGAGTTGCTGCAGGTCGCGGTGTTCGACAGTGCGGCAGCGGCCCTCTACGTCGACCAGGGTCATCAAATCCGCTTCCTGCCATTCGGGTTGGACCTGTTGCATAAACTCAATGAGGTCTGCCTAGAGTTCCGCGAGATCCTGGACGCTGAGGGGGCGCAAGTGGACGTAGCGCTTGGGCTCGCGGTGGTGAACTTCCCGGAGGAGCGTCCATCCGCAGCCCAAAAGTTCTACGCCAACCTCAGCGGAGGAACGGCAGACGACAAGATCACCGCAGTGACTTTATTCGGGTCCAAGGAACAAGCGCGTCTTGACGAGCTGAACGAACTGCTAGGATCGGCGGCTACCAGCAGTACCGACCTGTTTGGGCTGGCGGGGTGGACCGCCACGCTGGCCGAACACTGCGGGACGGTCAGCGCTGGCTTGGGAAACTCTCGGCTCAAGGAGCTAGCCAAGGTGCGGAAAGACTACGATGCGGCGCGGAAAGCTGCGAGCCTGGACGCAAAGGCGCTGTTCGCTGGGGAGCCCCTTGATGGAGTGGGCGACAGCGAGTGGCGACTGCTCTGGGAGGCGGCCCGAAACTATTCCGTTACCCAAGCTTATCCCGACCTACCCTTCCCCGTCCTCAAGGTGGAAACTGAGCCCGCCTCGTGCGTCCTGTGCCAGCAGTCCTTGAGCGAAGATGCTGCCCAACGGCTTGAACGCTTTCGGCTCTTTGTGGAGGGCGAGCTGAACAGCAAGGCGAATGCGGGCAAGCTCGGCTTAGAGGCTGCACTGGCAGAGCTGCCTTCACTTGACGGATTTGAGGCCGATGATTGGAAGGCTCGTCTCGATCAGATCGCCGCCCGTAGCGAAGCGATAGCCAAACGATTGTCGCCGTTTCGTACGTGGGCGATTGAGCGCCTCGCGGCGGCCAAGGCCATCATTCAAGTTGACGCCGACACCCCCACGGGGCCGGACCTAGATTGCCCCTCAATTGAGCTTGCCGCCGCCTCCGAAACTTGGAGGAAGGCCGCAGAAGCTCTGGCTGCGACCGAAGACGCAGAGGCGCGTTCGCTGCTAGTAGCAGAGCAAAGGGAGCTGCAAGACACCAAGCACCTTGCCGCCAACGTAAGCCAGCTGAAGTCCCGGCGGGACCTTCTGCTCCAGCGCCACTGGATCGATGCTGCCCTCGCGGACGTCCAAACGAAGGCGATCACTGAACAAGCTAACAAATTCGTCGATACACACCTTACGAAAAAGGTGGTGGATCAGTTCAACGCCGAGCGAGGCATCCTTGAAATCGACGGGCTGAACGTCGGGCTGCAACGGGAGAGCGGCAAAACCAAAGCGACGTTTGGCACCAAGTCTGGGACCACCATCACGAAGGCCGCCTCGGATTTCCTCAGCGAGGGAGAGCAACGAGCATTGGCGCTCTCAGCGTTTCTCACCGAGGTCGTGATGACGGAAGGGGCTGGGCCGATAGTCGTGGATGACCCCGTTTCATCCCTCGACCGAGAGCGTTGCCGGGCTGTCGCTGATCGGCTGATTCAGGAAAGTAAGCTGAGGCAAGTAGTCGTTTTTACCCACGACCTGGTTTTCTTCAATGACCTTGCAGCGGCCAGCCATGCCGCCGGAGAACCTATCCACTCGGTCGCGCTATTTGCCGACAAGGCAGCGGCGGGAAAGGTCGATCCCCACGGGATAAACTGGCCAGGCCTCCCTGTCGCCAAGCGCCTAAACATCCTTAAGAAGGAGGCGACCGATATCGCAGCAATCCACAGCTCCAGCCCTACCGACTACGAATATCGCGCGAAGAACCTCTACGGTCGGATGCGAGATACCTACGAACGGATGGTCGAGGAGTGCATCTTCGCAGGCGTAGTCTCCCGAGGAGCAGATCGTGTCGAGACGCTCAAGCTAAGGTATGTGCATCTGTCGGACGCCACCGCCAATGCCTTCCACGGAGGGATGACCACTGCGAATACCTACAGCCACGACAACCCCGCTGCTGCGACGGTGAAGACCCCAGACCCAGTGGCCGTGGCGGCACATCTCAGCGAACTAGAGCAACTCGTGGCGACCATCGCCGCCGAGAACAAGGCGTCTGAGGGTCGGCGGCCAATGATGAAGCCGACAAAGTAAGGGCCTCGCGTTTCTCGAGGTGCTCAAACGTCTCGACTTCGAGACCTGACGCCTCAAGTGCCGAACTCGGTGATCCAACAAGGGGTGCGCGCTATTTGAACGGCCTCTACGGTTTCACTTCCTGAACGCCCTGGCCCATCGCGAGGCCGGGCCCGAACAGGAGGCTTCGGTCCCAAGAAATCTTCCGCCCGCTACCCGGTAGGGTCCTCATCTTCAGCGGCCTCGTCGAGCCGCTCGACCCTGTAATAAAGTGCAATCGCTACCATGACGCCGCCCCCGCACGTCGCTTTGACTCCTTCGTCGACAAGATGCGTTGCGAGCCCCTGCTTGACCCCACACCCGGGACAATCCCAGACCACCTGCTGCGGGGCGAACAGGTCTTCGCCCCCTCTCCATCGCCGCTTCGCTGAAACGACACCACCCGGCTCCGATCGGCCCACGGATCGGCCGTGATTAGCTCGCGCATAACCGGACCGACCTGCCACTTGGCCATGGCCAAATGGCGCATCTCCGCGAGGTACATCTGCAACCACTCATAGGCCACAGCCTCCAACGCCAGACGGAGCTCAAGGCAGGCGTAGCGCGCCGACATTTCGCCAGTCTGGCCAAGCAGGGTCTCGGCGCTGCTCACATGCGCCCGAGCGCGGCTCCAGAAATTTATCTGCTCGGCCATCACACCCTCTTGGATCGCCACCGTGGTTAGTCAGAGTTCGTCCAGCCCCGCCAGTGTCTCAAGAAAGGCCCGTGCCAACTTGCCCACTCAGCCTCCGAGGCGTCGTAGATCGAAGCGGTCTCCCGATGTAGTAGTGGCTCGCCAAGCTCTGGGCCCCCTTCGAAAAGTTTGCCGACCCGCGACCCGGTTCATGCGGCAACACCGCCGACCGATCGATCGGGTCAAAGACGCCGATGAGACCTGCGATCATGCCGTGAGTTTCCAGTCGTCGAGGGCCGGACGCCCGTCGTTCCCACGGAGCTCATTGACCCGAACCGCGGGGAAGCGGATCGATGACCTCGATGCGTCCGGTGCTGCGGTCGTAGGCCAGCAGGACCGTACGTCCGACGGCGCTTGCCGCCTCGAACGGCGCTCGGTCCGCCTTCGCGATGCGCCCCGCTGACCATCCGTCCAGGAAGGCGAAGAACCGCTCGAACGCTGCCTCGGTCTCGTCCTCCGACAAGCCGACCGGGACCAGGAATTTGAACCGCGTCTGGTCGTCGCGCTGAAACCAGATCGAAAAGACCGGACTGTAGCGCTGGGGGGTAGCTACGACCTTCCCGGGCGATCCGATCCTGGAGACAGCAACCTGACCGACACGAGCGGCGACACGTTTCACGCCCGACTTCAGTGCGGCGTAGTGGTCCTTGCCGGCTTCGCCGAGGAACCCGTCGAAATAGGATTTGGCCACATACAGCATGATCGCGGTCGGCATCAGCCATTCGACGCCGGCCATGGCGCGGGTCGTCGGCGTTGTTTCCATCCCGAGAGACAGACCGTCGGCGGCGACCGTGTCGCGGAACTCGGCGGAAATCGCCGCGCTGTAAGGGCTGCCTTCGCAGGCGAAGATCAGATCGGGCATCTGCGAATCCATGGATACCCTCCTGATGTCAGATTACTCGGTCCTGCTCTAGTATGGAGGAGAAAGCGCTTAGCGCGCGCACCGAGCGGCTGTGCTCCAGGAGGCGCTCCGGTGGAATCCTGTTAGGAGTCCTCTCGACGGAACCGCAGGAGAGGAAAGAAGGTGACGGAAGCGGCGGGCCCGAGCAATCAGGATGGCGTCTTCTACCAGAACACGGTCGCGGCCAGTCATCTGGCCGACCTGCTGAATCTTCACAGGGCGTCGCCGCGCGAGAGCGTGATCGAGGTACGCGTCGAGGCTCTCGAGCATGTCGACGACATCGTGGTGACTTACGCCGATCGACACCGCGAGTTCATCCAGGCGAAATCGAACCTCAGAGCCTCAGGCGACGCCTGGACGAGTCTATGGACGGATTTCGCGAAACAGGCGTCTGACCCCGGGTTCCGATCCGATGACCGGCTGGTGCTCGCGCTCGGACGTCGCGGAAAGCTGGGAGAGGCTCTTCAGGCCATGTCCGAAAGGGCCACGGCGACCACAGAGGCGGAATGGGACGCCCGCTGCGGGATCGGTGTCGGGACAACCCTGGCGGCCGTCCGCGATGCGCTTCCCGCCGGAGCCAACGCCCTGGACCTCTTCCGTCTGATCGAGATCCGGGTCTCGACGCTCGACGATCTGGGAACGGATTTCCACCGCCTTGATTTGGGAACCGCAGCGCCGCTGCCTAACACGCTGCAATCGCAGCTGCGCGACCTTGTAGGCGGCGAAGCGCGTCGGCGGGGGATGTTTCGAGCGCTATCCCTGCGACGGCAGCTGGCGGACGACTTCGGTGCGGACTTGTTCGAGCCGAAGGATTGGGGGCTGGGAGCCTATCGTGAAGCTCTGGGGCGATCGCAGCGCATTGAGATTCCCGGACGAGGGGTCAGTGCGCCGGTGGACAAGGTGGTCGTCTGGCCGCGCGCGCGTCTGCAGGTCGCCTCGCCGCAGACGGACTTCGACGACGAAACGCCGCGCTGGGACGCCCAGCGTTCCGAAGGCGGCGTGGATCTCTCGGCCTTCCCTGGCGAGGCTCTGCAGCACTGCGTCCTCGTGGCAGGTCCAGGGTTCGGCAAATCGACTATCGTCTCGGCCCTTAGCGCCCGGATGCTGGCCACCCCGATCACGCCCGTTCAGGTCTCCCTCGGCACCTTCGCCGAAATGGACCTCTCGGTCGTCGAGTTCCTCGATAGCCAGGTAAACCGGGACTACTCCGTCCGCGTTGATTGGCTTCGTCTCGCCGACCGTGGCCTGGTCTGCGTGCTGTTTGACGGACTGGACGAAGTCCCGACCGCCAGTCGAGCCATGATCATCCGTCGCATCCAGCAGTTCAGCGGACGGTTTCCACAGACCCCCTGGCTCCTGACGGTTCGAGACCCGGCTGCACTTAACGGGCCGCTGGAGGGCCAGATTGTCGAGCTGGAGCCTTTCGACAATCCGGAAATCTCCAAGCTCGTCGAAATCTACAAGACCTGGTCTCCGGAACTCGACCCGTGGGCCTTCACAAACGGTCTGGCGGCCTATCCCGAGGTGGCGCGGCTCGCCCGGATCCCGCTGTTCCTGTCGATCATGCTGGCCTCCTGGACGCCGCAGAGCGCCCGGCCGGCCAGACGGTCCGATCTGATCGAGAGCTACCTGGCGAACCTGTTCAAGGCCCAGAGCGCCAAAGGGCGCCCCCTTCCCGAGCTCTCTGACGCAGAGTTGCGTCGGGTGTCGGAATTCATCGCCTTCGACAGCCTGCAGCGCGAGGAGATCGGCCTGTCGGATCGTCAGGCCGCCCGGGCCATCGGAGCGGCGACCGCGGCCCCTCCCGATGCGGTGCTAACCCAGTTGCTGGCGTGCGGCGTGCTACGACGCGGGCTGGATCGACGCTTGCAGTTTCCTTATCCGATCGTGCAGGAGTATCTCGCCGCCGTTCACATCGTCGACGAGCGACCAGACGAGGTGGCGGGCCGCATCGACGATGTAGTGAAAAGGCCTTGGGCCCAGGTCATCCAGTTTGCTCTCGAGCTGCTGCCGGACCCGTCGCCGCAGATCCGGGCCATGCTCGCCCGCCCGGACGACGCCTTTTCCACAGGCCTGCGGCTGCTTGGGCGTTGCGTTGCAAACGGAGCTGAAGTCGATCCAGCATTGCGGGATGCAATCGGTGTTCGCCTCGCAGACCTGTGGCGGCACGCAGACCACCGCATTCGCGAGCGGGTCGGACGACTTCTGGTCGACGCCTACTCCCGCCCCCTTCATCCTGAAGTCCGCAATCGGCTTGGCACCCGCTGGCTTCTAGGCTGCGGAGGGGTCGAGATCATCTCGGCGCAGGCGGACCCGGCGCTCACCCTGGAGGTCGTCGACGAGCTGCTCGACAGCGGACTGGAGACCTTCATGGGGCTGCGCGGCCTGGAGCCTTCCCTGAGAGTGGTCGGCCGCGAAGTGGCCTTGAGGGTCGCCCAGCGAGCGCGGCGGCAAGGCACCACCGCCGAAGAGTTTGAAGGCCTGACGGATTTTCTCGACGCGCTCGAGCCCTTGGCGGATCCTCCGGCGGAGCTGGTGGAACTCGCGCTCGATCCGACCATGCCGGAATACGTCCGCTTGGCGGTGCGCGCCGTGCTTCCGGAGGCGCTCGACGCGGCGGCGATCTCCGTCGCGATCAACGCCCTGGCCAGCGATGAATGGAAGGAGCAGTCGGCCGCCATGACCCTGCTGGCCCGCGCGACCGACATCGGCGCCATGCTCGGCGACATCCTCACCGGCACCGAAGCTCCCCCTGAGGCGCAGACATACCTGGTCGAACACCTGTCCACACTGGTGCGGGATCAGCAGGAACGGGGAAGGATCGCGGGCCTCGTCCTGCAGCACGCCGGTCTCGATCAACGACATCAGGATATCCTTCGAGTCTATCAGCTCCGGGCCGGCGACCGCACGGCGCTCGAGGCGCTGGTCGAGCGGATCGAGCACGCGCCGCTCGACGTCGTTCAAGCCGTCCTCGCGAGCCTCAACAGCGTGCCTGACCGCCAACTCGGCAAGGTGGCCCTAGCGAAGGTGCGCGCCCGCTGCGATCCGCCATCTGCCGCGGTCGGGCTCGCCGGAGCCGCACTTTTCGGCATGACCAAAAGGCTGACGATGGACGGGTGGAACCACTACGCCATGGACGACGCGCCCCGGCACCCGGCCTGGGACACCTGGAGGCCCGCGTTCGACGCCTGGATCGCGACCGTGGGATTGTCGACCGTGGAGCGTCTTCGGCTGTGCGACGCGATGATCGGTATCCGGCCCGACCTGATTTCAGATATCGAGGCGATCGTGCTGTCCGCAACCGAGCCAGATGGCACCGAGTGGGACGAAGATAAGGGCGGCCACCACCTTCGAGGCGGAATGGATGAACTGCGACGCCACAGGGTGGCGATCCCGCTGTCCCTGGCGGAAGCCTTCGTCCGAGCGAAGCGGCCGAACCTGATCTACGCCGGGGTGGCCGCCATCGGTGCCCATGCCAGCCAGGAGGCTCTGGACCTTCTGCTCGCCCTGCATCGTACAACTAGAAGGGGCCGATCGACCCTGCGCGAGGAAATCGAAGTGGTCGCTGCCCGCCTCGGCGTCGTCATCATGCCTGAGGACATGACCTGACGGAAGCTTGGTCGCATCGCGTTTCGTCTAAGCTTTCCTGTTCGCAGCGGCCGATAGTCTCAGGCGAGGAAGTCGATGCATGACGGTCGAGGAACACGAAAGGTTCGGCTAGTTACGCAACCTACACGTACACTCTCCGAATGTCTGCAATCAGTCAGCAGCGGCCATACGATCTAAATGCATTTGTCTGCCTTTGTACTAACAGCGTGGCCCACGCCCCTGCTCGCAAAGCACCGCCCAGAAACTGACGCTCGACACGCGCTCCGCCGTTCGATTTGCTCAGATCCCACTCAGTGGAGTTGACTTGATCTGCACTCAAGCCGTGTTACGGATCTTGCTACCTCACGTCAGCACTGATCCATCTCGCGCGCTTCTAAGCCGAGCTTGTTCGCTGCGCTTGGGTCGCTAAGCTCCGCCAATGGACGGCAATGACAGAAGACCTGACGCCGATTTGGGGCCTTCGCTTTCTACCGAAGCGCAGTTGGGAGCGATATTTGACGACGCGGACTTTCTCGCCATCCATCGTCGCATGTCGCCGTTCAATGTCTTCGAGGCCGTCGGTGCCATCCGTGGCGAACTTCGCCACTCCAATTTCCTAGCTTACCTGCTCTCGCCCAATCGGCCCCACGGCCTCGGCTCGCGCGCTCTCGCCGCATTCTTACGCCGTGTCCTTGACCGAATGGAACCGGACGAGCGGCCGATTATGTTGTTGGAACTACTCGTCGCTGAACTCGATGATGCAGTCGTCTATCGCGAGCGCGACAACATCGACATCTTGATCGAGCTGCCTAGTTTGAAACTGGTTGTGGCGATCGAAAACAAAATCGGAGCAAGCGCCGGCGACGGGCAGCTAAGGCGCTATAGCGACAAGGTTTCGCAAGTTTATCCAAATCATAAGAGGCTCTTTGTATTCCTGACTCCCGACGGGACGTCAGCGGACGAGGAAGGCTATATCGCCTATGGCTACGCCGACATGGCCGACACCCTCGAAAGCCTCGTCAGAGATGAGCTCACTGAGCACTCTGAAGCCGGATTGGTCGTACGCCACTACGTAGAAATGTTACGGAGGCACGTCGTGCACGATGAAAAGCTACAGGCGCTCGCGATAGCACTCTACGAGCGGCATAAAGAGGCTTTTGATTTTATCTTCGACGCCAGACCGGCGGCCACCAGCCTCGTGACCGTGGTTCGCGACAGTGCGTTAGCGGTGGAGGGCCTTATCGAAGACAGTGGATCTACCAACCTCTTTCGTTTCGCACCCGAGGTCTGGGACGAACGCTTGACGATCATCAAAGGCGATCCGACCAAATGGTCAAAGACCGGCCGAGGGCTGTTGTTCGAAGTCAAAACCTACAACGGGTCGCCAGGTCGCGTGAACGTTTCCCTTATTCTAGGTCCAGGGGACGCTAGTATGAGAGCCGGTGTTTACGCTGAAGCTCTCGCTCAGCCGCACCTGTTTACTGGGCTGGTCAAGCCGATGGGAGCTCAATGGGTCACTATCTTTAGCCGCGACCTCCAGACTGCTCAGCAGGCGAAAGGTCAAAGCTTTCAGGTTCAGGCCAATAGCGCCGGCTTGGCGTGGTCAGATTTCCAGGGACGAAGCCTGCAGCCGTTGATCGACGCGATAATCGACATTGATGATCGGCTCGTCGCCACAGCTTCTAGGGTAGCCGGCTGATTCAGAAGCCTGAGTGGAGGCGATTATTAGTGCCATCCGAGGGTCCCGTTGCGTTCGGAACATTTGTGTTACTTTGCACCGATGGCGTGGTCCCTGCCCCTGCCCATTGAGCACCGCGCAGAAGCACGCGCCCTGCCCTTCGACCTAGCGAGCGTCCCTCATTGGATTTGACCGGATCTACACTGAGGTAGGTAGCAGTGGCGTTGCGCCAGGAACGGACGTTCCCTGCCCCTGCCCGTTTTGCGCCTAACGGCCATTCCGCGAAATGGAACCGTGAGTTCGCTGACTGACAGCGCTCTATTCCGTCACTCGCGGTTGCAGACTTCAGTTTAGCCGATAACGTGACTCGGCTTGGAGTTGTCTCCGGCACGAGGGGTTGGGTAGTTGAGATTCAAGGAAAATCCGCCAGATGCGGCGGCTCTGATGACGTCCGCGCGCAGCTTCGGTAATTACGATCTGCCGGGCGCAATTGCAGACCTGATCGACAACAGCATCAAGGCGAAGGCGAACCAGGTCAGCATCAGTTGCCTGTTCAATGCCGGCAACCCGACACTCAGCGTCGTGGACAATGGCCATGGCATGTTGGCTGAGGAGCTCGAGGCAGCCATGCGTCCCGCCTCCACAAACCCCGCGACAGAGCGCTCAGTTGATGATCTGGGCCGGTTTGGTTGGGGGATGAAATCAGCCTCCTTTTCTCAGTGTCGCCGACTTACGGTGATCTCGCGCCAACGCGGAATGCTGTCTGCGGCCACCTGGGATCTGGACGACATCGATGGCTGGCGCATGGCGGTCTATGAGGAAGAAGAAGCGTCGGCGCTGGTCCGCGGGCTCCCGAGCATAGCCGACGGTACAGAAATCCATTGGGAAAAGTGCGACCGCCTGTCCGAGAATGGCACCCTCGGAGAGGACACGTTCAACGATCTCGTGTCCTACACCCGCGCCCGGCTGGAGCTGATCTTCCACAAGTTCCTGGCGGGGTTGGACGGCGCACCCAAACTGGCGATCAGGGTCAACGGACTGCCACTCGAAGCCTACGACCCCTTCTACCGCTCCCACCCGGCGACCCAGCCACTGGAGAAGGAAGATCTCCCACTGAGCGGCGCGCTGATCCGGATCAGCCCCTTCGTGCTACCCCATTACTCCAAGCTCAAGCTGTCGGAGCACGACCGCCTCGGGGGTGAGGACGGGTTTCTCCGGAATCAGGGGTTCTACGTTTATCGCAACCACCGCCTGATCATTCACGGCACCTGGTTCCGGCTCGCCAAGTACGGCGAGCTTTCCCAACTGGTGCGGATCTCCGTCGATATTCCCAACTCGCTGGATGACGTCTGGAAAATTACAGTCGACAAGTCCGACGCCCAGCTGCCTGCAGCTCTGCGAAAGAGACTATCCCAGATCGTCGAGAAGCTTCGCGGTCAGGCATCGAGGGTCTACCAGGCCAAGGGCGCAAAGATCGACAAACCGGGCGTGACCCACGTGTGGTCCCGGACCATCCGCCAAAACGAGATCCGGTACTCGGTAAACCGCGACCACTCGCTCATTGCCGCGGTGCTGGAGGCCGACGAGACCGGGCGCGTGTCGGCCTTGTTGAAGCTGGTGGAGCAGGCCTTCCCGGTCGGAAGCTTCGCCCAGGACGCTTCGATCAACATCTCGCGCATCCACCAGACGGAGGCCGATCCAAGGCGGCTGATCGAGCTGGCAGAAACCGTGGCCGTCGCGACCTTGGCAGAAGTCGGGGACATGAAAGAGATGGCGCGAGTGATGAAGCAGCAGGAGCCCTTTGCAAGCAGCTGGGCTCTCATTGAAGATCATTTCAAGAGTAAGGGCTGGAAAGTTGCCTGATTTCAACGCCGAGTTAGCGTTCTATCGTACCCGGATCAGCACGAACTATGCCGACGCGCTGAGCTCCAGCGGCGCGCTTCCCGCAGAGGCGATTGACCAGTCGCTCGAGTTCAACCCGTTTGGCCTGTCTGACGATGATCTCGCCCAGATTGCTCGCCAGTTGAGGGCAAGCTTCGCGGTCCAGCAAACCGTCGGCCATTCAATCACCAAAGGCTATACGCCCTGGCTGCGACAGAGGTCGGATATCGACTTCTGGTACTGGCGGCGCCTGCAGCGCTTTTACCTGGAGACGGGCGCCCTGCCCCCGCATGTGGTCGGCGTTCTGGATCGCGTGACCTCGGAGGTCCTGGACTACAGCGGAAACCCCGTCGAACCGGGCTCATGGTCAAGGCGTGGCATGGTCCTGGGTCACGTCCAGTCCGGTAAAACGACGAACTATTCGGCCCTGATCTGCAAGGCAGCAGACGCAGGCTACAAGGTCATCATCCTTCTGGCCGGCATCACCAACTCGCTGCGGGCCCAGACGCAGGAGCGGATCGACGAAGCCTTCATCGGCCGCAAGGCGCTCTTCGGGGCGGCGACTATTGAACGGCTGCCGATTGTCAATTTCGCCCAAGGCTTCCGGGAGCCGGCCTTCGGGACCACGCGGGACCAGGACTTCAATCGCGACCGGGCGACCGGCTACGGCGTCACCTTCGATGCCCTGCGTGAACCCGTCATCTTCGTCCTGAAGAAGAACAAGCACTCATTGGAGAGTCTGCGAGACTGGGTCGCCAACCAGGCTCGCGGCGGCCGAATTGATCAGCCGCTCCTGCTGATTGATGACGAGGCTGACAACGCATCGGTCAACACCTCGAAGGACCCTAACGGGACGACCACCATCAATAGGGCGATCCGGGAGGTTCTCGGCCTGTTCAGCAGGTCGACCTACGTGGGCTACACCGCGACGCCTTTCGCCAACATCTTCATCGACCCCGAAACGGAAGATGAGATGCTGAGGGACGATCTGTTCCCGAGGCACTTCATCAAGGCGCTGGACCCGCCAAACAACTATGTGGGCGCAGAGGCGGTGTTCGCACCAACCGGGCGTCTAAGAGAGCGGATGATTCGTGTGGTCTCCGACTACCAGGACGTTCTTCCGCTTAAACACAAACGCAGCGAATCGTTGCCTTCCCTTCCGCCATCGCTGGTGGACGCGGTTCGGGCCTTTGTACTGGCCCGCGCCATCCGGGTTCGCGCAGGCGACGGGGCAAAGCATGCGTCGATGATGATCAACGTTAGCCGCTTTAACGACGTGCAGGAGCGGGTGTTTGGTCTGGTCTACAGCCAGCTTGAAAAGATCCGCCAGGCGATCACGGTGAACTCCATGGCCGGCGAAGCAGGCTGGCGTGACCTCGAGCTTCAGGCCCTCGCCGGAGTTTTTGATGCGGAGTTTGCGACTGAAGAGCTGACGCTGGCCGACCTCGTCCCGCATCTGTTCGAGGCCGTCCGGACCATCGAGGTTCGGACCGTCAACATGAAGGGTGGCGAGCTCGACTACTCGAGACATGCCGCCGAGGGCCTGCACGTTATCGCCATCGGCGGCCTGGCGCTTTCGCGCGGCCTGACTCTCGAGGGCCTCATGATATCCTACATCCTTCGGAACACGGCGGCTTCCGATACCCTCATGCAGATGGCCCGGTGGTTTGGCTACCGACCCGGCTACGAAAAGATCTGCCGCCTTTATCTGCCCCAGTCATCCCTCGATCACTACGAGTACATCGAGGAGGCCATCGAAGAACTCCGCGATGAGATCAAGCGGATGGAGAAATCTGGCCAAACCCCCGAACAGTTCGGTCTGAAAGTCCGCGAAAGCCCTACCGCGCTTCGAATCACGGCCGCCAACAAGATGCGGTCGGCAAGGCCATTGATGCTGGCTCAGGACTATTCCGAGAGGCACATCGAGGGGCATGTCCTTTTCAACGACCAGACCATCAATGCCGCCAATCTTCGCGAAGTCGGGAGCTTCCTTGAGGCGCTTGGCCCCTGCACCAACGCGCTTGGGGTCAGCGACCCATCGATGGCTCGGGATCTGCCCGCGAATAGGGCCTGGCTTGCAACCGATGGCTGGCGCGTTCTGGATCTGATCAGGAAGTTCCAGTTTCCCCCGGCTCAGGGCGATCTCGGCCGAATCACGGCCGATACGTCCCTGTTTGCTGACTATGTCGCCGATCGCATTGGTCAGGAGCTGGCGCAATGGGACGTCATATTGCCGCTCAACAGCCTGAAGACTGCTGAGAGGGCGACACCCTTCGCAACCTTGGGCCCCCTCAGATTGCGGTCACGCACCACAGGAGCGACGGATGAGCGCGGCTATCACGTCACTGGGGGAAAAAACCGTGTCGCCGACAAGAACGACGCCAGACTTTTGCTCCCGGCTGACCGCTCGCCGCCCGATACGGGCCTGAGCGGCGACCGCGCCTACTGCGCCCTCCGGGATCGCCCGCTTCTGATCATCCACTTATTCCACATCGGACCGGCGCCGTCCGAGAAGCTCGACCTGTCGAACCCGGTGATCTCGCTCAGCTTCTGCCTGCCCGGGACGGGCATCAAGCCGGTCGAACGCTCCTACCAGGTCAACAAAGTCTACCAGCGACAACTCGAACTCTTCGCGACGGAAGAGGACGACGACGAGGCAATCACCAATGGCTGATCAATGGGACACCATTCCGCGGGCCGCCGCGGCCGGGAGCCGAACAGAGCGTCTCGCCGATCCAGAACACGCGCTCGACTTCTTTCGGGGCCGTGACTTTGAAGGCCGGCATCTGTTCTGGCTCAGTGTCGACTGGCAGGGCGACGAGTTGCCGAAGTGCCCCACCCTTTCAGGCATTGAGGCCGAGTGCCAACCGGAAGGCGCCGGGACCCGGTTGACTCTGGCGTTGCGCGATAGCGGTCAGCTCGAAGTTTTCGCGGCGCTTTGCGCCAACCTTATGGACGCAACACGACACCTGACGTCCGAAGGTGGCAAGCAAGCTCTGCATGTCGTGGTCGCTCGCCTTCGGCGGTGGCAGGAACTCCTCGGCCGGCGGCGCGACAACATCCTCACGCGGCAGGCGATCATCGGGCTAGTGGGCGAACTTCTCGTCTTTCGCGACCAGGTCCTGTCACGGCTGCCGGCAGGCGAAGCGGCGCTGTGCTGGAGAGGTCCCTTTTCCGATGAGCAGGATTTTGTTTTCGGCGGACGCATCCTAGAGGTGAAGACCCAGCTCGCCACCGCGGACCGGCGTTTCCAGATCGCGTCGGAGCATCAGCTCGACACGACGTCCGGCCCGATCACGCTGGTCCACCAGTTGATCGGCGCCGGTGCCAATGATCCGGCGGCACGCTCGCTGAATGAGCTGGTGGCTGAAATCAGCAGCACGATCAGGGAGCGATCGCCCGACGCGCTCGACCTGTTCAATGCCGGCATCATCGAAGTCGGCTATGTCGTGAGGTCCGAGTACGACGCAGAAGCCTGGGCTCCCGCTGGCTTGCGCGTCTATGAGATCCTCGACGGATTTCCCCGCATTGCCGCGCGTGGCCTCCCGGCTGGCATATCCCGCGTGCAGTACGAGGTCAGCCTCTCGTTCTGCGGTGACTTCGAGCGTCCCATCGAGTGGCTGGAGAAGGTTGTTCTCGGATGATCCAGGACGATATCGGCGATCCATTTGACCAATTCTGGAACGACCTGCTCCTCGAGGCTGACGCTACCGGTGATTCACAGAACGAGGCCTTCTTCCGCCTCTATTCCGGGCTGGCAGCCGAGAACGGTGACTGTCTTGATCTGACCTACATGCCGGCGCGCAGGGAGGGCCGCGGGGGCTTTCAGATCGACGGATATGCGATCGACACCGACCGGGGCGAGCTGCAGATCGCGATCTGCGATCTCCAAGCGGATCGCTCCCTTCAGACCCTGAATGCCGCCGATCTGCAGAGCCTCATCGGCCGCGCGGTTCGGTTCTGTGAACTGACTGCTGACCCGCGCTTCCTGGTCGAACTCGATGAAGCCAGCCCTGCGTGGGAGGTCGCCTACCATATCCGTGAGGCACGCCCGCAGATCCGCCGGATCCGGTGTCTCGTCTTCACCAACGCACGTCTCTCGATGCGAAGGAAGGTGATCGAAGCCACTGAAATCCTCGGGGTCGAGGCCGCGATCAATGTGATGGATTTTAGCCGCTACAGCGACATGCTGCTCGCCCAGGCTGGCTTCGATCCCATCGAGATCGACATCGAGGAACTGAACAAGGGGCCGCTGCCCTGCCTGCAGGCCCATCTACCCGAGGGAGACTACCGGTCGTTCCTGGTGGTCATGCCCGCCGAGCTGCTGGCCAATCTTTACGGGCTCTACAATACACGCCTCATGGAACAGAACGTTCGAACGTTCCTGCAGGTCAAAACCAAGGTCAACAAGGGCATCAATCAGACGATCCGGGAAGCCCCGGAGATGTTCTTCGCCTACAACAACGGCATCACCGCAACGGCAACAGACATCGGATTGACGGAGGGCGCGGAGGGAACATCTATCCGCACGATCAGCAATCTGCAGATCGTCAACGGCGGCCAGACGACGGCCTCGCTCCTTCAGGCGAGGGACAAGAACGGGGCGGACCTCTCGGGCATCTTTGTCCAGATGAAGCTGTCGGTGGTCAGGCCGGAACTTGTCGAGACCATTGTCCCCAACATCTCCCGGTTCGCCAACACCCAGAACCGGATCAGCGAGACGGACTTCTTCTCCGGCCACCCCTTCCACGTCGAGCTCGAGAAGCTCTCCAAACAAATCAGCCCACCCGCTGCACCGGGCGAACTTGTCGCCCGGTCATGGTTCTACGAGCGCGCACGGGGCCAGTATGCCAACGCAGTCGCGGCGCTCGCGGGCGCTGCGCGGCGCAAGTTCGAGGCGGAGTATCCCCGCAAGCAGCTCATCAAGAAGACCGACCTCGCGAAGTACATGCTGTCCTACGCCTGCAAGCCACACATCGTCAGCCTCGGTGAGCAGAAATGCTTCAAGCCCTTCGCCGATGAAATCAAAGATCTGTGGGAGAAGAACAAGGACCAATTCAACGAGACCTACTTCAAGCACGCGATCGGCCAAACCATCCTCTTCAGATACGTGGACGAGATGATTGGCCGGTCTGAGTGGTACCGGGTACACCGGGTGGATAAGGCGGCCACTGTCACCTACTCCATCGCTTGGCTCCTGAACCATTTGCGGCAGAACCACGGTCAGGAGCTCGATCTGGGACGGCTCTGGTCGGAACAGGGCGTTCCGAGGCAGGTCCAGCAGGCGCTGCAGGTCATCGCCCCGCGTGTTATCGACCGTATCCGAAGCACCCCCTACGAAAAAAAACGCGTTTCGGACTACGTCCGGGACCCGCGATGCTGGTTGGACGTGGCCAGCCTGGAAGTGGAGTTGGACGAGACCAGCCTGCTCAGCTGCTGCGTCTCCATCGAAGAGGCCAGAAACCTGGAACGGGATGCTGTACGCAAGCTGAAGGTCGACACCGAGATCGAGTTCGAAACGGTGCTCTTCCAGCTGATCCCGCGGGTTCCGCGCATCAGGGCGTTCGCGAAGTCCAAAAGGATTCTCTCCCCTTTGGCGGACAAGGCGTTGAGACAGTTGGAAACCCGCGCAGTTTCACTGTCGAAGTCGGATCGAAACGCTCTCAAGAATCTGTTCGAACGCATCGACGCTGTGGGCGGCGGTGAGCTGATCAGTCTGGGGGCTCTCTCCGCCGCAGAGTAGCCGGGCGCGTTCGACAATTCGCCGGAGACGATCCGGACGGTCGTCATGATGAACGCGAGGTAGCCGCTGTCTCTGCGTACTTCAGTCGACCTGCTGGCTGGTCGCGGCATCGACATCTGCCACGAGATGGTCAGGCTCTGGCGCCCTTCTGATGTCAGTCTGAGGCGCCCACGACCACGCCCCGGTGGGGGCAGGTATGACGGCTGAGGATCAGGGAGCGGCCATCGAGGACGAGGTGAAAGCCCTCGTTCTGAGGGGCGATCTCCACTGTTCCATAGTGCAGCTGGCGGTGATGGTTGGCGCAAACGGTGATGACGTTCTGCGGCCCCAGCGCGCCGGGAGCCAGGCTGGCCACCGGCAGGACGTGATGGGCCTCAACGTAGGGCACGCCATTCCGCTTGCGGAACCCCAGAGGAGGCAGACCCAGCGCCTCGCACACCTGACACCGATAGCCGTTGGCGCGCTTGACCAGGTTCCCGACCCCGCCGCGCTCGATGGCCGCGCTCAGACGATGCTTCACCTTCGGCGGCGCGTCGCGGTAGCGCTGCCGCAGCGCCTCCAGCTCCGCCGGATCAACGGTGGCGATCGGGGCCGTCGGGGCCGGCGGCCCGGTCCAGCCGTCCGGATCGCCGCCCGCCTTCCCCGTCACCGAACCGGCGCCGGACACCAGCGCCTCGGCGAGCGCCGCCAGCGACGCGGCGGCGACCTGCAGGCGCAGGGTGATGCGTTTGGTGGTGTTGCCACTGGTCCCCTCCGGGCGGCCGACGCGCGCGCCGGCGCGGCCGAGAGCCAATCGCAGCGTCCGCGGCGAGACATCCGTCAGCGGCAGCGGCCAGGCGAAGGGTCGCGGGTCGAGAGCCAGATCCAGACCCTCGGCCGCCGCGCGCCGCTCCGCCACCTGACTGGAGACCCGGGCGTTCAACACGATGGCGTCGAGGCGCTGCAGCCGGGCCAGAACCAGCTCGATCGCTGCGCCATAGTCCCGGTTGCGCCGCCGGCCGTCGGCGCATTCGAAGGTGAGCTCGGTAGACGGCACGTCGCCCGCAAGACTGAAGTCCGCCGCGAGCATCCGGCCCTCGTCGGTCCGCGCCCGAAGCAGTCCGGTCTCCGCGGCGGCGGGCGCGGAGGAACCTGAGCTTGGCGTCGCGGGTGCCCCGACGGCGGGTGGCGTCGGCCCCCGCGCCAGCACGGCCAGAACCGCCGCCTGAAGCTCGGCGTCGCTGCGTGGTCTCCATTCCCGCAACATCCGGCCCACCATGGTGTCGGCCCCCCGGGCGCGCTCCGGATCTCGGTCGATCCAGCCGATACGGCTGGAGTCGACGTGGGCGTCGAAGGCGTCTCGGGCGTTCTTGAGACTGTTGGCGAAACTCTCCAGCGTGCGGCCGTCTCCGAGCACGTCGAAGAAGCGCGCGTAAGCCTCGCGCCAGCTGTCGACCTCGAGCCACGCCGGCGGTCGATCGGCGCCGCCCTCGCGGTCGCCGCAGCGCGCCAGTGCATAGGCGACGAGCTGCATGTCCGGCGCGCGCTTGACCACCACCCGGCTCAAAGGGTCGCCCCGACGCGTTGGGGTTCCAGCGGAGTGGCGTCCGGAGCGACCGGGTCCCAGAGGATTCCGGCCGCCGTCAGCCGGGCGTGGATGTCATCGCCGAACCGCCAACCTTCCGGCATGCGCTGGCGCAGGCCGAGGGCGTCCCTTCGATCCAGACGATCGCATTCTTCGCGCGTGATCAGGACAATCCGCACGTGATCGCGGAGCAACGCTGCGATCACAGCGTCATCTTCGCCCTGCGCAAGCAGGCGGTGACATTCGTCAATCACGACCTTGCGCAGGACGACATGTTCGCGACGCCCGACCCGCGTCCAGGCCCTCGATCGCCCCGCAACGACGAGATCGTCGGGCAGCAGCAGGCCTTCGAGAAGCCGGGTGTGCGAACTGCCCTTCTCTTCCCACAGCCCGCGGATATGCATCGCCGCCCGCAGGCTGGCTCGCTCCAGACGTTCGGTTCTGGTGTATTCGCGTCGCATCCCGCCCCCTCAGGCTTCACATAGCCGCCGGGCCAGCACGACCATCGCCCAGGTATCGCGCTCGCAGTAGGCGAGCAGACCGCGTTCAAGCTCGGCACGGCGCGCCGGATCCGCGCCCGCCGCGATCTCAAGCCAGGCCGTTTGGGCCTGTCCGCCGTCCCGCACGTCGAGACCGCCATAGTCGAGTTCGGGCGCGACCGTCGGCAGCACCGCCTTGATCGACCAGCTGCCGCGCTGATCGCGATGATACCAGGTCGCCCGCGCGACCGGCAAAAGATCGACGATCCGGTCCGCCATCGCCGACAGCGCGGGCGCCTGGTCCGGGAATACGTCTGCCAGCTCCCGGATCCGGCCACGTTCAAAGCTCGCATTGTAGGCGATGATCGCACCGGCCTCGGGCAGAGCGTCGATCAAGGCTTGCGCGCAGGCGCGACGCGGATCCTCGCCGTCGAGGCTGAGGAAGGCCTGGTGCTCGATCCGGCCGTCCTCCTGTTCGACGTGGACGGAGAACTGGAATGGGACCTGCTGGTAGGGCCGGGTCCCGACCCAGCGCGGGACCGCAAAGGCTATGGTTTCAAAATCCAGCCAGGCCCTTGGCCAAGCCCACGCGCCGATCGCCGCGCGGGCGGCGGCCACGTCATGGAAGGTCGCGCCGCTGACGGTCGCCTCATACACCCGCCGGTGCACCGGGTTGGTCAGTGCCTCCGCCTCCACCTGGAGAAGGTCATCCACCCCCAGGTCGAGCCAACGCCGCCCGCCGCCATTCGGGAGTACGGTGACCGGCCAGGCCGGCGGTTCCGGGAGGCCCTGGTTGCAGTGAACGGAGAACGCACAGGCGTGGGGCGAGGCGCAGTGGTCGCCCGGCGCGATGGCGGGATCCGGTCCCACGAGGGTCTCCCGCGCGGCCTCGATCAGCGCCTCTCGCTCCGCCACCAGCGGCTCGATCTCATCGAGGCATTCCTGGTCGGCCAGAAGTCCCTCGAACCGGCCCGGCTCGGTCAGCACGAAACGGTTGTCGATATGGCGGATCGTGGCGCTGCCGATGGGGACTCCGGCTTGGCGCGCCACCCACACCTGGGTCGCCAGATCGGACCGATGGTGCGGTTTCGCGGAGGTCGCACTCTTGACCTCGGCGACGCGCCAGGTCGCGTCACCCATCGGCTCAAGCACATCGATGCGGACCAACACGCCCTCATGTTCGAAGGTGGCTTCGAACAGCGGATGACCGCCGGCGGCGAGCCCGCGGCGCGTGCTCTCCAGCGCGGCGCCAAGGTCGGGGTCCGTCTCCACCAGCACACCATCGGGCGCTAGGGCCCGGGCGATCGCCCCGACTTCATGGCCCGCCGCAAACCGGGCTTGGGCACCATCGTCCATGGCGGCGGCGTCCGGCTGGTGAACCGCGAGCCAGAGCCTGCGGGCGCACTGCTCGAAGGACGCGATCTGCGATTTCGAAAGGCCAGGTCCGCGTGGCGTCGTCGACGTCATGGCCCGACGCCTCGTGCGTCGCTCTGAGCGGCCTCACCCGGGCCCGCGCCGAACGCCGCCCGAAGGCGGCCGTGATTGTCTTCCTGAAAGCGGTCCATTCGGTCTCCCCCGGTGCCACCTTACACAGGTTCAGCCCGTCACAAATCGTGGCGGTCGCCGGCGGTCCGCGGAGAAATTCGAATGCCCGGCGCGTCGTAACCCGTCGCTGTGCGAGCGCGTCTGGGCCGAGCCGACCTGCATCGTGGCCCGCACCCTGGGCATCTCCAACATCGTTGGTCACGGTCCGCTGCACCGCCGGCGTTCCGGTCCCGTCCTGGGGCTACTGGGCCAAACACCAGACCCCGCCGTCCACCAGCGATACCTAGCGTCGTAACTCCATGCTGACTTTGGGGAGGCCCGCTTTCGGCGTTCAGCCGTGATCTCTCATTCGGAGATCGCCGTCCCGACGCTGGTCCGTGGCTGGCTACAGGGATCCCAGCCCGCGGCCCCGCCGACATCGGCCCTTTGCTCGACTGGCCAAACGCTAACGCGGCGCGACCGTCAGGCGGGACAGTTCTGCCCGGCCTCGTCCATTGCCGCCTTCAGGGCCGGCGCGACCCGCTCCGAACGCGCCGTCTTCGCCCATGCTTTGCGCTCGTCTCCCGCCAAGTCCGCCACCTCGCGCAGCGCCACATCCAGCCGCGCGAGCAGACCGGGCGCGGCGGCCGTCAGCGCCTCGTCGATTAGACGGTCGCCGGCTCCTTCCCAGTCGCGGGACAAAAATCCGAACAACGACCAGGTGATCGGCTCGGCCAGTCCGGCGTCGTGGCACAGGATCGAGACTTCGGCGGACAGCTGGTGGGTGGGCAGGCTGCGCAGATCGACATCGCCGCCGGGTTCGACCAGGACCGTGGGACAAGCGCCAACGTGCAGCAGAAGGGCGAAGTCCCCGCGACCCGCGACGGTCTGGCCTTCCGTCAGGAAGAAGGGCCGACCGGCCAGTCGCGACAGGATGAGCCATGGCTGGAAGTCGTTCCAAGCCACATGCTCGGTCGGTTCGCCGGGCTCGACCTCAGCCACCATCCTATGTCCGTCCTTCTCGAACTGGACGGCCCCCGCCTCCAGCAGGGTCATAGTGATCACGCCCAACCCGTCCATCCACCCGCCGACCCGCGTGCCGGGCGCGAGGACCTTGCGGACCGGGGGCCGGTTGACCAGCGACGTGATGAAATCCGCGCTCAGCCGAACCCCCTTGAGCGCAGCGTCGATCAGGGCCTGGGCCCCGATGGCGTCGCCAAGAAACAGCCCACCGGTGGTGCCCAGCAGCCAGTTAACGGTCTCGGAGACAGGGGCGTTGTCGGCGGACGCCAGTCGCTCCGCGATCAGTCGGGCGAGTTCGCTGGCCAGGAGCTGGGGCAGGCGGATGGCGTAATGGATCTCGCCGTCCTCGCTTCGCCCCGGCGTGATCAGGCCGGCAGCCTCCAAGGCCCGGACATCGTGATCGGCCAACTGAGCGTTCACGGTGTCGCGGCGCGCGATATAGCCGGAGCCGAGTTGCAGCCTGTGCTCGATCGAGGCACCGGCGTCGAGATCCGCGAGGACCGCCTTGGCCAGCGCCCGGTAGAGCGCATAGGGCGGTTCGGTCGTGTCGAAGTCCTCACGCACCGAGTCTAGAAGGTCGAGTCCCGGGAGGGGCGAGAGCGCCGCCGAGAGGGTCTCGTCCCGGTACTCGTCCGCGCCGAACACCTCGTTTGCCATGACGCGGAGCACCCATGGATGGCGTAGTTCGGCGCTGTACCGTGCACCGGCCATCAGACCGATGCGTCGCTCGGACAATCGCCGCCGCGCCGCCTGGAACTCGCCGTCGTCGAGCGGACCGACGGCTACCCGACTGGCACGCGGGGCCAGTGCGCTGCTTCCTCGACCAGTTGCCTTCTTCAACAGACTGCCGGCCGCACCGTCGTCGATGGCGAGGACGACGCGCACTCCGGGCCCGAACGCGTTGGAGGTCAGGGCCTCGATGTCCTTGCGTAGGTCGCCGTCACCTCGCCCGACGTGGTCGAGCACGAGCACCAGGACAGGACCGGCGGCGCGGGCCCGGATCTGGAGCCAGTGCCGCGCATCGTCGCGCGTCAGGGGCCAGTCGAGCGCCGACGACAGCAGGTCGGCCAGCATCTGGAAGAGATCGGCACCGCTGTCCGCCTGGACATAGAGGGCGGCGAAGGCCTCGTCGTCCGCAAGGTCCTGGACGAGTTCGCGTAGAACATGACTCTTGCCGGCGAGCGGCTCGCCCTCGACCATGACTAGTCGGGCCTTCTCTCTCAGAAGACCGTTCACCCGCTGCGTCGCTCGGCGGTCGAACCCCCAGCCCTCGACGAAGGTGGTCGTCGGATCGTTCCACTCGCCCGTCATCTCGTCCAAGGTCGCCGTGGACACCTGCCTGACGGCGCTCATCCAGACTTCGGGGGCGTCGGCCATCAACTGTTCGATCGCCGCCTTGAAATCGGCCTTGGCGAGGGTCGCCGCGTTCGCGATGAGGGCGGCCAGCTTGGCCTCATCCGGATTGTCCGGAACCCAAGCTTGGCCGGTATAAGTGTCGAAGAAGGCGGTATTGGTCCCGTTCGTTAAGGCGACCAGCGGAGCCATGGGCTCGACCAGCTTGGCGTAGGACCGGGCCTGGGCCGCATCCGCCGCGGTGAGCCTCTCGCCCGGCCGCTTGAGCTCGAGGATGGCCAAGGGCTTGCCGTTCAACTCCACGAGGATGTCGAGGCGGGCACCGGCCTCCGTCTTCGGTTCGCCGTTGACCGTGATCTCCTTGAGCCCGGCCTTGAAGGTGAAGCTCCTCTGATGCTTTAGCGCCTTCGGCGGCAGCCACGGGAAGGCCTTGAGCATCTTCGCGCGCAGCTCGGCCTCGAATTCCTGTTCGGGCGTCGTCTTGGTGGTCAACACATAGGGCATCGGGAGATCCGGAACGGTCGAGGCGGGTTGTCCGGCGCGCCGCCCTTGGCTCAACGTGCAGCTTACCTGAAGCGGGTGCAACGACGATGTGGCGCGCGCGCTGCCACGCGCCCAGTGTTTCAAGTTCCGAGGTCGGCAGCCTCCGCCGTTCGACCACCTATCGGCCAGGGTCCGCTTTTGGACATTGGTCTGATGTCCGCCTTAGCGCCCAAAGTCCGATGGGGATCAACCAAGCTCAAGGGTTTCGCTCGCGTGAACTCTTGCGCTTTTGCGACTCGTCAATCTGAGGGACACGAGAAGGGACTCACTGAAAGGCTCGTGCGGTGGACAGTCAGAAACAGCTTTTGAAGTTCAGCGGGCCCTCGAAGTACGCCCTCGATAATCTCGAGAGCGGACAAATCTTCTGCCAGCACTACGGTGCGTACAACGACCCTTTCGAGTTCTGGTCGGACATCGTCACAGGAATCCCTGACGCGGGGCGAGAGCCTGAGCGTTTCCTGTCCGCTCTTAGAACTTGGGGATTCCACTTCGATACGGTGGAGGAAGCCCTCGGTGAGCCGCTCGTTAGCGAAAGCGTAGAGGAATATTTCGAGGAGTGCGCATCCTACGTCCCGCCCTTCGAGGTGATGCGAAAGGAAATGCGGATCGCCTGCTTCGCTTCGCAGCGGGACAACCTTCTAATGTGGTCGCACTACGCCGACGGGCTGCGAGGCTTCTCCCTGGTCTTTGACGAAGACGCCCTAGTGAGCGGCAGGCCGGAGGCCTACGTTCTCGACGTGGCATACACCAACAAGCCGCCTACGATTGACAGCTTTATTTACGGTCTTGCTTGGGACCAAGACTGGTACAGTCACGTAGCAATCGAGGAAACGCAGAAGCGGATCCAGTTTTCCGGTGAAACGGAACGCGAGGCGGAAATTGAAATGTATGAAGCGTCGGGTGCCGAAGCTCTCGGAACCATGCGTGATATGTGGCAGCGCGTCTTCGCGACCAAGCCCGTTCAGTGGCGTTATGAAGGCGAGCGACGTCTTCTGATCCAAACGGACCAGGAGGACGACGCTCCGCTTCTCTGGCAATACGATCGCGGTGCGGTCAGAGAGGTCATTCTTGGAGAGCGGATGCCGGAAACCTACCGGCAGCGCCTCATGGCGGTGCTTGAGAAGCACTATCCGGAGATGCCAGTCACAGCCGCGGGGCGCGCGCGGGACTGCTATTCCATACTCATAGACTAACCCCGCGCGCGCCGAGCGGCAGGGGTATCCTGTCTCGAGAGTCAGATAGCTTTTGATTTCGGACGGGACTGGCTCTTGTCTGAATATCTAGCGCCCCGCCGCCGCGTGTGTCGTTAGTTGGGGTTTAGCGTCGAGGAGCGCCGTAGCCTTCTGATGACAATCGATGGCCGCTCCGAGGTTCTCTCGGGCAGGAAGCTGATGACTCCGCAAGTCTTGAAGGACGGCCAAGGTTTGGAACCGGACATCCTCCTGGAGGTGCATCGAGCGTCCGCTTTCCGGGCCGGAGCCAAGATCCGTTCTTGGCGCGAAGCGGCTGCCTCCCCTGCCCTTTATTCCCGTCCCGTTCCCGAAATGCGCATAATCGGCATTGCCAGAACCTGAGTGCCAGTTCGTCTACTGTCAGGATCCTATCGTCTGCCCACGCCTAGACCGGACGAGCCGCGGCTGATTGCTGACGCTCCTCTACAGGCCCTCTAGGGTTTCAGGGCTCAGGTGGCCGAAAATACCTTCGGGCAGCTTCAGCACCGCACTGCCGCCGCCCGTCATAGACCTGCCCCCCGCGCGCGGAACCCACGAGGCGTATCGCGCGGCGCTGTCAGATTAACTTCGGCAAGCCGAAAGCCCCCTACCCCGCCGCCATTCAGGCAACGGCCAACGCCCAAGCGGCATCGGCATCGGCGCGGAAGCGGCGAAGGGTGGGTCTGCTGATCAGATGACGTTGCATGTTGAAGGTGTTGTAGATCGCCGCGTGGGTGGTGAGGAATCTCTGGGCTGAGGCTTGCGATTTGAACCGCTGCTGCTGTCGCTCCCGTCGTCGGATCGGCAGGTGGGAGTTCTCGATGCGATTGTTCTCCCGAAGACGGCCGGGTCGATGCAGATGCCTCAGATCCAGGACATCGAGCGCCGCGCCATAGGAGGCCAGGCCGTCCGTCGTGATCGTCTGAGGCTCGATCGGCTGGTTGTGTAGCAGGCGTCGCAGAAGCCTCAGCGCTGCCTCCGTGTCCCGCCGGCGCTGGACCACAAGGTCGAGGACCTCGCCTTCATCGTCCACTGCGCGCCACAGATACATCCGCTTGCCGCCGATCCAGCAGACCATCTCGTCCAGGTGCCAGCGCGGCGACGGGGCCCCTCGCCGCTTCTTAGGCCGTCGTGCGATCAAGGGGCCAAACTTGATCGTCCAGCACCGGATCGTCTCATAGCTGACATCGATACCCCGTTGCGCGAGCAGTTCCTCGACGTCACGAAAACTGAGGCTGAAACGAAAGTACAGCCAGACGGCATGGCGGATAACACCTGCTGGAAACCGGTGACGCTTGAACGAAATCGCCTTCACGAAATATGATCCCCGTCAGTGGCTTACGCCACAAATACCGGAGAACTTTTAGCGTTCGCCTGACAGCACCGCCACACAGGCGCTGTTAGATTAACTTCGGCAAGCCGAAAGCCCCCTACCCCGCCGCCATTCAGGCAACGGCCAACGCCCAAGCGGCATCGGCATCGGCGCGGAAGCGGCGAAGGGTGGGTCTGCTGATCAGATGACGTTGCATGTTGAAGGTGTTGTAGATCGCCGCGTGGGTGGTGAGGAATCTCTGGGCTGAGGCTTGCGATTTGAACCGCTGCTGCTGTCGCTCCCGGCGTCGGATCGGAAGGTGTGAGTTCTCTGCCCGATTGTTCTCACGAAGCCGGCCGGGTCGATGCAGATGCCTCAGATCCAGGACATCGAGCGCCGCGCCATAGGAGGCCAGGCCGTCGGTCGTGATTACCTGCGGCTCGGCCGGCTGGTTGTGAAGGAGACGCCTGAGCAGCCTCAGCGCTGCCTCCGTGTCCCGCCGGCGCTGAACCACGAGGTCGAGGACCTCGCCTTCGTCATCGACAGCCCGCCACAGATACATCCGCTTTCCGCCGATCCAGCAGACCATCTCGTCCAGGTGCCAGCGCGGCGACGGGGCCCCTCGCCGCTTTTTCAGCCGTCGTGCGATCAAGGGGCCAAACTTGATCGTCCAGCACCGGATCATCTCATGGCTGACGTCGATACCCCGATGCGCCAGGAGCTCCTCGACGTCACGAAAGCTGAGGCTGAAGCGGAAATAAAGCCAGACGGCGTGGCGGATGATGTCCGCCGGAAACCGGTGGCGCTTGAACGAAATCGGCCTAACGAAATGTCATGCCCGACAGCGGCTTACGCCACAAATACCGGAGACCTTTTATCGTTCGCCTGACAGCACCGCCACACACCCCCGGCACCTGGGTCTGTCAGGGCAGCTGAGCCAAGTTGAAACGTCCCCTACCCTGCCCAGTTTCAGGCAACCGCCGCCGCCCATGCGGCGTCGGCTTGGGCGCGGAAACGCCGAAGAGCGCTGTCAACTTAACTTCAAGTCGGATCGAAGTAGACGCCCCTCTCCGCTCACCCGACGGCCTCACGCCAAGCTTGATGACCGGCTGCGCGGAACAACTCCATAGCCCTCCGAGAGGTCAAATGCCGCTGGGTGTAGAAGGTGTTGTAGACGGCTGCTTGGACGGTCAGAAACCGCTGCGCCGACACCTGGGACTTGAACTGCTGCATATGCCGCTCGCGCTTGCGGATAGGCAGATGCGAGTTCTCGACCCGGTTATTCTCGCGCAAGCGACCGGGGTGATGGATGCCTTTGAGGCCCAAAACGTCGACTGCTGAAACATACGATTTCAATCCGTCGGTCACGATCCTCTCGGGCGCAACGGCTTGATTGCGCAGCAGCTTCTGCAGAAAGAACGTCGCAGCCGCCGCGTCGCGACGCTTCTGAACCGACGTGCCCAGCACCTCGCCCTCGTCATCCACAGCCCGCCATAGATACATGTGGCGGCCGCCGATCCGGCTCACCATCTCATCCAAGTGCCAGCGTGGAGACGGTGCCGGTCGACGCCGTTTCAGGTTGCCGGCGATCTGCCGACCGAACTTCAGGCACCAGCTCCGGATGGCCTCATAGGACACGTCCACGCCGCGTTCGGCGAGGATCTCCTCGATGTCACGAAGGCTCAGTGAGAAGCGATAGTATAGCCAGACCGACTGTCGAAGGACGTCGGGCTTGTGCCTGTGACGCTTGAAAGATAGTCTCGCCATAACCCACTGTTCCAACTCGCCTTTCGGCTATTCAGTGGAGACAAGTTAGCGTTAGAATGACAGCACCGCCAGCCAGCCCCACTGACCGGGCTCTCGATCTAGCCAGGCCCTCCGGGGCCGACGTGTGGGCATCTGCGCGGCGCTATCGGACTAGGCCGACCGTCATAACCGACCCTTTAGCCGAATGATCCCGCGAGCTCGGGATCCATTCTCTGGCGGTCTGAACCTTGTGCACTTTGCCCGGCTCTGTCAGCCCAAACCGATTGCCGGGCTCGGACCCGGCACTTAGCCTCGGCCTATGGCCCGCTCCAACAACCCGTTCCGCTACTTCGACAGCTCGCCGGAGGTGATCCACACGGTGGTGATGATGTACGTGAAGTACCCTCTGTCTCGCCGGAACGTCGAAGACCTGCTGGCCGAGCGCGGCATCGACATCTGCTACGAGACGGTGCGGCTCTGGTGGAACCGGTTCAGTCCGATGTTCGCAGCCTAGATCCGCAGGAAGTGCGTCCAACGGATGCGATCCTTCACCCATTGGCGATGGCACCTCGACGAGGTCTACGTGACCCGAAGGGCGGCGTAGCCAAGATCAACGGTGAGATGCACTACCTCTGGCGGGCCGTGGATCAGGAGGGCGAGGTGCTGGAATCCTTTGCCAGCAAGACGCGGGACAAGGCTGCAGCCCTCACCTTCATGAAGAAGCTGATGAAGCGCCACGGCCGCGCCAGGGCCATCACGACCGACGGTCTGCGCTCCTACAAGGCCGCGATGAAGGACCTCGGCAACACCGCCAAACAGGAGGTCGGCCGCTGGGCCAACAACAGAGTCGAGAACTCCCACCTGCCCTTCCGACGACGAGAACGGGCCATGCTGAGGTTCCGGCAGATGAAGACCCTGCAGAAGTTCAGCTCCGTCCACGCCGCCTTCCACAACCACTTCAATCAGGATCGCCACCTCATCAGCCGGGAAACATACAAGGCCCAACGCTCAGCCGCCCTGGCCGAATGGAAGACGCTCGCCGCATAGGCCTCGCTTCCCCTGCCCTTGCTGCGTCCTCTGGAGACAAGTTCGCGTTGGACTGACAGCACCCCCATAGAAGTTGGGAAGTGTGGGACGCGGCTTGGGTCAATGGCTGTCGCGCGGAAGGCCGAAGCGGTCGACGATGCGGTGGTATTTCACGGCCAGCTCCAGCACGGCACCGGTCTCCAACTGTCCGACCATGCCACGCTGCAATTCCTGCCACGGTGTCTGGGATGCGGGATAAGCGTAACCGCCAGCGGCCTCCAGCGCGATACGGCGCTCGGCCAGTTCATCTTCGGAAATCAGGATGTCGGCCCGGCCGGTATTCAGGTCGATCCTGACCCGGTCGCCGGTCTGCAGGATGGCGATATTGCCGCCCGCCGCCGCTTCGGGCGAGGCGTTGAGGATCGAAGCGGAGCCCGACGTGCCCGACTGTCGACCGTCTCCGATACAGGCCAGGGCGGTGACGCCCTGTCGGATCAGAGAAGCGGGCGGCTGCATGTTCACGACCTCAGCAGAGCCTGGATACCCAATTGGTCCAGCCCCACGCATGAACAACAAGGTCCGCTCGGTGATGCCAAGGGCGGGGTCGTCGATACGCTGGTGATAGTCTTCCGGTCCGTCGAACACGACCGCAGGTCCCTCGAAGGCGTTGGGATCGGCGGGGTCGGACAGGTAGCGCTCGCGGAACTCGGGACTGATAACGCTCAGCTTCATGATCGCCGAGTTGAACAGATTGCCGGTGAAGATGACGAAGCCCGCATCGGTCTTCATCGGCGCGTCGAACGGTTTGATGACGTCGGGCAGGTCCGTCGTCTTGCCGCGGCAATTCTCGCCGATCGACTTGCCCGTGACGGTCAGGGCGTCCTCGTGGATCAGCCCCTTCTGCATCAGCTCGTGCACGACGGCGGGCACCCCCCCGGCATGGAAATAGTCCTCGCCCAGATACTGGCCGGCGGGCTGGAGATTGACCAGCAAGGGCACATGCAGCCCGTGCGTCTGCCAGTCCTGCAGCGGCACATCGACGTGGGCGTGGCGCGCCAGGGCTGTCAGATGGATCGGCGCGTTGGTCGATCCGCCGATCGCGGAGTTGACCACGATGGCATTCAGGAAGGCCTCGCGCGTCAGGATGTCGGACGGCTTCAGGTCCTCGCGCACCATTTCCACGATCCGCAGGCCGGTCTCGTAGGCCACCTGGGCGCGCTCGCGATAGGGTGCCGGAATAGCGGCCGAGCCCGGCAACGACATCCCCAGGGCCTCGGCCAGCGAGTTCATCGTCGTCGCCGTGCCCATGGTGTTGCAATAGCCGACCGACGGCGCCGACGAAGCGACCAGCTCGACGAAACCCTCGTAGTCGATCTCGCCCGCCGCCATCATCTGGCGTGCCTTCCAGATGATGGTTCCCGACCCGGTCCGTTGGCCCTTGTGCCAACCGTTCAGCATCGGCCCGACGGACAGGGCGATAGCCGGGATGTCGACCGTCGCAGCGGCCATCAGGCAGGCCGGCGTGGTCTTGTCGCAGCCGATGGTCAGGACAACGCCATCGATCGGATAGCCGTAAAGGCTTTCCACCAGCCCGAGATAGGCCAGGTTGCGGTCGAGCGCCGCCGTCGGTCGCTTTCCAGTCTCCTGGATCGGATGGACCGGAAATTCCATGGCGATGCCGCCCGCCTCGCGAATGCCTTCGCGCACCCGCTCGGCGAGGATCAGGTGATGCCGATTGCAGGGGCTGAGGTCGGACCCGGTCTGGGCGATGCCGATGATCGGCTTGTTCGACTGCAGCTCCCGGCGCGTCAGGCCGTAGTTCAGGTACCGCTCCAGATAGAGGGCGGTCATGTCGGGATTGTCCGGATTGTCGAACCAGGCCCGGCTTCTCAACGGTTTCTTCATGGGCAAATTCAGGTCCAGCCGCCGTCGACGACATAGTGCTGGTTGGTGATGGCCGAGGCCTCCTCGGAGCTCAGGAAGACGGCAACGCGCGCGATGTCCTCCGGGACCAGTCGCCGCTTCAGGCACTGGTTCTTGTAGATGTCCTTTTCGGTCTCCGGCGTGACCCAGTGCTCTAGCTGGCGCTCTGTCATGATCCAGCCGGGTGCCAGGGCGTTGACGCGCACGCCATGCTCGCCGAAGTCGCGGGCCAGCGACCGGGTCAGGCCCAGCACTGCGGACTTGGACGCCGTATAGGCCGCCATCCCGCCCTGACCGATCATCCACGACGTCGAGCCGAGATTCAGAATCGAACCGCGCCCCTGCGCCATCATGTCCGGCAACACGCTCTGGGCGGCGAAGAACTGGTGCTTCAGGTTCACCGCGATCCGCCTGTCCCAATAGGCCTCGGTCACATCCAGGGTGGCGTGACGCTCGTCGTGGGCAGCGTTGTTGATCAGGGCGTCGACCGGACCGAACCGGTCTCGTACCTGTCCGATCGCTGCGCGGAGGGCGTCGACATCGGTCAGGTCGCAGGAGACGAAAGCCGCCGCCCCGTCGCCCAGGCTGTCGAGCTCCGCTTCCAGCGCCGCACCCCTGACTGCGTCGACGTCCAGAAATCCGACCCGGCAGCCTTGTGCGGCGAAGGCCCGGACGATGGACGCGCCTATGCCGCCGGCCCCGCCGGTCACGATGACGACCCGGCCCTTCAGGTCGGGATAAATGGCTCCCATGGTCTCCTCACGGTCGGCCGACCGAACGGCTGCCGACTCTGATATCTGCTTTCATCTGTGAAAGCGGTTTCTACCTGCGAAAGTAGCGAAAGGTCATCGGCGAAGTCAACGCACGGATTGCCACCCGGGCAATTCGGCGTGTCAGGCCACAGAGGCGACGCCCATTTCCCCGGAGATCGCCGCAGCCGCCTCCCCCAGAAGCGTCACCGCCCGTTCGATCGAGCAGGTCGGCGGCATCCGTTCGATATAAGGGGTGATCAGGGTGGCGATGATGCCGTCGGCACCCTGGATCGGCGCGACCAGATCGGTCACCCCCTTCACGAAATCGCTGGGTCGTTCGACGTGGCCCGCCGCAGCGGCGGTCGCCGCAGCGACAGCGAAGGCCTTGACCTTCCTGGCCCCGTGGCGCGCCGCCAGGATTTCCGCCAGTATCGCCTGCTCGCGCGCATTGGCCCGGCCATAGAGCATCAGTCCGGACGTTGCCTCCAGGAGGCTGCGCCGATAGCCGACGCGGACCGAATACCCCAGATCGCCCGGCCCTTCGACGCGGGCGATGACGACGATCTGGTCGCCCGACGGTACAACGAGATGGCAGGATTGCGTGGTCGCCGCAGCCAGTTCGCGCATGGCCGGCAGGGCCACGTCGACCAGGGATTTGATCGGCGCGCGCGACAGTCCCAGGGTGAACAGTCTGTTGGTCAACTGATAGCCATCCGACGACTGCTCGATATAGCCTCGGAACTCCAGCACCTGGATCATGCGGAACAGTTCGCTGACCGATCGACCGAGCGTGGCCGACATCTGCGACGGGGTCAGGGGCTGGCCATGGGCGGACAGCAGTTCCAGCACGTCCAGTCCCTTTTCCAGCGCGGGGGCGCGGTACTTTCGATCATCGGCGTCGTCGGCGGCCGTCATGGAATCGTCCTCAGGATCGCTGCCACGCTAGCGGCCGGATGGCTTGTGCGAAAGGGGCTGGGTCCAGCTCATTGCCGCTAGTAAAAGCTTATCGCAAATATGAAAAACGATTGCGGGCGATCTCAGGCTCTTCTACCGTGCCCGCAGAACCCCGTGGAAGGGGCCGTGCCGGGGAGGCTCAGCCATGTCGCTCGCGACCATCGATCTCGTCATTCTGGGCGTGTACGCCGTCTTCATCTTCGGCCTGGCCCAGTGGGTCTCGCGCGACAAGGGCGGTGAGAAAAAGACCTCCACCGACTATTTCCTGGCCTCCAGGAACCTGCCCTGGTGGGCCATCGGGGCGTCCCTGATCGCGGCCAATATCTCGGCCGAGCAGATCATCGGCATGTCGGGCTCCGGCTATGTGATCGGCCTCGGCATCGCCTCCTATGAATGGATGGCGGCCCTGACCCTGTTGATCGTGGGCAAGTATTTTCTGCCGATCTTCCTGCGCAACGACATCTACACCATGCCGCAGTTCCTGCAGCAGCGGTACGGTCCGACGATCCGCAATGTCATGGCCGTGTTCTGGCTGCTGCTCTACGTCTTCGTGAACGTGACCTCGATCCTCTGGCTGGGGTCGATCGCGGTCAACACCGTCACCGGACTGGACCAGATGTACGCCATCGTGGCGATCGGCGTCTTCGCCTTGGCCTATCAGTTGTGGGGCGGGCTCAAGGCCGTGGCCCTGACCGACATCGTCCAGGTGGCGCTACTGGTCGCGGGCGGCCTGATCATCGGCTTCATCGCCCTGAGCGAGATCGGCGGCGCGTCGGGTGCGCTGGGCGGGTTCACCACCCTGCTGACGGACTTCCCCGAGAAGTTCGATATGATCCTGTCGCCCGACAACCCGAACTTCAAGGAACTGCCGGGCATTGCCGTCCTGCTGGGCGGACTGTGGATCATGAACATCAGCTACTGGGGCTTCAACCAGTACATCATCCAGCGCGCCCTGGCCGCCAAGTCGCTGGGCGAGGCCCAGAAGGGGATCGCCTTCGCCGCCTATCTGAAACTCTTGATGCCGGTCATCGTGGTGCTGCCGGGCATGGCGGCCCTGATCCTCGCGCCCAGTCTTTCGGCCCCGGACCAAGCCTATCCGACGATGATGAACCTTCTGCCCGCGGGCCTGAAGGGTCTGGTGTTCGCCGCCCTGATCGCGGCCATCGTGGCGTCGCTGGCGTCCAAGGTGAACTCGATCTCAACCATCTTCACCCTCGATCTGTATGCCAAGGCGAACAAGGGCGCATCGGAACAGCATCTGGTGCTGGTCGGTCGTATCGCCGCCTTCGCCGCCATGGCCATCGGCATCCTGGTGGCCCGCCCCTTGCTGGGTGGCTTCTCCCAGGCCTTCCAGTTCATCCAGGACTTCACGGGCTTCTTCACGCCCTCGATCGTGGTCATCTTCATCCTGGGCCTGTTCTGGAAGCGGGCGTCCGAAGCAGGGGCGCTGACGGCCGCCATCGGCGGCGTGGCCCTGTCGGGCTTCATGTGGTGGCTGGACCGCGAGGGGATCTTCACCCTGCCCTTCATGAACCGGGTCGGAGTTGTATTCCTTGTCTCTCTCGTAGCCGCGATCGTCGTCTCGCTTTTCTCCCCTCCGAAAGAAGGCACCATGCAGATCAAGCTGGACGGTGTCAGCTACAAGACCTCCCTGGGCTTCAACATCGCCAGCGCGGGGGTCATCGCCTTCCTGATCGCCGTCTATGCCATCTGGTGGTGAGGTGAGCGGGACGCAGGACGGCGCGGGCCTGATCGGCGTCGACTGGGGAACAAGCAATCTGCGCGTCCTGCGCATTGGTGAAGGCGGCACGGTCCTGGAGTCCCGCTCCGATCCGCGGGGCGCGGCCGGCCTGGCTCCATCGGCCTTCCCTTCCGTCCTTGCCGAGGTCGCCGACGGATGGCTGGATGGCGCCTCGCCCATTCTGGTCTGTGGCATGGCCGGGGCGCGGGGCCGGTGGCGCGAGGTCGCCTATCTGCCAACGCCGGCCACGCTGGCCGATCTGGCAAATGCGCTGTCCTCTCCTCTCGACCGGCCGGATCTGAGGATCGTGCCCGGCCTGAAGGCCGTGGCGGGCGGGCGGATGATCGACGTCATGCGCGGCGAGGAAACCCAGGTCATGGGGCTGGACCTCGAGCCCGGCAGCCACCGGATCGTCGCACCGGGAACCCATTCCAAATGGATCGCCGCGCGTCCGGGTCAGATCGTCGGCTATCGTACCTTCATGACAGGCGAGCTGTTCGCCGCCATTCGCAAGGGCACGATCCTCGGTGCGGGCATGGGCGAGCCGGGCGTCGACGAAGGCGCCTTCGCGGACGGGGTCGATCGCGCCCTGACCGACCCGGCACTCACCAGCGCCCTGTTCTCCGTCCGCGTCGAAACGCTCGCGGATCGGCTGCGCCCGGACGCGGCGGCCGACTATCTCTCGGGTCTGCTGATCGGGGCCGAGATCGCCGCCCACCGCCAGGACACGCACGGCACCGTCACCCTTGTCGGGGCGGACGCCCTGAATGCCCGTTATGCGGCGGCCCTCGAGATCGCGGGCTTTTCCGACGTCCGCCTTGCCGACGGCGCGGCCGCCGTCGCCAACGGCCTGTGGCGCATTCACCAGGCGAGCCTTCGATGATCCAGATTCTCGACACCCTGCCCCTGATCGCCATCCTGCGGGGGCTCGAACCCGACGAAGCCGTCGCCGTCGGCGAGGCGATCGTTGCTGCCGGTTTCGTCTGCCTTGAGGTGCCGCTGAACTCGCCGTGGCCGCTGGAGAGCATCCGGCGCCTGCGCGACGCCCTCGACGGCCGGGCCCTGGTCGGAGCGGGCACAGTGCTGAACGTCGAGGCGGCGCGCGGCGTGGCCGAGGCTGGCGGGCAGATGGTCATCTCGCCGAATACCATCCCCGACGTGATCCGCGCCACAAAGGCCATGGGCCTGATGTCGGTGCCCGGGTTCTTCACGCCGTCGGAGGCCTTCGCGGCGCTGGACGCCGGGGCCGAGGTGCTGAAACTGTTCCCCGCCGAGGTCGCGGGACCACAGGGACTGAAGGCCGTGCGCGCGGTCCTGCCGGCCGGGACGCGGGTCTATGCCGTCGGGGGCGTCGCGCCTGACAGCGTCGCGACCTGGCGCTCGGCCGGAGCCTCCGGCTTCGGCATCGGCTCGGCCGTGTTCAAGCCTGGCAAGACGCCCGCCGAGGTGAGCGACGCCGCGCGGGCCTTCGTCACGGCCTGGGGCGCGTCGGCCTGAGGCCTGACGCCCCCGCCCCCGCCCCCGCCCCCGGGCGGGCGCTTACTGCGCCGCCGCTTCGCCGCCAGCGTCCGCCGGCCAGCGATAGGCCGCCGTCGGCCAGTGACCGGCCATGGTCAGGTCGTTGCCTTCGCGCCAATCGAAGAAGGTTGCGTTTTCCCAGTTCGACCCCCGACCCCAGCGGGTGGAACAGCGCGTCGAGACCCAGGCGGGCTCCCAATAGACGACGCCCGTGCCGCCGTTTGCGATGACCGTCTGGGTGATGTCGGTCATGTATTTCAGCTGCCCCTCCTGGGTAGCCGGATACTGGGGCAGCAGGGTGTCTGGGCCCAGCAGGTTCGGGGATGTGTCGGCCCCCTCGTTGGTGAAGGGATAGGAGGTCTCCACCACCACCACGTCCTTGTCATAGGCCGCGTCCAGCCGCTGGATCGTGGCCCCGAGGCCGGCCAGATCGTTGGTCGACCATTTGCGGTAATAGCTGACGCCGATCAGGTCGTAGTCGGTGACGCCGTGGTCCTGGGCCGCCGCGAACCACGGTTCGGTGTTCTCGGGCTGGGCGATATGCAGCATGATGCGGGGCTTGATGGCGCTGTCTTCGCCCGCCTCGCGCACCGCCCGGATGCCGGCGTTCAGCAGGGCGGCGTTCCGGGGCCAGTCGATGCCATCGCGGGTTTCCTTCCAGTCCAGCTCACCCATCATCTCGAGGTTGGTCTCATTGCCGACCTGGACCGTCTCGGGCATCAGCCCCTCGGCGTCGAGCGCGCGCAGGGTCTCGAGCGTATAGTCGTGAAGCGCCTGGGCCAGGGCGGGAACGTCGTCGCGGATCGGCCGCCAGGCCTTGGGCACGATCTGCTTGTCCCCGTCGGCCCAGTCGTCCGAATAATGGAAGTCCAAGAGCACCTGCATGCCCTCTGCCCGCGCCCTGCGTATGGTCTCACGGACGTCGTCCAGGTCGCTGTAGTCGGTCCATTCCGCGTCGTTCCAGATGCGGACACGAACGAGGTTGTGGCCCGTTTCAGCAAAGATCGCATAGGGGTCATGGGCTTGGCCCCCGACCCGGTAGACTGCTCCGCAATCCTCCATCTCGTTCACATAGGACAGGTCCGCGCCGAAATAGAACCGGGGCACGTCCTGGGCCTGGGCGGCCGAAGCGGTCAGCACGGCCGCGACCGAGGCCGCAGCGAGAAAGCATCGAATCATCATGCAACTCCGGCGACCGGCCGACGCACCTGCGCCGACCGGTCTTGTTTGGATCAGCCGCCGAAGCGGTAGGTGGCACCCAGGAAGAAGCGCCGGCCGAAGGTCTCGTACCGTCCCTGACGGGCAACATCACCGTAGTAGGTCTCAAACGGCTCGTCGGTCAGGTTGTTGGCCTGAAAAGACCGTGGCCCCCAGCAGGACGGCTTTGAAGTGTCGCATGATAGTCTCCCCTAGTGCCGTGCGTTTCGACGGCTTTGTTGATCGTGTTTGCCCCAGACTCACGCGGCGTGAAGCTGGAGGGTGGCGGGCCGAAGTCCAAGCGCTCGCGCCGTCACCGCGATCGCGCCGGCCCTGCGGTTTGTCTGAAGAACGGCTTGAGCCAGACCGTTGAAGGTCAGGCGCGTCGTCGCCCGATCGGCCTCATGGCTGACTGGATTGCCGTTGCCGACCCCGATGATCCGGGCCGGACCCTCGACCTCGAACGTCACCTGATCGTCGGCCGTCGGGACCGGGCGGCCTTGCGCGTCGAGGATTTCGACCTTCAGCATGGACACGTCCTGACCATCGGCGCTCAGCCGGGTTCGGTCGCCGGTCAGGGCGATGCGTGACGCGGCTCCAGCCGTCTCGCGCCGCACCGGGGCCAGGGCCCGGCCATCCTTGAACCCGCGCGCCTCGATCACGCCGGGCGCATAGGGCACCGACCATTCAAGATGACGGTTCGCCACCACGTCCCTGGACCCCAGCGAGCGGCCGTTCAGATACAGCTCTACCCGGTCGACATTGGCGTGAACCCAGACCGGGATGGCCTCACCCTCTCGGCCCTCCCAGTTCCAGTGCGGGAACAGGTGAACCATCGGCTCGGGACGCCACCAGGCGCGGTAGTACCAATAATTGTCCTTTGGGAAGCCGCAGCTGTCCATGGCACCGAAGTAGGAGGCGACGCTGGGCCAGCGGTTGAAGGGCGTCGGCTCTCCGCGATAGTCGAAACCGGTCCAAATGAAACCACCGGCGATGTACGGCCGCGCTGCCGCGAGGGTCCACCAGTCCTCTGCAGTAGACGCCCACCAGGGGTGTTCGGTGTCATAGGCCGGGACGATCTGGCGGGCGTCATCACGCACGTATTCGCCGCGCGTCTGGACCGTGCTGCCCGTTTCGGTGCCCATGATCGGCTGAGCCGGGACGCTGGCGTGATAGCCCTCCATCAGGGGCGTTCGATAGTTGAAGCCCAGGATATCGACGACCCGCGAGACGCCGTCGCCGAAATTCTGGTCCAGGGCCGCCGTCGTTGGACGGGTGGGGTCAAGACGGTTGATGAGGCGCACCATGGTCCTGGCTATCCGGGCCCCGCGCTCGGTGCCCTGGATGGTCTGTTCCTCGTTCCCGATCGACCAAGCGATCACCGATGGCCGGTTGCGATCGCGCCGGACAAGTGCGTCCAACTCGCCCATGGCGGCATCGTCCGAAGCCATGCGACGGGTCTCGTCGATCACCAGGATCCCCATCGCGTCGCAGGCATCCATCAGCTCTGGCGTGGGCGGATTGTGAGAGCTGCGATAGGCGTTGCAGCCCATCGATTTCAGCTGTTCCAACCGCCAGACTTGAAGCCGGTCGGGAATGGCCGCGCCTACGCCCCCGTGATCCTGATGGCAACACGCCCCTAGAAGCTTGAGCGGCTGGCCGTTCAGGAAGAAGCCGCGCGCCGCGTCGAACACGGCGGTCCGCACCCCGAACGACTGTACATAGCGATCGACCAACATCCCCCCGACGCTGACCTCGGCGATCAGGCGATACAGGCTGGGCGTCTGGGTAGACCACAGCCTCGCCCGGTCCCAGGTCAGGGTGGTTCCGACCTGACCCACGGTCCAGCCCGCCAGTGTCGTTGCGGCCGCACCTTCGGCGACCGGACGGCCGTCGGGATCGATGACCCGTATCGCGACCTCACAGGCCGCTTCGGCATCGCCTTCGTTCTTAAGATCGACCACTACGGCAGCCGACGCGCCCGCGCCCACAGGCTGGGGCCGCACCATCACGCCCCACTGCGGCACGTGCACCGGATCGGTGACGACCAGCCAGACATGGCGGTACAGGCCTGCACCTTCATAAAACCAACCCTCGCCTAGACTGGCGTCCACGCGGACCGTCAGGACGTTGATCTCGCCCGGCACGGCGACATCGGTAATGTCGACGCGGAACGGCGAATAGCCGCCCTCGTGCTCGTGCACGACGAAGCCGTTCAGAAGCACCACGACCTCGCGGAAGGCCCCATCAAACTCGATCGACAACCGCTTGCCAGACAGATAGCCTGGCAGCTCCAATGTCCGACGATACCAGCCCACACTGCTTTCCGGATGCTCACGCCCCAGAGGCTTGAAGCCGTGTGCGGCCTTCGGATCGTCCTCGCCTATCGGTGGCGGGTTCGGATTGTCCACGAACGGCAGATCGATAGCCCAGTCGTGTGGAATCTGGACCAACTGCCATCCGCTGTCATCGAAATCGCGGCTCCCAGCAGCCGCGACCGTCTTGCCCGCCTTGGCATAGGTGCCCTGATCGAGGCCAAAGTGGAAATCGCGAGCAGGATCCTGGGCGTGACCAAGTGCAAAGCGCCAATCGGAGTCCAGTCGAACACGGCGGTCCCTCAGAGCTTGGCTGGCTTGCTCGGCCTCAGCCGGCATGAATGCTCCCAGAGACAGCGCGGCGACCGCACCGGCGGATCCGTGCAGGATGACACGACGGTTCGGCGTCATGCGTCGGCCTTTGACGCCGCAACATCACCCCGCCGATCCGCAATGTCTTCCAACTCGATCATGGAGCCTTCGACGTTCCCGCACGCCAGTTCCCGACGCCTGGGTGCCAAAAGGCTCTACCAATGGCAGATCGTCAATCGATTTCATCACAACAGGTAAATATATTTTTATGGATGAACGCTCGCAGTTTGCCGGTGCGTCGTGCTTCAGGCAGCCATTCAACTAATCACCCTCGTCTCCTCTGAGGTCGGAGACGGTCCATTTTTGCGACAGAAGCGGCTGTCCGTCATCGTGGCGCTGCGCGAGCGTCAAAACCTACCGGATGTGACCTTAGGGCTCTGTCAGAGCGCTGTCAGGGAAACTTCCGTCAGTCCAAAAGCGCCTTCCCCGTCTCGTTTCAGGCAACCGCTGTCGCCCAAGCGGACGCCGCATCGGCGCGGAAGCGCCGAAGTGTGGGTCTGCTGATCAGGTGCCGTTGGGTGTTGAACGTATTGTAGATCGCTGCGTGGGTGGTGAGGAATCTCTGGGCTGAGGCCTGGGATTTGAACCGCTGCTGCTGCCGCTCTCGTCGTCGGATCGGGAGGTGAGAGGTCTCGATCCGATTGTTCTCCCGAAGCCGCCCCGGTCGGTGCAGGTGCCTCAGACCCAGCTGATCCAGAGCCGCACCGTATGAGGCCAGGCCGTCCGTCGTGATCGTCTGCGGTTCGACCGGCTGGTTATGAAGGAGCCGCCTGAGCAGCTTCAACGCAGCCTCTGTGTCCCGCCGGCGCTGGACCAGGACGTCGAGGACCTCGCCTTCGTCATCGACGGCACGCCACAGAAACATCCGCCTGCCGCCGATGTTGCAGACCACCTCATCCAGGTGCCAGCGAGGCGATGGAACTGGCCGACGGCGCTTCAGTCGCCTCGCGATCAAAGGGCCGAACTTGATCGTCCAGCAGCGGATCGTCTCATAACTGACGTCGATCCCGCGTTGCGCCAGCAGTTCCTCGACGTCACGAAAACTGAGGCTGAAACGAAAGTACAGCCAGACGGCATGGCGGATAACACCTGCCGGAAACCGGTGACGCTTGAACGAAATCGGCTTCACGAAACATGATCTCCGTCAGGGCTTACGCCACAAATATCGGAGACCTTTTATCGTTCGCCTGACAGCACCGACGGGAGTGGGGTCATGACCGGCCCGGGCCGCCCGGCGGCCTTGGCAGATAACCAGGCGACGTCGAGACACCCCTCCCCCATCTCGATCCAGGCAGCGGCGCTCGCACCGTCGGCCCTGCCCGCCCCGGAGACTCCGCCGGCCCCGGACGATCCCTGTGCGGGGGCCCCGGTCACGGCTGACGCCCGGTTCTGCGTGGCGTCGGCGTGTCCATCGCTTCGTGGCGTTTCGATACCGGGAACAATGTACCCCAGGCCGCGACGGCTAAAAAGTGCTGCCATGGCAACAGGTTATGACGACCCTTTGATCCCGGCCTCAACGAGTCCCGACCCGAACGGCTGGACTCGAAAAAACCGGGTGCACCGAGTCCAATCCGGCCTGAAGCCTTTGCCATTCAACGGCTTGGGGTTGGACTCCAGATGGACGCGAGTCTCACGGAGTCCACGCACCAGGAACGGAACAGAGCCCGGCCGGGCCTTACCGGGCCCCGCCAACCTGCCCTCGATACAAGGGAAGGCCGGGCCGGGGATTCAAGGGGCCCGGGCGGGGATGCGCGATTTTTTCGGCGGCGCGAGGATGCGGGTGCTGTCCGCATCGGCACCGACGCCGTCGGCGGGGCTGGCGTCCGCCTGCGGGCCTGAGGGCCCTGTCATCCCCTCCAGGCGCTCGACCGAACCTCGCGCCGGGCGGCCGTTGGGGTCTCGTCAGCCGCATGGAGGCCCCCTTGTTCTACGCCCTGTCCCCCATCATCGCTCTTGTCTTCGTCGCCACCCTCGCGCCGGGTACCGGCATCGCAAGGTGGCTGGAGAAAACCCCGCGCGATCGCCACCGGGCGCAGCGACAGGTCGACCTCAAGCCCTGATCACGCCGGCCAGTGCCGACGACACCCGCTCGGGCCACCACGGCCAAGCCTGTCAGACAATGCCGGCGCAAAGCGTATCCTGCCCTCGTCCGTCACAGCCGTAAAACAGGCAACTCAGGGCAAGCCGTTGGGGGCGCAAAGATCGATGGCGAAGCAAGAGGTTACGGCACCCCTTTTGTCTTGCTCCAACCCTTACACCGTTCGCTATCTGCCTCAGTGTACCGCTCAGCGTTGGCAGAGAGCTACTGATCGAAAGCCCATTCCGATCCAACTACCGCGATCGAACCTCCGGCACTGAAGTCGAAACTGATGGCCTGAAGTCTTATCGGGCCGCCTTTAAGGATCTGACGGCGACCCGAAAACAGGAAATGGGTCGCCGGCTCAACAACCGAGTCGAGAATTCACACCTCACGTTTCGACGACGAGAACGTGCCATGCAGCGCTTTCGCCAGATGAAGACCCTGCAGAAATTCAACGGCGTCCACGCCGCCTTCCACAATCACTTCAACCTGGAGCGCCACCTCATCAGCAGGCTCAATTTCAAAGCCCAACGCTCGGCCGCATTAGCCGAGTGGAAGTCGCTCGCCATCTGATGATCACCTCACCTGCCCTCGCTCCGCCCGCTGGAGACAAGTTCTCATTGGACTGACACCACCGGCGCGCCTCATCAAGCGGCGCTTCCTCAGCGTACAAAACCGGAAGTAAAGACGTGATACCTGCGCTTCTACAAGCGATCGAACGCGGCTTCGCTGGTTATTCTAGTCGACCTGGATAAACTGCGTCAGCAAGCATTTTTTGCGCGATCGCGATATCCGCATTTTTGAACTCCCGGAGCCTGCTCACGTATCTGACCGTTTTTGTGCGATGATGAGTTCCAACCCAATCCTCGTAATAATCTAGAACGCCTTTGTCGTCCGCTTTCAAGGCGTCCAAGCAACATTTAATAAGCGAGTTTATGACTGGACTTAGCAAGGTGTCAGTTTTGTTTGGCGAATTAAATTTGGCGGATAGAAATAAGCCGAGCAATAGACTCACGTCTCCAATCCCAGAGCCCTTTATAATCACCTCAAATTTTGAGTATTCAGAGTACATTTTGTCCAATTCTTGTGAATATTATGTTTCTGCCGTCGTTTCTTATCGACCCTCGGACTCTAACACCTCGAAATGCAGTTCCCGGATCTGGCTCTCCGATTATACTTCCTTGCCGGTATCGGAACTCCACCACCGAGGTGGCACCAGGTCTACGCCCCGCAAATAGGGCATTGTTTACTTGGTCAGCGGATATTCGTTCGGTACTAAAGAACGTATAGGGACGACCTTGGGGCGCAATAACGCCACTACGGCCAATACTTTCGGCATTTTCTGGCGTTGTATAGTGATAACCGTAGCCGTAAACCTCATCCCTTTCGGGTCCAGCGAGTTCTTGCGTGGGAATTGCCCAACTAGCTAGAGCACCACCAATCCTTCCGCCACCCCTCACGAGGCGCCCCAAGAGCGTCCGAACTAGACTATTATCGTTCGCCGCGCCTGGGGGAGGAACGTACGGCCGACCGGTTTGGTAAGGGTTAGGCGGGGGGGGGCTAGAGTTAGGAGCAGGCCCCGGACTGACGACTTGATACCCTATCGATCCATTAGCAAACACTTGAACGGCCCCTGTCGGGTCTGTCCCGTTCACCGGATCGTTTGCGACATACGCATACAGGTTGATCTGGTCCTCGTATCCGATCGGATCCGTCTGCAGGAACCGTCCGAGGGTGGGGGAGTAGATGCGGGCCTTGTAGTGGTACATGCCCAGCTCGGGCAGCCAGGCCTGGCCGGTGTACTGGAAGCGGCCGGTGTTGGTGGCGTTGGGGATGCCGTATTCGTCATAGGCGTTGATGTTTGTGACGGTGCCCGCGGCATTGGTGCGGGCCACGATCGAGCCCTGGTGGTCGGCATAGAGGTATTGCGGCGCGGTGGTGCCGGTGCCCTCATAGACCACCAGCGGCGTGTCCGAGCCGTCGGCGTGGACATAGCGGCGCAGCAGGGTGTTCGAGGCGTTGTACTCGGCGATCAGCTTGTCGCCGTCATAGGTGTAGCGGGTCGCGCCATAGGTGTTGCTGGAGCTCTGGAACAGCCGGCCCAGGGGATCGTAGGACAGGGTCGCGCCGTTGGGCCCGCGGATCAGCCGGTTCTCCACGTCATAGACATAGGTCCCCCCCACCCCGTCCGAGGTCAGGTTGCCGTTGGCGTCATAGGTGAAGCTGGCCGGGCCAGCCGTGGTGTACTGGTTCAGGCCATTGACCGCATAGGCCCGGCTGACGTTGGCATGGCCGGTGAAGCGATAGGCCGTGTTGGACTGATTGCGGCTGACCACCTGGCTGGCCGGGTTGTAGGCGAAGCCCGTGGTGATGTCCTGGGCCGTGCCCGCTGGATCGTGGATCAGCGAGGTCAGGCGCGAGGCCCCGTCGTAGCCATAGCTGGTCGGCGATCCCCAGTTGGCGCCATTCGCACGGTACAGGGCCGAGGTCCGGCCCAGAGTGTCATACCGCGGATCGAAGATCCTGGTCACGCCGTTGAGGGTCGTGGAATCGATCCGGCCCAGGCCGTCGCGGGTGTACCGGACGTACTGACCGTCCGGATAGACCAGGGCCGTGCGCGCGCCCGACAGGTCGTACTGCGACCCGATCGTCCAGGCGATGCCGGACAGCACGGTCGAGGACGCCGTCTGCCGCCCCAGAGCGTCCCAGGTGTTGGTCACCCCCTCGCCGTTCGGTCCGTCGAACCGGGCATAGGTCTGAAGACCCCTGAGGTCGTAGCCATAGTAGACGTCGCGCGTCGCCGAGGCCGGGAGCCCGCTCCCGTCCGGCACGACCCTGGTCGTCATCCGGTTCAGGGCATCATAGGTAAAGGTCAGGGTGCGGCCGTCGCGCTTTCTCAAGGACGTCCGGTTGTTGTTGGCGTCGTAGCCATACTGTTCATAGTCGGCCGCATTGACCTGACCCGGCGTGGTCCGGGACGGGAAGGTCCAGCGGGTCTGACGGTCGAAGCCGTCATACGTCATCTCCGCCCGGTTGCCGTTGGCGTCCGTCACGCTGGCCTGCTGGCCGTTCAGGGTGAAGGTATAGGCCGCATAGACCTGCTCGAGGGGCGTACCCACGGCCCGCCGGACCTGGATGACCCGGCTGGCTGCATCATGGACGTTCCGGGTGATCCGGTCCGGGCCCTGGCTGCCCTCCGGGCCCAGGGTACAGGCCGAGGCCGGCAGCGCGCCATAGACCGCCGGGTTCATCCGCTGGGCCGTGCAGGTCTGGCGACCCGCTGTGTCGTAGCTGTACTGGGTGACCATCGCCTGGGGCGTGCCGAACGCCGCCGTGTCGCGCACCTTGCGCCCTTGCGCGTCATAGGTGGTGGTCGCCCGCTGCAGCGGAGTGAAAGCGGCCCAGGCCGTGGCCGTCTGACCCGTGGTGGTCCCCTGCTCGACCATCGTCACCTGGCCGTCGGCATTGTAGGTGGTCCGGGTCGCGCCGAACGGCAGAACGCCCGTGGCCCCGTCCGGATCCGGTCCGATCACCCCCACCTGCTGGCGCATCGCGTCATAGACATAGCGCGTGGTGTCCGCCGAACCCGACAACGGGCCATCGACGCTCACCACATTGCCCACCGCATCCCAGGTCGTGGTGACCGTCGCCGTCACCGACCCGTTCGCCGCCCCCGTCGTCACCGACACCGGCAGCAGATTGCTGGCCGTGCTGGAGGAGCCCACCTGATAGGTCGTGGTCGTGCGGACCTCGTCCGCCGACTGGGCAAACGCCGGCCCCGCCAGCACCAGCCCCCCCGCCAGGCCCGCAAGCCTCAGCCATCCCATGCGCGAAAACCGGGCCATCAGCAGGTCGTTCCTGTCATGCACTGAGAACGGCCCGTCTGGACCCACACCGGCGACGCGGCCCGGGTGATCGCCGAGGATCCGTTCTGCCTGTACCAGGCGTAGCGCTGCTCCCAAGTATAGCGCGTCTGAGGACGCGCAGCCCCGGGCGTCGGCGCTGGACCCGTCTCCGTCAGCAAATTCCCCGCAGCGTCATAGGTGTAGGTCGTCACGTTCCCGCGAGCATCCGTCACAGACGTCGGACGACCGCACCGGATGGGGGTCGAACAGTCGCCGTAGGTGGCCGTGGTGATCTGATCCGGCAGGGTCGGCGAACCCGGCTTTGCCCGCCGGGTCACGGTCTCGACGTCGCCGCGCGTGTTGCGGATCACACGTATTCCATCGCCTTCAGGATAAATGATCTCACGCACTCCGCCACCGTCCTGCAGCACCGCTGTAGTGTTGTTCAGGCTATCGGTGATCGATCGAAGCTCAGGCCTTACGCCCTGAACCTCCTGCGCCTCCCATGCAAAGGCATAGGAGGTGGTGTTGAGGTTCGGATCCCTGACGGTGGTGATGGTATTGTAGCTTGAGCTGGGACGCACCGGGATGGTGTAGGTCCAGATTCCCACACCGTCGGACACGCTCGACACTCGATTGTCGCTCCAGACGACCGAGCGGCTCGAGCCTGTGGTCTGGGTCGGACGTGCAATCGCCGTCAGTTGCCCCCGAGCATCGAACCCGAGCCGCAGTGTGTGGCCGAGATTGTCGGTGGCGGTCCGCTCGCCGGAGCTGAGTGCCGCCAGCGTCAGCGACGGCCAGTTCTGGCTAAAACTGCAGCTGGTTGCCGTCGGGGCGCAGGCATCAATGCCATTGTTCAGCGCCGTCACGGTCAGGTTGTGCTGCTGAGCACCGCCCGCGTACTCGAAGTGAATCTGATATCCGAGATTGTTGGAGACCGAGAGGGGGTAGCGGCCAGCGTTGCCCCCCAGATAGGTGAAGGAGATGATCTCGCCGTTCGGTCTGACGATTTGCTGGATCACGCCCTCGTTTGCTTCGTAGGGGTATTCACTCCGCTCGCCCTTGTTGAAAGTGGCGATGGTGCCGTCCAGGGCGGTGAAGGTATAAATGCCACCGGCCAGGGTCAGAGTGCCGTAGCCCTCGACGGCCCCGAACGTCCCAGCCGTCAGTTTCTCAAACACCACTGACCGGCCCATGACCGTGACGGTATAGGCGTGCAGAGGCGCGTAGACATCGTCGGGTTTCCGGTTGATCCCGCCCCAGGTATTGTGTCGCCAACCCCTCGCCCGTGCGTCGAAGCTTGCGCTGTAAGACAGCCCCCCCGCGCCCGATTGGCCGATCGAGATTTCCGAGGTCGAGATGCCGATGGTCCCGGTCGCCAGATTGACGCCATTTCCATCGGTCGGCTGGTAGGGTTCCGGGGGCTGGATGTTTTGAGCCAGGACAGCCCGTGGCAGACATAGCCCGAGCACGAGACTGACCAGAAGCATGACGACAGAGCGTCGCACAGAAGGATTCAGTTCAATCGTGGTCACAGGTGTTCCCGCCCATAGGTTGTGGGCAGACCAGAACTTCGCCCGAGGCTGACCCCGGCGGTGGCGTCCCAGATGTCCAGCGCCACCACATCGCCCGTGTCGGGGTAGGTGTTGCTGTCGACCTTGATGCGCCAGCTGGCGATGTTCAGACCCGTCGGCGTCGCGGGCGTATAGGGGCCGTAGGTCATGAAGCCGGAACCGAGCCCGGCCGAGGCCTCCCAGCCTCCCGGAATCCCGTAGCCGATGACGTGGGGAAGGCTTTCCGCCTGCCAGACGGCCTCCATCTGATTGAGCGTGGTGACCGTGGTCCGGTTGCCCGCAGCATCGTAGCGATAGGCGGTGTTGGTCTGGGACGAGCGATCGACGGCGATCAGCCGACCAAGGCTGTCATATCCATACTGCTCGACCGCCTGCGCCAAACCCACCCCAGGCAGACTGCCAAGGACCCATGCGGCGAGCGCAGCCCGGACCGGAACCCGGGGCCTCACAGACCCGCTCCGTCGCCCGGGCACCACCCCCTCAGGGGGAAACGGAACTCAAGCCCCAACCAGCGCATGCTAAGCCCCCCGGTCCAGAACGAGGGTTGGCCAATCCCGCCAACGCGTCAAGCGCGATTCCGGCGGTCGGGCCTTGTGTCCACAAAACCCCGCCCGGCAAAAGACGAGCCAGAAACTCCGAAAACGGACGACAGCTTCGAGCGGACACGGCGTCCACTCCACGGATGGCATATGCCAGTGAAAAACTGGACGGCCAAAGACGGAGCGGGGTTGGCAGCCGTCCAGATCTGGGCATGATACAGTGTTGGCGTCATCAGGATCTTGCATGTCCAAGCGGTTGAGAGTTCTTCAGGGCGCAAGCGTCGCGATGGGTGCCGCGGTGCAGTCCGCCACGGCCTCAGCCCAGGCCGCGCTCGCCGATCCGAGTGGCTCTGGTCCAATCGTCTCCGCCGTCCAATGGCTTCAGGGCACGCTGCTGGGCACGGTCGCTACCGTTATCGCGGTAATCGCAATCGCCTGCGTCGGTTTTCTGATGCTGACCGGGCGGGTGGACTGGCGTCGTGGCGCGATCGTGGTGCTGGGCTGCTTCATCCTGTTCGGCGCGGTCAGCATCGTCGCCGGCATCCGTTCGACCGCAGCATTCACGGGCTAGGCGATGGAGGGACTTGACCGGGCCCCGCTGTTCACGGCCCTGACCCGCCCGCAGATGTTTGCCGGCGTGACCTACAACTATTTTGTCATCAACGCCGTGGTCGCGGCCGAGCTGTTCTTGGTGTTCCGTTCGGCCTGGGTCATTCCAGTTGCCCTGGTGATCCACGGGATCGGCGTCCTGTTGTGTCTGCGCGAGCCCAGGATCGTCGATCTATGGCTGACCCGGATCGGTCAATGCCCGCGCGTGCGGAACCATGATGTCTGGCGATGCAACTCCTATCGCCCGTGAGCCGGGGCCGACGGACCGTCGAACGCGAACAGGCCGCCGGGACCCATCTGCCCTATGCCCGTCATCTCGACGATGTCACCATTGAGACCCGTGACGGCCTGCTGCTGCAGACGATCCACCTTCGGGGCCTGTTGTTCGAGACAGCAGACACCGCCGAGCTGAACTATCGCCAGACCCTGCGCGACGCCATGATGCGCGCCATCGGGTCGTCCCGCTTTGCTCTTTACTATCACGTCATTCGCCGGCGCGTGGATGTCGAGATCGAGGCTGAGTATCCCGACGGCTTTTCCCGGATGCTGGGCGAGCGATGGACGGAGCGATTGGCGGCCAAGCAGCTCTTCGTCAACGACCTCTATCTCACGCTCGTGCGTCGGCCCCTGCAGGGAAGTGTGGGACTGGCCGACCGGGTCCGGACCTGGCTGGCCCGCTCGACCGAGCCCGTCGGGGCAAACCAGGCCTACGAGCTGGCGCAACTCAACGCCGGACGCGACGCCCTGCTGGCGGCGCTCGGCGACTATGAACCGCGACTGCTCGGCGTTTACGACACGCCCAACGGACCCTGTTCGGAGCCGCTGGCGTTTCTGTCGTCGCTATACAACGGCGAAGAGCGGCCGGTTCTACTGCCGTATCAGGATCTGGGGGCCTACCTCCCCTACCGACGCATCAGTTTCGGCCAGGAGTTGGTAGAGCTGGCTCCCGCGGGCCACCTCGACCGCAGCTTTGTGGGCCTCGTGTCCATCAAGGACTACCCGTCGTTCAGCGCGCCCGGAATGTTCGACGAGCTGCTGCGTCTGCCGCTCGAACTGACGATCACCCAGTCCTTCGCCTTTGTGGAACGGCAAGACGCGCTTGAGCGCATGAATTTGGCATTGCGCCGCATGCGTTCGACCGAGGATGAGGCGATGTCTCTGCGAGGTGAACTCGCCCAGGCCAAGGATGATGTCGCAGCCGGACGGGCTGGCTTTGGCGAACATCACATGACCATTGCCATCAGAGGCTCCACGATTGGTCACATCGATGCGGGCGTGGCCGACGTCACGGCGACACTGGCCGATCTGGGCATCGTCGCCGTGCGCGAGGAGGTCGCGCTGGAACCCGCGTTCTGGGCGCAATTTCCAGCCAACTTCAAATATATCGCCCGGCGCGGACTGGTCTCCACGACCAACTTCGCCGGCCTCGCCAGCGCGCACAATTTCCCGCGGGGTCAGGCCAGCGGCTCGCACTGGGGCGAGGCCATTACCCTGCTGGAAACGACTGCGGCGGGACCCTATCACTTCAACTTCCACCAGGGCGATCTGGGCAACTTCACGGTGATCGGCCCCTCCGGGTCCGGCAAGACCGTGGTGCTGAACTTCCTTCTGGCCCAGGCGCGCAAGCTGAATCCCCGGATCGTCTTCTTCGACAAGGATCGGGGGGCCGAACTGTTCATCCGGGCCATCGGCGGACGCTATGATCGGTTGCGACCAGGCGAACCGTCCGGCCTGAACCCCCTGCAACTGCAAGACACCCCCGCCCATCGCGGCTTCCTGATCGACTGGCTGGCGCAGCTGGCCGGCGAGGCTAACGTGGAGGACCTGGCGCGCATCAAGGATGCGGTGGCGGCCAACTTCGAGCAGCCGGTGGCGCACCGTCGCCTGCGTCACCTCGTGGAGCTGTTCCGGGGAGATCAGCGGCCGAAGCGGTCAGACCTCTGGTCGCGACTGCGGCCCTGGTGGGGAGACGGCGACCGCGCCTGGTTGTTCGACAATGCCGAGGACCTTACCGATCTGTCCAACCACGCCGTCGGGTTCGACATGACCGTGCTGCTGGACGATCCGGCCGTGCGGACACCGGCGATGATGTATCTGTTCCATCGCGTGGAGGAACGGCTGGACGGATCGCCTGCCATCATCGTCGTCGACGAGGGCTGGAAGGCGCTGGATGACGATGTGTTCGTGCGACGCATCAAGGATTGGGAAAAGACGATCCGCAAGCGCAACGGGATCGTCGGCTTCGCCACCCAGAGCGCACAGGATGCCCTGGAAAGCCGTATCGCCAGCGCCATCATCGAACAGGCCGCGACCCAGATCTTCATGGTCAATCCCAAGGCGCGGGCCGAAGACTATATGGGCGGCTTTGGCCTGAGCCAGCATGAGTACGATCTGGTCCGCGCCATACCGGATAGTGCCCATGCGTTCCTGATCCGTCGCGGCGGCGAAAGCGTTGTCGCCCGTCTCGATCTGTCCGGAGAAAACGATATCCTGACGATCCTTTCGGGGCGCGAGCGCACGGTTCGCGCCCTGGACGACATTCGCGCCCGCGTCGGCGACGATCCGGCTGACTGGATGGCCCCGCTTCTGGAGGTCTCATGATCCTCGCCTCCTGTCCGTCCGTCGGCACGGGCGACGCGTTTTTGTCGGGCGTGCTTCGACATCTGGACTGTCAGGCCGGGACGATCGGCACGGCCGGCTATGCGGCCCTGTCCGATCCCGGCTCGCCGCTCTCCCTCGCGCTCACGGCCGTGCTCACGATCTTCATCGCCCTGTTCGGACTGCGCATGGTGCTGGGGACGACGCCCACGCTGCGCGAAGGTGTCATGGCGGTGGTCAAGATTGGCGTGATCCTCCTGATCGCGACGAGCTGGCCGGCATATCGGACGGTCATCTACGATGTCGTCGTCACCGGTCCGGGCCAGCTCGGTGCGGCAATCAGCGGGGCATCCGGGCTGGCGGGTGACGCTGATGGACTGGTCGACAGACTTCAGACTGCCGATCAGGCCATGAGCCGTCTGGCGACGCTGGGGAGTGGACGCAATGACCTCGAATCTCGTCCTCCGACTGCGGCTGGCGGAGCGTCGATCTCGACCGGGCGAGAGCCGGTCGCGGATGACCCCGCGCTGGGTATGGCGCGAACGGTGTTTCTCTCATCGACGATCGCCGCACTCGGTGGCATCCGCATCATGGCCGGGCTCCTGCTGGCCCTTGCGCCTCTATTCGCGGGCCTGTTGCTGTTCGATTTGGCGCATGGTGTTTTTGTCGGCTGGATTCGGGCCATGGTGTTCACGGTGCTGGCCTCCGTCGCCGTGAGCATCGTTCTCGGGGTGGAACTGACGGTTCTCGAACCCTGGCTCGCCAATGTGCTCCAGCTTCGGGACGCGCGCGTCATGACCGCCTCGGCACCGCTCGAGATGCTGGTGCTGACCCTTGCTTTTTCTGCGACATTGGCAGGATCGGCGTTCCTGATGCTGAGGTTGGCCTTCATGATGCACATTCCCGCCTTCAACCTCAGCTCTCTCCTGGCCTTGCCGTCCGTCCCTGAAGCGGGCCCAGGGCCACAGACATCGATCCCCGTGACATCGGCGCTCGCCCGGGTCGGCGACGCATCTCCCCGGGTACTCGGCGTTGCGGGGGCCTTGAGCGCGGCGCAGAGGCGAGAAAGCGCGTTCATGGTCGGCCGTTCGGACGGGCACACGGGAAACGCTCGGGCCGGATCTTCCTCCCTTGCCGGTGAAGAGTTCGCCATTCCCGCGTCGGCTCCTGTCGTACGTCGAACCCGGACGAGACGCTCGGTCGGCAGCAGTCTACGGGACCGCCGGACATGAAAAAGACCAGTCGGGAAGCCCTTTCGGCCTACTACAAGGAGGCAGGCAGTTGGGCGGCGGATCGCGCTGCCGAGATCGATCGGTCGCGCCGGGTCGCCTGGATCATCGCCGGTGTCTCGGTCGTCGTCGCCCTTGTCGAGGGGATCGCCCTGATGGTGCTGATGCCCCTCAAGACGGTCGTCCCCTATACCCTGCTTGTCGATCGAACGACGGGCTTCGTCCAGACCCTCAAGCCGCTGGAGGCCAATGAGATCACGCCCGATCGGGCGCTGGTCCAGTCCATGCTGGTTCAATATGTAATCGCGCGCGAGAGCTTCGACATCGCGACCCTGAACGCCAACTATCAGAAGGTCGGCCTCTGGTCGGCGGAAGCGGCGCGCAGCGATTACGTCTCGCTGATGCAGGCGTCCAACCCGCGCAGCCCTTTGCAGACCCTGCCGAGGTCCACGGTCGTCGACACGCGGATCAAGAGCGTATCCCCCCTGGGGCTGGATACCGCGCTGGTGCGGTTCGAGACGATCCGGCGGGACGCGGGCGGCACGCTGCAGCCTGCTCTGCCCTGGGTTGCCGTGGTGCGTTACCGGCTGTCGGGCGAACCGATGGCGGTCGAAGATCGCTTCTCGAATCCGCTGGGGTTCCAGGTCGTGAGTTACCGACGCGACCAGGAAGCCCCTGCGCCGCAGGACCTCGACGGGGGGCGATCCGCACCCGACGAAGCCTCGGATGCCGGGAATGATGCCTATACTGCCCAGGGCGTCGTTCGATGAGGGCCCTGGCGTTCACGGTCCTGATGCTGGCCACGCCCGTGCTGGCCCAGACACCGCCGTCGGCCCCGGCGGATCCGCGGATCCAGACCCTGCCTTACGATCCGGGACAGGTCTATCGGCTGAATGCGGCGACCCGCTACCAGGTCACGGTGCTGTTCGGCACCAACGAGACGGTCGAGAACGTCGCGGTCGGCGACAGCGATGCCTGGCAGGTAACGCTGAACGGCCGGGGCAACGCGCTCTTTCTACAGCCCGTTCGCGCCACCAGCCCAACCAATATGACGGTCATTACCGACCGCCGGGTCTACAGCTTCGAGCTTGTCCCTACCTTCGGTCCGACGCCCGATACGCCGTTCAGCCTCAGGTTCAGCTATCCCGAGGTCCAGCCCCGGATCGGACCGTCCAGTCCGGGTGAAACGGCCCCCTATCGAATGAGCGGCAACCGGGCCTTGCAGCCTCTCGCCGTCATCGACGACGGGACCCGGACCTATATCGACTGGCGGCCGGACCAGACCCTGCCAGCCGTGTTCGGGGTGGAAGGGCGAGGAAGCGAGGTGCTGCTGGAGGGTTATGTTCGTGACGGCCGCTATGTGATCGACGCTGTTCATCCGACCCTGGTGTTTCGTCTTGATCGCCTGTCGGCCCGCGCGACGCGGCCACGCCAGCGTCAGCGAGTGTCGCAATGACACGCTTGCCGGTCGATCCGCGTCCCCGTGATCGCGAGGACAGCATTGTCCCGACGGTCGCAGGCCTGCGGCGCGCGATCCCGACGTGGATGATGGTGGCCGTCGCGGTTGTGGCCGGTGGGCTTCTCTTTCTGGTCCTGGACGGCCAACGGCGAGCCAGTGTCGCCCCAGCGGTGCAGGCTGGAACCGTCGATCGCGTCTCATTGGGGCCCGGCCTGCCCCCGCTCGATCTTGATCAGGACTATGGAGTCCTCCCACCGCCGCCACCGCCGCCGCCTCCAGCGCTATTGCTGACCCGGACACCCATGGAGTCGCCGCCGTTCACACCCGTGCCGGTGCGTTCGACATCGTCCCTGCCTGGCCCGATACAGCAGATGCCGGACTTTCTGCCGTCTCCAGGCCTGCCCCAGCCATCACCGTCTTCGCCCGCCAGCACCGGATCCAGCGGGGGCTCTGTGCTCGTGATCGACACGACAGCCGCATCACGCAGCAGCACGTCCACCGCGACGCCAGGGACCGAAGACGTCGAACCGGGTACGACGGCAGCAGCATCAGGCTCGATCGGATCGATCCGGACCACGGTTCTGGGGCGCAGGGCTACGACGGTCGCCCAGGGTACGCTCATCCCTGCCGTCCTGGAGACCGCCCTCGACTCGACACGCCCGGGCTTTGTCCGTGCCCTGGTCTCTCGCGACGTGCGCGGGTTTGACGGCACGGAAATCCTGATCCCGCGCGGCAGTCGCCTGTTCGGCACCTATGCAGCCGACCTGTCTGCAGGCCAGGATCGTGCCCTCGTTCAATGGACACGACTGGTGCGGCCGGACGGCGTGTCGATCGCTCTGGAATCGCCCGCAGCTGATCGGGTCGGAAGGACCGGTGTCCGCGGGCGCGTCGACACCCACTTCCTGCAACGCTTTGCCTCCGCCGTTTTGCAGACCACGGTGAACTTCGGCCTGAACCTGGCCAGTCGCAGCATCAGCGGGGACACGCCCGTATTCGTCGCCCTGCCCGGCTCGACCCAGACCGGAACCGCACCGGTTGCGGGCGCTTCCGTCACACCCACGCTTCGGGTGGACGCCGGCACAACGGTGTCCGCCTTCGTCGCGCGCGATCTGGAGTTCCCGCCCGTCCGGGACCGACCATGACGCAGGCCGCGCCCGAGGGGCAGGTCTATCTGCGCAGCTATCTGGCACCCTTCGCAGACGTCCTGGCACGGCCGGAAGTGACGGATATCTACGTCAACGCCCCTGGCCAGATCTGGGTCGAGACCCTGGGCGGGGATACCGAACATCACGCCGTTGACGGGCTGGACGAGGTGGTTCTCACCCGGCTGGCCCGACAGATCGCCGCTTTTTCGAACCAGGGCATCAACCGCGAGCATCCCATCCTGTCGGCCTCCCTGCCCGGTGGCGAACGTGTGCAGATCGTCATACCGCCGGCCACGCGCGGCGATATCGCCTTCGCCATCCGCAAACACGTGTCGTCCGATCTGAGGCTGGAGGACTACGTTGCCGCCGGTGCCTTCGATACGACGGCTATGAGGCCCCCAGAGGCAGCGGACGGGGTTGGCGACATCCGGGATCACCTCGCCACCGGAAACGTGGCCGGTGCCCTGGCGTCCGCCGTCGCGACCCGCCGTAACATCCTGATCGCCGGCGGTACGTCGACCGGCAAGACGACCTTCCTCAACGCCCTGATCCGCGAAATCCCGGAGCGGGAGCGGCTGATCCTCATCGAGGATACGCCAGAGCTGATCCTGCATCATCCCAACGCCGTGGGCCTGCTGGCAGCCAGAAGCGTGCTGGGCGAGGCCTCGGTCACCGCGGAGGATCTGTTGAACGCCTCGCTGCGGATGCGCCCGGACCGGATCATTCTGGGCGAGTTGCGGGGCCCCGAGGCCTTTACCTTCCTGCGCGCGGTCAACACCGGCCACCCGGGATCGATGACGACCGTCCACGCCGACAGTCCGGAGCGCGCGATCGAGCAGATCGCCCTGCTGGTCCTCCAGGGCGGCACCCGGCTGCGGCGCGAGGACGTGACCCACTATATCCGCTCGACGATCGACGTCTTCGTCCAGCTCAGCCGCGTCGGCGGTCGGCGCAAGGTCTCCGACGTGCGGCTGAGGGGTGACCTGTGAGCGCGGTCTGGTCTTCGCCCGCGAGCGCTGTCGCCGGGACCGGCGAACCGAGCGTCTTCCTGGCGGCGGTCGAGTGGGTGCAGGCGGTCCTGCTGGGGCCGATCGCGACAAGCCTGGCGGTCGTGGCCGTGGCGTCGGTGGGGCTGCTGATGTCATCCGGCCGGATCAACGTCCGGCGCGGCGCGACGGTGATCGTCGGGTGTTTCATCCTGTTCGGCGCAGCGACGATCGCCCAGGGGCTGCGGGGTCTGGCGGCGTCGGCTGTCGGAGGCGAGCCTCCGCCCGTGACCGTCGTGACGGCCGCCCCCCTGGCCCTGCCCGCCCCGGAGAGCCCGCCGACCCTGGACGATCCCTATGCGGGGGCCTCGGTCAGGCGCTGACGACGCATGGAGTGTAAGCGTAGGCGCGCACTCCGGCAGGTCTGGCCGTCCGTTACAAGCTTCCGGGGCTTGACCGGCTGGTTGTGCAAAAGCCGTCCGGGCAGCTTCAGCGCAGCCTCCGTATCGCGCCGGCGCTGGACAAGGACGTCGACAACCTCGCCTTCGTCGTCGACCGCACGCCAGAGAAGCATGCGCTTGCCTCCGATCCGACAGACTTCTTCGTCGGGAGGCCAGCGGGGTGACGGGTGTGGACGACGACGTTTCAACCGCCGGGCAATCAGTGGTCCGAACTTGATGGTCCAGCAGCGGATCGTCTCATGGGTGACGCCCGCCAGCCCTCTCAGCAGAAGGTGTAGGAGGCCCAGAGGGGTGTGGAGCCGGAATAGAGGACCAAATTGCCGTCGTTCTGGAGCACAAGGTATGCCCCTGGATTGCCCCAGGTGACCGTGTGCCAAAGAGCGACTCCCGGGGCGTAAAGGACCAGGTTTCCATCGTGCTGCATCGCCAGCAGATTGGCGCCGCCCCCTCCAGAGTAGAGCGTCTGCTGATCGACGCCGTTGCAGGTGATGATCAGCGAACCGTTCGAGCGAAACTCAAGGCGGGATTGGGCGTCGGCGGACATCAAAGCCTGACCCGGGTAGAGCACTTCTCCGGGCATCAAGACGTTTGGCGGAACCTGATAGTTATTGTCGGCATCGACCGTGACGTCGACACCCTTTTCGCTCAGGAGAGCGGGCGTTCCAGTCATGCGCCAGACTGCCATGGTCCAGGTCGAACGCCTGCGTCCCGTAGTTGTAGAGGCGCGAACGCTGTATTTTACCCGGTATCCATTTTGAACGGTCACTTCGCGATACCGATGGTCGTTCGTGCCGGTGCCGCGGATGTCGAAAGAGCCGCTTTCAACCAACACATTCGACGCGTTGAAGACCTGATAATCGATATCCCCCGCGTCCAGATTGCCGGTGTAGTAGAAACGTTGAATCCGCAGGACTATCGGCTGGTTGATCCCTGTGATCAGACTCTCGGATCCGGAGCCACTCACGCTCGGATCGTTCGATGAGATGGTGAGGTTCTGGAAGGTCAGCGGATTCGGGTCGATATCGGCCACTGCGGCCGAAATGGTCACGGTCACCGTCGCCGAGGCCGTCCCGCCTCGTCCATCCGAGATCGTGTAGGTGAAGCTGTCCGTCCCGGTCTGGCCCGCATTGGCCGTGTAGGACACCGCCGTTGCGCTTCCTGTTCCTGTGATGGTCGCCGTCCCCTTCGTAAAGCCGCTGACGGCGGTCACGGTCAGGGTATCGCCGTCGGGGTCGGTATCATTGCTTCTCACGGCGATCGACACCGTGCTCCCGGCCGTGACCGAGGCCGTGTCGTTGACCGCCGTGGGGCCTCGGTTCACCGGGCCGATGCTGGAGGTGAGCGTCACGCGGTTACCGGCGGGATCGAACGTGTAGTTCGTCGCCTCCGTACCGGTTACGCGCCGGGTCAGCCGTCCAAGGGCGTCATAGGTGTATGTCGTCGCGGTCTGTGCGTCCGCAGGCAAAGCGACCGCCCAACTGCAGAGACCCAGAACGACGCTGACCAATGAGCAGACAACCCTCGTTGCAGTCACGGTCGCCTCCGATTGCGCTCGACTGCGACTACAGCCGAAACGTGAAGCGCGAGCAAGGCAAAGCTTGCCTTGGCGACGTTTTTTGTGCGTCGTTCTGCGGCCCCCGACGGTGGGCGAGTGATCGGCTCCGCCTGCGGGCCTGAGGGCCCTGTCATCCCCTCCCGGCGCTCGATCGAACCTCGCGCCGGGCGGCCGTTGGGGTCTCGTCAGCCGCATGGAGGCCCCCTTGTTCGACGCCCTGTCCCCCATCATCGCTCTGGTCTTCGTCGCCACCCTCGCCATCGGTGCCGGCATCGCAAGGTGGCTGGAGAAAACCCCGCGCGATCGCCACCGGGCGCAGCGCCAGGAAGACCTCAAGCCCTGATCACGCCGGCGAGCACCGACGACACCCGCTCGGGCCAACACGGCCAAGCCTGTCAGACAATGCCGGCGCAAAGCCTATCCTGCCCTCGGCACCACAGCGGTAAGAGCCGGCAACTCGGGGCAAGTCATGGGGGGCGTTAAACTCGACGGCGGAGCAAGAGGTTACGACACCCCTTTTATCTTGCCCTCCGACACTCCTGTTCCCCTACCTGTTCCTTACTAAACGAGGTCCGACGTTCGCCATGGTTGTTCGATTTTGTCGCAAGGCTAGTTTGCGGAGTTTAGATGCCTGATTACGGAGCTATTATAGGCCCTGGCGTACTCGCGCGCGTTGGCATTGGACTCAGAGGTGACGCCATTTTCGAGCACATCTCCAGTACCTTCCAGAATCCTGAGCCCATACCGCTGCCGCGCCTCTTCAGCAGTCAAATTTGTTCCGGGTACCTCTACGGAAAAACCTGCTACCCCCAAAAGCCTCCGGTCTCCCCGAGATAGCGCGCTGGCGGCGTCACTCTCAGCCGACTTGATATCGGAGTGCGTAGTCACATCTCGATCCACCGAAGGTGCTTCTAACTGACCGCAGCCGCAGAGATACAACAAGGCGAAGCCAAAAATTGCGTTTTTCAAAGGACATTCTCGCCTAATACTGGGTTCGCTCCGGCTCGCCACGTTCGCGGCGAGAGGGGTTTTCGTTTCTACGCACGTTGTTCATTCGACCTGGTCCGTCATCGTGGTCGCCCCCGGCATGACCGATTTCGTGAGCAATGACAGTTGCCGTCGAAACGGCTTGGGGACCAGCCGTTGTTTCAATGACCGGGTGGCTGGAGGGGTCGATATTAACTACGCCGGTATTGGGGTCGTATGACAGATCACCTCTGTCATTGACCCTAATCTCCACCTCTCCGCCTTGTGCTGCAGCCGCAGCTGCCACGGTTCTCCTACCGGATTCACCTGTCACTACCACGGATACCCCTCTTCTCGTCGCATCGCGTGTCGCAGGAGTGCCTCCTGTGACCCGGACTGGCGTTCCACCGTTAGCCGGTGCGTTATTGCTGTCGTTTACACCATCAGTCAGGCGTCGCCGTTGGCGATTATCTGCGATGATGTCGCTCGGACGATCTTGCCAAACCATCCCCGTCGGATCGGTCTTATTGACCGGATCGTTCCCAACATACCCATACAGGTTCATCTGATCCTCGTATCCGATCGGATCCGTCTGCAGGAACCGTCCGAGGGTGGGGGAGTAGATGCGGGCCTTGTAGTGGTACATGCCCAGTTCGGGCAGCCAGGCCTGGCCGGTGTACTGGAAGCGGCCGGTATTGGTGGCGTTGGGGATGCCGTATTCGTCATAGGCGTTGATGTTTGTGACGGTGCCCGCGGCATTGGTGCGGGCCACGATCGAGCCCTGGTGGTCGGCATAGAGGTATTGCGGCGCGGTGGTGCCGGTGCCCTCATAGACCACCAGCGGCGTGTCCGAGCCGTCGGCATGGACATAGCGGCGCAGCAGGGTGTTCGAGGCGTTGTACTCCGCGATCAGCTTGTCGCCGTCGTAGGTGTAGCGGGTCGCGCCATAGGTGTTGCTGGAGCTCTGGAACAGCCGGCCCAGGGGATCGTAGGACAGGGTCGCGCCGTTGGGCCCGCGGATCAGCCGGTTCTCCACGTCATAGACATAGGTCCCCCCCACCCCGTCCGAGGTCAGGTTGCCGTTGGCGTCATAGGTGAAGCTGGCCGGGCCGGCCGAGGTGTACTGGTTCAGGCCATTGACCGCATAGGCCCGGCTGACGTTGGCATGGCCGGTGAAGCGATAGGCCGTGTTGGACTGATTGCGGCTGACCACCTGGCTGGCCGGGTTGTAGGCGAAGCCCGTGGTGATGTCCTGGGCCGTGCCCGCTGGATCGTGGATCAGCGAGGTCAGGCGCGAGGCCCCGTCGTAGCCATAGCTGGTCGGCGATCCCCAGTTGGCGCCATTCGCACGGTACAGGGCCGAGGTCCGGCCCAGAGTGTCATACCGCGGATCGAAGATCCTGGTCACGCCGTTGAGGGTCGTGGAATCGATCCGGCCCAGGCCGTCGCGGGTGTACCGGACGTACTGACCGTCCGGATAGACCAGGGCCGTGCGCGCGCCCGACAGGTCGTACTGCGACCCGATCGTCCAGGCGATGCCGGACAGCACGGTCGAGGACGCCGTCTGCCGCCCCAGAGCGTCCCAGGTGTTGGTCACCCCCTCGCCGTTCGGTCCGTCGAACCGGGCATAGGTCTGAAGACCCCTGAGGTCGTAGCCATAGTAGACGTCGCGCGTCGCCGAGGCCGGGAGCCCGCTCCCGTCCGGCACGACCCTGGTCGTCATCCGGTTCAGGGCATCATAGGTAAAGGTCAGGGTGCGGCCGTCGCGCTTTCTCAAGGACGTCCGGTTGCCGTTGGGGTCGTAGCCGTAGGCCTCATAATCCGTTGTGCTGGACGGGCCGGCGGTTGCCAGCGCCGTCGCTGCGGTACTGGAGTTGAACCCCGTTGGCGCGGCGAGATTGGGAAACCGCATGGCCTCCTGTCGGCCCAAAGCATCGTATTCGATGGTCGTTCGGTTGCCGCGCGCATCGATAATCTGGGTGCGCAAATTGCCGCCGCCGTACGCATAGGTGGCTTCGGCCTGCTCCAGATCCGTACCGACCGCTCTACGCACCTGAACAAGGCGGTCACGGTTGTCGTACTCATACCTTGTGACCCTGTCTGCGCCCGAGCTCCCCGTGCCAGGCACACAGGGATCCGACACGGTCGACGCCAGATTCATCCTGACCACGGAGCAGCGAAGCCGGCCGAGACTGTCATAAGAAAACTGGGACACAGCCACGAGAACGCCACCCCCAAAACGGGCCTCTCTCGTCTTGTGTCCTTCGTCGTCGTATTCGAAATCGGTCGCTTCGCCAACGGTGAACCCCGTCCAGGATGAAGGCGAGACCGTCTCGGGCTGCCATGCAGACAGGAAACCGACCTCCACCCTCGAGACCAGGCCTTTTGCGCTATACGTCGTTCGCGTGGCCTGGAATCCAAGCGGGCCAGTGCCATCCGGGTCGGGTGAGATCGCCCCCACCAGACGACCCGCATCATAGCGATAGCCTGTCGTATAGGCGGAGGCGGAGGATTGGGCCGATGCGAATGTCGGCTGGGCCAACAAGCCGACCGCAAAAGCGACAAGGGCCAGGCCAGAAGGTTGTGAGATTTCGACGATGTTTTTCATCACGGGCAGCTCGTCAGGTTCGCGTTCGGGCCGGTCTCGCTGATCTTGTTCCCAAAGCGGTCGTAGGCGTAGCAGGTCCTGGCGGCCAGGCCGGTCGCATCCTGAACGATCCCGCGAACCAGAAGATTGTTCAGGCCAGATGCCGGTCCGCGTTCATACACCGTACGCACCTCGTCGCCGGGGATCGCACAACCCGAGCCTGATGGCTGGCCGGTGCGACACGTGCTCTCGCTGGCCAGGACCCAGATCGGATGCGGGTCCTGAACGGCCACCCCGGCCGGGTTCAGATACCACGGGTAACGCTGTTCATAGGTGTAGCGTGTCTCCCTCACTACTCCATTCACCGTAGGACCGGTCGCCTTAAGCACCCCGCCGTGGACAGGGTCGTATTGAAAAACGGTCTGGTTGCCATTCGCATCCGTAACCGAAATCGGACTGTTGCAGGTCGTGCGGATCGAACAGTCAACAGGATAGACTGAGATTTGTTCGACGACTGCGGATACGCCGGAGCCCCTTGTAATCCGGGTGATATTGCCTCTGGCATCCCTGACGTAGCCTGCTTGCGTCCCGTCGGGGAGTGGACCGCTCGTCAAATGGCCGGCCGGAGTGCCATCGAAGGTGTACGAACCGTCTGGCGTCGTGAGGGAGACCATCTCGCCAGCGTTGGTCGTCCGTACCATCACCTTGTTGCCATTTGGTGCCGTTGAGTTTCGGCCCAGATGATAAGGACCCTCGCTGCTCATGCCGTAGTTCCACGTCAATCCATTTTGACTGGCCGTAAGGACAAGATCAGTTATCGATGTAATGCTGACCGGGTATCCGCCTCCCGAATATACCATATTCGTACACCCCGGCCCGAAGGGACAGTAGGTGTAAATGATGTCTGGTACGTCACTGGTTGGAAGTTTAACCTTGTTGAATCTTCCATAGTTCCCGAACTGATAGCTAAGATCAACGATAAATTCTGTCGATTGTCCTGTGTCGTCTATTATCGCGGTTGTATGAAAGTTTCCATTTTCAGTCTGAACATAGTTTGAACTCGGCCAGTTGAATCTGAAGTTACAATTCTGACTTGGATTACAAGCCTCATAGGCGGCGTTGTATCCGGTGACACCAACAACGGTGCTCCACGACGCATCCGCTGGATTGTCGGAGGCGTACCTGTAATAGAGTCGGAATCCGTTGCTTTTTGCGACCGTTCTCAAGCGAGGAGGCGTAGGCGCAGCGCGGCCGGTCTGATAATAAAATGTCGTGATCGTGCCATCAGGCTCCTCGACGAACGATACCCCGCCGGGGCTATAGTATCCATTATGCGTGAAATAATGTATTCGTGTCCCGTTTGATAGTGTGTAGACAAATCCACCAGGTTCGCTTTCTAGATAACTACCTTTCATCGAGTAGGATTTGTAAGACCCTTGCTCAAGGTAGAAACACTCGCCAGCCTGATTCCACCTCGCGACCAAAATTTGCTGAATTCCCGGACGCGCGGCACAGTCTGATCCGCTGCTCCCGGCAACCCAACTCTGCAGATACCCATCCTTGGGGATCAGAAAACTGGCCTTCTCGGACGAGACGGAGTGCGTGAACCCGAGCCCCTGCGGTCCTATGGAAACATCCGGCACGGTCCAGAAAGGCAATCCGGTCGTGACATCGACATTCAGCCGATCAGACGTCCGGAATTCAGGAGCTGCCTTGGCCGATATCTGGGCCGACGTTGGCCCCTGAATCGCAATACCGACGACAAGGGCAAGCGAGAACAACCCGTTGATGGCAAGGGCCCTCGTCCGGTTTGCCCTCGACAGCCGGTGATGTCCGTCGCTCCTGCAAGTTTCGGAGAGCGGTTGCCGGGCCCTGTTCTTTGACCTGGCCTGCATATCAGCCTGCAAAAATCTCATCATCGGTAGCCCACCCAGTTGAGGACGACGTTGGCGTTGCGGTGGAAGTAGGTTCGGTATTCGAGGGCGTGGCCGGCCCGGGCGGGGTCGAGCACGAAGGGGATCTCGAACAGCTGGAACTGACTGGCCTGCTTCCAGTCCTGACGCTTCAGGGTCCGCGTGCCCAGGGACTGCCCCGCGCTGGCGTCCCAGATGTCGATCGTGACGATCGGTGAGGTATCGGGGCTGGTGTTGTCGTTGATGCGCATCCGCCAGATCGCAGTGCGCGCGCCAACCGGGGCGGCCGCATAGGGCCCGTAGGTCATGTGCCCCGCCGGGTCCGTAACGCTGGCAGCCCACCCGTCAGCGGCCGCGCGACCGACGACGTGATAGATCGAACTGTCCGTCCCGGACCAGGCCGAACCGGCACGGCGGTACCCGAGAGCGTCTACCCCGACCGTCGCCCGTCCCGTGGACCAGGTCCGGAACTCCAGCTGGTGCCCGCTCGACGCAGCCACGAGCGCGAAGGGCACGTCCAGATACTGATAGGTGTCGCTGGCCGTGAATGCGCGGCGATCAAAGCCCGCGGACCCGAGGCTGACCCCGGCGGTGGCGTCCCAGATGTCCAGCGCCACCACATCGCCCGTGTCGGGGTAGGTGTGGCTGTCGACCTTGATGCGCCAGCTGGCGATGTTCAGACCCGTCGGCGTCGCGGGCGTATAGGGGCCGTAGGTCATGAAGCCCGAACCGAGCCCGGCCGAGGCCTCCCAGCCTCCCGGAATCCCGTAGCCGATGACGTGGGGAAGGCTTTCTGCCTGCCAGACGGCCTCCATCTGATTGAGCGTGGTGACCGTGGTCCGGTTGCCCGCAGCATCGTAGCGATAGGCGGTGTTGGTCTGGGACGAGCGATCGACGGCGATCAGCCGACCAAGGCTGTCATATCCATACTGCTCGACCGCCTGCGCCAAACCCACCCCAGGCAGACTGCCAAGGACCCATGCGGCAAGCACAGCCCGGACCGGAACCCGGGGCCTCACAGACCCGCTCCGTCGCCCGGGCACCACCCCCTCAGGGGGAAACGGAACTCAAGCCCCAACCAGCGCATGCTAAGCCCCCCGTTCGAGAACGAGGGTTGGCCAATCCCGCCAACGCGTCAAGCGCGATTCCGGCGGTCGGGCCGTCTCTCTCATCGACGGGCCGCCGCGTGGGCGTTTTAAACCTGGTAGTTGTCGTCAAGCCGACCCGGCTGATCCAGATGCCTCAGATCCAGCCGATCCAGAGCTGCCCCATATGACGCCAGCCCGTCGGTGGTGAGAGTCTGTGCCTCGACCGCCACACACCCCCGGCACCGTGCTCTGATCTGACGCCGGTCGTGCAAGGCCCCGTAACGCCGGGGCTATTCGCCGCCAAACTCCCGGACGGGCAGCCATTCGACGGCGACGGGAGCGGAGGTCATGACCGGCCTGGCCCGCCCGGTGGCTTTGGCAGGCAACCAGGCGATGTTGACACACCCCTCCCCCATCTCGGTTCAGGCAGCGGCGGGCGCACCGTTGGCCCTGACCGTCCCGGAAACCCCGCCGATCCAGGACGATCCCTATGCGGAGGCCTCGGTCAGGCGTTGACGCAAGTCACAACGCCCCGAACGGGCGGAAAGACCCGGCCCGGGCGTGGGCCGCCACGAGGAGATGCGATCCGGACCGGGACCGACGGCCAGGACCTTCCAATAACGCGTCGGCGCAGCGTGGTTCTCCGTGGAGCGGGGAGAACGGGCCAGCGGACACCACCAGGACGAGCGGGCCAGGCCCGGCATCCACAGGCCAATCACGAGACCGGAACCCACCAATCCCTGACTTCAACGCCCTTGCCAATCGAGCGCCGTCCACACAAGACGCGTTGGCATTGGACTGATCCCACTGCCAGCGGCCATTCCGCGACGGTATCGACCGTTCGCTGACTGACGGCACCAACAGGAGGCCCCGATGACGGGACCCGTTCTTGACCGTCGCCTGTTTGCCGGTGGCCTGGCCGCCCTCCCTGTGTCGGCCTGTGCGATCCTCCGGCCGTCCGGGCCAACTCCCGTCGCCGCCGGCGTGACCGTGTCCGATTTCGGAACGACGGACATGGGGGAACCGGTCAGGCTGTTCACGCTGACGAACCGGGCGGGCCACACGGCGAAGATCATGACCTGGGGTGCGGCGGTGACGTCCCTGACCATGCCTGACCGGACCGGAGTCCTGGCCGATATCGTCCTCGGCCTCGATACCCATGCGGACTATGTCGCGCGCTCGCGGAACTTCGGAGTGACGATCGGCCGTTACGCAGGCCGGATCGCCGGCGGCCGGTTCGACCTGGATGGCCGTACGGTCCAGCTCGACACCGGCGGCGCGGCCCACAGTTCTCACGGCGGCCCGGTCGGCTTTTCGAAGCGCAACTGGACCGGACGTGTCGACGAGACGGCTGCAGGCCCCGGCGTGGCGATGACCCTTGTCAGCGCCGACGGCGATCAGGGCTTTCCCGGCGAACTGGTCATCACCGTCACCTACCGGCTGACCCATGACGATCGCCTGACCCTGACATTCGAGGCGACGACGACCCGGCCGACGGTCCTCAACCCGACCCATCACAGCTATTTCAACCTGTCCGGTGCCGCCGATCGACTGGTCCTGGACCATGTCGTCACGATCGACGCCGACCGGTTCACCGCCTTCGGACCCGACAAGATCGTCACCGGCGAACTGAGGTCGGTGGCCGGCACGCCGCTGGACTTCCGCCGACCCAAGCCGGTCGGCCGCGACCTCGCGACGCCCGATGAGCAGATGACGATCGGCGGCGGCTACGATCACAACTTCGTCGTTCGCGGGCCGCAAGGGACACTGCGGCGCGCCGCCCGGGTGGATCACCCCGCCAGCGGGCGCCGGCTGGAGCTCTGGACCACCGAACCCGGCGTTCAATTCTATACTGCGAACGCGGTTGAGATGATCGGCCGGGGCGGCGTCCCCTATCATCCGCGCTGTGGCCTGTGCCTTGAACCCCAGCACTTTCAGAACAGCCCGAACCGGCCCGAGTTTCCGTCCACCGTCCTCCGCCCGGGAGAGACCTATCGCTCCGCCAGCGAGTACCGCTTCGGCCTTTCGGGCTGAGCAACGCAATGGAGGCCAAGGGATCGTCGTCGCCGGTGAAACGTCAGCAGTGCCTGGCTTTCATTTCCGGAAACCGGTGTCATAGTCTTTGCAGGCGGCAGGTCAAAAGCCGCAGAGGAGCGCGAAGGCAAGGGCGAACGGCGTGCACCATGCCGGCTTCGCACCGCCATTGGGGGAAGCATGCGGACGTTCATCGGCCGGCTGGGCTGGCTTGCGTTATGCGTCGCGATTGGGTCGCCGGGCGGAGCGGTCGCCCGGCAGGTCACGGGTCCGCCCGATGGCCTGCTCTTTCACATGTCGGCCGACAACAGTGTGGTGGCGGACCTTGCCAGGGGTCAGGCCGAGCCGACATTCGCCGACAGGATCGCCGTGAGACCGACCGGCGGGGCCCGGGGTGGCTACCTCGAAGGGAGCGATGATCAGCAACTGGCCTGGTCCGCGCCCGGCAACATCCTTGCGCAACGGGGTACGGTCGCATTCGACTGGCGGGCCCGGTATGCGACCGGTCCGACGCCGTTCGTCCTGTTCCGCGTCGGCTATGCCAACCATTCCAGCTGGGACATGACGTTCCTGCGCATCGACTGGAACGGCTCCGGCTTCGACGCTTTCGTCACCGACGCCAATCTGGCCCGGGTGCGTGTATCCTACACCTTGCCGGTCGCGCCGGATCCCGATCACTGGACCCACCTCGCCTTCACCTGGGACGAGACGACCGGCATCGCGCTGTTCGTCGACGGCGAACGCGTCGCGGCCGAGGCGACCTCTGCGCCGCTGGACGCGGCTCTCGATCAGTTCGGCACGGCAGCCCGCATCGTGTCGCCGATACAGGTTCACAGCCGCTACAGCTTCACGCGCGGGTCCGACTACGATGATCTGAGGATCTACGAACGGGCCCTGTCCGGGGCCGAGATCGGCGCGATGCGACGACCGGGAAACGCCGATGCCCCGCCACCGGCACAGGCATCCCGGCCCTGGCAGGATGCGTGGAACCGTCGCTTCGGCTTCGATCAGGGCCCAGCCCCGTATCTGGCGGATGACGTCACGACCATTCGTCGCGTCGAGTTCACGGATCAACGCGACGTCGCGCAGCGGCACTGGAAGGGCAACGACGGCATCCGGGAGACCACATGGCCCGGCGTCTACAATCGTTCACGCCTGCCCGGGCGGAGCGACTATTTCATCCTGCCGGACTGGAACGTCTATTCGATGGGCGGCCGGTCTGCGACCTGGTTCCTGCCGCAGGAGCCATGGAACCAGGTGGAAATCCAGGGCGCAGCCTATGGCGACGTGGCTGCCGTCGACGCCCGGATCAACGCCAGCCGCGTGATCGATACGTCGCCGCCGCGAGGTCTGTTTCAACGCCCGCAGGGTGCCGAACGCACCTCGACGCGCCTGCCTGCCCAGCAGGGCGGCGCACTGCGCTTCATCAACACGGAGCCAGAAACCCCCATTCAGGAGATCGGCGTCTACAACGTGACGGCGGGTGACAGTCCTCAAAGCCTCGGCGACTACCGCTACGTCGTCCGCAGCGCGGTCGAGCCAAGCTATGTCGCCATCGACGACGTGACGGCTTTCATTGCAGGCCGCTATCCACAGGAGGAGCGCGACACGGTCGTCGCCCTGCCCGACAGCGCGCCAGGCCTGGCCCGCGCCACGCCCCTGACGAGAAGTCGGCCGATCGTCCATGTCGTGGTGCCGATCGATTTCCGCCGCGGCCGACCGGGCGGTCCCCTGATCCGCAATGTGTCGACCCTGAGTTTTCAGGAGGCGGGTGGTCTGGATGGCATCGTGCTCGACATTCCTGCCCTGACCGCCACGCCGGATGCCGCGGGCCTGATCTCGCTGAACATACGGGTCAAGGACCCCACCTGGCCGCTGCGGGATCTGCTCGACATCAACGTCTCTGTCCGCCCGGGGGAGGCCCGGACCGTCTTTCTCGACACCCGGGACCGCATACTGGACAACGATCACAGCCTGTACCTGACCGTGGCCGCCGCCGCTTCCGACTTCAGTGCCCGGAGCCTGGACGGCATGGGCGTCCGCCTGATCTTCAAGACCCGCGACGCTGCGCGTGCCGAGCATGTCGCCGACCGCCTGATGCAGATCAAGGACAGCTACGGCTTTCTGGTCGAGGAACGCCAGATCACGCGGGACCTGGCGCTGTTCGACCGGTTCTATCGCGACCTGACCGATCTGCTGAGGATCGATCCGGACAATGTCGAGGGCCGGGCCTACTGGAGCGAATGGAACGCGGCCCAGCCCCTGCCCGACTTCGTCCAGCCGGTCCCTCCCGCCGGCGTTCCCCTGTGGGCCTTCCGTCAGGTGGAGACGCTGAAGCAGGTGCGCCATTTCGTGAACTGGTGGATCGACAACCGCCAGGTCGACGGTGAGTTCGGAGGCGGGATTTCCGACGATACGGACCTGACCAATCAATGGGTTGGCCCGGCCCTGATGGGTGTCGATCCGGACAAACTCAACGCCTCGGTGAATGCACTCGTCGAAGCGAGCTATCGCAATGGCATGTGGGACGACGGCCTGAACCGGATCCAGACCGACGAGCTTCACACTTACGAGGAAGGCATCAACGCCATCAGTCAGGCGGCATTGCTGAACCGCGGCGATCCCGTCGCTGTCGAGCGGCTGATGGCGACGGCGCGGCGTTATGCCGACATCACGGCGATCAACGCGGCCGGCCATCGGCACATCATCTCGAGCAACTTCGGCGGTTCGCGGTTCGCCCGCGAAACGCCATGGGACTGGTCGAAGGGCCAGTCGCATCTGATCCTGCATCCGGGGATGCTTCTGGTTGACTACAACGGCTCTCCGGAACTGAGGTCGCTGCTGCTCGAACTGGCGGACGGTTACGTCGCCCATCGCCAGACCGGTGCCGACGGGACGATCTCCTGGCCGGCGGACATAAACTGGACGACGGATGCACAGCGCGGGTCCGGGCTTGGGCCGACCGCAATGTTGCTGTGGTCTGCATGGCGGTGGACGGGTGCCGCTGCCTATCTGGAGCCACTGGGAGACCCGGCGAGCTCGGCGGAGTTCGCGAGTATCAACAGCGACGTGGGCCGCGACCTGGGCCGGCCGGAGCTCGATCAGCGCTATGTGGACCTGGCCAACGCACCGGACGCACCGTCCGATGCCCTGACCTTCGCTGCCGCCGAAACAGGAAACCGTGAGCCGCTGGAACGCCTGTATGCCCGCGAGCTTCAGTCGGCCTCCGTGCGCATGCGCATGCAGACCGAGGACCACTGGTGGACCGACCGCGTGGAGGTGCCCAGCGTGCAATTGCAGCGCGCGAGGCTGGGCGGCGTCGCTCACGCCCGCAACCGCATCGTTCCGGGCCACAGGATCAGCTGGCGCTTCGACGATCCCGAAGACGCTCTCAGAACGGCCATCCTCGTGCGCGAACCGGCCGCAGACGGGTTTCGCGTCGTCGTCTGGAACCTGTCGAACCGGCCCGTGCGCGCGGCGATCACGGGGGCTGAAATCCAGCCTGGAACCTGGCGTGTCACTCAGGGGCCGGATGGGGACGGTGATGACCGTGCCGACACGGCGGAGGCCCGGACGGTCCCGTTCGGACCCGGCGAGCCCTTGCCGCTGATCCTGCCGCCCGGTGCGAGTGTTCTGGAGCTCCAGCTTGTCGAGGCCGGGCCGGCGATGGCGATCCGTCCGGATGTCGGGATCAGCCGGTCCGATGTGACCATCAACGGCCATCAGATGACGATGAACGTTCACAGCCTTGGGTCCGTCGCCTCACCCTCGGGGCGGGTGGTCGTGGAAACGACGCAGGGCGTGCCCCTTACCGGCGCCCCGTTCGAAGCGCTGGAGGCCCCGAACGATCTTCGGCCGAAGGTCCAGACGGTGACCCTGACGCTTCCGTCATCGGTACCGACCGGCAGCCGGGTCCGGCTGGTTCTTGACGGCGAACCGCTCGAGATCAGCCGCCAGAACAATGTGGTCCCGTATGCGCCCTAGAACCGTGCGTCTCTGTTCCCTCTTGCTCGCGGTCGTGTCGGTCTCGGGGTGCGGAACCGTGGCGGAGGCCCCGCCACCGACATCGATTTCAACGACCAGCCCGGCCTGGAGCGCCGGTGTGCTGGAGGTCGTCACACCGCTGGTCGAGCGACGTCTGGCGGCGAAGGGGCAAGGACGGATCGAGGCGGACCATCCCCTTCTGCCACTCGGCCTGGACGCCCTCGGACGGGCAAGCGGCGACCCGCGATACTCCACCGCGGCCGCACAGGCCGAAGTGCCCGGAGCGGAAGCACTCCCGATCGCAATGCCCCTCATCTGCGCCGGGTCTGACTGTCGGACCGACGATCTGCTCCGGGGTTCCGATCTCTGGGTCGGGCCATGGGCGGGCGAGGCGGGACGGGCCAAGGTCGCTTCGCTCGACCCGGCTTTCCGGCGTCTGGCGCTGACCCTCTTCGACCGCGAGGCCCTGCTTTTTCATGCCAATGAAGACGCCATCGGCGAACGGCATTTCGACGCCACGATCAACGCGACGGCCTTCGCCGCCCTGACGCGAATGGTGGACGCCTTGCCCGATGAAGACCTGGCCCGCCTCGAGTATGTCGCCCTGTACCGTGAGATGGCACGCACGGTCACCCGCACCCAGGGGCCTGACGGCTTGTGGCACGCCCGCCTCGACGATGGGTCGACGCCAGCCGATATGGGCGCCTCGGCGCTGTTCGTGTTCGGGCTGACATGGGGTCTGAACACGGGAATGCTGAGCTTCAACGAGGGCGAGAGCGCGGCCCTCAACGGCTGGGACGCTCTTCAGACCTCTGCCCGTTTCGCGGCATTCGAAAACGATGACGCGGCCCTGGGAGCGCTTTTGCTCGCCTCGGCCCAGATGGCGGAACGCCGATGGTAGGCCAGGTCGCGCCCGGAACAACAGGACGGTCGCGGCCGGTATCGCGCGCCGTCTTCTGCCTGCTGGCGGGCTTCCTGATCATGCTTGCCGCGGCAGCGCATGACGGGGCCAGGGCCGAAGGGCAGTCCATGCCTCCGGTCTTGATCGGGGAACCCGCATCCGGGTTCGCCCTGTTTGGGCCGGGAGCCGAAGATCGCTTGCCGACTTACGTCGGCACCCTGTCGGCCGACTCCGTGATTGCCAATGCCACGGTTGGCCTGTCCCGACCTCCCGGTGCCATCCCCGTGATCCACACCGAGGGCACCCTCCCCGGCCGAGGCATCCGAGAGATCAGTGGCCGGGCGCGAGAGGACTTTCCGATCTCCCTGTCCCTGGGTCTCGCCTATCGGCTGACGGGCGAGCGTCGCTACGCGGAGCGCGCCGAGGTCTATCTGATGGCCTGGGCAGAGACCTATCGCTGGTCCTTCAACCCGATCGACGAAACCGGCTTCGATACCCTGATCATGACGACGGATCTCGTAAGCGACGCCCTGACGCCGGAGGGCAAGACGCGGATCGACGCCTTCTGGCGAGCCCTTTCGGTCGGTTACCTGGACGCCATGGACGGCACCCCGATCAATGCCGGCACGAACTGGCAGAGTCACAGGATCAAGCTGGCGACCCTTGCGGCCTATCGCGTTGGCGACCCGGTGCTGATCGAACGTGCCCGGGCCGCCTATCGCCGCCACGTCAGCAACAACATTCTCGCCGACGCGACCGTCCACGACTTCCACGAGCGTGACGCGATCCACTACGTCACCTACAATCTGGATCCCTTGATGACGGCGGCTCTGGCGGCAAGGGTGCATGGCGAGGATTGGTTCGGATGGCGGAACCCTGCCGGTGCAAGCGCACGCGATGCCGTCTCCTGGCTCCTCCCCTACGCGGATGGCAGGCTGACCCATCAGGAGTTCGTCAACTCCCGGATCAAGTTTGACGCAGACAGGGCGCGAGCCGGGCAGCCGGGCTATGCGGGAATGTGGGACCGCGCCGGCGCGATCAACACCCTGGGCATTGCCAGCTTGCTGGAGCCCGGATTCTGCGACCCGTACGACGCTCTGAAACAGGCGACCGGTCGTCCCGCAGCCGTCTGGATCGATTGGCTCGGGCCAGCGTCGGCAAACCTGGCCGTCTGCGCGCCTCCACGCCGGACGTGATCCGGATGACTTGATGATGTCCTTGAGGTCCTCATTGCCGTCGTCGAACCTGAATCACCGGCCGATCGAGAGCGGCATCGATACCGGCTAAGGGGCCGCGCGGGTCTGGCGGGACCGCTCCGGGCTGACGTTTGCACCGAAGGTGCGCAACAAGCGTGTCCGGGGCGTCGGCATCTCGTTGTTGCTCGAACAATGACATCGCCAGCCCTTGACGAGTCGAATGACACCGGTATCAATAAGAGATTGAACCGAAAAAGCTTCACCAAGAAGCAGACGGTCAGGGGGAGAGAAAACGATGATTCTGCGATCCATTCTGTTCGGCACTGTCGCGATGGGTGCCATGGCGACAAGCGCTTTGGCCCAGACGCCATCCACGTCGCAGGAAACAGTGGTCGATGAGGTGGTCGTCACCGGCTTCCGTCGGTCGCTGCAGGCCGCGATCGATGTGAAGCGCAACGAGAACTCGATCGTCGACTCCATCAGCGCCGAGGATATCGCCGACTTCCCCGACCTCAATCTCGCCGAATCGCTTCAGCGCGTCCCCGGGGTGCAGATCGATCGTGACGGCGGCGAGGGCCGCTCGATCAACGTCCGGGGCTTGAGCTCCGACTTCGTCCGGGTTCGCCTGAATGGCCTGGAAGCCCTGGCAACCACCGGCGGCCGCGACCAGGGGCGCGCCAACCGCAACCGGGGTTTCGACTTCAACGTCTTCGCCTCGGAGCTGTTCAACAGCATCACCGTGCGCAAATCTCAGGAAGCCTCGGTCAACGAGGGTTCGCTGGGGGCCACCGTCGATCTTCAGACCGCCCGTCCGTTCGACTATTCGGGCTTCACCTTCGCCGCGGGAACCCAGGCCACCTACAATGACCTGTCGGAAAACACAGGCCCCCGGGCAACCGCACTGATCAGCAATCGCTGGCTGGATGGCCGTCTCGGTGCGCTCGTCTCCGCCGCCTACAGCAAGCGCGAAACTTTCGAGGACGGCTCCAGCTCGGTCGGCTTCCGCGTCCCTGCCGACGACGGCTGCGTGCCGACCTCGGTGGCCGGGGTCATCACCTCCTACGTCAACTCGACGCGCTGCTATCAGTCGGTCGGGACGATCACGACCGCAGACGGCCGCACGCTGACGGGTCTCGCGGCCCAGGCAGCGGCCCATCTGGCGGCTCATCCGCGCATTCCGCGCTATGGCCGCATCACCTACGATCGCGAGCGCCTGGGTGTCACCGGGTCCATCCAGTTCGACGTGTCGGACCGCACGCGACTGACGTTCGATTCGCTTTACGCCAAGCTGGACCAGACCCGGAACGAGGAGTTCCTGGAGATCATCAGCCCCGCGCGTGAAGCGGGCGTCCAGGGCTTCCGGGCCATGGATCTGGTCCGCGGTGTGATCGACGACAATGCCACCCTGATCAGCGCGACCTTCGACGACGTTGACGCCCGCTCCGAACAGCGCATCGATATTCTGTCGACGAAGTTCACCCAGAACGCACTGACCCTGACCCACGATTTCACCGACACCTTCCGTTTCCGCGGGCTCGTCGGCAGCTCCGAGGCGATCGGGACCAACCCCCAGCAGACGACGGTCTCGTTCGATCGCTATGACGTCGACGGCTACAGCTACGACTATTCCGGCGACGTGAATGTGCCGTCGATCAACTACGGCTTCGATGTCACGAACCCGGCCAACTGGTCGCTCAGCTCGTCGGCCGCGCTGGGTGACGCCTCGATCATCCGTCTGCGTCCGAACCGGACGGAGAATACCTACGACACCCTGGAAGCCGAGTTCACCTGGGACTTCAACGACAGCCTCACGCTGCGCGCCGGCGGATCGCAGAAGGAGTTCGGCTTCTCGGTGGTCGAGGATCGCAAGGCGGTCGAGGCCGTTCCGGCAACCGCCATCGCCCTTCTGGCGGCGCGCGGGATCACGATCGACCAGTATTCGACCCGCGTCACCGGCCTGAGCCGGGGGTCCCTGACCCTGCCGGGCTCCACGCCGTCGAGCTTTGTCATCCCCGACATTGCCAGACTCGATGCCCTGATCGGTTTCAGCTGTAACTGCGTCAATGAATTCGGCGACTTCCGGGTCACGCCGTTCGCGGGCGAAACGCGCGCCGTGAGCGAGACGTCCAAAGGCATCTTCCTCCAGGCCGACTTCCAGACGTCGCTGATGGACATGCCGGTCCGGGGCAACCTCGGCGTCCGCTATGTCGAGACGGAAGTGAATGCGACCGGTCTGCTCGGAACCCGTGAGCTCAACCTCACCAACACCTACAAGGACACCCTGCCCGCGCTGAACGTCTCCATCGAGCCGATCAGCGACCTGATCGTGCGCTTCGCCGCCGCCAAGGTCATGGCGCGGCCGGCCCTGAACCAGCTCACCCCCGGCGGCACGGTCGCCCAGGGCGTTGCGGACGTCACCCTGACTGTCGGTAACCCGTTCCTGGATCCCATCCGCGCCACCAACTACGATCTGAGCGTGGAATGGTATCCCTACGACGAGGCCCTGTTCAGCTTCGCCCTGTTCCACAAGTCCATCGACTCCTTCGTCCAGACGACGCGCGAGCGTCTGCCCTTCTCGGAGACGGGTTTCCCGAACGACATCCTCCCGGCCGGCGTCCTGCCGTCGTCCGACGTCATCTTCACCTCCAGCCGCAACACGCCCGGCGGGGACCTGGACGGCTTCGAGATCACGCTGCAGACGCCGTTCAACTTCCTGCCCGAGAGGTTCCGGGGTTTCGGCGGCCTGTTCAACTACACCCAGGTCGAGTCCGAGATCGAATACATCGTCAGCGCGACCCTGGGCACCACGACCCGGCAGCCGATCGTCGGCCAGTCGCCCTCGTCCTGGAGCGGCACGCTCTACTATGAAAAGGGACCGTTCGAGGCGCGGGTTTCGGCCACCTATCGTGACGAGTATCTGATCCGCGTTCCGGGGGCCAACAGCAACGACGTCGAAGGCAAGGCCGAGTCGACCAACATCGACATGTCGATGTCCTACGACATCGGCGACAGCCTGACGCTCTCGTTCGAGGGGATCAACCTGACCGACCAGTATGACGAGCGGTGGATCAACAGCCAGCGCAAGAACAACCTGAACTACGAACACACCGGCCGCGAGTTCGTGTTCGGGGTTCGCTACCGGTACTGATATGCCACGCGGGTGTTACCGCCCCATCCTGCGCTTTATTCCCTGAAGTGACTAAACCGGCACCCATGTGGTCAGGACCACGGTGCCGGTATCTTTTTACGACACCACCCGGTCAATGGAGGGAACGCACGTGAGCGGCATCACTATCGGCGTTCGACCCGCCTGCGTCATGATGGTCGCGGCGCTTGCCGTCGGGTGCGCGACGCCACAGGCCGTGCAGGCAGCGCCCGTCACGGTGCCGCCCGCCCCGATGAACCGGACCGTGACCGAACGGCTCAATCCCCAGGTCGAGGCGCTGCTGGTCCGGCTGATGACCGAGCGGCGCGACATGGTGATCGACGGCCAGCCGGTCTTCGGGACGACGGACAAATTCCTGCCCGGCAAGATCGCCGTCGGCATGGCCAATCTGATCCTCGAGACCCCGGCGGACGATCCCCGGCGCGCCGTCTACATCCGCGGTTTCCGGGACATCACGGCCATGACCGTGGACGACGTCAACACGGAATGGGGCATCTACTATTCCCTGCTCGCCCTGCACCGGCTGCAGAAGGCCGGCCTGCTCGAGGCCGCCGTCGATCCCGGAACCCTGGCCCGGCTGAGGACCCGGCTGGACTGGCGCAGCTTCGTCCGGGAAGCCGACCTGACCCTGATCGACCTGCCCAACAACTACTATGGTGTCGCCTACAGCGTGGCCCAGTTGCGGAACCTGCTCGGGTGGGAGGATGCCGCCGCCGCCGACGCCCTTTTGGCCAAAACCCTTGAACACTACGCCACCTACTCGGATTTCGGCTTCGCGGACGAGACGGATGGGCAGGGTCGCTTCGACCGATACAGTGTTCTCCTGATCGGCGAGATCGCCCAGAGATTCATCGATGTCGGCCGCGAGCCGCCCGAACAGGTCAAGGTCTGGCTCCGCCACTCCGCCGACCTCATTCTTCTGCGTGCCGGGCCCGCCGGAGACGGTTTCGAGTACGGGCGCTCGATCGGGGCCTACGGGGAAACGGCCATGCTGGAGGTGCTGTCGGCCGCGGCCGTCCTCGGCGTGCTGACGCCCGAGGAGATGGACGTCGCCTATGCCTACTCCTGCGCCATCACGGCCCGCTATATGGACTTCTGGGTGGACCCGGACACCGGCTCCGTGAACCTGTGGGACAAGGGACGGCGCACCGATGCCTATCGTGCGAAGCACCGAATCCTCGGCGAGAACCTCAGCCTCGCGCGACAGCACGTCTATACCAATGCGCTATGGAATCGACTGGGGTACAGGGACAGGATCCCCACGGCTGACCTGGCCGCCTGGCGCGCGTCCCGGCACCGGGCGACCCTGACCTGGTTCGACCGCGGCGAGCAGGATCGCGCCCTGCTGACGGTCATCGACGGAACCCGGCTGTTCGGCCTGCCCGTGATCAACGGGGGGACGGGCCAGCACATGAACAACCCCTACTTCCCGATTCCGTATTCGCCGGGCCTTGTCGCCGGCTCGCCTGACGCCGATTTCCCCCAGCTGATCACGCGTGTCACCCTTGACGACGGCACGGTGCTGCAGCCCCTGGCCTATCATCGCAACCTGGTCATGACCGAGACCGATGACGCGGTTCTGCTTCAGATAGACCAGACGGCGATGGACCGGATGGGAGAGACCGCCCCGCGCCCCGACGACCGCATGCGCGCAGAAACCACCTATCGCTTCACACCCGGTGCCGTAGATCGAACCGATCTGTACACGCCCTCCGCCGCGCTCGGCCCTGTCGACCTTGATTTCGAATTCGCGGGGTACCAGCCGATATCGGGGATGACGCGCGATGGCGATGGCTGGACCATTCAGTACGCCAGCGGAAGCCTGCGGAGTCTTCGCGTGACCGGGCTGGAGACCTGCGAGACCCTTCCAGTGCAGCCCTTCCACGCCAGCCCGACGGGCAGGTTCGCGAGTGTCGTCCACTGCCGTTCAAACGACCGCCCGGCGCAGGTGCCGATCAACCTGGGATGGCGCATGACCTACGCTGACGCGGGGCAATAACGGCGATCCACTGAAGGCTGGCCGCCGGGCCATTGTCGTCATTTTCGCACCCTGCAGTCTCTGGCAGCGGTGGCTAGTTCGGGCCAGATTCCGCAGTCGGGTCCGTCGTCGGCGCGATCGGGTTCGGCTCGTCGATGAGGATGCGTTCGGCGGCACCCTTGACGTCGTCGTACTGGCCGGAGCGGAGCGTCCAGACGAACGCGATCACCGCGACAAGACCGAGCATGACCGAGAACGGCGCGAGGAGGAGAAGGATGTTCATCGGGCGGCGCGCAGCCTGAGCGCGTTCAAGGTCACGACCAGGGACGATCCCGACATCGCCAGGGCTGCGACGAAGGGGTTCACCAGACCGATCATGGCGGCAGGCGCGGCGACCAGGTTGTAAAGCGCGGCAAACCCGAAGTTTTCCAGCGCGCGCCGACGCGATGAACGGGCGACGTCCAGCGCTTCGACGACCGCCATCAACCTGTCCTGGGTCAGGACCAGATCGGCGGCGTTCTGGCTGGCTTCGATCGCCGATCCCGGCGCGATCGCGGCGTGGGCGCGCGCGAGGGCCGCGGCGTCGTTGAGGCCGTCTCCGACCATCAGAACCTTTCGCCCGGCAGCGGCTAGATGATCGACAGCCTCAGCCTTGTCCTCCGGCAGTAGCCCGGATCGCCAGACCGGAATGCCGACGCTCCGCGCCACTGCTTCGACGACGCCCGCCTGATCGCCGGACAGAATCTCGACGGTCAGTCCCCGGGCCAGCAGGGCCGCAACCGTCTGCGCCGCGTCCGGGCGGGGCGTGTCGGAGAACCGCAGTCGCACCTTCGGGCCGTCCTCGAAACCGAACCAGAGTTCCGTCTCGGACCCGCTCAGGGTCGGAACACCGACGAAGGCCGACCGGCCCAGACGGGCACGCCGACCATCGATCAGACCCTCGACACCCAGGCCGGCGTGCTCGATCACGTCCGTTGCAACCGGCCCGTCACCCGCGACACGGGCGACGGCGCGCGCCATCGGGTGGTTCGAGGCCCGGGCCAGAGGTGCCGCCATGGCCACCACGCACCGGGGTGTTTCGATCAGGGCGGGCCGACCCTCGGTGAGGACGCCGGTCTTGTCGAAGACGACGTGATCGACCTCGGCCAGCCGCTCCAGTGCGGCACCGGACTTGACCAGGACGCCCCGGCGAAACAGCCGGGCGGAGGCCACGATCTGAACGGCCGGCACCGCCAGACCGAGGGCACAGGGGCAGGTGACAATCAGGACGGCCACGGCGCGGATCAATGCCTCGCGCGGGTCGAGCCCCAGGGCCCAGCCGCCGGCGAAGGTCAGTACGGCGGCGGCATGAACCACCGGGACATAGAGCGCTGCCGCGCGATCGGCGAGACGCACATAACGCGACCGGGACTGTGCCCCGGCATCGATCAGCCGGGCGATTTCCGCCAGGGTCGAGTCTTCGGACCCGGCCTCGGCGCGGAGGGTCAGCAGGCCCGCCAGATTGACCGCCCCGGCCCGGCAGAGCTGGCCCCGCGCGACCCGTTCCGGCGCGCTCTCCCCGGTCAGCAGGCTGTTGTCCAGCAAGGCCTCGCCGTCCTCCAGGACGGCGTCGACCGGGATCCGGTCGCCGGGCCGGACCCGGATGCGATCACCGGACGCGACATCGCCCAGCGGGATCGACCGTTCACGCCCGGCCCCGTCGACAAGACAGACGGTCGGGGCCTGCAACGCCAGAAGATCCCCGGCGGCGCTGCGCGCGCTGGCCTTCAACCGATGATCAAGCCAGCGCCCGATAAGCAGCAGAAAAAGAAGGGAAACCGCGGCGTCGAAATAGGCGTCGCGGCCATTCAGGATCGTCTCCGAAAAACTGATGGCGAGGGTCAGGATGACGCCGACCGAGATCGGCACATCCATGTTCGCGCGGCCGGCCCTCAGCGACCGCCAGGCGGACTCGAAGAAGGTCATTCCGGCGAAGATCGCGCAGGGTGCGCCCACCGCCGCCGACATCCACATCATCATCGTCCGGGTCGCCGGGCCCAGCTCCTGGTCGAACAGACCGGCCCACAGGGGCACCGAGAACATCATGGCGTTCATCGCCCCGAAACCGGCGACGGCGAGGGCCAGGATCAGCTTGCGTCCCTCGCGATCGCGCTGTTGCAGGGCTGCGCCCGGGTCGTATGGCGTGGCGGGATAGCCGAGGCCGGCGAGGGCCCCTATGACGCGGCCCGGATCGATCGCCCCGGCGGAAACCTCGATGGCGAGCCGGCCGGTCGAGAGATTGAGGCGGGCGGACCGGACCCCGGGCAGGGCCGAAACCTCGCCCTCGATCTTCGAGATGCAGCCGGCGCATCGCGCGCCGGTGACCAGGAGATCGAGCCTGTCGCGGCCGTCCTCCCGCCGTCGGACGAAGGCCGACATGTCGCGTCCGATCGCTGTATCGAGGGTCATGGCCATGTCAGTCTTCTTTCGGCGACGATCCGCCGCCCGGTGCCGTCGGTCGCATCGATGCGCACATCCCAGGCCCCTGTCAGGGGAAGGGCGGCCTGATACCGACCGGGTTCGATCTGCGTCAGACGGACCTGGGCACGGCCCTGCTCGGTGGCCGGCCGCTGGAGCAGTGCGGACACGGTCAGATCCGCCAGCGGCGCGCCGTCCCGGTCCTCCAGCAGGACCTCGAGACCCGCTGGCGTGGCCCTCGCGCCCGCCCGCCAACCCAGGGCGTCCTGGACGCGCATCCGTTCGAGCTCGGCGTTGTAGATCAATCCTGTTTCATAGGGTTTGGCCTCGACCTGACCAGGGTGGGTCCGGTAGGCGATCACGAGGAAGCTCATGTCCACGGTCACGACCACGGCAAAGAAGGCCACAACCCCGGCGGCGACATGCCAGCCCTTGATCGTGAACGGGGGTCGGGACGGGGCAGCGGGGATCGTCATCGGTCGTGGCTTCCGTAGTCGAAGGCGGTCCTGACGACCTTGATGTCGTCGCCGGAAATGATCTGGAAGGACGCGTCCTGGCCCGCGTCATCGTCGTCCTCGCCCGCCTCCCCGGCCCTGGCGTCCGCAGCGGCGGCCGGGACGGTGACGAACAGGCGCAGCGACGTCACGACATTGGGGGCCAGGTCCACCACCAGGGGGCCGGAGCCAGGGTGGCCGGGGTCGGTCAGGACCGCGCCGGGGACCCCCACATAGCGAATCCGGACCGCTGCCGTCTCGAAGCCGTGGTTGGCGAGCTTGAGCGTATAGCCGTTGCGCACCGCGCCGTCCTGCAGCTGGACATAGGCCGGGTTGCGGTCTCTCAGCGCGTGGACGCCAATGGTCTCGCGCGTGCGGAAGCCCTGGATCATCAGGCCGCTGACCAGCAAAAGGGCCCCGGCATAGTACAGGGTGCGCGGACGGATCAGCCTGTGCTGCGGCTTGCGGCCTTCGCAGCGTGCGGCTACTGCCGCATCGGTGTCATAGGCGATCAGGCCGCGCGGGCGTTCGACCCGGTCCATGATCTCGTCGCAGGCGTCGATGCACAGGCCGCAGTTGATGCATTCCAGCTGCGCGCCCTTGCGGATGTCGATGCCCATGGGACAGGCGACCACGCACTGACTGCAGTCGACGCAGTCGCCCCGCCCGGTCCAGGTTTCGGTCTTCTTGTGCGGGCCGCGAGGTTCGCCGCGGTCGTAGCGATAGGTGACCTGGAACGACTGGTCGTCGAGCATGGCCCCCTGGATGCGCGGCCACGGGCACATATAGGTGCAGACCTGTTCGCGCATGTGGCCGGCGAAGACATAGGTGGTGAAGGTCAGGATGGCGCACGAAACATAGGCGGTCATCGGCGCGGTCCCGACCCAGAAGGTTCGGATCAGGTCGGGCGCATCATGGAAATAGAAGATCCAGGCCCCGCCGGTCCCGAAGGCGATCCCGATCCAGACGAGGTGCTTGCCGACCTTGCGCCACAGCTTGTCGAACGACAGGGGTGCCGCGTCCAGCCGCATGCGCGCGTTCCGGTCGCCCTCGAACAGCCGCTCTATATGGATGTAGAGGTCGGTCCAGACAGTCTGCGGGCAGGCGTAGCCACACCACAGCCGACCGAACAGGGCGGTCACCAGGAACAGGGCGAGCGCCGCCATCACCAGCAGGCCGGTGATGAAATATACCTCCTGCGGCCACAGCTGGATCATGAAGAAATAGAAGCGGCCGCCAGCGAAATCGACGAGAACGGCCTGGTCCGGCAGGGCCCCCGGGCGGTCCCACCGGATCCAGGGGGTGATGTAGTAGATCGCCAGCATGACGATCAGCAGCGCCCATTTCAGCCAGCGCCACGGGCCGTGAACGAGCTTGGGATAGATGGGCGTCCGGGCCTTGTAGAGGCCCTTCGGACGCGCCTTCTCGCGCTGGCGTTCGGCGACGGAAACCGGACCCGTCGTCGGCGCGCGCTCGCGGGTCCGGTCGATCAGGATGGTCATGGCGCCGGCGTTTCGACCTTCGCGACCGAGGGCTCGCCGCCGCCGGCGTTGACGTGGATGTAGACTGCCAGCGCCTTGATGACGCCGGGAGAAAACCGGCTCTCCCAGGTCGGCATCACCCCGTTACGTCCATTCTGGATCTGGCTTGTGATCGAGGCCCGGTCCGAAGCGTTCAGCCATTCCCGGTCCGTCAGGTTCGGTGCGCCGAACTCGCGCGATCCCACCCCCGTCGGCATATGGCAGGCGGCGCAGTTGTCCGCGAACAGGGGGGTCGCGCGGGCCACTGCGGCAGGGTCTGCCGGTCGGCCCGAGAGGCTGACGACATATTCCGTCAGGTCGGCGATCTGGGCCCCTTGCAGCAGGCCATCCCGCCCGAAGGCCGGCATCTGTGACATGCGCGTATCGGCGTGGCCGGAGCGGACGCCGACACGCAGCGTATGTTCGATCTCCTCGAGCGAGCCGCCCCAGAGCCAGACGTCGTCGCGCAGATTGGGATAGCCCTTGGCGCCCCCGCCCCCGGCGCCGTGGCAGCTGGCGCAGTTGTCGCCGAACACCGACTGGCCGATGGCCAGGGCATGGGCCTGCATCGCAGGGTCGGCCTCGATCTGCTGCAGGGAGGCCGAGGCCAGCATGGCCTCGCCCTGCCCGCGCTGGATCTGCAAGGCTTTCAGCTCCTTGACCACATCGGCCCGGGCGGACTGCTTCAGCACACCCGGCGTGTAGCCATGAAGCCCCGGCCAGGCCGGCATCAGGATCCAGTAACCCACGGCGAAGGCAATGCAGCCGTAGAAGATCCACAGCCACCAGCGCGGCAGCGGGTTGTCCAGCTCCTTGATGCCGTCCCATTCGTGACCGGTCGTCTCGATGCCGGTGTGGTCGTCGCGCTCGCGGTCAGACATGGTCGTCCTCGTCCTTCTCGAGCGGGAGTTGGGCGAGGCGGCGGAAGGCCTCGCCATTACGGGGCCAGAGCGCATAGGCGATGCCGGCAAAGAAGATCGCGCCGAAGTAGACCAGTCCGCCCTGCTGGGCGAAACGGGCCACGGTCTCGTAGTCCAGGCCGCTCATCGCATATTGTCCGGATCTTCGGCCTGATAGGTGCGGAAATCGACCATCGTGCCGAGTTGCTGAAGGTAGGCGATCAGGGCGTCCATCTTGGTCAGACGCGCCGGATCGCCGTCGAAGTCGCCCTGGACGATACGAGGGCCGTAGCGGCCCCGCAGGGCAGAGGTTTCGCTGGCGTAGGGATCGACCTGGGCCCGGGCATCGGCCTCGGCGTTCTCGATCTCGTCGTCGGTATAGGGCACGCCCACCGTCCGCATCGTCGCCAGCTTGGCGCGAATGGCGTGCAGGTCCAGGTCCTGATCGGCCAGGAAGACGTAGGGAGGCATGTTGGACTCGGGCACCACCGAGCGCGGGTCGCCGAGGTGCTGGCGGTGCCACTCGTTGGAGTATTTGCCACCGACCCGGGCCAGGTCTGGCCCGGTGCGCTTGGAGCCCCACTGGAACGGGTGGTCGTACATGCTCTCGGCAGCCAGACTGTAGTGGCCGTAGCGTTCGACCTCATCGCGCAGGGGCCGGATCATCTGGGAGTGGCAGCTGTAGCAGCCCTCGGCGATGTAGATGTCGCGGCCGGCCAGTTCGAGCGGGGTATAGGGGCGAACGCCCTCAACCTCCTCGATCGTGCTCTCGACCCAGAACAGGGGCGCGATCTCGACGATGCCGCCGATCGAGACGACGATGACGATGCCGAGGATCAGCAACAGAGAGTGCCGCTCAAGCGGTCCGTGTTTCTTCCACATGGTGATCCTCACTCGGCCGGCAGCAGGTGCGGCGCGATCGCCGTCGCGGTCTCGGAGGCTTCCGGGGACGGCATGCGGATCGTTCGCCACAGGTTGTAGGACATGATGAGCGTGCCGCTCAGGAACATCAGGCCGCCGACGGTGCGGATGACGTTCTCGATGTGCTTGGCGGCGACGGTCTCGATGAAGCTGTTGGCCAGGTAGCCGTCGGGCGTGTACTCGCGCCACATCAGGCCTTCCATGATGCCGGAGACCCACATCGCGGTGATGTAGAGAACGATGCCGGTGGTCGCGATCCAGAAATGCCACTCGACCAGGGCGTTCGAGTACAGACGGTCCTTCTTCCACAGCCAGGGAACGAGGCAGTACATCGCGCCGAAGCTGATGAAGCCGACCCAGCCCAGCGCCCCGGAGTGGACGTGTCCGATGGTCCAGTCGGTATAGTGGGACAGGGCGTTGACCGTCCGGATGGACATCAGGGGGCCCTCGAACGTCGACATGCCGTAGAAGGCGATGGCCACGACCATCATCCGCACCACGGGGTCGGTGCGCAGCTTGTCCCACGCCCCCGACAGGGTCATCAGGCCGTTGATCATCCCGCCCCAGGACGGCATCCAAAGCATGATCGAGAAGGTCATGCCCAGGGTCTGCGCCCACTGGGGCAGGGCGGTGTAGTGCAGGTGGTGCGGGCCCGCCCAGATGTAGATGAAGATCAGCGACCAGAAGTGCACGATCGACAGGCGGTAGGAATAGACCGGCCGCTCCACCCGCTTGGGCACGAAATAGTACATCATTCCCAGAAAGCCGGCGGTCAGGAAGAAGCCGACGGCGTTATGGCCGTACCACCACTGGACCAGGGCGTCCTGGACACCGGCGAAGACCGAATAGCTGCGCGCTTCGAGCAGGCCCACCGGAACGGCGGCATTGTTCACCAGGTGCAGCAGGGCGACCGTGACGATGAAGGCCAGGTAGAACCAGTTGGCCACATAGATGTGCGGTTCCTTGCGCTTCCAGATCGTGCCCAGGAAGACCAGCAGATAGGCGACCCAGACGATGGTCAGCCAGATGTCGACGTACCACTCGGGCTCGGCGTATTCGCGCGACTGGGTGATGCCGGCGAGATAGCCGGTGGCCGCAAGGACGATGAACAGCTGGTAGCCCCAGAAGACGAACCAAGGCCAGATGCCGCCGGCCAGGCGCGCCCGGCAGGTCCGCTGCACGACCCAGAAGGAGGTGCAGATCAGGGCGTTTCCGCCGAAGGCGAAGATCACGCCGGATGTGTGCAGCGGACGCAGTCGGCCAAAGTTCAGCCAGCCGGCTTCCGGGAAATAGAAGATGTCCGGCCAGGACAGCTGGGAGGCGATGACCACCCCGACCAGCATCCCCACAACGCCCCAGAACATGGTGGCGATGACCCCGGCGCGAATGACGCCGTCGGAGTAGCGCAAGGGGTCGGCACGGAACCGCCCGTTGTTGATGCCCAGCGTCATGGCCGCCAGCGAGAGCACGCCGGCGATCAGCAGGATGGTTCCATGAAACCGGAATGCCGGATCGTCGGTGAAGGCCGTCGCCAGAAGGGCGACGACGGTCAGCACTCCGAGAGTCACGAAAAGCGTGATGGTCCCGAACGCGAGTTCGTCAGTCTGTGGTCGATTCGGCATGCACGCCCCCTTGTCTCCGGGGGCTTTGCCGCACCGCTGCGGCGTCCGCTTTGATCTATCGCAAAGCCGCATGGCGACGTTCGGGATGTTATGGTCGGCGGAGGGCCACGATGCCGATCACTGACGACCTGGAACGCAAAATCATCGCCGGCGGCCTGCTTGGCCTGGCATGTTCACTGGGTGGCCTCGCCTCGGCGCTGACCGTCGTGGCCCTGGATCACATGGCGATGACCGCCACGCTTTGCGGACCGACGAGCGGACATTGCATGGCCTGTTTCGGAGCCGTCGCCTGCTGGACGGCCACCCTTGGAGCGGCTGCCGCCGGCACGTCACTGCTGCGCTTCAATGCGATCGATGGAGCGAGGGCATGATGCGCGGCACCCCGAGTGGTTTCGACTACACCGCCGCATTCCAGTCCGCCGTCGATCAGGTCAGGGACGAGGGCCGCTATCGGGTCTTTGCCGATCTGAAGCGGGTGCGCGGACAGTTCCCCAAGGCCGTGCGGCGTCGCGCGGACGGGTCCGGGCAGGACTGTGTGATCTGGTGCTCCAACGACTACCTCGGCATGGGCCAGCACCCGGCCGTGCTGGAGGCCATGGCGGCCGAGCTGGACGCCGTGGGCGCCGGGGCCGGCGGCACGCGCAACATCAGTGGCACGACGCGCTCGGCGGTGGATCTGGAGGCCGAGCTGGCGTCCTGGCACCGGAAGGAAGCGGCCCTGCTGTTCACCTCGGGCTATGTGGCCAATGAGGCGACGCTGACGACGCTGCAGAAGATCCTGCCCGGTCTGATCATCTTCTCCGACAGCCTGAACCACGCCTCGATGATCGCGGGCATCCGGAACGGCGGCTGCGAGCGGCATGTCTTCCGGCACAACGACCTGGCGCATCTGGAGACCCTGCTGGCCGCGGCCCCGGCCGATGCGCCCAAGCTGGTGGCGTTCGAGAGCGTCTATTCGATGGACGGCGACATCGCCGACCTGGCGGGCACCATCGCCCTGGCCCGGAAATACGGGGCCCTGACCTATCTGGACGAGGTCCACGCGGTCGGCCTGTACGGCGCGACCGGCGCGGGCGTGGCCGAGCGGGACGGGGTGCTGGACGGCATCGACATCGTCGAATGCACCCTGGGCAAGGCCATCGGCGTGATGGGGGGCTATATCGCCGCCGATGCCGTGATCGTGGATGCGGTCCGCAGCTGGGCCTCGGGCTTCATCTTCACCACCTCCCTGCCGCCGGCGCTGACCGCAGGAGCCCTGGCCTCGGTCCGGCACCTGAAGACCCACCCCGAACTGCGCGACGCCCATCAGGAGCGGGCCGCGACCCTGAAGCGCCGCTTCGCCGAGGCCGGCATCCCGGTCATGCCGTCCGAGAGCCATATCGTGCCGGTCTTCGTCGGCGATCCGGTCCACGCCAAGATGATCTCGGACATGCTGCTGGAAGAGCACGGCATCTATGTCCAGCCGATCAACTATCCGACCGTGCCCAAGGGCACCGAGCGCCTGCGCTTCACCCCCTCGCCCAACCACGACGACGCCATGATGGACGCCCTGGTCACGGCCATGGACAGGCTGTGGACCCACTGCAACGTCGCCCGGATGCCGGTCGCAGCGTAGGTTTCTTGATCGCTCGAAGTGGACCCAAGGTCGACCCTTGCCAATGGCCGGGCGGCTTGAAGGGTCTGTGTCCCGTCCCCGAAGACTGCGGGTCGACGCAACCGGAGAACGCGCGATACGCAGGCGACGGCCGTCGGAGACGGCCGCCACCGGCATGATCAGAACTTGCGGCCGATACCGAGCGAAACGACCCAGGGATCGAGGTTCACGTCGCTGTTCAGTGCACCACCGTTGATCGTGGCGTCGGTGTTGAACCAGACCTTCTTGACGTCGACATTCACGGTCCAGGGGCCCGATACGGCAATGTCCGCACCCGCCTGAAGCGCATAACCGAAGCCGTCGTCCAGGTTCACGTCGAAGCCGTTCCTGTCCTTGCCGCTGAAGAACACCATGTAGTTCAGCCCGGCCCCGACATAGGGGCTGACGCGGGCTTCCGGGGCGGGTCGATACTGCACCGTGACGACGGGCGGCAGCACCCAGGTCTCGTGGACCGGCACGTCCGTCGTCCCGCCCTGGGCGCGGATCTCGTGGTGGGTCGCGCCCAGGATCGCCTCGACCGAGATGTTGTCGGTCAGGAAGTAGGTAAAGCCGAGCGTCGGCATGACGTCATTGCCGACATCGACATTCAGACCGGTGGCGGCACCGGCGGCGGTGGTGATGGCGTCGTCGGCGCTGGAGGCCACGTCGGTGATCCGGCCGGTGACAATCCAGTCGCCCTTGCGGGCAACTTGCCAGTCCTGGGCGGAAACGGGCGCGGCAACCAGGCTGGCGAGGCCGACGAGGCCGGCGAGTGCAAGCGTCTTGTGCATGGGGACGTCCTTTTATCTGAGCCGCTGAGCGGCGATCTGCGGAAAATGTCGGGATCGGGAGATCACCGCATCGGCGCATCGGGGGCCCGAACGACCTATGGCGTTCGGCATATGGCGCGACTGGCAAGGTCGGCCGGAAAGCCGTCCCTGGCCGGACGACTTGACCTGTTGCAAACCTCAGATCATGCGCCCGTGCCTCCCGGTGGTCGGCGCGAGCGATGTGTCGAACGCAGCGCAGATCAGGCGCACGAAGGGTCGACCCGGATCGGTCACCGAAACGCGGTCGTTCTCGCAGACGACAAGGCCGTCGGCGACCAGCGGCGACAGTCGGCCCACGGCCGCCACAAAGCGATCCGGCGCGGGACCATGCGAGCGCTCCGTTTCCGCAAGACTCACCGAGAAATCACACATCAGCCGCTCGATGACCTCGGCGCGGCGGCGGTCGTCCTGCGTCAGGGCCAGGCCGCGCGCAACAGGCAGCCGGCCCTCGGCCACGGCAGCGCGCCAGTCGCGCTCGACCGCGTGGTTCTGCACATAGCCTGCCGTCGTCCGCCCGATCGACGACGCACCGAGCCCGATGAGGGTCGAGGCATCATCGGTCGTATAGCCCTGGAAATTGCGATGCAGCCCGCCCGATCGTGCCGCGATCGCCAGGCTGTCGTGCGGCAGGGCGAAATGATCCAGACCTACGGCCTGATACCCGGCGTCGGTGAGATAGGCAGCGGCGGCCTGGCTCTGGGCGAATCGTTCTTCGGGTCCCGGCAGGTCGGCTTCGTTGATCAGCTTCTGGTGCGGCTTCAACCAGGGCACATGCGCATAACCGAACAGCGCGATGCGGGCAGGCCTCAGGGTCGTTACCTGGTCGAGGGTGGTGAGCAGGTCATCCCTGGTCTGCAGCGGAAGCCCGTACATCAGGTCCAGGTTGAGCGATCCGACGCCGGCATCCCACAGCCAGTCGGCGGCCCGGGAGACCGTCTCGAACGGTTCGAAGCGATTGATCGCCTGCTGCACGCGCGGCGACAGATCCTGCACGCCGAGGCTGGCCCGGCTGAGGCCGTTGCGGGCCGCTGCGCGAACCCAGGTCCGGGTCAGGCTGGCGGGGTCGAGTTCGGCCGCGATCTCGGGCTCCGACACGAAGGCAAAGGCCTCGCGAAGCCCGGCGAAGAGGCGGTCGAGATCATCGGCGGCCACCATGTTCGGCGTCCCGCCGCCGAGGTGCAGCCGGGCCACGCGCTGACGTCTGCCCAGCGCGGCTTGCGTCAACCTCGCCTCCTCGATCAGCAGATCGACATAGCTTCGGATGGTCTCGGAGCGATTGACCGCGCGCGTGTTGCAGGCACAGTACCAGCAGAGAGTCTTGCAGAACGGGATATGGACGTAGAGCGAGACCGCTTCGCCGGCCGGAGCCGCCGCGAGCCAGTCCTTCCATTCGCCGGGACCAACATCAGGCGTGAACTGCGCTGCCGTCGGGTAACTGGTGTAGCGAGGCAGATTGGCGTCGTATCGCCCGATCAGGGCCGCGGCCCGAAGCGCGCGTTGCGTCTCCCCGCAGACGGGATGTGCCAGGGTCATGGTCAGGCTCCGTAGCGTCGATCCCCGCGATCGACGTCACGATCCGCCTAGAGCCGCCTCCGGACACCGTCTTTGACCTCTGTCAAACCGTGGTGGTCAAACCTCGCCGTCGGCCAGCGCGCGGAGCCTGTCCGGCTGTTCGATGCGGATTTCCGTGAGGGACACCAGCCGGATCACGCCCTGTGTCTTCAAGCGGGTGAAGACCCGGCTGACGGTCTCGATGGTCAGTCCGAGATAGTCGGCGATCTCGGAGCGCGTCATGGGCAGGTGGACACGGCCCGACGGTCCCGGCCGCGCAGGGTCATGGTTCGGCATCTCCAGCAGGAAGGTCGAGACCCGTTCGACCGCCGTCTTGCGTCCGAGCAGCAGGATCTGGTTCTGCGCCGCCGCCAGTTCATGGTTGGCCCGATCCAGAAGGGCGGTCTCCAGCGCCGGTGTCTCGCGGATCAGCGTCCGGTAATCACTCTTGCGGAACCTGCACGCCGTGACCGGTTCGATCGCCTCGGCCGAGAACACATACAGATCGCCGGTCGCAAGGCCCAGAAAGTCGCCCGCAAACAGGAAGCCGGTGATTTGCCGACGGCCATCGGACAGCAGCCTGTAGACCCGGACCGAACCTGAGGTGATGTTGAACACATGCCGGGCCGGATCATCGGCACGGATCAGGGTGTCACCGCCATTCAGCACCAGATGCTCCGCCAGCGCATCGAGACGGCTGAGATCGGCATCGTCGATACTGGCGCAGACGCTGAACGGACGGGCACCACAGCTATTGCAGGCATTGCTCCGCCGACGGTCTGCACAACCGGCCGGGAGAGCCTTCAGCTCCAGCATGCTCGGGTCCTCCTTGTCGTCGAGGGTGTGGGCATATTCCTCGCACACGATTGTTTGAGCGAGATCAATGCGGGGCGTCGACATTGAGGCAAAACTCATCGGATGACCATTGTGGTGAAACCCATGGAGTCAAATGAGTTGGCCGACGGGCTCGTCCTGGCCCGCCTCGGTCATGCGCCATTCGACGAACGGGCTTTGCGCGACGAGCTGGAGACCCTTGCCGATGAAACCGTCGACGGTGGGGCCTTGCTCGCCCGGAACGGTGCGGGACGTCCCTGCGGATTGATCCTCTATCGTATTTTGATTGTGCAGGGCGGTCGGCCGAGCCTGCAGATCGTTCGACTGGTCGCTTTCGACCTCACGGATCCCCAGCCGATCGCGGACGCACTGGTGGATGAGGTCTTTCGGCTAGCCTGCGCCCAGGGGTGCGAAACCCTGCGTACCGTCCGCTTCCTGACCACGCCGGCGGACACGATCGCAGCCGTGCGCGCGGCCAGTGTCGCCGAGCTCCACAGCATTTTCTGAGGTTTGATTTCCTCAAGGCCGGCCGCGACATCGGCTACTGCCACATGGAAAAGCTGGCGAACCTGGAGGCCCTGCCACCGTTCGGTTTCACCGTGTCCAATCCCGATTTCCGCGACGTGGGGTCGACCTGCATAGCCGAACGCCGGGCGATCGAAATGCTGGACGAGGGCGCATCCCGCACCAGCTTCATGACGTTCGGGGACAGGGGCCGGATGGAGTGCGTATCGGCCGAAGGCAGTGTCCTGTTCGGGCCGATCGATCAGACCGTCCGAGGGACACCCTAACTCCAGACTCTGTTGGCTCCTGACATGCCATGACGACCGCCCGGGCAAGGGTTCATGGGGTCAGAATGGTCTGCCGATAAACAGATAGACGGCCCGGCGATCGTCTTCGGCCTGGCCATAGGCCAGAAACGCCGGGCCCAGAATTGTGTCCGCCCCGACGTACACGCTGCCGCCAAACCGGAGATCCTCGAGATCAAGGTCGCCCCGCCGGTCCCAGACCTGGCCAGCCTCGAGCGACGCTCCCACGAAAAGCCGGGTCCCCCCGAAGAGTTGCCGTGACGTGTCCGTCAATGCGTAGCGGTAGATCAGCCCCCCGGCGGCAAAGGTCTGGCCCACCAGTTCATCTTGCCGGTATCCGGACAGACTGAACAGGCCTCCGAGCCAGTACAGCGAATCCACTGGTACAGAGCCCTCCAGACTGGAGCCTCCTGACGCTGCAGTAATCAGGGTGTGACGGCCACTGCTGATGGCGGTCAGCGCCCTTGCCGTTACGGTCTGGTATTCAGTGTTGTCACCCAGCGATTCCAGTCCCTGGACAAAGCGGGCCCCCAGCCTGACCCCGCGTCGAGGGAAGTAGGGGCTGTCCAGCGTGTCGACGCCGGCGCTGGCCGTCAGTCGGCCGACGTCGATGTCGATCTCCGTCGGATCGGCGCGGCCCCGGTCCAGTTCGGCCCTGCCCTGCCCGCGTTCGAAACCGACCCGGACCTCGGCGTTGCCTCCGAACTGGCCCCCCGCCTCGATGGTGGCCAGTCCGTAGGTCAGATCATAACTGCCGAAGTTGAACCCGGTGGGACTGTAGCGTTCCACCGGCCGGTTCTCGATGGCGACGCGTGCATTGGCAAACCAGGTCTGGCTGGGTTCCAGCAGCTTGAAGTAGGCGGCGGAGACGCCGTTGTGCGAGCCAAGGGCCGCCTGAAGCTGGAGTTCGGATCCGAAGCCGTCGAGTTCTCCGGTGCGATAGTCCACGAAGAGGGTGTCCTCAGACCCGGTGCTGAAGTCGTTCCAAATCGTCAGGCCAAGTCGTATCCGCCCGTCTTCCGGGACGCTGTCCTCGCCATGCACCAGCAGCCCGGTGCGGCCGTCGACCACCTCAAGCGCGTGATCGACACGCTCGAACGGGCCGAGCGCATAGATGTCGTCCAGCGCGGCGTTGATCGTCCGGTGATCAACCGGCTGCCCGATCAGTCCGGTCAGCATGCGTTCGATCACGGCATCGGCAAGGCGAGACCCGTTTTCAATCCGCACGTACTCGATGATGGGCGGCTGCGAGGGCGACGGCTGGACGGGGCTGACCAGGGACCTGTCCTGCGCGAGGGCGGCGAGCGCCACGGCCCGGGCATCGACCGATCGACGTCCGGCCTCGATCAACTCGGCGCCGCGCGTGAAGTCGGCCGAGGTCATGTCTCCCGCATCGATGGTGATCAGGATGTCCCGCGACGTCAGCGTCGCCAGCTGGGCGCGCTCGTTGGCGAGCACCAGAAGGCTGACACTCTGTCCCAGAATGTCGAGAGCCGAGGAGATCTCATCCTTTGCGAGCAGTGCGCTCGGTGTTGCGACGACAATGATGACGTCCGCACCCATATCGCGGGCCACGCTGATCGGGATATTGGCCGCCATACCTCCGTCGACCATGAGGCGGCCGCCGCTCTCAACCGGTGCGAACACGCCCGGAACCGCCATGGAGGCCCGCATCGCCATCGGTACCTCGCCGCTCGACAGGACGACGGCTTCGCCCGTGGCGATGTCGGTGGCCACAGCACGGTAGGGGATCGGCAGCGTGTCAAAATCCTCAACGACGCCCTGGATCGGCGTGAACCGCCGCAGCTCCTGCATCAGGACCTGATCCGAAATCAGGCCCGCCGGCAGGACGAATGCACCGTCCCTCAGCCCCAGGCTCAACCGGACCGGAAAATCGGCCTGCTGGGCTTTCTGGCGGAACGTCAGATCGTCCCGATCCGGAGCCGGGTTGAACACGCCGGTCCAGTCCACCTCCTGGACGACACGGCCCAGCGTCGTCGCGTCCACGCCCGAGGCATAGAGGCCGCCGACCACGGCGCCCATGGAGGTGCCGACGACGATGTCCGGATGGATTCCGAGGCGCTCGAGCTCCTGTATGGCACCGACATGGGCGAGCCCGAGGGCACCGCCCCCTGAAAGGACGAGGGCAACGCGGGGTCGGTCGTGCGCATCCTGTGCCTGTGCAGGCGACATGAAGGCGAACGCGCCCGCGAAAACAACTGCCAGAAGGACCGGTTTCATGGTGGATTTCCGTAACGTTCGGCTCGCAGCGTCGGCGGGAGGGCAAGCCATCGCATCGGCAAGTCAGGAAGTGGCGGAAACGCGATCGCTTCATGGCCCAGGGCCGTGGCCGCAACCGCTGTGAGACCGAGATGATTCAGCAGCGTGGCCGTGGCGGTGTCGATCCTGGAGGCTGGCACGGTGCCACGATGCAGGTCACGCCCGAGACCTTCTATGGCGCCCGCGACCATGCTGACGATGACGTCAAGCTCGCCTTGCTTGAACAGGCCGCGCTCGATCCCGTCTGCGATGTCGCGTTTCAGGCGAAGGCGCATGGCACCACCGAGTTGCTCGGGATACAGGCCAACGTCGAACATCAGGCGACCAAACCCGGGTCGCAGGGCCATAACGCGCAAGGTCTGGCGGGTGATGCGAGCAAACCGCGCCGCCGGATCGCCCTCGCCGTCGATCAGTCCCATGATGGCCGCTGCATGGGTGGCACCCAGCAGATCGCCGAGTTCCGAGATCAGGGCTTCGATGTCGCGAAAATAGTTATAGAAGGTCGCGCTGACGAGCCCGGCTTGCGTCGTGATCTGGCGCACGCCGAGGCTCGCCACACCGTCCTCCATCAGGATGCCCTGTGCAGACACCAGGATTTGGTCGAGGGTTCTCTCGCGCTTCGTGCCGGTCAGTTTCGAAGCGGAGGGCATAAAATGTCTCTAAAGCCAAAATTGAAATAGTGTCAATTTACGAGTGTTCGCCCCCGGCGGTCAGATCGATGGATTTGCGGGACCGGGCCTGCCAGAAAAGATTGAACCTCTTCAGGGAAGATAACGCGTGACCTTGACCTTCGAGCCGGCTCCCGCCGTTCTGGCCCCGACCACCACCGGCGAACGCTTCCCCGTCCGTCGCCTGTTCTGCATCGGCCGCAACTACGCCGCCCATGCCCGCGAGATGGGCAAGGATCCGGATCGCGAACCGCCCTTCTTCTTCACCAGCTGGGCCGAAACCGTCGTGCCGGACGGCAGCATCATCGCCTATCCCCAGGCGACCTCGGATTACCAGCACGAGATCGAACTGGTCATCGCCATCGGCCAGTCAGGCCGCGAGGTCCCGGAGGACCGGGCCATGGACCTGGTCTATGGCTATGCCATCGGCCTCGACATGACCCGCCGCGACCTTCAGTTCGTGGCCCGCGACGCAGGCCGTCCGTGGGACGCCAGCAAGAATGTCGAGGAATCCAAGCCGCTGGGCCCCATCCATCCGGCCGCCGGACTGGATGTATCGAAGGGTGCCGTCACCCTTGCGGTCAACGGCGTGACGAAACAGACCGGCGACCTGGCGGACCTGATCTGGTCGGTGCCCGAAATCATCGCCCACCTGTCCAGATTCTATCGCCTCGAGCCGGGCGACCTGATCTATACAGGGACCCCGGCGGGGGTCGGCCCCGTGGTGCAGGGCGATGTCCTGGTCGGGGCGATCGACGGGCTGGGCACGCTCACGGTCACCATCGGCCCGCTCGCCCGCTGAGACCGCGACCATGATCCTGCACGGCTATTTCCGCTCCTCGGCCGCCTGGCGTGTCCGCATCGCGCTGCATCTCAAGGGGCTGACGGTCGAGCACCGGCATCAGCATCTGCGCAAGGGCGAGCAGTTTTCACCGGAGTATCTGGCGCTCAATCCGCAGGGCCTGCTGCCCAGCCTGATCCTGGACGACGGCGCGGTCCTGACGCAGTCGCTGGCGATCTGTGAGTATCTGGACGAGACCTGTCCCGATCCGGCGCTGCTGCCAGCGGATCCCCTGGGCCGCGCGCGGGTGCGCGCCTTCGCCCAGGTCATCGCCTGCGACATCCACCCGGTGCAGAACCTGCGCGTGCTGAAGGCGCTTCAGGCGCGCGGCCAGACCCAGGACGACACCCACGGCTGGGCCCGGGACGTGATCTCCAGTGGCTTCGATGCGCTGGAGACGCTCGTCGTCGGTCAGTCCGGACCCTATGCGTTCGGCGACACGCCGACGCTCGCCGACATCTGTCTGGTGCCGCAGATGGCCAATGCGCGCCGCTTTGGCGTCGTGCTGCGCTGGCCTCGGCTCGCCGCCATCGAGGCGGCCTGCCTCGCCCTGCCCGCCTTCGCAGAAACCCACCCCGATCTGCAGCCGGACGCGGAATAGGGCACCATCATGAAGGTCGTCATCGTCGGGGCCGGTCACGCGGGCGGGTCCGCCGCATCCCTGCTCAAGGCCTCCGCCTTCGAGGGTGAGATCGTCCTGCTGGGCGAGGAGCCCGTCCCCCCATACCAGCGCCCCCCCCTGTCCAAGGCCTGGCTGAAGGGCGAGGCGGACCTTGAGTCCCTGCTGCTGCGTCCCGAAAGCCATTACGCCGAACAGGGCATCGACCTTCGGACCGGCGTCCGGGTCACCGCCCTGTCGCCGGCCGAGCGGACCGTCACCCTCTCGGACGGTCATGTAGAGGCTTACGACGCCCTGATCCTGGCCACCGGCTCGACCGGCCGCCGCCTGCCCATCCCCGGCGCGGACAGACCCGAGCTGATCGAGTTGCGCACCCTCGCCGATGCTGAACGCCTGAAAGGCCGGCTTGGTCCGGGCCGCAGGCTGGTCATCGTCGGCGGCGGCTATGTGGGTCTGGAAGCGGCGGCCTCCGCCCGGTCCCTGGGCGCCGAGGTCGTCCTGCTGGAACGGCTCGACCGGGTGCTGAAGCGCGTCGCCTCCGAGCCGTTGTCGGCCTTCTTCACCGACCGCCACCGCGCCGAGGGCGTCGATATCCGGCTGAACGTGGAAGTCGCGGGCTTCGAGGATGGCGGCGTGCGTCTGGCGGACGGCAGTCTGGTGGAAGCGGACATCGTGCTGGTCGGCGTCGGGGCGCTCGCCAACGACGGCCTGGCCCGCGTGGCCGGGCTCGCCTGCGATCCGGCCGGGTCCGGCGGCATCGTCGTCGACGAAACCGCCCGCACCTCCGATCCGCACATCTATGCCATCGGCGACGTGACCGTCCGACCCGTCCCCGTTCACGGCCTGACCCTGCGGCTGGAAAGCGTCCCCAACGCCCTGGAACAGGCCCGTCAGGCCGCCCATGCCATCGTCGGTCGGGCCCAGGCCGCGCCGGAGGTGCCCTGGTTCTGGTCGGATCAGTACGACCTGAAACTCCAGATCGCAGGCCTGCAGAACGAAGCCGATCGCACCGTGGTCCGTGGCGAACCGGCGACCGGCCGCTTCGCCGTCTTCCACCTCAGCGGCGACCGAATCGTCTGCGTCGAGGCCGTCAGTGCGCCGCCGGAATTCATGGCTGGCAAACAGCTGATCGGACGTCGGACGAGGGTCGATGTCGGCAAGCTGACCGACCCCGCCATCTCGATGAAGGCCGTCGCTCTGGACACGGCCGCCGAGACCCCGGGTGCGCAGGCCTAGGGGAGAACCCCGCGTCAGGCCGGATCGGGCTCTCCAGACTTTCGCCAGCCCCTGAACCTGTCCTGAGTTTAATGATTCATCGGTTTGACGCCCCGTGATCCCGCGTCAAAGATGACCGCTCCGTGATCGGTGCGTGGCCGTCGTCCAGCACGGTCGCCTGCCTTGGTCGTCGTCCGCTGGGGCGCATTGTCGGTGGAGAGAAGCCTTGGATAGACGTTCGTTCCTCGCCGCGTGCGGCATCGGTGCGGGTGGCCTGCTGCTGCCCGGGTTCGCGGGGCGCGCCATCGCCGCCTCGCAGCTGGTCGAGACCATCGACGTCGCGGTCAAGAAGCGGCTGGCCGATGCGGGCCTCAGCGCGGCGTCCGCTGCCGGAGCCAGCTACTGCGACGTGCGGGTTGGCCGCTATCTGCGCCAGTTCGTCATCACCCGCGAGGCGAACGTCCAGAACATCGTCAACACCGAATCGACCGGCACGGGCGTCCGGGTCATCGCCGACGGAGCCTGGGGCTTCGCCGCCACCAACGACATGACGCCCGAAGCCGTCGCCGACGCCGCCCGTCTGGCCACGGCCATCGCCAGGGCGAATGCGAAGAACCAGACCCGGCCGGTCCAGCTGGCCCCGACACCCGGCGTTGGCGAGGTCAGCTGGAAGACGCCGATCCGCCGCAACGCCATGGAAGTGCCGATCGAGGAGAAGGTCGAGCTGCTGCTGGGCGTGAACGCCGCGGCGATGGCGGCCGGTGCCAACTTCGTCAACTCGCAGCTGTTCCTGGTCAACGAGCAGAAATACTTCGCCAGCTCGGACGGCTCCTACATCGATCAGGACGTGCACCGCATCTGGGCACCGATGGGGGTCACGGTCATCGACCAGTCGACCGGCAAGTTCCGCTCGCGTCAGGGCCTGTCGGCTCCGATGGGCCTCGGCTACGAATATCTGGACGGTCGGCCGGAGGACAAGCTGGAGTCCGCCCCCGGCGTCATCAGCTACGGCATGTCCTACGACATGAAGGAAGACGCCATCGCCGCCGCGCGTCAGGCCAGGGAAAAGCTGACCGCCAAGTCGGTAGAGCCGGGCCAGTACGACCTGGTGCTGGACCCCGATCACCTGGGTCTGACCATCCATGAGTCGGTCGGTCACCCGCTCGAGCTCGACCGCGTGCTGGGCTATGAGGCCAACTACGCCGGCACCAGCTTCGCCACCCTCGACAAGCGCGAGGCCCGCTTCCAGTACGGATCGGAGATCGTCAACATCTTCGCCGACAAGGTTCAACCCGGCAGTCTGGGCGCAGTCGAATACGACGACGAGGGCGTGAAGACGAAGTCGTGGGACCTCATCAAGGACGGCAAGCTGGTCGACTATCAGGCGACGCGGGATCAGGCGCACATCCTGGGCAAGACCGCCTCGGACGGCTGCTCCTATGCCGACAGCTGGTCCACGGTGCAGTTCCAGCGCATGGCCAACATCTCGCTGAAGCCCGGCACCCGGCCCATGACCCGCAAGGACATGATCTCGAACGTCGAGAACGGCATCTACATCCTGGGTCGCGGGTCCTTCTCGATCGACCAGCAGCGCTACAACGCCCAGTTCGGCGGCACCCTGTTCTACGAGATCAAGAACGGCGAGGTCACCCGGCCGCTGGAGGACGTGGCCTATCAGATGCGCACGCCCGAGTTCTGGAACGCCTGCTCGGCCATCTGCGACCAGAGCGACTACCGGATGTTCGGCTCCTTCTTCGACGGCAAGGGCCAGCCCAGCCAGGTCTCGGCCGTCAGCCACGGCTCATCGACCACCCGCTTCGACAAGATCAACGTCATCAACACCGCCCGTTCGCTCGGCTGATCGGCTTTAGGGGAAAACTCAGATGAGCATCATGACGGAAGCCGAGGCCAAGACGATCCTCGACAAGGTGATCGCGCTGTCGACCGCCGACGAATGCACCGCCCAGCTGGACGGCACCATCGACGGCAACATTCGCTTCGCCCTGAACAACGTCTCGACCAGCGGGGTCATCACCAACACGGAGCTGGGCGTCCAGGTCGCATTCGGAAAGCGGGTCGGAACGGCCTCGATCAACGAGTTCTCCGACGACGCCCTTGCCCGGGTCGTGAAGCGGGCCGAAGATCTCGCCAAACTGGCGCCCGAGAACCCGGAGTTCATGCCTGCGGTCGGCCCACAGACCTACACGCCGACGAACACATTCACGGCAGCGACGGCGGCCATCACGCCCGAGAACCGCGCCGAGGTCGCCCGCGCCTCGATCGAGCCCTGCAAGAGCCAGAACCTGATCGCCGCCGGCTTCCTGAACGATAATCAGAGCTTCACCGCCTTCGCCAATTCCAACGGGGCCTTCGGCTATCAGCAGTCTACCGGCATGGATTACACCTGCACGGTGCGGACCGAGGACGGGCGCGGCTCCGGCTGGGTCGGACGCAACCTGCAGGACGCCAGCCGCTTCAACGTCGACAACGACATCCAGATCGCCATGCGCAAAGCCAGCGCCTCGGCTGACGCCCAGGCACTGGAGCCAGGCAAGTACACGGTGATCCTGGAACCAGCGGCGGCCGCGGGCCTGATCTCCTTCATGTTCAACTTCTTCGACGCCCGTTCGGCCGACGAAGGGCGCAGCTTCCTGTCGAAGGCCGGCGGCGGCAACAAGATCGGCGAACAGGTCTTCGATCCGCGCGTCAACGTCTACTCCGACCCTGCCTTTGCCGAGTCCCCCGCCCTGCCCTGGGACGGCGACGGCCTGCCGCGCGGACGCGTCAACATTATCGAGAACGGTATCGTCCGCAGCCTGCAGTACTCGCGTTACTGGGCTGAAAAGCAGGGCGTGCCGCAACAGGCGCAGCCCGGCAACATCATCATGGAAGGCGGCACCAAGTCGACCTCCGACCTGGTGCGCGAGACAGAGCGCGGCGTGCTGGTCACCCGCACCTGGTACATCCGCATGGTGGACCCCCAGACCGTACTGCTGACCGGTCTGACCCGCGACGGCACCTTCTACATCGAGAACGGCGAGCTGAAGTATCCGCTGAAGAACTTCCGCTTCAACGAGTCGCCGGTCATCATGCTGAACAATATCGACGAACTGGGCCGCTCGGTCCGGGTCAAGGCCGATGAAGGCGGCTCCCTGATGATCCCGCCGATGCGCCTGCGCGACTTCACCTTCACGTCGCTGTCCGACGCCGTCTGATCCTGGAAAAGGCGCGTGTCGGGTTCGAGTATGACACGCGCCGACTGTCTCAAGCTGCTGATCGGCGGTGGCTTTGGGGCCATCCTCACGGGGCTCCCCCGATCGGCCAGCGCACAGGCGACCTACGATTTCTGGTTCACGCGTCTGCGTTACGATTCCGGCGACTGGGACGTGGATCAGCGGATGCCCGCAAATCTGCTGACCTCGCTGGTCGACTACACCAATCTTCGGGTCGATCCGGAAGAGCGGGTGATCGACCTGGCCGATCCCGCCATGCTGACCGCACCCTTCTGCTATCTGGCCGGTCACAAGCTGGTGGAGTTCAATGCGGCCGAGGCCAGGAACTTCGAACGCTATGTTCGCAATGGCGGCTTCGTCTTCGTCGATGACTGCAACCACGACATTGACGGCCTGTTCGCCACCTCGTTCGAGCGACAGATGCGCTCGATCTTCGGTGAGGACGCCCTGAAGAAACTGCCCGACGACCACGGGATCTATCGCAGCTTCTTCCGCTTCGAGGACGGCCCGCCCGCGACCAGTTTCGAACTGAACGGCTGGGGCGACGACCTGGTACACGACTATCTGAAGGGCATCGAGATCGAAGGTCGCCTCGGCCTGCTCTATTCCAACAAGGACTATGGCTGCGAGTGGGATTACGACTGGCGCAACAAGCGCTTCCTGGCCGAAGACAATACGAAGTTCGCGGTCAACATCGTCATCTATGCCCTGACCGCATGACCCGCCTCTTCTCCTCCCCGGAGCCTGTATGACCACGCCGACCCAATCCGAAATCGACGCCCGCCTGGTTGAACTCGGCAAGCTGAAGGCCGCGATCGGCCAGGCCATCGTCGGCCAGACCGAGGTCGTCGAACAACTGCTGATCGGCCTGCTCGCCGGCGGTCACTGCCTGATCGAGGGCGTGCCGGGGCTGGGCAAGACCCTGCTGGTCCGCACCCTGGGTCAGGCGCTCGCGCTCGAGTTTCGCCGCGTCCAGTTCACCCCGGACCTGATGCCGTCCGACATCCTCGGCACCGAGGTGCTGGAAGAAGACCACGGCACCGGCCACCGGTCGTTCCGTTTTCAACCCGGCCCGGTCTTCACCAACCTGTTCCTCGCCGACGAACTGAACCGCACGCCGCCCAAGACCCAGGCCGCCCTGCTGGAGGCCATGCAGGAACACACCGTCAGCTACGCCGGGGTCACCCACCGGCTGAACGAGCCGTTCTTCGTGCTGGCGACCCAGAACCCGCTGGAACAGGCCGGGACCTATCCCCTGCCCGAAGCCCAGCTGGACCGGTTCCTGCTCAACATCCGCGTCGGTTATCCGACCGCCGACGAGGAACGCGCCATCCTGGTCCAGACGACCAGCGGCGCGGGCGGTGCCGTGCCCCGGGTCATGACCGGGGCCGACGTCGTCGCCCTGCAGGGCTGGGTGCGTCAGGTCTATGTGGGTGAGGCCTTGCTGACCTGGATCACCGCTCTGGTCCGCGCGACCCGCCCGTCCGCCGACGCGCCCAAGGCCATCCAGGACTATGTCCGCTGGGGGGCCGGTCCCCGCGCCGGTCAGGCGCTGGTGCTGGCCGCCAAGGCCCGGGCCCTGCTGAACGGCCGCCTGGCGGCGACGCGGGAAGACGTCGTGGCCCTGGCCGCTCCGGTGCTTCGCCACCGCATCCTGCTGTCCTTCGCCGCCGAGGCGGAGCGCAAGACGGCCGACGACGTCGTCGCCGCCCTGCTGGCCGCCCTGCCCCCGCCCCGTCCGGACTGACGTCGGCCATGTCGCCGCTGGACCTGCCTCCCGAACTGCGGACGCGCCTTCGCGCCCTGTCCATCGTCCCGCGGCGCGCGGCGGCGCTGGCCAGTGCGGGGATGCACGACAGCCGCAACCGCGGCGGTGGCCTGGAGTTCGCCCAGTACCGGGCCTATGAGCGCGGCGACGACCTGCGCGGCATCGACTGGAAGCTCTATGCCCGGTCCGACAGATTCTTCGTCCGCGACGCCGAGCGCGAAAGCCCGATCGCCGTGTGGTTCGTCATCGATGCCAGCGCCTCCATGGGTCAGGTCGATCTGGCCCGCCCCGGCTGGTCCCGCTTCGATGCCGCCCGCCGTCTGGTCGCCAGCCTGATCGAGATCGCCCTGTATCAGGGCGACCGCTTCGGTCTGATCGTGGAGGCCGCGGATGGCCCCGTCGTCATCGCGCCCGGCGGCGGCGGGCGTCACCGCGACCGTCTGCTGTTGACCCTGGCCCCGATCCAGCCCGGGGGCGTCGCCCGGTGGGAACGGGACGTCTCCGTCTTTGGCGAACAGATAGGCCGCAACGACCTGATCCTGCTGGTCAGCGACGGCTTCGACGAGGCCTGCATCGCCACCGCCGAACGCCTGGCCGCCTCCGGCCGCGACGTCGCCCTGTTCCAGGTCCTGACCACCGACGAGCGCGATTTTCCCTTCGCTCAAGGCTATCGCTTCCACGACCCTGAGACCGGCCGGGAGATCGTGGGCGATGGCCGCGCCCTGCGTCAGGAATTCAACGCCCGCTTCGCCGACGCCCGCGCCACCCTGTCCGCCCGGCTTGAGGCGAGCGGCATACGACACGTCGAGCATTTCACCGACGAGAGCGCCGACGTCCCGATCCGCACCCTGTTCCGAAGCGCAGGCCGCGCATGAGCCCCGCCCTTCTGGCCTCCCTCGGCCTGCTGGCCCTGCTGGCCCTGGCGATTCCGGTCGTCATCCACATCGCCCGCCGGACCGAGAACCGGACGATCGACTTTGCGGCCCTGCGCTGGCTCGAGGCGCGTCCGAACCCCCGGCGCAGCGTGACCGTCGACGAGCGCTGGCTGCTGGCCGTCCGTCTGCTGCTGTTGACCCTGCTGGCCGTCTGGCTGGCCCGCCCGGTGCTGTGGAACGCCGGAGATACCCGACCCGTCGTCGCGGTCGCGCCCGGCGTCGATGCCGCCATCCTCGCCTCGCTGACGGACGATGAGGAACGACGGGTCTGGCTCGCGCCCGGCTTTCCGGCCGTCGGTGGCCCCGCGCCGCGCGCCGGTCCGGACATCGCCAGCCAGATCCGGCAGCTCGACGCAGAGCTGCCGCCCCGGACCCCGCTCGCCATCGTCGTGCCCGCAACCCTGGACGGCGTCGATGCCGAACGGCCCAGACTGTCCCGTCGTGTCGACTGGCGCCTCGGGCCGGAGGCGACCTCACCTGCGACGCCGGCACCAGTCCCGCCGCTCGCCCTGTCGGTCCGCTATGCGCCAGAGACCGAAGGGGCCGTCCGCTATTTCCGGGCCGCCGCCACGGCCTGGACGACGGCCGACGCTCAGGTGGATTTCGATGCGGTCACGACGGATCGGCCCATCGGACGTAACGCCCGTGCCCTCGTCTGGCTGAGCCCCGGTCCGGTTCCCGACCGGATCGTCGCCTGGGTTCGCGACGGCGGGACCATTCTCGCTGCACTCGACGCCGCTGTTCCGGTCGAGGGCGAAACTACGCCCGTCTGGCGAGACGAGACCGGCGCAACGCTCGCGCTCGCCGGAGCCCTCGGTCGCGGCCGCGTCGTCCGCCTGACCCGTCCCCTGGAGCCGGCCTCCATCCCGGGTCTTGTCGAGGCCACCTTCCCCGATGCCCTGATGGCGATGTTGCGCCCGGCACCCGCCCCGACCCGTGTCGCTGCCGCCGCCTGGTCGCCCCTGACCGGAGCCGTGCCCTACGAACAGCCACCGCTGGACATGCGTCCCTGGCTGGCCCTGCTGATCACCGCCGCCTTCGCCGCCGAGCGATGGATGGCCACCCGGCGGCAAAGGGCGGTCGCGCCGTGACCGCAGTGCCCGTCCTTCTGGACCGCCAGCGCGAAGCCCAGTGGCGGACCGTTGCCGACACCCTGGCCATCGGCCTGCCCGCCGTCGTGGTCGCGTCGGCGCTCGGCGGGCGGTTCCTCGGGCTCGCGGGGCTTTTCGTGCCGGGTCTTCTCGTCCTGGGCGTCCTGGCGGTCTTCGCCATCGGCCGCGCCCGGCGGCTGGACCGGGACTGGCTGATCGGCGCGCTGGACGCCCGCCTGCCAGGCTTCGAGGACAGCTCGGCCCTGCTGTTCCGCGACCGCGACGACCTGCCCGGTCTCACAGGCCTCCAGCGCGCCCGCATCGAGGGGCGTATCGACGACGCCCGCACGGTCGATCTGCGGCCAGCATGGTCCCGTCGTCGGATCGCCATAAGCTGGGCCGCGGGGGCGGTCCTGACCACGCTTATCCTGGCCTGGCCCGCGCCCGGCACGACCGCCCGCACGACGACCGATGGCCAATCCGCGCCCGGCGCTGCCGGTCCCCCCGCGATCACTGCCGTGCGCCTCAGGATCACGCCCCCCGCCTACACCGGCCTCCCGGTCCGTGAGCAGACCGCCCTGGACGCCAGCGTGCCCGAAGGCTCCCGCGTCGAATGGATCGTCGACTTCGCCCCCCAGCCGACGACGGCCAGCGTCGATGTGCCGGAAGGCCGTGCAACGCCGCTGCTGCGCGACGGCACCCGATGGACGGGCAGCCGCCCGGTCGACCGACCGACCCTGTATCGCATCGCGGCAGACGGCTTGCCCCGCCAGCGCCTGCACCGGCTCGACGCCGTCGCCGATGTCGCCCCCGTGGTCCAGCTGATCGAGCCCGATCGCCAGCTTCTGCTCGTCACCCCTGGCCAGACCCGCTGGACCCCGGTGTTCGAAGTCAGCGACGACTATGGCGTACTCGACACCGCCACCCTCAGGATCACCGTGACTAAGGGCGACGGCGAGACCATCACCTTCGAACAGCGATCGACCGCGCTGACCGGCACGGGCGAGGCGCGCCGACGCCGCTTCTCCACGACCCTGGACCTGGCCCGCGAAGGGATGGCTCCCGGCAGCGACCTGATCGTCCAGCTGGTCGTCAGCGACAACCGCGCTCCCGAACGCCATGTCGTCGAGGGACCCAGCGTGATCCTGCGCTGGCCAACCGACCTGGGTCTGGCAGACGGTCTGGACGGCATGGCCGCCCCCGTCCTGCCCGTCTATTTCGCCAGCCAGCGCCAGATCATCATCGACATGGAGGCCCTGATCGCCGAACGATCCCGGCTGGATCCGGCAAGGTTCGTCAGCCGCTCGGACGCCATCGGCAACGATCAGGCCCGTCTGCGCAACCGCTACAGCCAGTTCATGGGCGGAGAGAATGAGGTCGGCGGCTCGACCGGCGGCATCGTCCTGCCCACCAGTGACGACCCGCCTGCGCCTGCCTTGCCGACCAACGACGCCCCCGCCCCGCCCCGTTTCGAGCGTCCCGACGACCACCCCGATCACGACGGTCACCAGGAGGGCGACACGGCCCCCTCCGGCATCGGTCACGAGGAGGACGTCCTGCACGCCTTCGGCCATGCCCATGACGAGGGCGACGCCGCCACCCTGTTCGACCCCGGCACCCGCTCGACGCTCAGCCAGATGCTGGACGCGATGTGGAGCTCCGAGCGCGCCCTGCGTCAGGGCCGACCCGAGGATGCCCTGCCTTTCGCCAACATCGCGCTGGAGCTGCTGAAACAGGCGCAGCAGGCGACCCGCATCTTCCTTCGCCGGACCGGCTCGGACCTGCCGCCGGTCGATCTGTCCCGCCGCCTGAGCGGAAGGCGCGACGATATCGTCGCCGAGGATCCGCCTCCGCCCGTCCGCACGCCGGCCGACACCGTCGTCGCGGAGGCCTGGCGCGCCCTGGACGAAAGGCCGACGCCGGGACGCGCGCCATCGCTGGCCCTGGGTGCCCTGGAGCGCTGGGTGCGCGAGAACCGGGGACGGCTGTCCGATCCGCTGGCGCTGGGCGCCGCCATCGACACGGTGCGGAACGAACCCGGCTGCCTGGACTGCCGCCGCCGCCTGCGCGCGCTTCTCTGGAGCGCACTGGAACGCCCGCCCGTCGCCGTGCGCCGTCGTGAGGCCCCCGGCACACGCGGCCAGCGTTATCTGGATGCCCTACGATGACGGCCGGTGCCTTCGATGCCCGTCTGTGGGTGGCGCTGGTCCTTGGTGTCGCCGTTGCAGCAGGCCTGCTGCGCCTCCTGATCTGGCAACGTGCGTCGGTCGAGGCAGACAGGGCCCCACGCTGGCGTCTGCTGACGCTGGGGGCGCTTCAGGTCGCGGCCGGGGCGCTGGTCTGGTTCACCCTGTTTCCCCCCGCGGCCATCCTGCGCACCGGCACCCTGATCGTCGCCACCGCCGGATCGCCGACGACGATCGCCATGATGCCCGGCGATGTGCGCGTCGCCCTGCCCGAAGCGGGCGAGATCGCGGAGGCCGAGCGTGTCCCCGATCTCGCCACCGCCCTGCGCCGCCATGCCTCGGCCAGCCGAATTCGCATCGAGGGCGGTGGGCTGATCCCACGCGACCGGACGCCCTTGCCCCGACCCGTCGACTTCGACCCGCCGCCGGTCCCGGCCGGGCTGATCGACCTGACCCTGCCCGCGCCCACCGCCCCCGGAGGGACAGTCCAGGTCGGTGGACAGGTCGGCCGTCTGCCCTCCGGCGCGATCGAGCTGGTCGATCCGGCCGACACGGTCGTCGACCGCCTCCGTGTCGTCGCCAACCAGCGCTTCGTCCTGACCGCCAGCACCCGTGCGCCCGGCCTCGCCCTGTTCGACCTGCGTCTGCGCGACACGAACGGAAAGATCGTCGAGCGGATCGCCATTCCGGTCGAGACCCAGGCCCAGACGCCGCCCCGCATCCGCGTCCTGGCCGGTGCACCCGGTCCGGAAACCAAATACCTCCAGCGCTGGGCCCTCGACGCCGGGATCGATCTGGGCATCGACATGGACCTGGGTGCCGGCATCCGGCTGGGGGATGCGCCCCTGATCCTCAATGCGGCGTCGCTCGACGCCGTCGATCTGGTCGTCATCGACGACCGGCGCTGGGAAGCGCTTGGGGTCGGTGGCCGAACCGCGCTGGCCGGAGCCGTCGATCGCGGCATGGGCCTGTTGCTGCGTCCCACAGGCACATTGTCGGCCGCGACCCGCCGCGACTGGGCCAGTCTGGGCCTGACGCTGACCGGCAGTGGCGAGGTCCTGCCGCTCCGGCTCGATCGCCCGACGGCCGGATCGGCCGCCCCGGAATCCGCCGCGCCCGAGGAAGAGGCCCTGCCCGAACTCGGCCGTCTGGACACGACCCCTGCCGGCACCGACGCCGTCTCCATCATCAGGGATCCCGAGGGCCTCCCCCTCGCCAGCTGGCGCGCGCGAGGCCGGGGGCGGGTCGGCCTGTGGACGGTGACCGACAGCCATGCCCTGGTCCTGACCGGGCGGTCGGATCGATACGGAGACCTGTGGAGCGCCCTGTTTTCGGACCTCGCCCGCGCGGGCGATGCCACCCGCGCCTCGGTGTCCGGCATCCCGCACGCCGGAACGCGCTTTGCCATCTGCGGCCTTGCAGGACAGGCCAGCGTCATTGGACCTGACGGGTCTGAGCAACCCCTTCGCATCGACCCGATCACCGGCGCCCAGGCCTGCGCCGGTGTCTGGCCCGAGCGCAGTGGCTGGCATCTGGTTCGCGACGGGCGCGGACGCGAGACCAGCGTCTACGTCCAGCCGGCCGAGGCGACGCCCTCGCTCGTGGCCGCCGAGCGCAGAACCGCCACCCTGGCCCTGATGCACGCCACCTCCCGGACCGCGTCATCGGCGGCCCCGATCCGTGCAGAGGGTTCACCGTGGCCCTGGTTCATTGCGCTGCTGCTGACACTGACTGGCCTGTGGTGGCTGGAGCGCAATCGCACGTTCGCCCTGCCCATCCGGGCACAGTGGTTCCAGCGTCGACCGCCCGTGGCCTGAACAGTTCAGCGTGCGAGGTTCTTGCCCATCGGCCGAACCCGTGTAGCGTCACCGTTCGAGACGGAGGGGATCATGACAGACCGCAACAATCGCACGGCCTGGCACGCAAGGTTGCAGCGATGGCTGACCACGCCCCTGATGCTGATGTCGATGACCCTGACGCTGGGCCTCGCCGCCTGCGCCACGCCGACCGGCAACCCCACCACGCCACCGACCGCCGCCGTCATGGTCGAGGCCTGGATCGGACCGGTCGAGGAAGTCCGCACCGACCGCGTCATGACCTTCTACCGGGCCTATGGCGGTGGCGCGAACCGGCTGGGAGCCTGGCTGTCACCGACCCCGCCCGCCTCCCGCCAGTCGGTGCGCGAAAGCCTGGCCCTGCCGCCCCAGAACACGGCCGAGTTCTATTCCGTGGTCACCGTACCGGCCGGCACGCTGATGAAGGTCGGCACGGCCGCCCCCGCCTTCCACCAGCCGGGCGGTGGCCGGCAAGTGCAGCTGCTGGAGCTGATTCCACCCGAAAGCTTCTCTGACCCCATGCCCCTGCCATGAGACACCCCGATGAGGCGACCGCGATCGACCTGCCCGGTGGCGACCGGCTTGCCCTCTATGCCTTTTCCGCGAGCGCAGCGGATCGCGGCACGATCGTCCGCCTGCATCACCGGCGCCGTCTCTGGACCGCCAACCCGCCCGCCAGCGACGCCCCGGACGCCTTCGTGTCGCTGGGTTACGAGGGGAGCGTCGTGATCGCCGACACCTGGCAAGGTCTTCGCGTCCGCATCGACCCGGACACGGGCGCGATCCTGGACAGCACCTTCGTCAAATAGGCTGCGGTCCCTTGTATCCGAACCGGACCCACAGGGCGAACCCGACCATGACCGCCGCGATCAGCACCAGCCAAAGCGGCCCGATCGTGCTCCACAGCAGATAGAGGTTCAGGACCGCGATGATGCCGCAGATCGCATAGCCCACGATCTGTACCGGCAGCGGATTGGCGAAGACCCCCATCCTCGCCCTGGACGAAGTCAGCATCATCAGCGGAAAGATCGCGAACGGCAGCTGCATCGACAGCACCACCTGCGAGATGACCAGCAGCTGCACCGTATTCCGCCCGCCGGTCGCCGATACGATCACCAGGGCGGGAACGATGGCGATGGACCGCGTGATGATCCGTCGGACCCAGGGCTTGATCCGGATCTTCAGGAAACCCTCCATCACGATCTGACCCGCCAGGGTGCCGGTGATGGTCGAGGACTGGCCCGACGCCAGCAACGCGACCGCGAACAGCGTCGCCGCCGCCCCACCAAGGGCGGGCGTCAGCAGTTCATGCGCCTGGCGCAGGTCGTCGACCACGATCCCTGCCTTCCAGAATACCGCCGCCGCCAGCACCAGGATCGCCGCGTTCACGAAGAAGGCGCAGCCAAGGGCGAAGATGGTGTCGAAGGTGTTGTGCCCGATGGCGGCCTTCAGATCGGCCGCACCTCGCCCGTGTCGGCGCGTCTGCACGATCGACGAATGCAGATACAGATTATGCGGCATCACCGTCGCGCCCAGTATGCCGAGGGAAATCAACAGCGCCCCGCCTCCCGGAAGGCCCGGCACCAGCGTGCCCGCGGCGACGGCCAGCCAGTCCGGTCGGGCCAGGAAGATCGACCAGGCGAAACAGGCCGCGATGGTCGCGACCAGGGCGATGATGATCGCCTCCATCCACCGGAAGCCAAGGTTCATCAGCATCAGCAACAGGATGACGTCGAACCCGGTGATGACGACGCCCCAGACCATCGGGATGCCGAACAGCAGGTTCAACGCCACCGCCGCCCCGACCAGTTCGGCCAGATCGCAGGCGATGATGGCGATCTCGCACAGGAACCACAGCGCGATGGACGTGGGTCTGGAAAAACGGTCCCGACACGCCTGGGCCAGATCCTGTCCCGTCACCAGACCAAGCCGCGCGCACAGCACCTGCAGGAACATGGCCATCAGACTCGACGCCAGGATGACCCACAGCAGGGCGTATCCGAACTGGCTGCCCCCCGCCAGATCGGTGCCCCAGTTGCCGGGGTCCATATAGCCGACGGCGACCAGGAATCCCGGCCCGCCGAACGCCAGCATCCGGCGCCACCACGGGCGCGCGACCTCACCTTCGGACCACACGCCGACGGTCCGGTGCACTTCCGGCAGGGATCGGTCGAAATCGGTCTCGGACGGCACGGAGGCTCTCGACTCGAGGAAATTCAGCTTAGGCTGAATCTCTATACGCGCGCCGGGGCTTCGGGATGCAAGGAATTCAGCGACCGCTGCGCAGTTGCTCGGTCATCTTCTGGAACAGGGCCAGGGTTTCGGGGCTGACATGGTGCTCGATGCCCTCGGCATCGGCCTCGGCCGTCTCCCCGCTGACGCCGAGCGCTGTCAGGAATTCGTGCACGATCCGGTGCCGCTCGCGCGACGCCGCCGCCATCGTTTCTCCGGCCTCGGTCAGGGTGATGGCGCGATAGGGCTTTGTCTCGACCAGTCCATCCCGCTGCAGCCGCTGCAGTGCCTTGGCTGCTGTCGCGGGGGCCACGCCGAGGCAGTCGGCCAGATCGGTCAGCCGCGCCGAGCCGTGTTCCGCGATCAGGTCGCCGACCAGTTCGACGTAATCTTCCGCCACCTCGCTGGAGCGGGCATCCCGCATCCGTCGAAAGGCGGCGGCTCGTCTGGCGGCACCGGGAACCTGGACCACGTCTGTCACTCCACTGGCGGCAGAACCGCGAAACATCGACAGCTTTAGCCGATCCGGTCGAATTGCGAAGCCGTCGTCATTCCGGGCCCGGGCTCGTGAAAACAAGGCCGGAGGCGATCGCTCGGATCCGGCCCGGATCCGCGTTCAGGGGCGCACGACTTCCACGGCGCGCCGCTCCCCCGGGGTCGGCCGCGATTGACACCGGTATCATCGCCGCGCGAAACACTGTCTGACACCGGTATCAGAACGCGAGCCCATCCCGATGACGCAGACCGTCACCAGTCGCATCCTGTCGATGGGCCCCGGTGTGGCAGCGCTTGTGGCGATCGCGGCCTGCGCGCATGCCGGTCCCCGACCGACACCGGCACCCGAAGCCGTCGTCGCCTTTCCCGGGGCCGCGGGTGCCGGCCGCATCTCGATGGGCGGACGCGGCGGTGCCGTCGTCCGGGTCACCAACCTGAACGACTCCGGCCCGGGCAGCCTGCGTGCCGCCGTGGAGACCGAAGGGCCGCGCACTGTCGTCTTCGACATCGGCGGGACCATTCACCTGCTGACACCCCTGCGCATCCGCGAGCCGCGCATCACCCTCGCGGGCCAGACTGCGCCCGGCGGCGGTATCACCCTGCGCGGCCAGCCGCTGCTGATCTCGGCCGACGATGTCGTGGTCCGCTATATCCGCTCCCGCCTCGGTGACGCCGACCGGGTCGAGACCGACGCCGTCACCATCGACCGGGGCAGCCGCATCATCCTCGACCATGTCTCCGCCTCCTGGTCGGTGGACGAGACCCTGTCGATCGGCAGCCGGGACCGGGTCATCGACGCCGTGACCGTCCAGTGGTCGGTCATCGCCGAAAGCCTGAACCTGTCGACCCATTCCAAGGGGGACCACGGCTATGGCTCCCTCGTGCGCGGCAATCGCGGGGCGCACTTCACCTTCCACCACAATCTTTGGGCCAGCCACCGGGCGCGGATGCCCCGCCCCGGCAACTATCTGAGCCCGGATGTCGACCCCGTCGGGGCGCGGTTCGAGTTCACCAACAACGTCTTCTACAACTGGGGCCAGGGTCATGCCGGCTACAACTCCGACAAGGAACCCGCGACCGTCTCGACCTATGCCTTCGTCGCCAATGCCTATCGCCGGGGCCCGGATTCGACCGGCGCGATCATCTTCGAGGAAGAGAGCACGGCCGCCCACGCCTGGTTCGACGCCAACAGCATCGGCGGCGTCGTGCCCGGCGATCCGTGGGAAGCGGTGACCGGCGACGACACCCCCGGCTACCGCCTGACCGCCCTCCCCGACTGGGCCACCCCCGCCACCGAAACCGCCGAACAGGCCTATGCGTCCGTCCTGGCCAGGGCCGGCGCGTCCCATGTCCGTGACGCCGTCGACACCCGCATCCTGGCCGGCGTCGCGGATGGTACCGGTCGCATCATCGACAGTCAGAGCGACGTCGGCGGCTGGCCCGACCTGGCCCCCGGCACACCCTGGACCGACACCGACGGCGACGGCATGCCCGACGACTGGGAGACCGCCGAGGGTCACGATCCGCGCGCCGCCGACGGCACCGCCGACCGCGACGGCGACGGCTACACCAATCTGGAAGACTGGCTGAACAGCCTGGCCGGCTAGCGTCCGGTCGTTTCCGGATCCCCGTCCCGGAACCGCCACTTCATGCCCAGAACGCCGGCGGCCATCAGCAGGGCGCAGGCATTGGCGATCGTCACTGGCCAGGCCTCGGTCAGCACGCCATAGACCACCCACAGCACGAAACAGGTCACGGTCAGCGCATAGGTCCGCAGCGACACGGACGACGCGTCCCGCTCCTTCCAGATCTTGATCATCTGCGGCGCGAAACTGGTGATCGAGCACAGGGCCGCGGCGGTACCGAAGGCCGTCGCGATCCAGTCGCTCATGTCGAGGCCTTCGGACGCGCGCGGGTGGCGGGCTTGCGTTCGGCGGCGGGGGTCGCGGCCCTCGGCTCTGCCACCTCCACGTCCTCGGCCCGGACGGCGGGTTTGCCCTTGATGGCCCGCGCAGGCTTGCCGGCATGGACTTCCTGCGCCCGGTGCTCGACCTCTTCCAGGATCTTGTCCAGTTCGCGCTCGGTCAGGTGCTCGATACCGATGAACCGCGCGTCGGCCTTCTTCACCGCATAGACCAGCTCGTCCAGCTTGGCCTGCATCGCCGCGCCGTCGCGGTTCTGGGTGTTCTGGATCAGGAACACCATCAGGAAGGTGATGATGGTCGTGCCGGTGTTGATGACCAGCTGCCAGGTCTCGCTGAACCTGAAGATCGGCCCGGTCACCGCCCAGATCAGGACGATCATCAGGCAGGCGATGAAGGTCCAGGGCTTGCCCGCGACCTTGGCGGTCAGGGTGGCGAAGCGGATGAACAGTCTTTCCATGGCGTCCTAACTGCACCGCCTGGCGGTGGTTTTTGGGTCGGCGAGGCGACCTAACGACCGTGCGGGGCCAGCAGCGGAGCCAGGTCCGGCAGGTCGTCGGCCGAGCGCGCAAACGTCGGCGGCCGGATCGCATGGGTCGCCTGTTCATAGGCGTATCCCAGCGACAGGATCCGCGCGTCGTCCCACTTCGTGCCGATGAAGCTGATCCCGACCGGCAACCCCTGGACGAAGCCCATCGGCACGGTCAGGTGCGGATAGCCCGCCACCGCCGGCAGGGTGGACGCCGCCCCCAGATAGTGGTCGCCGTTGACCGCATCGATCGACCAGGCCGGCCCCACCGTCGGAGCCACCAGCGCCACGACATTGTTCTCGCTCAACATCTTGTCGATCCCTTCGACCCCCGCCAGCCGCAGCGAGGTCTCGCGCGCCGCGATATACTCCGGCGTGTTCAGCCCGGTCGTGGCTTCCGCCGCAATGAAGGTCTCCTGCCCGAACAAGCCCATCTCACGCGGCGTGGCGTCGTTGAAGGCGATCACGTCGGCCAGGGTCCGCGTCTTCACCTGGGTGGGATCGGTCGAGGCCAGATAGGCGTTCAGGTCGGCCTTCAGCTCGTAGTGCAGCACTGTGCCCTCGGCCTCCCCGATGGCCTCCATGTCGGGCCCCTCGGTGATCTCGACCAGCACCGCGCCCGCATCGCGCAGCGCCTGCAGATTCGCCTCGAATACCCGGTCCGTCCCGGCGGAGTAGCCCGTCAGGAAGCGCGCCACCCCGATCCGCGTGCCCCTCAGCGACCCAGCATCCAGCGCCGCCCGGAAGTCGACCTTCCGCGCATCGGCCTCCGCCGTCGCGGGGTCGGCGGGGTCGGATCCCGCGATGACCGACAGGACGATAGCTGCGTCCTCGACCGTGCGGGTCATCGGCCCGGCCGTGTCCTGCGAATGGCTGATCGGCACGATATGGGTGCGGCTGACCATGCCGACCGTGGGCTTGAAGCCGACGATGCCGTTGATCGCCGCCGGACAGACGATCGACCCGTCTGTCTCGGTTCCGATCGCCGCCGGTGCCAGCCCCGCCGCCACCGCCGCCCCGCTGCCCGAGGACGAGCCGCAGGTGTTCCGGTCCAGCGCATGCGGATTGCGCGTCTGTCCCCCCACCGCGCTCCAGCCGGACACGGAGGCCGAGGAGCGGATGTTGGCCCATTCCGACAGATTGGTCTTGCCCAGGATCACCGCCCCGGCCGCGCGGAGGCGGGCGACCAGAGGCGCGTCCCGGCCGGGGGCGTTGTCGAGCAGCGCCAGCGATCCGGCGGTGGTCGGCATGTCGCGCGTTTCGATGTTGTCCTTGAGAAGGATCGGCAAGCCCATGATCTGCCGGCTTACCGAGGAGTCGAGACCCTGCACGTCGGCCCATCTGATAACAGCGTTCGTGCCATTTTCGTCAATCGCGCAGTAGCCCCTAACGCTGACATCAATGTACCGGACACATCGCGGTGACCAACGTTCGTCAGCTTCATTCGAGGTCGAAGCGGCCGCTGCAGCGGCCGAGGCGGCCGCATCCGCTGCTGCGGCAGCGGCTATTCTCGCAGCGGCAGCAGCTTGCGAAGGGGTCGCGGGTGGGCCGTCATAATCGTCGTATAGCGCAGACGGCGTCGAAGTCTCGCATCCAGCAAGGAAGAGGACAGTCATCAGGCCAGCAAACGCCACTGCCCTCCGCTCATCCCGGCGAAAGCCAAGAGCCAGTGCTTTGGGCGATGACTGCCACTCGTTTCTCTTCGACATCGATCCCGGCCACCCTGCTTGAGCGAAAGAACTGGATCCCGGCCTGCGCCGCGATCAGCGAAACGTCTAATCGGACGTCCCGTGCGACCGCGACCCGATGGTCCGGTCGAGGAAGTCCAGATACGTCTGCCACTGCTGAAGCTGGCGCTCATTGCCGCGCACCCCGTGGCGCTGGCCTGGATAGAGCATCATCTCGAACGGGATGGACCTGGCCTGCAAGGCATCGATCACCCGGGTCGAGTTCTCCAGGATCACGTTGTCGTCCGCCATCCCGTGCATCAGCAGCATCCGGCCCGTCAGGTTGTCGAGCCGCGGAATCGCATCCGCCGCCGCATAGCCCTCCGGATTCGCTTCCGGCGTCGACATGAACCGCTCGGTGTAGTGGGTGTCGTACAGGTTCCACTGGGTCGGAGGTGCCCCCACCGCCGCCGCCGCCAGCCCCATATCCGGCTCGGTAATGGCCCGCAGGCTCATGAACCCGCCATAGGACCAGCCCATCATCGCGATGCGGGCGTCATCGACATAGGGCAGTGTTCTCAGATAGTTGGCCGCCAGAACCTGATCCTCGATCTCAGGCTGTCCCATACGCAGATGCAGGGCCTGTTTGAACCGCGCCGAGCGATAGCCCTCGCCGCGGTTGTCCAGCCGGAACACGATGTATCCGGCCTCAGTCAACAGTTGATTGGTCGCCGGCTGCCATCCCGCCCGCACCCCGCCCGCCGACGGCCCGCCATACACCTGCATGATGACGGGATAGGTCCTGCTCGGGTCGAAGCCATAGGGCTTGGTCATCATCCACTGCAGGGTCTCGCCGTGGCTTTCCAGCGTCCCGAATTCCGGGTCCATCCGCCGCTCGCGGTACGGCCAGAACGGATGATCCTCATCCAGCCTGTTCTCTTCGATCCAGCGCACGAAGGTCCCGTCGGCGCGGTAAAGCGCGGTCTGCGGTGGCGTATCGACGTCGGAATAGGTGGTGACATAGGCTGTGGCCGTGTCGTTCAGGGTGAACGATCCGCTCGTCTCCGTGACCGCGACCGGCGCCCCGCCCGAAAGGGCCACGGTGAACAGACGACGCTCCAGCGGCGCCTCGACCCCGTCGCGCATCGAGGCGGAGAAGAAGACCCGGCCGGTCTCCTCATCGACCCCGTCCAGCGTCTGGACCGGCCAGTCGCCCTCCGTCAGGGCCCGCACCTTCCGGCCCGCGGCGTCGTACAGATACAGGTGCCGCCAGCCGGTGCTCTCGTCCGACCAGATGAAGCCCCCGTCCTTCAGCGGCTTGAAGTCGTCGGTCAGCTCGACCCAGGCGTCGGAGGTCTGGGTCGCGATCACCCGCGATGTGCCCGTCGCCGGATCGACGCTCAGCAGATCCAGCGTCTTCTGGTCCCGGCTCTGGCGCTGGACGTACAGGGTCTTTCCGTCCTGCGACCAGTTCACCCGCGCCAGATAGATGTCGGTGTTGTCGCCAAGGTCGACCTTGACCCGCCGGTTGGCCGTCACGTCCTGAACATAAAGCTCGACAACCGCATTGGGTCGGCCGGCACGGGGATAGCGCTGCTCGACCACGCTGGCCCCGCCCCCGGAGATATCCAGCCGGGGCACGACGTCCACGGTCGATTCATCGGTCCTCTGCAGGGCGATGAACCGCTCGTCCGGGCTCCACCAGTAGCCGGTGTCGCGGTCCATCTCCTCCTGGGCGATGAACTCGGCGGTGGCCCAGGTGATCAGACCCTCACCGTCGCTCGTGACCGCTTGCTCGTCTCCGCTGGCCAGGTTCAGCACCACCAGGTCCTGGTCGCGCACGAAGCTGACGAAATTGCCCTTGGGGCTGACCTTGGCATCGATCTCGTCGGCCGGGGTCTCGGTCAGGCGGCGCACCTGCCCGCCCTCGCGGCTGGCCAGGAAGATGTCGCCTTCCAGCGGGGCCAGGATATAGCGCCCCTGCTCGTCCCACGAGTATTCGACCACCCCGCGCTGCGAAATCCGCATCCGCTCGCGGCGGGCCTTCTCGGCCTCCGACAGTTCGCCCGCATCGGGCACCAGGGCGCGCGCGTCGATCAGCTTGAACGGTTCGCCCGCCCCCGTCGGCGCGGCCCACAGGTCCAGCACCGAAACATCGTCCGGCCGCGCCCTCAGGAAGGCGACCAGCGCCCCGTCGGGCGACAGGCTGACCCCCTGCGCCACCGGCCCGTTCAGGCTTGGACTGGAAAACACCCGCTCCGGCGTCAGCACGGCGGGATCCGGCGTTTGAGCGAGCGCCGATCCGGCGGTCAGGACGAGGGCGGAGACGAGAAGGACTGTGCGCATGGGCGGACGCTAGAGAATGATTTTGCCGACGTCACTCCCTCTTCCCTCTCCCTCCGGGAGAGGGACGACACTTCGGCACCTTCCTTCCTCTCGCCCGACCCCTTAAACACCGGAGCGATGACCGACACCGCCTCCGCCCCGCCGCCGAAATCTTCGGCCTTCCATGAACTGGAGGTTTTGTCCGTCCGCCGCTGGACCGAGGGCCTGTTCAGCTTCCGCGTCGCCCGGCCCGAGGACTTCCGCTTCCGTTCCGGCGAGTTCGTGATGATCGGCCTGCCGGGCGAGGACGGCGGTAAGCCGATCCTGCGCGCCTATTCGATCGCCAGCCCGGCATGGGACGAGGAGTTGGAGTTCCTCTCCATCGCCGTGCCCGACGGCCCCCTGACCTCACGCCTGGTCAGGATCGAGCCGGGCGACACCGTCCTGATGGGCAAGAAGCCCACCGGCACCCTGGTGCTGGATGCCCTGACCGGCGGCCAGACCCTGTGGCTGATCGGCACGGGCACGGGCCTGGCTCCCTGGCTCAGCGTGGCGCGGGATCCCGACACCTATGCCCGGTTCGGCCGCGTCATCGTCTGCCATACAGTGCGCAATGTCGCCGACCTGGCATACCGCGACTTCTTCACCTCGGGCATCCACGACGATCCCCTGATCGGCGAGGAGGCGGCGGCCCAGCTGACCTACTATCCGACCGTGACCCGCGAGGCCTTCGAGACGCCCGGCCGCATCACGGACCGCATCACGTCCGGCGCAGTCTTCGCCGATCTGGGTCTGCCCGCCGGGTTCTCGCCGGAGCGAGACCGCGTGATGCTCTGCGGCTCCATGGCCATGATCAAGGAAACCGCCGAACTGCTGGAAGGCTTCGGCCTGAAGGAAGGCTCGAACGCCGAGCCCGGCGACTATGTCCTGGAGCGCGCGTTCGTTGGCTGAGTGTTTTTCTCCCGCTCATCCCCGCGAACGCGGGGACCCAGGGCTTTGCGCGACGAACGAGACCGATTTCGCACCGCTGCTGATCCCCGCCGCCGTGCCTCACAACAGGACTTGGTCCCCGCGTTTGCGGGAACGAGCGGAGACATGATGCACAAGCCGACTGTAGTTGCGGTCGATCCCCGAGTGGATCCAGGCGAATGCATCTCGATGGTCGAGGTCCGCCAGGGCGTCGATGCCCTCGACCGTGCCCTCGTCGCCCTGCTGGCCGAACGTCAGCGCTATATGGACGCCGCCGCCCGCATCAAGCCCAACCGCGACGCCGTCCACGACGACGCCCGGATCGAGGACGTCGTGTCAAAGGTGCTGGCCGCCGCCGAGGCCCACCATCTGTCGCGCGACATCGCCGAGCCCGTCTGGCGCCTGCTGATCGACCGCTGCATCGCCCACGAGTTCAGCGCCTACGACCGGACACGGAACTGATCCGGAATTCATGCCTGTCTTGCCGTCGGGGTCTGTTCGACGGTGTCACCCTGACCCAGGTCACCCCTTGCGGCGATCACGGCTTCAGGGATCTCAGCATCAGTTCGTGGCGCCAGGCCGCGACATCGGCCAGGGCGATGTCGAGCGCGTCGCGGACCCGATCCAGCAGCGGCGGAGCGTCGGCCTTGTCCGCGGCCTCCGCGGCTTTGCAGACAGCCGCAAGCGCCCCGGCCCCGATCCCCGCCGCCGCGCCCCGGATCGTGTGCACTGCGTCCTTCCAGCCCTCCTGACGCGCGTCCAGCATCGGCGACCACATCCCGGCCTGCTGGACGAACAGGCCCAGCACCTCCTCGGCCACGGCGTCGTCGCCGCCCGTCGTCCGGTCCAGCACCGAGAAATCGACCGCCCCGGTCAGGTCGCGCCGCGACATCAGGCGGCCTGTTCGGGGTTCTTGGCCAGACGGGCGTTCCGCGACGACCACAGGAAATAGATCACCAGCCCGAAGGCGTTCCAGTACAGGAAATACAGCTGTGTCCGCGCCTGCAGGCTGAAGAAGAAGACCACGCATCCGATGATGGTGATGGCCCCGACCAGCCACCACAGGGGTGCCCGGAACGTCCGCGGCCGGTTCGGATCGCGCAGCCGCAGCACGATCAGGCACACGCCCACCGCCGCAAAGGCTGCCAGCGTCCCGGCATTGGCCAGCGATGCCAGCTCGTCCAGCCGCATGACGCCAGCCAGGGCCGCAACCACGATGGCGGTGAACACTGTCACCACCGCCGGCACGCCCCGGCTCGAGATCCTGGCCAGCGAGGTCGGCAGCAGACCGTCCCGCGCCATGCCGAGGAAGATCCGGCTTTGTCCGAACAGGAAGGCGAGCAGAACGGTCGGCAGGGCGATGACCGCCGAGGCCGCGATCGCCTGCGCCGCTGCCCCCTGCCCCATCTCGCGCAGGATCAGCGCCAGCGGTTCCGGACTGGCCGCAAAGCTGGCTACGGGCCGCGCCCCGATCGCGGCGGCCGCCACGACCAGATACAGGGCCGTGCAGATCAGCATGGATCCCACGATGCCGATGGCCAGATCCCGCTCGGGCTTTTTGGTCTCCTCCGCCGCCGTCGAGATGGCGTCGAAGCCGTAGAAGGCAAAGAAGATGATCGCCGCCGCCGCCATGACCCCGGTCTGGACCACCGGCTGGCCCGTGATCGCCTCGGCGAACGGCAGGGCGGGCGATCCGAACCCGTTGGGCATGAAGGGCGTGAAATTGGCCGCGTCGAAGGCCGGAAGCGCGATGGCCACGAACCCGATCAGCGCCGCCACCTTGATGACCACCAGAATCGCGTTCAGCGTCGCGCTCTCCCGCGTGCCCAGCAGCAGCAGACCGGTGACCACCGCGATGATCGCCACGGCCGGCAGGTTGACCAGCCCGCCCGGAACGTGCGGCCCGACCGTCAGCGCCGTCGGCAGATCGATCCCCAGCCCGGTCAGGAATCCGACCGCATAGCCGGACCAGCCCACCGCCACGGCCGAGACGACCAGCGAATACTCCAGGATCAGCGACCAGCCCACGACCCAGGCGATCACCTCGCCCAGCACCGCATAGGAATAGGCGTAGGCGCTGCCGGCCTGCGGCATCATGGTCGACAGCTCGGCATAGGCCAGGGCCGCGCAGGCGCAGACCAGACCCGCCAGAGCGAAGCTGATCATCACCGCCGGTCCCGCCAGTCCGGCCCCGACCCCGATCAGGGTCAGGATGCCGGTGCCGACGATCGCACCGACGCCGAGCGCCAGCAGGTGCGGCCAGCTCAGCGTCGCCTTCAGGCGCGGCCCGTCCGAAGCCTGATGCATCGCATCGATGGACTTTCGCCGATTCCAGAACGCCATGCCCGATCCTCCCCACGCCCGGTCGGGGCGATTCCGCTTCGGATGCTAGCCGCTTGCGACCGGATGCGGAACCGGCGCAAAAGCCCTTGCATCTGCGAGCCATTATCTCTATCCCGCCCGTTCGCCTGCGACGTCCCATGACGCCACACGCGAAGGTGGCGTGGCGATTGCATCGTCTGCCCCGACGACATGGTACGGGTGATTAGCTCAGTTGGTAGAGCAGCTGACTCTTAATCAGCGGGTCGTAGGTTCGAACCCTACATCACCCACCATCGTTCTTGTTGAAAATGCAGATAAATTCGGGCGACACGGAATCGGCGGCCTCGGCCGTGACGCGGTGTAGGTATCGCTTTAGGTAACGGCCTTGTTATCTGTGGTCCGCAGGTGCGCACCGCTGAAATCCAGTGATGGCGGGAAGCTCCCCGGCCTTAACTGTCCTGCGCCGCCTTCTTGAGCGTGTTGCGGAGCCGGGCGTTGAACTTCTTGCGCTCCCGATCCCGGACGGGCCGAAAGAACGGCTGCGGAGGGGTGTCCGACGTCCCGTATTCGATGGCGCGGGCGTAGTCATACGGGCGGCCGCTGGCCGTCTGGCGGGTCGTGAGAGGCCCCCCGGCCGATACCCGGACGCGGAGCCAGCTTTCGGTCGAAATGTCCTCCGCACGGATCGATGCGTCGAGGGCACCCTCCCCGTCCGGTGAGCCCAGCTTCATCTGATCGACGATCCGGGCGGCGGTTTCATCGATCAGCTTTTTGGCCGCGTGACGCATCCGTTCGGGGATGGCCTCGAAGTCCTTTTTCAGCTGGGCACGGGCCGCCGGGGTCAGGGGACGAACCTTGGCCATCTAGCGGGTCCGGTAGGTCTGTTTGCGCGCCAGGTCGGTCGGCACCTGTGACCGCGAGGCATTGAACGATTGAACCCCCGCACGGGCTGCCGCAGGATCGGCCACGCGCTCGACCGCCACGTCGAAGTAGGGTGACGGCGTGACGTGAACCGCCAGGGCTCCGCCGCCCGTGGCCTGTCCCGGCTTCCTGATATCGACCATCTCGCCCGGCGTTGCCCGGAAGGCGACGGTCTGGCTATCGAGTCCGCCCGACCCGCCGACCTTGAAGCTGCCGCCCGTCTTGAAGCCCGGGAGCTTGAAGCCGCCGAAGATCGAGGAAGCCACCTTGCCCAGGCCAGAGGCCGTGTTGCCGTTGCCCTGCCGGTCGAGGAGCGAAAAGAGATCGTCGGCCAGGTTCTCCAGCAACCGATTTGCGAAGCGGTCGGCCAGGTTCTCGAAATAACCCCCCAGCTCGCCGTCCAGGGCCGCGCGCATCCCGCTCACGAACTCATTGCGGAAGTTGGCCTTCGCCTCCTCCGCAACGGCCCTGGCCGCCTCATTGGCCGCCCGGTCCTTATTCAGGGCGTCGATCAGCTGGGCACGGGCGCGCTCGATTTCGGACTGGTTCAGGGTCTGGGCAATGTTCGCTTCCCGCGCCAACCAGACGCCGCGCTCTGCCTCGATCAGGCGCTGCTTATCCGCCTCGCTGATCTGGCCGTCCGTCACCTGGCGCTCAAGATCCATGAGACGCGACTGGCGTTCCTGATCCAGTAGCAGGATGGCGATCGACGCCCGCTGCTGCGCCGTGGTGGCGAGTTGGCTTTGCGCCTGAAGGGTGTCCCGCTGGGCGCTGGCCATCTGATCGTCAAACCGGCGAGCCCGTGCCAGGGCATCGGCGGCGGCGCGGTCGGTTTCGGCCTGTGCCCGGCCGGTCGATCCCGATCTGGACCCTCTCCCTCCCGACCGCGTCGGGGCGTTCGGGGCGTCGCCGATCTCACGGGTCCGGTCGGCGGCCGAAGGGCCGGCCGAAGAAATGCTGGACCGGGCGCGGCGGGCGATTTCGGCATTGACCTCGGCAAGCCGGCGGACCCATCCCTGCTGAACCTGTGTCAGACGGCCGCCGGGCTGGCGTGGGGCCTGCTGATAGGCGCGAGTGACCATGCCCTGCAGACGGGCGCTTTGATCGGCCAGGACGCGGCCCTGGCGGTTTTCCGCCCGGTCCATCGAGTTGATGAAATCGCCGACCGCGCGGGTCAGGGTGGCGAAGCTGTTGGTCACCCAGACGAAGAATGGTGCCAGGCTGGCCTGCATCGATCGGACGTTGGCGTCGATCTGCTGTTTGTTGCGCTCCAGGGCGCGGTCGGTTTCGTCCAGACCCTTCACCACGTCGCCGGAAAGAACCAGGCCAAGGTCGCGGCTCTCGCGCGCCATGTCGTTCAGGCCAGCGGACCCCCTGCGGAGCATGGGCAGGAGCGGTTCGATCCCCAGCTTGCGGGCGATCTGGACTTGCTCGGCACGGTCGCCGATCTGCGAAATCTTGTCGGCCAGGATGGGCAGGAGCTCGGTCGCGTTATCGACGGACGCCAGGGCCTCTTTCGTGAGACCCAGGCGCTCGAACACCTTCGTCACCTTCCCGGCACCGATGCCGGTCACGAAAGCCCCCAGAGAGCCGTTCAGGGCCTCCAGACCGCCCTCCAGCTTGGCAATGTCCACGCCGGTCTCGTCTGCGGCATAGCGGAGCTCCTGAAGGGCTTCCACGCCGACGCCGATGCGGTCCGCCGAGTCGGACAGGTCCGCCGCGAACTTGGCCGCGTCCTTCACGCCCTGGAGCGCCACCACAAGCGCGCCGACCCCGACAGCCGCCCCGGCACCCGCGATGCCCAGATTGCCCATCCCGGCCCCCAGACCCGGAAGGCCCGCGCCTGCGCTGCTGATCGATGACGTGAGGTCGGCCAGGCCGGACCGGGCGGCCTGGGCCAGCCCGCCGGTCTGTTTGCGGACGTTGGAGTTGGCGGCCGTGAACCGCCGCTCCATAGCCGCCAGCTTCGTGTCGGTCTGATTCGACGCCTTCAGGAGAGCTTTCTCAAAGTCCCGGAAGTCGGCTTTGACTGTGACGCCAAAGGCTTCGGTCGCGGCCGCCATGGCCTATGCCTCCGAAGGCGGGTCGATCCCGACCAGGTATGCGGCCAGGATGCTTTCGGCCATCGCGACGCCCGTGGCGAACGGATAGTCGTCCATGATCCGGTCGACGATCGGACCGACCTTCACCGCGTCCGGCTGGCCGCGTTGTGCGCCCTTCAGCCCAGCCCGGATGACGCCCGCGATCTCGCGCGGGGTGCCCTTGCCAGTGACGACACGTTGATAGAGCTCCATCGGGCCGAAGGCGTTCAGTGCGGGCTCTTCGCAGATCTCATTGACCCGCAGCTGGAACCGATAGCGATCCGCGCCGATCGACAGGTCCACGAAGGTCACCTTGCCCTCGCCAGATGCTCTCGCCTCGTTCAGTGCCGCCATCTGACCGGCTGCGCTCTCGCGGACCGCGTCGATCAGTTTTCCGTCGTTCTCTTTCGTCATGGTCGCCTCATGTTTTGAATTGTGGATGCGCGTGTTTTTGACCCGCACCGGGCCGGCAAACGGGGGGCCTCAGAACCTTGAGACCCCCCTGACCCGTTAGGGCTTGATGCCGGTGATCTTGTGGAAGGCCGCGACGTGCTCGACGGCGAAGGTTCCACGAAGGTGGGCGACGAAGGCGAACTGGAAGTTTTCCGCGTAGCGCTCCTTGAGGATTTCGATCCGCAGGCCGTTACGGATGCCGATCAAGTATCGGCTGAAGTCGCCGGTGATGATCGACGCCTCGTTCGTTCCCACGCCGCCGTTGATCGGAACGGCCGTGGTCGTCAGCTGCTGGATAGCCGCGACCTTGGCGGCGGCCTGCAGGGGCTGGCCTTGAGCGTCCACCAGGCCCGTCAGCTTCCCATCCTCGCGGGGGTGCATGATGTAGGCCGTGGGCGTGGCGTTGGCCGTCAGAACGGCAGTCCGGGCGGTATTCAGGGGGAGATAGTTGGCCAGCACTGCGTTGTGAGCGAGCGCCCCGATGCCGGCCATATTGACCAGGCCCTCGGGCTCCGAACCCGTGCCCGAACCGAAGAGACCAGCGCGGTCAAACTCGACCGCCATTGCTGCCGTCAGGCTCCTTTGCAGGGCCTCCTCGATGTTCAGGCTGTCCTCCAGAACTTCGCGGCTGACCTTGACCAGCACGGCGAGGGATTTCGGGGCCATCGACACCCGGGTGAAGGTCGGGTCGCTTTCCGCGATCGCCGCGTTCTCAGCCCGCCAGGCCGGAACCGGGTCGGTCGCGATCTTGGCGATGTAGTTTTGATCGGAGGAGAGCGGGACCGTGCGAGCGCCAGCGCGGACCAGGACCGATTGCGCCCGCAGGCGGTCGATCAGCTGGGCCGACAGGATATCGGGAACGGTGAAGCCACCGGCCGAGTCGGTGCCTTCGGACAGGGCGCGCTTTTCTTCGTCGTTCTTCGGGCCGAGCACCATCGCGCGGAGGAGAGCCCCGGCCGAGACGCCGAACTCCTGACGGTTCTTGCCATGCTCGCGAGCCCAGTCCGCCATCCGCTGTTCGGGACGAAGGGCATAGGCAAGGTCAACGTCCGGCGCTTCATGGCCGCCACGGCCTTCGGAACGCGCGCTCTCACCATACCAGACCGAGTCACGAGGGATGGGACGCCGGGCGGCGCGGGCGGACTCAGTGCGAGCGCCGCGGTTGCCTTGCTCGATCCTGTAGTCCTTCTCTTCCGAAATCAGATCATAGACGGCCATGAGGCCGTCATGGGCTTCCGACAGCGAGCGTTCCTCGGCTTCATCTGCGCCGTCCATCTTGTCGAGCACACCGCGAGAGATATCGCCGACCGAACGCTGGGCAGCGTTCAGCTTGGACCATTCCATCAGGTGCGGCTCGAAATTCTCAGGGTCAGGGATGCCGATGCCGCGCAGCTTGAGGCCCGCGTGCTTTTTGACCGCCTGGGCGGTGCGAAGTTCCATGATGCTCATGGGGTCTGTTCCTTCTCAGATGCGGGCGCAGGGCGTATCGACGCTCGAGCGAAACCGCAGGGTTGAACCTTGGGGTTTGCCCAGCGCGCGACCCCATCAGGGCACCGTCTGGAAGGCTGCGATGCATCCGCGCCATCAGCGCGGACGATCAACCAGCCCGTCGAATGTGCCCGATTTGTTCTCTCACAGCAAGTCAATGCGCAGTGCCCTGCGAATGTCTGCGGGCGATGGCTTCGACCAGCACGTCGAAGGCCGATAGGGCGCGTGGCGCATCCCAGGCCATGCTCAGAATGTCCGCCCCGGCGGCGAGCATGGTCAGCGCGAGCTCAACGGGACTGTGGCCGGCGGCCATCTGCTCGTTGACCAGAGCCTCAACGCGGCGGGCGGCGTCCGTTCGGTTGTCTTCGCTGCTCATCCTTGTTCCTTTTCGGTGAGGGCCGCCGTGATGGCAGCGCGTGTGGATTTCCGAAGACGCTTGATCGTCCGTTCGGTGAAGCCGTTCCTGCGAAGGCCCTCCTCGGCGAGGGCCAGCACCCGGGCGATTTCGGCAGGATCTGGAGCATTGCTCATCGGCCAGGCCTCCTCATGGGTGCCCGCGCGCGCGAGAAGTCTGTGTTTGGGTTATCGTTCCAGAACCCGGCCGGTGTCCGCGTCGAACCCGCCAGAACGCTCAATGCCCCCTCTGCCCGCTCGATCATGGCCTCCGCAGTTTGAAGCTGGGTGATGAAGCCGGGCAGGCTGTCGCCGCGAATATGGAACCGACGAAACGGGCGATCAGGTGGTGTCTTCCCAATGGGAACCTCCTGAAGCTGGAGATGCAGGCTGCCGCGCATCCAGACCAGCGAGGCCAACATTGCTACGCCGGGGTTCAGATCGACGAGGCCGAGCTTCGCCTCCACGGTGCCGTGTGGTTTGACGCTCATTGCTGACGCCCCATGATCGGACAGCCCAGCTCTTCGGCCGACCAGGTCCAGAGATCGGAAGGCTCGCCGTCTATCAAGGTGGTGCATTCGATCACCCGAAGCGGTGAGGCCGTTTCCGCACCACCACCACTGCCCCCCTCTATAGGAGGTGGGGCAGGTGGTGCAGTGGTGCAGACGGGTGCAACACCGGGTTCAGATGCGTGGTGGTGCAAGGTGGTGCAGTGGTGCGCTTTCATGCTGTTTCGGCCCATTTCCCGACCTCAATCATCGGCCGTTCCTGACGTGTCTTGTCGGGTGCCATCACCCGGTTGAGCGCCCCCTCCTTCAGCCATCTGGCCAGCAAGCTCTTGACCTTGGACTTGTCGCCCGCGTCATCGAGGTTGAGCCCCAGCGTGTCGGCGACAGCGCGTCCGGCCCATTCGTTCGCCTGACTGTTCTCGCGCCACTGGCCGCCATCGATCGCCCGCTGAACAGCAAGCAGATCGGCCGCCGTGACCCCGTCGAAGGCATCGGGCCACTGCCAGGTGCGAACCGCTCCGACATTGTCGGATGGCTCATAGTCGTCGCCGTTGCCCAGATCGACGCTGGCCACCTGAAACCAGTCCGCGCCTTCGGCCGGCGGCGCGAGGTTGGCCTTGCCGTTCTCGACCCTGAAATACGCTTCGCCCGGCTTGACGCCGGCTCGCTCTCGCTCCTCTTTCGACATGGCATTCAGGACGCGGGCGGACCTGGCGGCATTGAGAAGCGACACGGCTCCCCGGCCATCCTCGACCGTGGTCTCGGCACCGTTCGTCTTGCGGGTGTGGTGCACCAGCTCGATCGCCGTGTTCGTCACGTCCGCGATCTTGCCCCAGCGTTTGGCCACCAGGTCGATCGCGTTGTTATCGTTCTCAGTGACCCGGTGCGAACTGACGAACGGATCAATGATGACGACATCGAGTCTCAGGGTGCGGATGGTGTCCAGCACGGCCTCGACGTTCGGCCCTAGGATGGTCGCGCCGGATGGACCTTGCTCGGCAATGATGACCTCATCCTCTCGACCGCTGCCCAAGTGAAGCCACCCTTCCAGATCGTCGCGATAGAGGTCGTGTAGGAGAGACGCCGCGAGGGCCCGGCGTTCGGTTTCCTCGAACGGATCTTCGCCGTTCCAGTAGCCGACCCTCAGACGCTCGCGGGGCCGGATGCCCAGGACCGGCTTGCCGCTGGCCATCGCCATTGCTTCAGAGAGAACCAGGGCGGACTTGCCGACACCGCCGGGGGCAAAGGTAGCGCTCACGAACCTGCGGATCAGATGCCGGCCATAGACCCACTGGCGACGCGGCATGGTGGCCGGGTCGCGCCAAACGAATGGTCGGACGAACTGGCCGAGCGGTCGGTCGAGATCGTCAGCAGTCGTCCCATCGAGATCGACGCCCCAGTCTTCGGCGCTCATCACGTCGGGAATGCCGGGCCTGGTCGTGGTCGTCTGGGCATCCCACCATGCCTCGACCTCTGCATCGGTCCTGCAGTCTGACAGCTTCTCAGGGTGATCGTCGGCGGCTGGATAGGCGCTCATCGCACCACCTCCAGGCCGCAGAAATGGCCGTCATCGTTGAAGCTGGACCGCAGTTTGGTGTAGTGTGTCCCTGCCTCGTCATGGTGGCGCTCCGACTGAACCGCCCCGGTTTCGCCCGCCAGCGAGCCGGGGTTTTTCGTGAATGGCCGTGTCGGGCAGTAACCTGTTGCGACCCTCAAAAGGCGACCTCCGGCTCGTCGTCCCCGGTGATCGCCCCCTCGTCTTCGCAAGCCTCCTCGGCGTCGATCCAGTCCGACCCCAGGGGTTCCGACTTAATCGCCCAGTCCTGATCCATAGCGAGCATGAACGATAGTGATGGTTCGAGGTCGTTGCCGGGCTCGAAATCGGCATCGCCATCCATCCGGTCCAGGGCGAGGATCAGCCGGTCAACGGCGGCCTCCATTTTGCTGCGAAGGCGTTGCCGGGCGACGGCGGGGTGTTCGGTTATGGGGAGGTGAAGGACAACCATGCCTCACACACCCTCGCGTTCGGCAATCCGGGCCTCGACCCACCCATTGACTTCGCTTTCAAGCCATCCGTTGGCCCGCAGGTTCAGCTTGACCGGCTTGGGGAAACTGCCGTTGCCCATCTTCTCATAGATGGTCGATCGGCGCAGGGACGTGCGCTCGATGACCTGCGGAAGCCTCAGTAACTTTTGCATTGCCGTCTCCGGTGCATTTCGGACGGCCAAGCACTTATGCGGACGCTAACGCCCTAATCACCTCGTTTAGGGCGCTTTCGCGGAGAGTAATAATCGGCCTCAATCGCCTTGGCCGTGACACCCTCCTGCTCTGCGATGATGGCAAAGGCAGCTGTTTTCTTGATCGGGGCCGGTCCATTGCAGAGAGCGTTAACGGCCGTGACGCGCTCGGCCTGGCTACGTCCCTTTCGAGAGTCCTTCCCAGCCTTATGGATCGTCTTTCCGGTGATCCAGACGCGTTCGTGCTCCAGCTTGATCCGGGACTCCGCCCTCAGGACGCCCAAGTAGTATGCGAATAGTGCAGCGCGGGCGTGGTCGCCGCGCGCCTGATTATCCCGGATCCAGTGGACTCTATCCATCATCGCGGCAGCTAAGCCGGCGGGACTATCTTTCGCAATGCCCTTAGCTTGAGCGAGCGGCTCTACCGTGTTGGCGATGCCCCATCCTGCCAACCAGTCTTCGTCTGCCCAAGGCTTCCATTCGCCCGAAGTCTTATAGGCGTAGCAGCCATGGGAGCTGGGTAAACCCGCATCTAGCAACGGCCCCCGACAGGCTCGCTCGATCGATGCAATGAGTCCATCCAGGCCTGCGGCTTCTAGAGCGGAAACGACCTCCGGGTTTTCTCGGTCCTCGTTCAGGTCCCAGCGGAGGGTCGCCTTTTCCGTTAGGCCGCTACCGGTTGTTCCTCTTCGCAGTGTCATCGTAGCGCCACCACGTTACCCCGCTCTGTAGCCGTCACGATCCGCTTGACCTCGGCTGCCCATGCGTCCAGTGCGTGCCGCTTTTCCTCCAGGAAGTCGTGGCGCTGATAGACGCCGACCAGGCCGCCGCGTGTCCCTGCGACGTGGTTCAGCACCGCCTCAGTGACCTCTAGCCGGATAGCCAAGCGTTGAAGGCCGGTCGCCATCGTTCGCCGAAGATCGTGCAGCGTCCAATGCTCAACCGGCCCCCCTAGCTCCTTGGCCATGTTTCCGATGATCCTCGCCAGCGCCTTGCTGAAGCCTGACGCGCCACGTTCAGGGTCAGTGCGCGAGGGAAATAGCTTCGCGCTCCCGTCGATCGTCGGCAGGGCCTTTACGATTGTCACCGCCGCCGGAGATAGCGGAACAAGGTGCGCCTTACCGTTCTTCGCCCGGTCGCCTGGGATGGTCCACAAGCCCGCCTCTAGGTCGAACTCATCACGATCGGCGCTAAACACTTCATCGCGGCGCTGCCCGGTCAGGATCAGCAGTCGGACGGCAGGGCCCCAAGGGTGCCCCTCCTCCTCCAGCACCGTCCACAAGGCTTTGATTTCATCGATGGTCAGCACCCGCTCGCGGGCCTTCGGCCTGTCCGGCTTTCCCGCGTCTCGGCACGGGTTGACCTCCAGGCGGTGAAGACGAGGCATGGCCCAGGAATAGAACGCCGACAGCTGGGCAGCGACAGCGCGGGCCATGACGGGGGTAGGCTTGCCGCCGGCAGTCGCCACCCCGTCGACCAGCCGGGTTATGTCGGCGCGGGTGATGCTGTCCGCCAAGCGGTCCCCGATTGCCGGCAGGACATACCGCTCGAATATCCGTTCGATTTCGCCGATCGAACGCTTGCCCGCCTTCGCCTTCTTGTAGTTGGCAAACAGTGCGCGGATCGTGCCCGAGCCCGCGCCGCTCGCCTTGCGGGTTTCACCTCTCGGGTCGGCACCACCCTCGATGTCGTTCAGCAGGGACCGCGCTTTCTTGCGAGCGTCTGACAGAGTGAAGCGCCGGTCATGGAAGCGGCCGACGGTGAGGTTGGCAATGCGCCCGCCGATGCGCTTTCGGATGATGAACGTCCGGACACCGGATGCTCCGATGCGGATCCGAAGGCCAGGAACAACCTTGTCGCTGTATTCGGCCTGTCCCTTCTCTGGAACGTCCAGCCCCTTGATCTTCGCGTCCGTCAGACCGACTGCGCCCGCCATCGTGACCTCCTGCATCTGCATCAGCGGGTCTTGGGGTCCGTTACCTAAAGTAACAGGTTGAGACACATACCCTCGGAAACCGCCGGACGAACATGGACGGCAAATGCCTATTTTACAAGGGTTTTGGGACGGTCGCGGACCCGATCGGACGGTCGCGAAAATAACTCTTAATCAGCGGGTCGCAGGTTCGAACCCTGCATCACCCACCATCGTCCCCTCTGGAACCTGATCCACGGATCGGCGGTTGTCCGGACAGGCGGCGCACAGGCCGCGTGATGTTCAGGGACAGGATCAGGCCATGAAGACCGCTTCCATACTCGTCGTCGCCGCGCTGGCGACGCTGTCGCTCTCGGCCTGCACCAGGGCTGAGGATACACCGGCGAATGTGCCGGAAACCGCCGCCACCATGGCCGAGGGTCAGAATGAGGCGACCGGGGCGATCGAACCTGGTGTTGGCTCGCCTCCCGAACCCGGCGCGGGCGTCCCCGATGCCTCCCGGCCTGACGTCACGCCGAACCCGGACGGTACCAATCCCGTTCCGCCCCAGCCACGGGACCCGGTTCAGGCCCCGCCTGCCTGAGGCTGTTTCAACCGTCAATTATCGCGGCTCGTTCACCAGCCACTCGGCGTCACGCCCCGCCTCATAGCCGTCTCTCAGCGCTTGTCGCGGCTGGTCGGCCCCCAGTTGCGAGATCTGCTCGACCCAGACATCGGCCAGGCGGCGCACCGTCGTCGTGACCCATCCCGGCGCCTGCTGGCGCGACCAATTCTGGATCGAGACGGCGTTGAAGATCAGCAGAAAGGCCCCCGCGATGACGATCGTGCGGCTGGCCCAGCGCCGGTCACGGGCGGCGACGCCTTCATCGTCGGGCGGCAGTCCCGGCGGAAAGGCGAACTGGCCCAGCGCGATCAGCGGCGTCAACGCCGATGCGACGGCAGGCGCTGCCGTCGACAGATCGTGGGCGTCGGCGGTTTCGATCCAGTCGCTGTCAGGGTCGGCCGCGACGCTGTCCAGATAGGGCTCGGCGCGCTCACCGTCCAAAGGCGGAAAAGGCGACACCGTATTGGCCACGGGAAACGGGCCCAGCGGTATCTCGGGCTCGTCGGGATGATCGGTCATCGGCCTGCCCCCCCTCAGAACTGGAAATAGATGAAGGGGGCCACGCCGTCCGGACGCACGGCCTCGACCATCAGGATCGCAGCGCCGAGCAGCAGCCCCATGGTCAGGGACGGTGCAGGCTTCAGCCAGCCCGCCACGCCCTCCGCCGCGCGCGGGGGCAGCCAGTGCATGGCCAGTCCGCCGACGATCAATACCAGCAGGAAGGGCGTGACCATTGTCGCCGGCGACCAGCGGCCGAGTCCTGACACAACCTCCATCGCCATCGGGAAGCTCTCGGCCCTGAACAGGATCCACCCCAGACACACGATGTGGAAGGTGATGAGCCCGCCCAGCCAGGCGGGCGGCCCCCTGCCCGGCCCAAGGATGGACCGACCGAGCCGCTCGACCACCTGGACCCCGCCGTGCAGGGCGCCCCATGCGACGAAGGTCCAGGCCGCCCCGTGCCACAGCCCGCCCAGCAGCATGGTGAGGAAGACGTTCAGGCAGGATCGCACCAGCCCCTTCCTGCCGCCCCCCAGGGGCACATAGAGGTAGTCCCTCAGCCAGCTGGACAGGCTGATGTGCCAGCGCCGCCAGAACTCCTGCATGGAACTGGCCCGGTACGGCTGGTCGAAATTCCTCGGGAAGGAATAGCCCAGAAGGGCTGCGATCCCGATCGCCATATCCGAATAGGCCGAGAAGTCGCAGTAGATCTGGACCGCATAGCCATAGACCGCCGCCATCAGGTCCAGCGTCCCATAGGCAGCCGGGTCAAAGAACACCGGATCAACCAGCCGGACCGACAGCTCGGACGCGATCACCGTCTTCTTGAACAGGCCCCAGACGATCAGCAGCAAGCCGTGCGCCGCCATCTCGCGCGTCAGCCGGGGCACGCGCTCGAACTGGGGCAAGAGGTCCGACGCCCGCACGATCGGCCCGGCAACCAGATGCGGGAAGAAGCTCATCAACAGCATCACGTCGAGCAGCGACTTCGCCAGCGGCGTCTTTCCGCGATGAACGTCCACGACATAGGAGATGCCCTGGAAGGTGAAGAAGGAGATCCCGACCGGCAGCACCACCTGCAACAGCGGCAGATCCCGCTCCCACCCGAACCGGGTCAGCAAGTCGCCCGCCTGTTCGACGAAGAAACCGTAATACTTGAAGAAGCCCAGGATCAGCAGATTGCCTGCGACGCCCAGCCCGACCAGCCAGACGCGCCGGTCGGCCGGCCTGCGCGCGATCAGGACCGCCACGCCCCAGTTCAGCACCGCCGAACCGATCAGCAGGCCGACGAAGCGCCAGTCCCACTGGGCATAGAAGAACCAGCTGGCCAGCAGCAGGAACAGCTTTCTGCGTCCATTCTCGCGGTCCAGCGACCAGGCGGTGAAATAGACGAACAGGAAGAACACGCCGAAGGCCAGCGTCGGGAACAGCACCTCAGAACCCCCGCCGGTCGTACGCCGTCATCAGGTCGGCGAACAGCAGGGCACCGATCCAGTCGCCGCCGGCCCGGGTGAAATGCACATGATCGCCACGCATCAGGGGCGCGTCCCCCAGCGTCAGGGCGAAGGCCGAACAGTCTCCCCCCATACGGCCCTTCCAGTCCCAGAACGCGACGCCCGTCGATGCCGCCACCCTGTGCTGCACGTCTCGCACCACCGAAAGCATGGCGGGCGCCTTCCAGCGCTGCTCCGTGTCGCCAGGACAGGTCCCGCCGCCGTCCCCGCGCATCGCCTCGGGTGCCCCCAGGATGAGGATGGATGCGCCGGGTGCCGCGCGCCTGACCCGGTCGATCTTGTCCCGCAGCAAGGCCTCATAGGCGGCCGGGTCCAGCAGCTCGTCGAACCCCTCGTTGGTGCCATAGGCGATGACGACCAGGTCCGGCGTCCCGTCGGGGCCCGGCAGCGGTTCGGTCGCGGCCATGGCGTTCAGGGTCGCGCCGACCCGTCCATGGGCGTCCATGATGATCTCACGCCCTTCGAACCGCCCTTTCAGCCGCCACAGCAGCGAGGCCTCGATGTCGCCGCCCGCCGTGTGACTGTCGCCGAACTGGACGATGCGCACGATCCGTCCCGGCTGTTGCAGGGCGCGAAAGAAAGATGCCAATGCCCCGGGCTGGCAGAGTCCTTCCGGACAGGTCGCACTGACCGGCGACGGCAGGGCCACATAGGGCCGTTCCTGCGCCTGACCTGCCCCGGCGAGCATCGACAGGCTCCCTGCGATCAGCGCCGCGCGGATCACGCTCCGGCGGCGGGTGCCGGGGGCACCGCGGCGTCCAGGCCCGCGTCATGCTTCAACCGCGCGGCGACCGGCTCGGCGATCCGCAGATAGCCCGCCATCGACATGTGGATTCCATCGTTGGCCCGCATCAGGCGCCGCCGCCCGGTGCCCGTCTCGGGCAGATAGGCGTCGTAGTCGCCGTCCGCGTTCTCGGTGAGGCTTTCAGTCTCGATAAAGGGCACGCCCAGCGCCGCCATCCGGGCGGACACCACCTGGTTGATCAGGGTCATCTTCTCGTCGAACCCGGCTCGCTTCATCCGGGGCAGGCCGACCCAGTAGACCGCGATGTCCCGGCCCCGCAGCATCCCCACCAGGTCATCGACCCGTTTGGCATAGGCGACTTTCCAGCCCTCGGTGCCGAAATCATGAATCTCGCCGTCCATGCTGATGCCCTGGGCATCGTTGGTGCCAAACAGGATCACGGCGACATCGACCGGCTGTTCCGCGATCTGGCGCGCCGTCTTGGCCTGGATATCGACATAGTCGTAGCGGCTGAGGCCCGTGGAGACCTCGCTGAACTTGGTGACACTGACGCCCGGCCGGGATCGCAGATCGCGATAGAGCGCGGTCCACAGCCCGTCGCCCATGGAATCGCCGAACACCCCGATGCGAAGATGTCCGCGCGCGGCCTTCTCCTGCAGCGGGGTCAAGGTCGGCAGCACGGGCACGGCGACCGGCAGGGCGGCCGGCTCGCCGGGTCCCGGCCCTGCGGAGGCACTGGCGGCTCCACCCGGCATCAGGGTGGGATGGCGCAGCCAGGCACGGCCGTCCGGCGTCAGGACCAGCCCGATGCCGATGCCCACGAGCAGAGCGGCCGTCACGGCATTGATGCCCGCCTTCACCCCGATACGCCCCCAAACGCAAACGACCCGGCTTCTATAGCCGGGCCGTCCAGCGCCGCGCCATGGCGCACGCGTCACGCACGAGCGAAAAGGTTAACGCAGCTCGGTGAAGAACAGCTCGGCCGGGAGGCTGTCGCCGCCGTAGGATCCAACCCAGATGTCATAGACACCCGACTGGGGCCGCCGGAAGGTCAGCTCGGCATCGTTGCTGCCGCCCGAGTCGTCGTCGCAGTACCACTGGCCATCCGGCCCGTTGACGACCAGGGTCACGTCACCGTTCGAGGTCGCCCCGATGGTCAGCGGCAGACTGCCCGCATCGTAGGTGATCTGGAAATCCGGAGCCGAGGCGATCCGGCCCGCGCAGCTGTCATCGACGGTCGAGGCATCGATACTGCCGCCCGCCAGCACCGACACGGTGTAGGGATCGCCGCGGAAGCCCGAGCTCAGATCGATCTCGCCATAGGCGGCCGTCGCCGAGCTGTCGGGATAGGTGCTGCCATAGTCGGCGTTGCGACCGTTGTTGCGGTTGTCGTTGTCGTAGAAATCATTCCGGCGGTCGTCGTCGCGCCGGCCGTTTCCACGGTCGTAGCTGTCGTTGTCGCCATAGTTGTTGCTGCGACCATAATCGCTGCCCAGCTCGGTCACGAACAGTTCGGCCGAACCGCTGTCGCCGCCGAACGCGCCGACCCAGACGTCATAGGTGCCGGACTGCGGGCGCGAATAGGTGATTTCCGGATCGGTCCCGCCACCCGAATCATCGTCGCAGGTCCAGCGCCCGTCGGGGCCGTTGATGACAAGGGTCGTATCGACCTCACCGTTGACGCCGAACGTCAGAGGCAGGCCGCCGGCGTCATAGGTCAGCTGGAAATCGGGGGCCCGTGCGACCATGCCGGTGCAGCCGCTGGCGATCTCCGAAGCATCGATGCTGCCCCCCGAGGTCACCGACACCCGGTAGGGATCCTCGTCGAAACCGGAGTCCAGATAGACCTCGCCATAGGTCGCCGTGGCGCTGGCATCCACGCCGGTGCCATACGACTGGCCGTAGCCACTGTTGCCATACTGACCATAGGGTGCGGTGGTCCCCGTGGTGTATGGATCGACCGCACAGCCCGACAGGCCGATCGCAGCCGCCCCGCCCAGTACCAACCAAAGTTTCATGACCCGTCTCTCCCGGACTTCTCGTCCCCGGGTGCAACAGATATCATTGCCCGGCACAAGACAATGCCTCCGGCCAAGCTGTCTGAATCCGTCAGGTGCGGCCAGCCACCGCGCGGGTCGCCAGGTAACCCAGGGTCGCCGCCGCCGTGGTCAGGAAGGTGCCCCAGCACAGGTCTATGATCGTCAGCTTCCACTGCCAGACCGCCAGCGTCGCCTGATTGGTCAGGTCATAGGTGGCATAGGCCACGAACCCCAGGGCCGCGCCATTGATCGCCGCCCGCGTCCAGGTCCCCTCCTTCAGCGCCGGGGCGACCGCCAGGAAGACCACGCCGCCGATATAGATCAGATAGAAGGCAACCGCCGCCACCATGTCCGGCTGGGGCGTCATGATCGGTCCGATGATCGGCTTGTACAGCCTGTCGGTCATGGTGGTCAGCCAGCCGTAGTCGACGGCCGCCATCGCCACGCCGGTGGCCACATAGGCCACGATCCATTTCAGCATTGAGTCAGGTCCTCAGGCGGGTTTCAGGCGATAGTGGGTGACGGCCCAGGTGTTGCCGCCGTCGTTTCCGAACAGGCCCGCCGTCGCCAGATAGAAGCGGCGCCAGCGACGGACCCACAGCCTGGCATTCTCGCGGCCATAGGTCTGCTGCATCAACTCCAGAACGCGGTCCGGGTTCGCATCCATCCTGGCCAGCCAGTCCTCGGCCGTGCGGGCATAGTTCATCCCGTTCCAGGTCCACTGCTGCTCGACTGTGAACAGGTCGGGAAACTGCCGCATCAGGTCCTGGCTCGGCATCACGCCGCCGGTGAAGAAATGCTGGGCGATGAAGTCGCCGCTGTCGGTGTGATCGAATCGATAGGGTGCGTCGCGGTGGGTGAAGATGTGGATGAACATCCGCCCGTCGGGCTTCAGCCAGCCCCTGGCCCGGGTCAGCAGGGCGCGCCAGTTGGCCATGTGCTCGAACATCTCGACCGAGACGATCCGGTCATAGGTCCCGGCCGCCGGGGCGTGAAAATCGTTCATGTCGCAGGTGATGACGTTCAGGTTCGCCAAGCCCCGCAGCCGGGCCTGCTCCTCGATATGGCCGCGCTGTCCGTGGCTGTTCGAGACCGCCGTGATCCGGCTGTTCGGATACTTTTCCGCCATCCACAGCGATAGCGATCCCCAGCCGCAGCCGAGTTCCAGCACGCCCTGCCCGTCCACCAGCTCGGCATGGGCGCAGCTTTCGGCCAGCGCCTTCTCCTCGGCCTGATCCAGTGTCTCGGCTCCGTCGCCGTACAGACAGCACGAGTATTTCAGCCGCGCGCCCAGGCAGATCCGGAAAAACTCCGGTGGCAGTTCGTAGTGCTGGTCGTTGGCGGCATCGGTGTGCTCGGCGATAGCCCGTGCCGCCATCTGGCGCGCGAACGCGGCCGAATCGTGCGGCCCTTCGCGGTCCAGCTTCTTCCGCGCTTCGGTCACCAGGCTGGCGATCGCCGGGCGGGTGACGAAGTCGGGAAAGGGCGCATCCTGCAGCTGGCGAATGGCGACGTTGGTGAGGTTCATGCGGCGATCCTGACATTGCGTGGGCGCTCGCGGCCCATTACGCCTGAGATCAGGTGTAACGGCTCCGCTGCGGAAGACCACCCAGCTACGCGGCTTCAGGCGCGACGGATGATCTCATCCACGCACGGGCCCGCGCCGTAGCTTCGGGCCGAACACCCCGCCTGCTGTCCGGAGACCCCATGAGCGCCCACCTCGTCGCCTCGACCGATCACCCCGTTGCCAGAAAGCGCATCGCTGTGGTCGGGTCCGGCATCTCCGGCCTGTCCTGCGCCTGGCTGATGTCGAAGTCTCACGACGTCACCCTGTTCGAGGCCGACGACCGCATCGGCGGCCACTCCAACACGGTGGAGGCCCCCAGCCCCTCGTCGCCTGTCGCCGTCGATACCGGCTTCATCGTCTACAACGAGGACAACTATCCGAACCTGAAGGCCCTTTTCGAACACCTGTCGGTGCCGACCAAGGCCGCCCACATGTCCTTCGCTGTCAGCATGGACGACGGGGCCTTTGAATATTCCAGCCACGGCATCGCCGCCCTGTTCGCCCAGAAGCGCAACTACGCCAGCCCTCGCTTCTGGGGCATGATCGGCGACCTGCTGAGGTTCCAGAAACAGGCCCCCCGGGACCTGCCGGAGATGGAGCGGTCGGGTGAGACGCTGGTCCAGTACCTCGATCGCAACCGCTACGGCCGCCTGTTCCGCGACGCCCATCTGCTGCCCCAGGCCGCCGCCATCTGGTCCTCGACCCTGGACCAGATGACCGGCTATCCGGCGGCGTCCTTCGTCCGGTTCTATATGAACCACAACCTGCTGACCTATGACCTGAAGCCGACCTGGCGCACGGTGGATGGCGGCAGCCGGGAATACGTCCGTCGCCTGCATGCGGACTTCGCAGGCGAGACGGTGCTGGGCGCGGGGGTGGTCGGCGTGTCCCGCGACGCGCCCGGTGCCTCGGTCCGGTTCGCCGACGGACGCACCGAGCGGTTCGACGACGTCGTGCTCGCCACCCATTCCGATCAGGCCCTGCGCCTGCTGGACCAGCCGACGGCGGACGAGCGCCGCCTCCTGGGTGCGATCGGCTATCGCCCCAACCGCGCCATCCTGCACCGCGACACATCCCTGATGCCGAAACGCCGCAAGGCCTGGGCCGCCTGGACGCACAAGGGCTATTCCGACCGCGCGGGCGAAGGCGGCGTCACCTACTGGATGAACGAGCTCCAGTCCCTGTCCGGCCCGCCCCTGTTCGTCAGCCTGAACCCGGCCAAAGACCCCGACCCGGCCCTGGTGCTGGATGCGTGGGATTACGAACACCCGGTCTTCGACACCGCCGCCGTCCGCGCGCAAGGCGAGCTCTGGTCGCTGCAGGGCAAAGGCGGCGTCTGGTTCGCCGGTGCCTGGTTCGGCTCGGGTTTCCACGAGGACGGTCTGCAGGCCGGTCTGGCCGTGGCCGAGCAGCTCGGCGGCGTGCGTCGGCCCTGGTCGGTGGCCAACGAAAGCGGTCGCATCGCGCTGGCGGCACCCGCCGCCCTTTCCGAGGCGGCGTGACGACCATCCAACAATCCTCCCCCGCGCAGCGGGGGAGGGGGACCGCGCGAAGCGTGGTGGAGGGGGCGGACGCACGCACCGTCTCTGGGGTCGCCCCCTCCACCGCTTCGCGGTCCCCCTCCCCCGTTTCGCTGCGCTACTCGGGGGAGGATTTTTCGAACGCCCTCTACGTCGGCGAGGTCGTCCACCATCGCGTCTCCGGCATCCAGCACACCCTGCGCTACAGCCTCTATATGCTGCTGCTGGACCTCGACGCGGCCGAGGACGCCATCCGCCCCCTGCGCTGGCTCCGGAACGGTGCGTTCGGCCTGATGACCTGGCGCGCCCGAGACCATGGTGATCGCAGCGACACGCCCCTGCGCACCCAGGTCGAGCATCACCTGTCTGCTGCCGGCATCGACATTGCGGGCGGCCCGATCCGTCTGCTCTGCATGCCCCGCATCCTCGGCTACGGCTTCAACCCGCTGGCGGTCTATTTCTGCCATCGTCCCGACGGCACCCTGTCCGCCCTGCTCTATGAGGTGACCAACACCTTCAACGAGCGCCATTCCTATCTCGTCGCTGTGCCCGCAGAGGCCAGGCCGGGCGTGGTTCGCCAGACGACGGACAAGACCTTCTTCGTCTCGCCCTTCATGGACATGGCCTTGACCTATGACTTCACCGTCCATGCGCCGGATGAGGCGGTTTCGGTCGTCGTCGCCGTCCGTCGGGACGACACCCCGATCCTGACCGCGTCCTTCGCCGGAACGCGCCGCCCCCTGACCGACGCGGCCCTGTTGAAGGCCTGGATCACCCATCCCCTGCTGACGTGGAAGGTGATGTTCGGCATCCATTGGGAGGCCTTGCGCGGTCTGTTCAAGGGTGCGCGCTATCGGGAACGCGGCAAGCCTCCCGCCTATCCGGTGACGGTGGGCAAGGCGCGCTGATCCGGCTATCCCTTGCCCATCGGGCGTCGCCGATCTAGAGACGACCCGACGCCGCGTTATTCATCAGACGGTGAAAAAGGGGGAGCGATGCGCAAGATCTACGCCGATGCCAGAGCCGCACTGGAGGGTCTGACCTTCGACGGCATGACCGTCATGTCCGGCGGGTTCGGCCTGTGCGGCATCCCGGAGAATCTGATCGCCGCCCTGCGCGACACCGGCGTCAGGGACCTGACCGTCATCTCCAACAACGCGGGCGTCGATGGCTTCGGCCTGGGCCAACTGCTCGAAACGCGCCAGATCGCAAAGATGATCTCGTCCTACGTCGGCGAGAATAAGGAGTTCGAACGCCAATACCTGGCCGGTGAACTGCAGCTGGAGTTCAATCCCCAGGGCACCCTGGCCGAGCGCATCCGCGCGGGCGGGGCCGGCATCCCGGCCTTCTTCACCGCCACCGGCGTCGGCACCCTGGTGGCCGACGGCAAGGAGGTCCGGACCTTCGACGGCCGGGACTATGTCATGGAGACCGGCCTCGTCGCCGATCTGTCGATCGTCAAGGCCTGGAAGGCCGATGAGCGCGGCAACCTGGTGTTCCGCAAGACGGCCCGCAACTTCAATCCGATGATGGCCACCGCCGGCAAGGTCTGCGTCGTCGAGGTCGAGGAGATCGTGCCGACCGGCTCACTCGACCCCGACCACATCCACACGCCAGGCATCTACGTCGACCGCATCATCCAGGGCAGGTTCGAGAAGCGCATCGAGCAGCGCACCGTCCGCCAGCACGCCAATGCCTGACACCGACCCGCGCGCCCGACGCGGCGCGGCCTATATGGCGACGCTCGATCCCGGCCTCGAGGATGCCCTGCGCAAGGGCATGGCCCCGATCGCTCCCGACTTCGCCGACATGATGGTGCAGTTCGGCTATGGCGAGATGATGAGCCGTCCCGGCCTGGATCCTCGCGGTCGCCAGCTGGTCACCATCGGGGCCCTGACCGCGCTCGGCCACCCCGTGGATCAACTGAAGGGCCACATCAACGGAGCCCTGTCGGTCGGCGTCACGCCCGCCGAGATTGTCGAGGCGATCATGCAGGTCGCCCTCTACGCCGGCTTCCCCGCCGCCACCAATGGACTGCGCATCGCCAGGCGCGTCTTCGCCGACCGGGGCGTCAGCCCCCTGCCCGCAACCGGAGAACTCTGATGCCCCGCACCCGCGAACAGCTCGCCGAACGCGCCGCCCAGGAACTGCAGGACGGCTTCTATGTGAACCTGGGCATTGGCATCCCGACCTTGGTGGCCAACTATATTCCCGAGGGCATGGAGGTCACCCTGCAGTCCGAGAACGGCATGCTGGGGATGGGGCCCTTCCCCTATGACAACGAGGTCGATGCCGACCTTATCAATGCCGGCAAGCAGACCATCACCGAAATCCCCGAGAGCGCCTATTTCAGCTCCGCCGACAGCTTCGCCATGATCCGGGGCGGGCATATCAACCTGTCGATCCTGGGGGCCATGGAGGTGGCCGAGAACGGCGACATCGCCAACTGGATGATCCCCGGCAAGCTGGTGAAGGGTATGGGCGGGGCGATGGATCTGGTCGCGGGCGTCAAGCGCGTGGTCGTGGTGATGGAGCACGCCAACAAGCACGGCCAGTCCAAGGTGCTGAAGGCCTGCACCCTGCCCCTGACCGGAACCGGCGTGGTCAGCCGCATCATCACCGACCTGGCCGTCTTCGACGTCAAGCCGGACGGCTCGGGGCTGGAACTGATCGAACTGGCCGACGGCGTCACCCTGGACGAGGTCGCGGCCAGGACCGAGGCCAGCTACACGGTTTCGCAAACCCTGAACTCTGCGCCATAGTGAAGCCGGATATCGGACCCGCCAGAGGTCCGGGGGATGGAGGGGTCTATGGGTCGATCGAGGTCTGCCGGTTTGCCGGGCGGTGGTGCGCCTGTGCCGGACGCCGAGCGGGTCGCGGCGATCCGCTTCACCATCCTGGACGACCCTGACGCCAACGCAACCTTCGCCCAGGCCCCGCACGACGCCCTGACGGCCATCCATCAGCAGCAGGACGACGACGCCGTCGCCGGGACACTCGCGGAATGCCAGGCCGTCCTGACGCGGCTGAAGGCCGATGTCGAAGCCCTGGACGTCGCCGCCCTGGAACCTCGCAAGGGGCTTGCGGGCCTGTTCGACAGTCGGGCAAGGCGACTGAAGGCGTTCCGGGTAGCCTATGGTTCGGCTGCGTCGGCCGCGACCCGGATGGCGGATGACATCCACCGTCATGCCAGCCGCATTGCCGACCGCTCGGAAGCGCTGAACATCCTGTGGGACGAAGCGCGCGACGCCATCGTCGAACTGGATGCCCACATCGCCGCCGCCCGCGCCTGGCTGGATGACCGGGCGGACCCGGGGCTGCCTGCGCCCGAAGCGAGCGAGCCCGGACCGCTCGCGGAACCGGCTCCAGACCCGGCCGCGCCGCACCGCCTCGCCATCCGCGTCGAGGACCTGACCGCGTTGAGGCCGCCCGCCATTGCGCGGTTGGCGGACCTGCGTGCGGCCCAGAACGCCGTTCATGGCGTGCCGGCCGTGCTGACGGCGCTGCACGATCAGGTCGAGGCCTGGCGCGCGGACGGGGCGGACGTCCTGGGCCTGTCGGGCAGGAAACCCCGCAAGGTGAGACCGGCGGCGGACCGGCTGGTGGCGGCGCGGGACAGCCTCGCCCTGCGCATCTCGGCCGCCCTGGCCGAGATCGGCACCGCCATGGAGCGACGAGCAGAGATCAAGGCCCGCAGCCTAAAGCCCGGCCCGAAGGCCGAAGATGGTACCGCCTCTCAGGCTTGAACTGAGGACCTCCGGTTCCACAAACCGGCGCTCTAACCAACTGAGCTAAGGCGGCGCAGACGGCCCCGTGGGGCGACGCGAGGGGCGTTCTCTAGCGGGCCTGACGGAGCCGATCAAGACCGCATTCCCTATCCACAGCAGCGCCCAAAACAAAACGCCTCGGGGTGGCCCCCGAGGCGGTCTGTCGATTTGAAAACGTCGCCTGCCCTAGTCTGGCGCGTTGAAGCGGACGTTCCAGGTCACCCTGCCGCCAACGGCAACGCCATCAACAGATCTGGGTGAAAGCCGGGCACTCCTCGTCGAAGCCAAAGCGGCCCTTCCGAAGCCAGCACCCGCAGGCGTTTCAGAAACGACGCTACAGTTGCTGACACTGCCATTCGGATTGACGGTGCAGCTTAGCTGAACCGACCCAGAAATGCCCCGCTCCAGCGCCCGTTCGGGATAGTCCGGGATCGCCTGCCGTGACCACACAGGGTTCGTGATCACCGGCGGACGAACCGGAGCCGGCGGAGCGGGCGGAGGCGGCGGACCGGGGACGATCACCGGGGGACCCCGATACTCGACGCGGTCTTCCTTCTTCGTCGGCTCGATCGGCAGGGTGATCGGCGGCGGCGGAGCCGTGGTGTTGATCACCGGCGGACGGACCTGCAGCTTGGGCGGCGGCGGGGTGTCCGGCGGAGGTGGCGGCGGCGGAGGCGGCGGGGGCGGCGGGATCGGTTCGACGATCTCCACCTGAACCGCGTCGTCCTTGAACTCCAGCTTCTTCAGTTCGAACTTGGTCTTCTGCACCCAGAAGATCAGGACGCCGAAGAGGATGGTAACCACGCCGAGGGCGACGATCCAGACGACGGGCGACTGTTTCGTGCGCGGCGCGTCATACCGGCTGCGGTGATATTCAACGGGTGTATCTGTCATGTGATTTCCCGTTCCTACTGCGGCGCTTGGTCTTCGCCGACCAGGGCGACGCTGTAGAAGCCCGCGTCCTGGAGCGCGTTCATCGTCTGCATGAAGTCACCGTAACGCGTCTGCTGGTCCGCACGGATATAGATGCGTTCCTTGGTCGGATCGCGCCGACCGATCTGCTCGGTGAGCTCGCCTCCCAGGGTGTCGAAGCTGGTCTCATGGTCGCCGATGAAGACGCGCCCGTCGGTCTGGATCGAAATGAACACAGGCTTGGGCGGGTTTTCAGCGGGCGGCGCGAGGGCAACGGGAAGTTTCACCTCAATCGACACGGTAGCGACCGAAGACGCCACCATGAAGATGATCAGCAGAACCAGCATGATATCAACGAATGGCGTGACGTTGATATCAGCTGTTTGTTCGACGTGATACTTACCGCCGCCAGAACCTCCGAGTTTGGCGGCCATCTCGATTAAGCTCCCTTGTCGAGCTGGCGGGAAATGCCGTTCAGCAGTTCAGCGGCGAAGCCGTCCGAACGCGTGCCGTAGGCCGAGATGCGGGTGTTGAAGTAGTTGTAGAACACCACCGCCGGGATAGCGGCGAACAGGCCGATGCCGGTGGCCAGCAGAGCTTCGGCGATACCGGGGGCAACCGAGGCCAGGTTGGTGGTGTTGGATTCCACGATGCCGATGAACGAGTTCATGATGCCATAAACCGTACCGAACAGACCCACGAACGGGCCGGTCGATCCGACCGAGGCGAGGAACTGCTGTCCGCCGGAGAGACGCGAGGCCAGACCGGCCTGAACGGCGGCAACGGCCGATTGGGCACGGAACAGGGCCGAGTCGCGATGATCGCCGGTGACCGACAGGCCGGCCTGACGGGACAGTTCGACTTCTTCGGTGGCGGCGGCAGCCATATCGGCCAGCGGATTGCCGTCATATTCGTCCGAGGTGGCCACGCGGCGCATGTCGGCGATGGTGCGAGCGCCCCGGAACTCTTCCAGGAAACGGTCGGTCTTGCGGTTCAGGCCACCGTACTCGAGCAGCTTGATGATGAGCAGGGTCCAGGAGAAGACCGAGGCCAGCAGCAGGCCGATCATGACGACCTTAACGACCGGGGTCGCTTCCATGAACATGGAGACCGGGGTGATGCCGCCACCGTGTCCGCCAGCCTCTGCGGCAGGAGCTGCGGGGTCTGCGGCAGGAGCGGCCGCCGGGGCGGCTGTGGTCGCGGCGGAGGCGGCGGCGTCCGGAGCGGTCGTCGGGGCCTGGGCCAGTGCCGGCGAGCCCGCCATCAGCACGGCAGCGCCGGCCAGAGCGAGAAGAATGTTGGTCTTTTGCATGTGTCGCCAGTTCCTGCTTTTTGGTCTGACTCGTGGAACCCTGGAACCACAACGCGTCAGCACGCTGGGGCCCTTGATGAAATCGGTTTTGTCCCGCCGTCGGCCGGAATGGCCTTGACGTCGAAACGCCTTCTGTCGCGTCCGGTTGCCGAAAGGCCCCATCGGCGGGTTGGTCGGACGACCGTCAGACAAGAATCCGGCGATCGTTCGGCCGCTCACGCAAAGAAAGCGGTCAAGCTCCTTTGGCGAAGCGATACCGGAGCGTCAAGGGTTCAGAGGTGCTTTTCACCCCTCGGGCGAGCGCTTGCCCCAAATGCCTGCAATGTCACGCCACTGCTGCATTTCATCGTTAGATAAAACACCCCGTAATCCGGGATAACGGACCTGACGGATGGCGGGGGGAAGGTGGTGCCTGGGGGCGGATTCGAACCACCGACACGCGGATTTTCAATCCGCTGCTCTACCAACTGAGCTACCCAGGCGCACGCATCGAAATGCGGAGCGGGGTCTATAGGCGAGGCGAAACGGGGTGTCCAGCCGGGATCAATCGTCGTTTTCGGGATCGGCGTCGGGCAGGCCCTCGTCCGTGTCCGGCAGGACGTAGGCCCCGACCAGCCAGCGCTGCAGGTCAAGATCGGCGCACCGCCTGGAACAGAATGGTCTGTAGGCGGCGACCGTCTGGTTTTTGCGGCAGATCGGACAGAGGGGCATGGCGTTCATCCTTGTTCCACCGCCGTGTTTCCGCGCACCGCTGCTGGATCGACGACCAGCGAGGCCCGTGGACCCAGCCGCGCCACCAGCGGCCCGGCGGCCTCGGCTTCAACGGATGAGCATCGAATCCGGAGTCGCGGGCTGGCTGTGTCCAGTAGTAGCGCCAGGCGGAGCCGGCGGGTCAGATCGACGGCGCGGCTGGCGAGCGATGGGCGACCGTTCGCGTCCAGCAGCGCATCGTCGATCGGACGTCGCCGCCAGGTCAGCGACAATTGCAGCAGGCCGAAACGACTGACCGGGCCGATCGTCGCTTCACCGCCGAAAGCGGACCGGGCCATCCCGGATATCGCGCCGGGATCGAACGCCGTGCCGACCAGGTCGACGGCGACCAGCCCGGCCCACCCCTTCAGGCCGATCAGCCGGGCGGCCTGGATCAGACCCTCCCCATTGGCGCGCTCGCGGCCCCTGCGCGCGTCACGCCCCGGCAGGTGGGCATAGTCGATATCGACGGCGATCAGGGCCCGCGTCCGCTGAACGGCCAGATCGAGGGCGAAGGCGGGGAAGGCATGCACGGTGCCCAGGGCCTCTTCTTCAGCTTCCAGACTGGCCCGGATCGCCTCGACACCGGTCACGGGCGTGATACCGGGTGCCAGGGCACCGAGGGCCTCGATCACTGTAGGGCCCGGGGCAAGAAGTCGCGGTGGCCCCTCCCCTGCCCCGCGCAGGCGTAGTGCGGGCCCCTTGGCCTCCCGGGGTTCGGCGGCGACCTCGACCTCGACCGCCTGGCTCTCCGTCAGGCGAACGGTCTTCGAGAGCGGCAGAAACCCCATCGGGCCCGCGCCGCCCAGATCGACGAAGGCGGCGCGAAAGGCGGTATCGATCCTTGCGATCCGCCCGACGGACACGGCCCCCAGCCGGTGTGCGGCAGCATCCGTCTCGCGATGCACGATCAGGTGTTCGTAACGGCCATTCCGCGCGACGATGCCACGGACCTCCCCCGGCGTGTCGTCCAGAAACACCTCGACGTCGGTCATCGACGCCAGCCGGCCCCGGCCAGCAGATTCACCGTTTCCGGCAGGGGCAGCCCCATCACCGCCGGATGACTGCCGATGATCTTCAGGACGAAGGCTGCGGCGGGCCCCTGGATGCCATAGCCTCCGGCCTTGCCGCGCCAGTCTCCAGCATCGACATAGGCGTCGATCTCGGCCTGCGACAGGCGCTTGAAGGCGACGCGCGTATCGACGCAGCGATGCAGGATCCGGTCCCCGGCGGCCACGGCGACCCCGGTGAAGACGCGATGGTTGCGGCCGGAGAGACGTTGCAGGAACCGCCCGGCCTCATCGGGGCCTTCGGGCTTGCCGAGCAGGCGGCGGCCCACGGCGACAACGGTATCGGCGGCCAGGACGACGGCGTCCGGTGCCCGTGTGGCGACAACCTCGGCCTTGGAGCGTGCCAGGCGCACCGCAAGACGCGCCGGCGTTTCATCCTTCAGCGGCGTCTCGTCGATGTCCGCCGGGTCGATTCGATCGGGCGTGATCCCGATCAGCGCCAGAAGTTCGATGCGGCGCGGACTGGCCGAGGCCAGAACCAGTTCGGGGCGGGCGCGCACGAACGCCTTACTTGAAGCGGTAGGTGATGCGGCCCTTGGTCAGGTCATAGGGCGTCATTTCGACCAGCACCTTGTCGCCGGCCAGCACCCGGATGCGGTTCTTGCGCATCTTGCCGGCTGTATGGGCGATGATCTCGTGGTCGTTCCCCTCGAGCAGCACGCGGAACGTGGCGTTGGGCAGCAGTTCGCTGACCACGCCGGGAAACTCGAGCAGTTCTTCCTTAGCCATGCGGCCTCTCGCGCCCGGTGAATACGAAGAAAGGCTCGCGCCGGGCGAAAGCGCGAGCCGTAACAGGTGGGCGCTAATGCACCAAAACGTTCGGTTAGTCGAGTTCCCCTCCCCGCCGATCGTCGGCGAGGAGGGAAGGCTTCGTTCGTTACAGCGGCAGGGTGAAGGTGATCCCGCCCATGTTGCTGTCCGCGTGATCGCCGAAGCGACCGCGATAGGACAGCTCAACCTTGACCGGACCCAGGTCGCCCGACACGCCGGCCGAGGCCAGGATCTGACCGCCGAAGGGATCATCGTAGCGACGCGCCAGCGTCTGCGCCGGGTTGCCCGCGATGCCGACACGCACGTTGTTGGTGCTGTCATCGACGTTGTCGCGATAGCCGCCCTCGACATAGACGCCGAAGCCACCCACCTCGCCCTCGGCGCGAACCGAAGCCTCGGCCGTCACGGCGTGAACCGAGCGGTCGCTATAACGATAGGAGGCCGCGACACCCTGCTCGGTGTAGCCGTCCACATTGGCCGTCACATAGCTGACGGCCGCGCGGGGGGAGACGGCGATGCCGCCCAGGTCCAGCCACAGGCCACCCTGCACGCGCGCGCCGGTGCTCTGGCCGCGCGTCTCGCCCATCATGACGATCGGTGCCAGGGACGAGATGCGCTTGATGTCGTTGTAGTCGTCGCTGGCCACGCCGGCGGCGGCGTTCACGAACAGATCGCCCGACCGGTAGCCGGCATAGACGTCCAGTCCGATCGACTGCAGGTCAAAGCGATTGCGACCCGATTCGACATTGCCCTCGCGATAGGTGCCGGCCAGGCCGAACCGCATCGTCTCGGTGCCGGCTTCCAGAGCGCCGCGCACGACCGCGCCGTCGGCGGTCGCTTCCGCTACGTTGGTGCGGGCGTCGGTCTTGGTCCTGTCGTAGCCGCCGGTGAACGAAATGCTGGTCCCCGCGGTCCACGGGCCACGGCCCGACAGGCTTTCGGTCGCCGTGGCCAGGGTGTCCTCATGATGCCGGAAGGCCGTCTCGCCCTGCAGGGTGCTGCTGGAGCCCAGGTCGCCATAGTAAAGGTAGTCATTGGCCAGGGCCGCGAACAGCCGGTGACCGGCCGCCGTCGGGTGAACGGTGTCCCAGTACAGATAGGTGTCGGGCGTGGCGCAGACCGTCACGCCGTTCAGGCAGGGTGCCGTGACGTTGCTCAGGCCGAATCGCCCGGGATCGGCGGCGAGCGTGTCGCTGACCTTGGCGATGTCGAACAGGATGATGTTGGTGTTCGGGCGCGCCGCAGCGGTTGCCATCAGGCCGGCCGCGAGCGCCGAGTTGAAGGTGCTGCCCGAATAGTCGGCCAGGGCCGAGCCGGACGCGCCGACGGACGAAACCGCGAACTGCGGCGTCAGGCCGAGGCGAGGCAGGTTGGTGACCAGGATGGTGCCGGCACCCGCGCCTGCGACGGAGTTGACGATGAAGTTGATGTCCGAAGCGGCCGAGTTGGCGACGCCGGTCATGACCGTCTGCGCCGTCAGGGGATTGGTGGCCGCGCCCGGAAAGGCCTGGAAGATGTTGTTGGCGCCACCGAGAACGCTGACCAGATCACGCGGTCCGAATACGCCACCGGCCGTCGTATAGGTCGTCAGTTGCTGACGCATACCGGGCGGGAAAAGCAGGCTGTTGTCGGTGCGCGAGCCGCCGTAGGCGTAGTTGATGCTGCCCGTCACAGGCGCGCCTGCGGCCGAGACGCCGGCGGTGAAGCCGAGCAGTTCGGTGAACACAGGGCCGTTCGAGAACCGGCCCTGGAAATACGGTGGCGAGGTCGGCTGGGTGTTGCCCGACGCGCGATAAAGGTTGCCGTTGTCGCTCAGGCTGTCACCGAACACGACCAGCCGGTTGTACGACTGTGCCGAGGCCGTTCCGGCCATGCCGACGGATGCGGCGAGGGTCAGCGCAGCCAAGGCCGCACCGCGAAGAAGTCCTGACATATAATCCTCCATCGGCCGGCTGATCGCGACCGTTGACCTGTAGTCTGATGTGCTTTCGCGCGGACGCAAGATGCCGTGGGGTCAGCTTTCAGTGGAGCAGACGGAAACGAAGCGTTCCGGCAACACTTTTAAGCACACGGAGGGCCTGCGGATCATAGTCGCGATCGACATCGGTGATGACATAGCCGGTCCGTTCGTCGGTTTTCAGGTGCTGGCCCAGGATGTTCAGTCCGGCCGCCGAAAGCTCGCGGTTCAGCTCGGCCATCACCCCGGGCTGGTTCCGGTGAATGTGCAGGATGCGATGCCCGCCCGAAACGTCGGCCAGCTGTACGTTCGGCAGGTTGACGCAGAAGGTCGTGTCGCCGCGGTTGAGATAGCCCAGCAGGCGCTCGGCCGCGAACTCGGCAATGGCTTCCTGGGCCTCCTCGGTGGAACCGCCGATGTGAGGCGTCAGGATGACGTTCCTCAAGCCCCGCAGGGGACTGTCGAACGGGTCAGCGTTGGTGCGGGGTTCCTCGGGAAACACGTCCAGCGCCGCGCCACCGACCCTCCCCGATCCAATGGCCTGCGACAGGGCCCCGATGTCGACGACATGACCCCGCGACAGGTTCAGGAACAGGGTGCCTGGCCGCATCGCCTGAAACTGGGCGGCCCCGATCAGATGAGTGTTTTCCTTGCGCCCGTCGACATGCAGGGACACGACATCGGACTCGGCCAGCAGGGCGTCGAGATTTCGCATCCGCCGGGCATTGCCCAGCGCCAGACGTTCCGACAGGTCATGGAAAATGACGCGCATGCCCAGCGCCTCGGCCAGAACCGACAACTGCGATCCGATGGCGCCATAGCCGACGATACCCAGCGTCTTGCCGCGCAGTTCGCGCGAGCCGTCGGCGGACTTGTTCCATTCGCCCCTGTGCATGGCGGATGATTTGTCGGCCACGTCGCGCATCAGGGCGATGGTCAGACCGATGGCCAGTTCGACCACGCTTCGCGTGTTGGAATAGGGCGCGTTGAACACGGCGACGCCCTGCGCTGCCGCCGCGTCGAGATCGATCTGGTTGGTGCCGATGCAGAAGGCCGCGATCGCCATCAACCGGTCGGCCTCGGCCAGCACCCGCTCGGTGACATTGGTCTTGGACCGGATCCCCAGGACGTGGACCCCCTTGATCGCCGCGATCAGGTCGTCCTCGTCGAGCGCCCCCTTACGGGTCTCGACCGAATAGCCCGCCTCTTCCAGACGCTCGACCGCGGCGGGGTGGATGTTTTCCAGCAACAGCATCCGTATGCGGTTGCGAGGGTATGACCAGCGCCCGGCCAGACCCTCGGCATGGAGCAGTTCGTCCATCGAGGTCGCCTCGCCGTCCGCGACCGCGACGACCCTGTCGCGTCGTGCGATCTCGGTGAAGGCGTAGAAGCGGTCGGCGGCACCGGCCAGCTTCACCTCGGCATCGTTCCACCCGTCCCCGACCATGACGACCGGACCGGCCAGACGCAGTTGCCGGATCACGACGGGCTTGCCGTTCTCGCGCGCGAGGGGATTGGCCTCGTCGACCCCCGTCACCCGGCCCTCGGCATCATAGAGGAAGTCGTTGCAAAGCACGCGCTCGGACGCGATGCCGAGCCGTTCGGCAATAGGGGCGATGATTTCGCGGAAGCCGCCGGACAGGATGTAGATGTGGTCCGCGTGCTCGTTGAAGAAGCGCAGATTGCGCCGCACCGAGGGCGTCCCCTCGTCCAGAATGCGATCGGCCAAGGCCCGGACGTGGTCGCGCGTCAGCGGCAGCATCGCCAGACGCGCCTTCAGCGCGGCCCCGAAGTCGAGCTCGCCGGACATGGCCCTGTCGGTGATCGCCGCGATTTCCTTACGGATCGAATCGGCCCCCTCGACGCCCGCCAGCGCGATGTCCGCCAGGGCTTCCAGCGTTTCGATACGCACCAGGGTCGAGTCGAAGTCGAAGATCAGCGTCGGAGTGGCCATGGCACTCTTTCGCCGACCTTCGCTATTGCAGCAACGACTTTCGTGGGTCGATCAGAGGCCGGTGATGCGACGCACCCGGCTGTCAGGGCGCTGGCTTTCCAGCGCGGCGGCACCGATGGCGGCGGCGATGGTGGCGACGGCCAGTAGCGCCCCGCCCTCGGCGGCGTGATCCTTCGCGTAACGTCCCGCGTCGTCGGCATAACGACGGGCCGAGCGACCCGTCTGTTCCGCATAGCGCCGCGCTTCACGCACATATTTGCGGCGCTGCTTTTCCGACATGGCGCGCTGACCGCGCTTGAGCGCCTTCCTGGCTTTATGGCGCGCGTCGTCGCCCAGATCACTGACGGTCTCGCCGAACTCGCCCGCACGCTCTGTCAGGCCGCGCGAGATGTCCTCGAACCGGTGACGCAGCGCCTCGGCATCCAGCCAGCCGCGCGGATCCATCCGGGCAAGCAGCGCCTCATCGCGCACGGGGCCTGTCCGCCGGGTCAGCAGATAGGTGACCAGGGCCGCCGTCGCGACGATGGCGAGCGAACCCGCCGTGATGCCGGGGTGCTTGCGGGCCTCGGCCAGAGCGCTGAACTGTCGAACCATGGGATAATGAACCTCTTCGTCGAAGCCGTCGTCGGAGGGCTCGTAAAGCCCGTCGTCGTACGGCTGGTCGGCGGAACCCCTGTCCCGCATCGCAACAGGAGCGAACCGCGCGAAGAGTGGTTCCGCCAGGCCGGGCAGCAGGGAATAGAAAGACGCGATCAGGCGGCCGCCCCCGCCCACCGTGATCTCGCGAATCGGATGGCTGGCACACCACAGGATGGTGTCGGCCACCACGTGGGTGGCATAGACCGGCTGCGGGTTCCGCATCATCCGGCCCGTCAGGTTCCGGGCATGGCGGCTGTACGGCGTGTCCACCGCCGACGGCTTGACCAGGCTGACCGCCACCGGCGCGCCCTCGCGCATCAGTTCCATGCGGAAGGCGTTGGTGAACCCCTTCACCGCGTGCTTCGACGCCGAATAGACGCCCTGTACCGGCATCGGCGCATCGCCCAGAACCGAGCCGACATTGATGATGGTCCCGCCACCCGGTTGGGTTCTCAGATGTTCGGCGGCGACCAGGGACCCGTTCACCACGCCCCAGTAGTTCGTCTCGAACACCCGGTGCTGATCCTCCAGCGTCGTCTCGCGAATGGGGCCATGGCTCGACACCCCGGCGTTGTTGACCCAGGTATCGAAACCACCGAACAGCCGCCGGCACTTGTCGGCCGCAAGGGCCAGATCGTCGTGATCGGCCACATCGGCGACGGCATAGGCAACCCGCGCGCCCTCTCGCTGCAGTTCCTCGACCAGCGCCTTCAGGTCCTGCTCGCCCCGCGCGATCAGGAAGACGCAGGCACCCGCGGCGGCCGCGCGGCGGGCCGTCGACAGTCCGATCCCGGACGTCGCGCCCGTGATAACGATGGCCTGCTGGTCCAGGCGTTTCAGGGTCGGTCTGGTCGGCATGATCGGCTTTCAGCGGCGTCTGGATCGAAAACGAGGCGGCCCCGAGGGCGGTTCCGGTGGATAGCACGCCCTGCCCCACCCTTACCAAGTCGCTCGCGGTTTCCTATCTTGCCGCCTTCTCGATATTTCGCCCTGCCCAAGGACACGCCGTGACCGATCACGAGCCCGCTGCCGCGTTCACCTCCAGCGACCACCCCGCCGACGATCTGGCCGCCGCCTTCCAGATCGACGGCTGGCCCGTGCGCGGTCGTCTGGTCCGCCTGGGAGAGACGATCGACACCATCCTGTCGGCCCATGCCTATCCCGAGCCGGTCGCGGCCCTGCTGGGCGAGGCCTGTGCGCTCGCGGCCCTGGTCGGTTCGGCGCTGAAGTTCGAGGGTCGGCTGATCGTTCAGGCCCAGGGCGATGGCCCGGTCCGCTATGTCGTCGCCGACTATGACACCGAAGGGCACCTGCGCGGCTACTGTCGCTTCGATGAAGCCGAGGTGGCCGAAGCCTCGAAGGGTTTCGTCCGCCCGGGCGCCAGGGCTCTGCTGGGTCAGGGGGTGTTCGTCATGACCCTGGATCGCGGACCCGACTTCGAGCGCACCCAGGGCATCACCCCGATCGAGGGCGAGAGCCTGTCGCTGGCGGCCGAGCATTATTTCGTCCAGTCCGAACAGATCCCGACCAGGGTGCATCTGGCGGTCGGCTCGGTCACGAGCGGGGCCGGCACGGCCTGGCGCGCGGGCGGGGCGCTGATCCAGCTGATCGCCGCCGACGACGCGCGTGGCTCGACCGAAGAAGTCTGGGACCGCACCCGCGCCCTGTTCCAGACCCTGGGCGACGACGAGCTGATCGACCCCACGATCACGCCCGAGACCCTGCTGTTCCGCCTGTTCCACGAGGACGGCGTACGGCTGGAAGACCCGCGCGCCCTGAAGGCCATCTGCCGCTGCTCGGCCGACCGCATCCAGTCGGTCCTCGGGTCGTTCTCGGAGGCCGAGCGCGCCGACATGGTCGAGCCGGACGGCAAGATCCATGTGACATGCGAATACTGCGCCAGCGTCTACAAGCTGGATCCCGACGCCGTCGCGGCAGAAGCGGTCTAGCCTTCCAGATCCAGCGAATAGCCCGCCGATCGGACCGTCCGGATCGGGTTGGCGCTTTCATCGACGTTCAGGGCCTTTCGCAGGCGACCGACGTGGACGTCGACCGTGCGGGCCTCGACGTAGACGTCACTGCCCCAGACGGCGTCCAGCAGTTGTTCGCGGCTGAAGACCCGGCCCGGGTGGCGCATGAAGTGGTCCAGCAGCCGGAACTCGGTCGGGCCCAGATGGACCTCCTTGCCCGAGCGCTTCACCCGGTGGGCGACGCGGTCGATGATGATGTCGCCGTGACCCACGCGGTCGTCGGCCAGACCGGGCCGGATACGGCGCAGGACGGCCCGGATGCGGGCGATAAGCTCGGTCATCGAGAAGGGCTTGGTCAGATAGTCGTCGGCACCGGTGTCCAGACCGCGCACCCGATCCGATTCCTCGCCCCGCGCGGTCAGCATAATGACCGGCAGGTTGCGGGTCTCGGGGCGGCCGCGCAGGCGGCGGCAGACCTCGATCCCCGACACCTTGGGCAGCATCCAGTCCAGCAGGACCAGGTCCGGCTGGCGCTCGTCGATCTGGACCAGACCCTCCTCGCCATCGGCGGCGACGACGACGTCATAGCCCTCCTTTTCGAGGTTGTACTGAAGCAGGGTCGCCAGCGCGTCCTCGTCTTCCATCACCAGGATGTAGGGCTGCATGTCGGTCTCCGTCAGCTCGTCGTCGGCGGGGTCGGCAGGTGGCCGGTATCGGCGTCCCAGTCGCCCGGCGACGGCGTCCAGCGGGGCCGTTCGCCGGTCATCTCGTCGCCGGTGATCTCGTAGTGGATGACCTCGGCGATGTTCGTCGCATGGTCCCCGATCCGTTCCAGGTTCTTGGCCATGAACAACAGGTGGGTGCAGGCGCTGATCGTGCGCGGATCGCCCATCATGTAGGTCAGCAGTTCGCGGAACAGGGCATTGTAGTGCTCGTCCACCTCGTCGTCCGAGGCCCAGACGGCCATGGCCCGGTCGATCTCGGAGGCGGTATAGGCGTCCAGGACGTCGCGCAGCCGCATCGACACCAGCTTGCCCATCCGCTCGATCGAGCGGGTCAGGGGCTGCATCGGCTCGGTCTCGGCCAGGCTCAGCGCCCGCTTGGCGATGTTCTTGGCCAGGTCGCCGGTGCGTTCCAGGTCCGTCGAAAGCTTCATGGCCGACAGGGTCTTGCGCAGGTCCGAGGCGACCGGCTGGCGCAGGGCGATCAGACGGATGGCCTTCTTTTCGATATCCCGGTGCATGGCGTCCAGCTTGACGTCGCGGTCCACGACGGCGCGCGCCAGGGCGATATCGCGGCGGGCCACGGACTCGACGGCATCCGCCACCTGGGCCTCCGCAAGACCGCCCATGCGTGCGACCTCTGCCGTCAGCTGGTTCAGTTCGTCGCCGTAGGCCTTGACCGTATGCTGGTTCAACCGAAGCGTCCCGTAATGTAGTCCAGCGTGCGCCGTTCGCGGGGATTCGTGAAGATTTCCTCGGTATTGCCGTGCTCGACCAGCCGTCCGAGGTGGAAGAAGGCGGTGCGCTGCGACACCCGCGCGGCCTGGGCCATCGAATGGGTGACGATGACGATACAGTACTGCTCGCGCAGTTCGTCGATCAGTTCCTCGATCTTGGCCGTCGCGATCGGATCCAGGGCCGAGCAGGGTTCGTCCATCAGAATCACTTCGGGCCGCACGGCGATGGCGCGGGCAATGACCAGCCGCTGCTGCTGGCCACCGGACAGCCCCGTGCCCGCCGAGTGCAGGCGGTCGGCAACCTCGTCCCACAGACCGGCCTTCCTGAGCGCGCTCTCGACGATGGCATCCATCTCGGCCTTCGACGAGGTCAGGCCGTGAATGCGCGGACCATAGGCGACGTTTTCATAGATCGTCTTGGGGAAGGGATTGGGCTTCTGGAACACCATGCCGACCTGGGCCCGCAGCAGGACCGGATCGACCGATCTGGCGTTGATGTCCTGCGCGTCCATCAGAATCCTGCCGGTGACCCTGGCGCCCTGGATCGTGTCGTTCATCCGGTTGATGCAGCGCAGGAACGTCGACTTGCCACAGCCGGATGGGCCGATGAAGGCGGTCACGGTCTTGTCGGGGATGTCGAGGCTGACATCGAACAGGGCCTGTTTCTCGCCGTAGAAGACAGACACATCGCGCGCGGCGATCTTGGTCGGCCCGGCAGGCGTCGCCGGCGACTTCACCGACGGCACCCGTCCGGCCGCGGCACCCGCCGTGTCCGCCTCCGCCGTCAGGACGGATTCGTCGTGGTCGCTGTTCGCCGGAGCCTCTGCCGCGGGCAGGGTCTGACCCTCCGTCATCGTCACGTCGGCCGGATCGGCGGGACCGCCCTCGCGGCCATCAGGCGCACGGAAGAAAGGGAATTTCATTGACTTACCACCGGCGTTCAAAGCGCCGACGCAGAAGGATCGCGGCGGCGTTCATGACGATCATGAAGGCGAGGAGGACCAGGATGGCCGCAGCCGTCCGTTCGTGGAAGGCGCGCTCGGACGCATTTTCCCAGATGTAGACCAGCGACGGCAACGCCCCGGTCGGCGCCGTCACCGAATGGGGAATGCCCGGCACGAAGCTGACCATGCCGATCAGCAGCAGCGGCGCGGTCTCGCCGAGCGCATGGGCCATGGAGATGATGGTGCCGGTCAGGACGCCGGGCATGGCGAGCGGCAGGACGTGGTGGAACACGGTCTGGGTCCGACTGGCGCCCATGGCCAGCGCCGCCTCGCGGATCGAGGGCGGCACCGCCTTCAGGGCCGATCGGGTGGCGATGATGATGGTCGGCAGGGCCATCAGGGCCAGCACCAGGCCGCCGACCAGCGGTGAGGATCTCGGCAGATGCGCCCAGTTGATGAACAGCGCCACCCCCAGCAGGCCGTAGACGATCGACGGCACCGCCGCGAGATTGTTGATGTTGACCTCGATCAGGTCGGTGATCCGGCCCTTCCCGGAAAACTCCTCCAGATAGACCGCCGCTCCGACGCCCAGCGGGATGGCCAGAGCGGCGGTGACCATCAGCATCAGTGCCGACCCCACGACGGCGCCCAGAACCCCGGCCAGCTCCGGCTCGGTCGAGTCGCCGTTCGTGAACAGCAGGGTGTTGAAGGTCGTCGAGACCGCGCCGTCGCGTTTCAGCCCGTCCAGCCAGGCCATCTGTTCGTTGGAGACCTTGCGCTGGTCGGCCGGCGTCTCGCGGGTGACCTCGCCCTTGTAATACAGGTCCGCCTCGTCCGAGACGGGCGCGGTGACGGTCACCGTCTGGCCGATCAGGGCCGGGTTCTCGCGGATCATGGCGGCGGCGCGGAACTTCAGTTCCGAAGACAGCAGGGCACGGTAAGCCGTTGCCTTGGAGCCGCGCTCGTCGTCGGTGATGCCCAGCTTCGCCAGCGACTGCTGGGCGACCATCTGCTGGAAGTTGGTGCCCTGCGGATAGGCGCGGTCGATCCGGGCGGGGTCCATATAGACCGGCACGGTGATCTGGTTGGCATAGAAGGGCCGTGTGGCCCTGCTCGACGATGCGGCCGAGCAACAGCAGCAGGAAGCCGATCGCCACGCCGATGGCCAGCAGGCCATAAAGCTTGAACCGGCGCTCGCGGGCATAGCGCGCCTTCAGGCCCCGCTTCAGCAGGCTGTCGCGGGCGTCTCCGGCCAGAACATCTGATGTGACCTCAGTCATACTGTTCCCGATAGGTCTGGACGATGCGCTGGGCGACGATGTTGAGGACCAGGGTGACCAGGAACAGGGTCAGACCCAGGCCGAAGGCGGCGAGCGTCTTGGGACTGTCGAACTCCTGGTCGCCGGTCAGAAGGGTGACGATCTGGACGGTCACGGTGGTCACCGTGTCCAGCGGGTTCAGCGTCAGGTTGGCCGCCAGGCCCGCCGCCATGGTCACGATCATGGTCTCGCCGATCGCCCGCGACATGGCCAGCAGCAGCGCCCCCGCGATGCCCGGCAGGGCGGCGGGCAGCAGCACGCGCTTGACCGTCTCGGATTTGGTCGCGCCCATCGCATAGGAACCGTCGCGCAGGGACTGGGGCACGGCGTTGATGATGTCGTCGGACAGGGAAGACACGAACGGGATCAGCATGATGCCCATGACGGCCCCGGCCACCAGCGCCATCTGGTTCTGGACCAGCAGCAGATACTGACCGATCCCGTCCAGCGGGCCACCGACCAGCAGGGCCCCGATGCCGTTGAAGAACTCACGGAAGGCCGGGCCGACCGTCAGGGCCGCGAAGAAGCCGTAGACCACGGTCGGCACGCCGGCGAGGATTTCGAGCAGCGGCTTGACGATCCCGCGCGACAGGCTGCTGGCGTATTCCGACAGATAGATGGCCGAGAACAGGCCGACGGGTGCGGCCACGACCATGGCGATCAGCATGATCAGGAAGGTGCCCGCGAACAGGGGAACGGCTCCGAAGGCACCGGACGATCCCACCTGATCGGCGCGGATCGCGATCTGCGGGCTCCACTGGGTGCCGAACAGGAAGTCGACGACCGGCACGGCCTGGAAGAACCGAAGGCTGTCCCACAGCAGGGAGAAGACGATGCCGACGGTCGTCAGGATCGCCACGGCCGAACAGGCGAACAGCGCGCCGCCAATCCAGCCTTCGACCCGGTTTCGAGCACGCAACCCCGGCTTGATCTGGCTGTAGGCGAACAGGCCGCCCATGATCGCGGCCACGATCGCGGCGGCCACGGCACCCCAGACCAGCGTATCGTGGATGCGGCCGGCCCGGGCGCCTTCGGTCACCAGCGCCTGACCCAGGTCGCCGGGCCAGGCCTGCAGCGCGCGCCCGCCCTCGCCCACGATGCGGGCGTCGTTCATGAAGGCCTCGCGGCGGAACGGCTCGAGCGCGTTCACCGCTTCGGGCGATCCGGCCGCGACCAGACTGTGTTCGATGGCCCCCGAGAAGATGCCGGCCGCGATCACCACGACCAGCGCCGGCACCGCGACCCAGATCAGGGCGTAATAGCCGTGCTGCTGAGGCCGCGAGTGGGGGCTCTGCCCCTTCGGCACATCACGGGCGAGGCGCTGGGCACGACGGTGCCCGAGGCCATAGGCCAGCGCCGCCATCACAGCCAGCACGGGAAGCAAGAACCAGATCATCACGCCCCAGAGCACCGCATTCTGGACCCGTACGTGCCAGAATCAGACCCCGCCGGGGATCGGCGGGCGTCGGCGCGGAACCTGCCCGCGGATGGTCAGCGGATTACGACGACTGAATGACAGTTCTGCAACGGCGTCGGTCTATCGGCTTCAGGTCGTGCGCTTTTCGACCAGCAACGGGAAATAGGCGGTGAACAGCGCGCCCTCGCCCGGCGCGCTTTCGACGATCAAGCCGCCGCGGTGGCGATTGACGATGTGTTTGACGATGGCGAGGCCCAGACCCGTCCCCGCCCGCTCACCGCTCTTCTGACCCTCGACGCGATAGAACCGCTCCGTCAGACGGGGCAGATGCTCGCGTGCCATGCCGGGCCCGTGGTCCCGCACGGTGATGGCCGCATAGCGGACGCCGACCTCGCGATCCGGTGTCAGCAACGACAGCCGGGTGGCCCCGGGCATCCGCGAGGCCGTGGCGCGTTCCGCGTCCAGATCGGGCTCCAGGCCAATCTCGACGATAGACCCGGTCGTGGAATACTTGATCGCGTTGTCGGTCAGATTCTGGATCACCTGAAGGATTTCGTCCCGATCGCCGGTGATACGGGCACTGTCGGCGGCGGCCAGATGGATGGCGACGCCCTTGTCCTGCGACAGGACGCTCAAGGCGTCGACCACATCGGCGGCGGCCCCGCCCAGATCGACCCGGCCTGAGGGCGGGATGTGTTCATTCAGCTCGATCCGGCTGAGCGACAGAAGGTCGGCGACGAGGCGGCTCATGCGCTCGGCCTGGGCCGCCATGATGTCGAGGAACCGGTCCCGCGCGGCGGGATCCTCGCGGGCATGGCCCTTGAGGGTTTCGATGAAGCCGCTGAGCGAGGCCAGTGGCGTGCGCAGCTCGTGGCTGGCGTTGGCCAGGAAATCGACCCGCATCAGCTCCATGCGACGCACATCGGTCTCGTCGCGCAGCCCCAGCAGGGCCAGCGGTGAACCGCCAGGCGACGGCAGCGGTCGCACCCAGGCCTTCCAGTGGCGCGCACGCGACCCCCCGGCCGCATAGTCGATGGTCCGGCTGATGCCTCCGAACAGAGCCTCGTCGATGGCTTCCAGCACATTGGGATCCCGCATTGCCGAGACCAGCAGCATCCCCTCGCGTGGCACCCGGAGCAGGTCGCGGGCCGCGCGGTTGGCCAGCACGATGCGACGCCCCGCGATGTCGTCGGCCTCACCCCCGCTGATGATCAGAACAGGATCGTCCAGGGCCTCGAACACGGCATCCAGAAGCCGCCCATCCTCGATACTGTCGGCCGAGGTCGGCGAGTCAGCGACGGAGGTTTGCCGTTCCGTCTGTGGATTCCGGCTGCCGAGCCAGGTCACAAGGGCGACGATGGACGCGCCGCCCACCAGCCAGAGCGCGATATCCGGGCGGGCTGCGGCGATCACCAGCATCACAACCACCGCGACCCCACCCGTCGTTCCCGACGTCCACAGGCGCGAAGACGCCAGGGGCGCGACCGGGGATGGGGTGTCATCGAACGGCATGAACGGCAAAACGCTCCGAAAGTCGTCGGCGTTACGGCCCGACGGGTCTGCCTAGCATCATCCGGATACGGCGCGATGACGAACCTCCATTATCGAAACAGGGATTCGCGGCAAACCGACCCGCTTTTTTTACCTATTGCGGTCAGGCTGGTCCTTCGTGTGGGGAAGACTCGCCTTTGCCCTGGCTCCTGAACTGCTTGACGGTGACGCATGACTGGCGGCTGACGCTGCTGGCGGCGGCCGTTTGCATCACTGGACTGGCAACCTGCATCACCCTGATCGGTATGGCCCGCCGCTCGTCGCAGCGGGATCGTGCCGCCTGCGGCTCGCTGGCGGGCGTGGTCGGAGGGCTGACGGTCTGGGCGACCCATTTCCTGGCCATGCTCGGCTATCGTTCGGCCGAGACCCTGCATTACGGCGCAGGCGAGATGCTGCTTTCACTGGCGATCGTCATCGTGGGCATGGCCCTGGGCATCGCACTCACCCTGAGCAACGATTCACGGCTGACCCGCGCCCTGGTGGCCGCCCTTGGGGCCTGCAGCGTCGCCGCAATGCATTTCATCGGCATGGCCGCCCTTCGCATCGATGGGGGCGTCGCGGTCTGGGACACGACGACGGTGGCAGCGTCGGTGACGCTGAGCGTGCTCATCGCCCTGTGCACCGCGATCTGGAAGCGTCGTGACGGCAGGTGGCGGATACCGGTCCATACCGCTTTCGCCGTCGCCAGCGTCTGCGTTTTGCATTTCGGCGGCATGGCGGGCCTGACCATCGTGCCCGATCCGACCGTGGGCGTTCCGGTCTCGGCGATCGACCAGACGGGCATGATGGCGTGGGTCGTCGGCGGCGCGACGCTCGTGGTCACCATAGCCGCGCTGGTCACGGTGATGAGCCTGTGGGGCCGAAGCAGCTCGCTGAGCCAGCTGCGCGAGGCGATCGACACGATGCCCGACGGCCTGGCGTTCTACGATGCCGAGGACCGGCTGCTGATCTGGAATGCCCGCTATGCAGAGGTCAACGCCGAGCTGGCCTCGGCGCTGCAGATCGGCGTCCGGTTTCGCGACATGTTGCAGATCGGTCTGGACCAGGGCCTGTATGCTGAGGCGATCGGCCGCGAGCAGGCGTGGATCGCAGAGCGGCTTGCCGCGCGTCGGCGGCTGTCCAATACGCTGGAACAGCAGATATCCGGCGACCGCTGGCTGCGCGTTCAGGATCGCAGGACCGCCCAGGGCGGGATCGTCACCGTGGTCAACGACATCACCGATCTGAAACGCGACGCCCAGGCGCTGGCCGAGGCGCGCGATGCCTCGGAGGCGGCGAACCGGGCCAAGTCCGAGTTCCTGGCCAATATGAGCCATGAGATCCGGACCCCCCTGAACGGCGTCATCGGCCTGACGCAGGCGCTGGCCCGAACGGAGCTGTCCCACGACCAGCGCGAGATGCTGAACCTGATCCAGTCGTCGGGCGTCACGCTCCAGACCCTGTTGAGCGACATCCTCGACCTGGCCCGCGTCGAGTCCGGGCGGCTGGAGATCGCGGACGAGCCTTTCGACCTGAGGCGCGCGATCAACGAGGCTGCCCACCTTTACGGCACCCCGGCCGCCGAAAAGGGGTTGCAGTTCTTTGTCGAGATCGACCCCGCCGTCTCGGGCTGGGTGCGCGGCGACGTGGTTCGGCTCAAACAGGTGCTGACCAATCTGGTGTCGAACGCGGTCAAGTTCACGACGCAGGGGTTCGTCAGTCTGACGGCCTCCACCGGGCACGACCGGACCGGTGCAGCGATCCTGCGCTTTACCGTCGAGGATACCGGCGTGGGTTTCGACGCGGAGGCCAAGGCGCGACTGTTCACCCGTTTCGAACAGGCCGATGGCACGATCACCCGTCGGTTCGGGGGCACGGGCCTGGGTCTGGCCATCTGCCGCCAGCTGGCGGACATGATGGGAGGGCAACTGGACTGCGAAAGCGAGGCCGGGGGCGGCTCGGCGTTCATCCTGACCCTGCCCCATATCCCGGCCGAGACCCCCGCGATCCCGTCGATCGAGCCGGTGTCACCGGTCGATACGGACGCGCGCCGCGTGCGGGTCCTGATCGCCGACGACCATCCGACCAACCGCAAGGTGGTGGAGCTGATCCTGGGTCAGGCCCCGGTCGATCTGGTCACGGTCGAGGACGGGGCCCAGGCATTGGCCGCCGTCAAGGCGCAGCCCTTCGATCTGATCCTGATGGACATGCAGATGCCGGTCATGGACGGGCTGACGGCCGTCCGCGAGATCCGGCTGCATGAGGCGTCCCAGGGGGCGACACGAACGCCGATCGTCATGCTGACGGCAAACGCCCTGCCCGACCACATCGCGGCCGGCCAGGCGGCCGGCGCCGACCGGCATCTGTCCAAGCCCTTCGATGCGGCCGAGCTGGTCGCCCTCGTCAGCGAGCTCGGCGGCGAGAGACAGGCCCTCGCCGCCTGACGGGCCCTATTCGTAGCCGTGGGCGGCTTCGTTGATGACCTGTGACGGCATCCGCGAGAAGTCGACCGCGACCGGCATGGCGGCCTTGGCCTGGAAGGTCTTGATGACGTGTTCCAGGCGGCGACGGACCTCCTTTTCGGATTCCGAACCGGGGTCCAGGTCCAGGGGTGCCAGGCAGAAGTCGATAATGGCCTGGGGGCGGCTGATCGGGTCCATGGGGGTCTCTCCTGGTGTTTCTATTCGGCCGCGACGAACTGCGCGGTTTCGGTGGATTCCTTCATGGCGGTCGTGGAGGACTGCCCGTTGGAAATGACGGTGGCGACCTGGTCGAAATAGCCGGTGCCGACCTCGCGCTGGTGACGGGTCGCCGTATAGCCGATGGCCTCGTTGGCGAACTCGCGCTGCTGCAGCTCGGAATAGGCCGCCATGCCACGGTCGCGGTAGCCGTCCGCCAGCTCGAACATCGAGTTGTTCAGGGCATGGAAGCCGGCCAGGGTCACGAACTGGAACTTGTAGCCCATGGCCCCCAGCTCGCGCTGGAATTTCGCGATGGTCGCATCGTCCAGCTTGGCCTTCCAGTTGAACGACGGCGAGCAGTTGTAGGCCATCAGCTTGCCCGGATACTGCTTCTGGACCGCCTCGGCGAACCGCCTGGCATCGTCCAGATCGGGGTGGGAGGTTTCCCACCACAGCAGGTCGGCGATGTTGGCATAGGCCAGGCCGCGAGCGATGCAGTGGTCCAGGCCCGTGCCTTCCTTCAGGCGGAAGAAGCCCTCGGGCGTGCGGTTGTCGCGGTCGATGAAGGGCCGGTCGCGCTCGTCGATGTCGGAGGTGATCAGCTGGGCGCTTTCGGCGTCGGTGCGGGCGACGGTGATCGTCGGCGCGCCCATGACATCGGCGGCCAGGCGGGCGGCGATCAGGTTGCGCTCATGGGCCTGGGTCGGGATCAGGACCTTGCCGCCCAGGTGGCCGCATTTCTTCTCGGAAGCCAGCTGGTCCTCGAAGTGGACGCCGGCGGCCCCCGCCTCGATGAAGGCCTTCATGATCTCGAAGCTGTTCAGCGGACCGCCGAAGCCGGCCTCGGCGTCGGCGACGATCGGCACGAACCAGTCGCGTTTCGCTCCGCCCTCGGCATGCTCGATCTGGTCGGCGCGCTGCAGGGTGCGGTTGATGCGGCGGCACAGCTCGGGCGCGGCGTTGGCCGGGTACAGGGACTGGTCCGGATACATGGCCCCGGCGGTGTTGGCGTCGGCGGCGACCTGCCAGCCGGACAGATAGATGGCCTTCAGGCCCGCGCGGACCATCTGCATGGCCTGGTTGCCGGTCACGGCGCCCAGGGCGTTGATGTAGGGCTCGGAATGCAGCAGCTCCCACAGCCGGTTGGCACCGCGCTCGGCCAGGGTGTGGGTGATCGGCACCGAGCCGCGCAGCTTCAGAACATCCTCGGGCGTATAGGGGCGCTCGATGCCGTCGAAACGACCGGCGGGGGATGGGACGAGATCGGCGAAGGTGGTCATGGCGCGGCTCCGGAATCCGGGATGGCCGGAGCGAACGTCGCTGCGGCCCGACCATCAAACACGGGCCTGTCACTTTTGATACACGCAGCTGACCGCTTGCGAAGTCATCTTGTCATGATGTGACCCTTGAATTCTGGTCATGTTGTGACAAGCTGGGCCGATGGATGTTTCCGCTGACCGCAAACTGTTCCTCGGAGCCCGGGTCAAGCGGCTGAGGCGCGACCGGGGCCTGACCCAGACGGCCATGGCCGGGGACCTCGGCGTCTCCCCCAGCTATCTGAACCATATCGAGCGCAACCAGAGGCCGGTCTCGGCCCAGCTGCTGCTGCGGCTGGCCGATGCCTATGACGTCGACCTGCGGACACTGGGCCAGACGGGGGTGGCGGGCGAGGCGGACCTGGCGGAGGTGCTGGCCGATCCCCTGTTCAAGGGGCTGGAGGTGCCGCGCCACGAGCTGGTGCAGCTGGTCGACGACGCGCCCGGGGCCGCCGAGGCGATCGTTCGGCTGTACCGGGCCTTTGCCGAGCAGCGCGACAAGACGCGGGCCGCCCTGATCGAGGGCGGACAGGCCGCGGACGCCCCCTCCCCCGCCGACTGGGTGCGCGACCATGTGCAGTCCCGCGCCAACTATTTCCCCGAACTGGACGGGCTGGGCGAGACCCTGCACGCGGCGTTGGATCCGAACATGACCGGCGAGGGGTGCGAGGCGCTGGCACGGGTCCGGCTGGCCACGCGACACAATCTGGCGGTCAAGGTCATGCCGGCCGAGGTGATGGTGGAATGGACCCGCCGGTTCGATCCCCACCGGCGACGGCTGCTGCTGTCGGAGACCCTGGACCATTCCTCGCGCGCCTTCGCCATCGCCTACCAGCTGGCCCTGGCCGAGCATGACGCCGGGCTGAACGCCCTGGCCGACGCGGCCCGGCCGCCGGATGCGACGACGCGGGCCCTGCTGAAGGTGTCGCTGACCAACACCCTGGCCGCCGCCATCCTGATGCCCTACGCCGCCTTCCAGAGGATGGCCGAGGCGACCGGCTATGACATCGCCCGGCTGCAGACCCGGTTCGCCGTCTCGTTCGAACAGGTCGCGCATCGCCTGACGACCCTGTCGCGCCCGACCGCGCGGGGGGTGCCCTTCTTCCTGATGCGGGTCGATCAGGCGGGCAACGTGTCCAAACGCTATGCCGCCGGCGCCTTTCCGTTCGCGCGGTTCGGCGGAGCCTGTCCCCGGTGGCGGCTGCATTCGGCGTTTCGCACGCCGGAACGACTGGTCACACAGATCATCGAGACGCCGGACGGCCGACGCTGGTTCACCCTGGCCCGCACCGTCGATCGCCAGGGGCACGACGGGTTTGGCGAACGCTATGACCTGGCCATCGGCCTCGGGTGCGAGCTGAAGGACGCGCATCGGCTGGTCTATGCGCGCGGGCTGGACCTGACGGCCCCCGAGGTCACGCCTATCGGCCCCGCGTGCCGCCTGTGCCACCGCCACCCCTGCGCCGAGCGCGCCGCCCCGCCGGTGGACCGGGTTCTGGCCGTCGACGACTGGTCCAAATCGGTCAGCCCCTATCCGTTCGGGGCGGCGTAAGGCCGTTTTCCGGCGCAACCGGATGTGGTCAGGCATGGCCGGAGCGTCCTGCGTCCCGGATAATCGCTGGCGCGATTTCCGGGATGACAAGGTTGAATGGCGATTGACCCTAGTCCGGCGCGGTCGCCGTGCCCTCCAGCGCCCTCTGCGCCGCTGCCAGTTCGCCCGCCATGACGGCCTTCAGCCGGTGGGGGGCGAGGATCGTCACCTGGTCGCCCCAGGTGAACAGGTGCCAGGCCAGTTCGCGCATGCCGGAGGCGCGGAAGCGGACGATGACGGAGCCGTCGGGCTGATCTTCCAGCGACTGGGTCGGGTGCCAGCGCCAGCCCCTCGCCTCGGCCGCCCCGGCCGGGGTGACGGACAGGACCACATCCTCGATCTCGTCCTGGTAGATGCCGAAGGACTGACTGGCGAAGGCCGACAGGTCGAAGTCGGCGGGCGGCGGGGCAAAGCCGGGCTGGGCCTCGACCGCGCTCATCCGGTCAAGGCGAAAGGTCTGGACCTTGCCGCTGTCCCGGTCGGCGGCGACCAGATAGTTGGCGCGGCCGAACATGACACCGCACGGGGCCACGGTCCGCCTGCGCGCCTCCGCCCCGGGCCGGGCATAGGTGAAGGCGAGGGGCGACTGGGCCAGGATGGCACCCCGGATGGTGGCCAGCATGGTCTCGTCGGCACCCGGGCGCGGCCCGGCCTGGACGGCGATCGTCTCGGCCCGGACCAGGGCCTCCAGATCAGGGGCCAGGCGGTTCAGGGTGGTCGATCGCATCGCCGACTTCAGTTTCCGCTCCAGTCCCTCCAGCGCCGCCGCGCGGCCCGGCTCGCCCGCCGCCCGCAGGGCCTGCGCGGCCCGGTTCAGCTCGACCAGCTCGGTCGTGGTGGGGGCCTGTTCGAAAGCCGACAGCCCGCCCCGGATGCGCCAGCGCTTCTGCGGCGGATCGGACACCTCCTCTGTCGCGGGAAACAGGGCAATCACGGCGTCGCGCATACGCTCGGCGGTGCGACGGCCGACGTCCAGGTCCCGGGCCATCTCGTCCAGGCTCAGCCCCTCGGCCGAGGCGGCCAGACGGCGGGCCAGTTCCAGCACCATGGCCGCCTTGTCATGCCTCACACGCCCGCTCCCAACCGATACGTCCGATTTTGACGTATCACCGTCCTAGACCTCGATCAACGACAAGACATCGCTCACCGGAGATCGTCCCATGGTTCACGCCTTCGCCCCTCAAGCCGTCGTCAACTCCACCCGCTATCTGATCGTACCGTGCGAGGCCGACGGCTGCGCGGATCTGGCCGTCATCTGGGACCGGCTGGAGGAACAGGTGATCGACGTCATCGACGCCCGCGCCTCGGCCCGCTATTCGGACGAGGACGCCCTGTGGGACGAGGCGCGTGGCTGGCAGGACACCGAACTGCGCATGGCCGCCTGATTTCAGGCCGGATAGCGGGCCTGAAGCGTCTCGATGCTTCCCCGCGCCATCTCGACCAGAACGTCCGGGTCTATGTCGGACAGCCGGTTCACATAGACGCAGCCCTTGCCGGTCTTGTGCTTGCCCAGCCGGTTCAGGAACCCGGCGCGGGCGTCCTCGGTGGCGGCCATGTAGAAGACGAGATTGGCCTTGCGCGGCGCAAACCCGACCAGAGGCGCGTCGCCCTCGTGGCCGCTGTCATAACGATAGTGATAGCGGCCGAAGCCGATGATCGACGATCCCCACATGGTCGGGGCCAGACCGGTCGCCCGGGTCAGCAGGGCCACGACCGCCGCCGCGTCCTCGCGCCGCCGGGGGTCCTCGACCGCCGTGATGAAATCCTCGACCGACACGGCCGTCGGTCTGGTCTTTGCCTCAGCCACACCTCGCCTCCTCGTCAGAGCTCCACCTTCGGCCGCGCCGTCCAGCGGTCGATCAGGCGCTGGGCGGGGGTCTCGACCAGGCGGTGCGCGACCAGGGCCAGCAACAGGATCAGGCCGAACAGGGCCACGGCGAACAGATCATTGATCCAGACGGCGCCGAAGTCGATACGCCGCCCGCCGGGCACCCAATCGATCCTGCGCGCGACGATCATCAGCACCGTCAGCACGAACATATGGACCATGTAGATGGCGAACGACCAGCGGCCCAGGGTGACCAGGGCGGGGTGGTCCAGCCCTCTGGACAGGGCCCCCTCCTCGCCCGCGAAGACCCAGACGAGGACGAGGAAAATCAGCGTCACGGCGACGGTGATCGGCCCGGTGGCCCACCCGATGAAGAGGCAGATGGCAACGACGGCCGCCAGCTCCAGCGCCGTCGCCGCATGCCCGGTCAGACGCGGAATGCGGGTCCAGACGCCCTGCAGCAGACAGCCGAGGAAGAAGCCATAGACCGCACGCGGCACGGCGAAGTCATAGGTGGTGTTCATCCAGCGCCGGGCCCAGGCCAGGACCATGACGGCGCCGATCAGGGCCAGGATCGCCCCGATCCACCGGAACCTCCGGGGCGCGACCAGCACGAGCCCCGCGAAGATCAGATAGCAGGCGACTTCGGCGCTCAGCGTCCAGGCCGGGCCGTTCCAGGTCAGGAACGGCAGGGTGTGCCAGGCCTGAACCAGCAGCAGGTTGGCGAAGATCGCCTCCACCGACCGGTCGCGCACGAACGGCGGCGCGCCGTCGATATGGAACCACAGCCGGGCCAGCTCCAGCCCGATGAAGGCGGCCAGCATCAGCACGTGCAGCGGCCAGACCCGACCCAGCCGGCGCACCATGAACCGTCCGGCGTCGCGGGGCGTCTTCAGCCGACCGGAATAGGCGTGGGCGATGACGAAGCCGGACAGGACGAAGAAATAGTCGACGAACAGATAGCCGTGCTGGACCAGACCCCAGTCGCGCCAGTGGCTGGCGACCGGCATGTGGAATGTCACCACAAGCACGGCGCAGATGCCGCGCAGGGAATCGAGAGCCTCGAAACGGCGGGGAATGGCAGCGGCGGCGTTCACGCGGTCGTGATAGCGCCACCGTTCCGTAAACGGTAGCGCCCAAACCGCGCCCAGACAGCGAGCGACCGCGTCGCGAGCGGTAGCGCCTGTATTGGGCTCAGGCAGCGAGGCTCCGCGAGCCGAGCGGTAGCGTCCCTGAAAAGGGGATGGAGGCCTGGCCTCCGAGTTGAACGGAGGGTCTACGGGCTTGCACACCCGTTGCGTCGCCCCTCCGCCACCAGGCCGTGTCCGAGAGCCCGAACATTATGACCGGCAGGGTTTGAAAGTGTCCTTGCGAACACGGTTGACGACGCGTTCACCCTCTTGCCGCAACGGTTGGCCATAGTGGCGCGCTATTTGTATGGACCAGTGGCAGGCCGAACCGGCCGTGGAGACTCAAGATTTCATGCGTTTCGACTATCGCCTTGCCCTGATCGCCTGCGTCTCGGCCTGCGCGCCCATGCTGCCGGAGGCTCCACCCGTCGCGCCGCCCGCGCCGGTCCCCGCGAGCCAGCCGCCACGCGAAGCCGGGTCGGCCACGACGCCACCGCCCGCCCCGGCCCAGACCAGCGGCGTGGATCAGCCGGGATTCGAGGGCTGGAAGCAGGGCTTTCTGAACAGGAAGGGCGGCGCTCGGCGCGCCCAGTACGAACAGCAGCTGGCCAATCTGACGCCCGACCCCGAGGTCATCCGTCTGGACGGCAACCAGCCGGAGTTCAGCCGCCCGGCCGGAGCCTATATCTCGAACGCCGCCTCGGCCGCGCGGATCGCCGAGGCACGCCGTCGCATCGATGCCGTGCCGTGGGGCGTGACCCGGCAATATGGCGTTCCGGCCGAGATCCTGGTCGCCATCTGGGGCAATGAATCCAGCTTCGGCCAGGTCCAGGGCAACAGCGACGTGATCCGCTCGCTCGCCACCCTGGCCTTCGAGGGACGCCGCCGGGACTGGGCCGAAGGTCAGCTGAAGGACGCGCTGGACATCGTCATCGACGGCCGGCGCGAGCGCGCGGGCCTGCTGGGCAGCTGGGCCGGGGCCATGGGCCAGACCCAGTTCATGCCCGACAACTATCTGCGGCTGGGCGTCGACCAGAACGGCGACGGTCGGGTCGACATCTGGGGCACGGACGCCGATGCCCTGGCCTCAGCCGCCAACCTGCTGGCCCAGGCCGGCTGGAAACGCGGTCAGGCCTGGGGCTATGAGGTCGTGCTGCCCGCGGGCTTCGACTATTCGCTGGCCGAGGCGGACGGCCGTCCCTGGAGCGACTGGGCCCGGCGCGGCGTGACCCTGGCCCACGGCGGCGCGCCGACCGCCGAAGAGGCTGCCGAGCGGGGCACGATCCTGCTGCCGCAGGGCGCGCGCGGCGCGGCCTTCCTGGCCCTTCCCAACCATTACGTCATCCGGCGCTACAACAACTCGGCCAGCTATGCCCTGGCGATCGGACTGACCGCCGACGGCGTCGCGGGCAAGCCGGGCCTGGTCGGCACATGGCCGAACGACGGGCCAATCTCGCGCGAGCAGCGTTTCGGAGCCCAGACGGCCCTGGCACGCATGGGCTACGACCCCGGTGCCATCGACGGCGTCATCGGCTCGGGCACGCGACGGGCGCTCCGGCAATGGCAGATCGCCAACGGGCGGATCGCCGACGGCTACCTGACGGCCGCGATCGCCGACGAGCTGATGCGCGGGATGTGATGCCCTTCTCCCTCCCCCGCGGGGGAGGGTGGTCGGAGCGAAGCGGAGACCGGGTGGGGGCGGCAAGGCAGGCCTCAAGGACCTGCCTTGCCGCCCCCACCCCGTCGCTTCGCGACGACCCTCCCCATAAAGGGGAGGGAGACGGCCGCCCTACTCCTTCAACCGCCAGGTCGCCCCGGTCGGGCCGTCCATCACCACGACATTCAGCGCCGTCAGCCGGTCGCGGATGCGATCCGCCTCGGCCCAGTTCTTTTCAGCCCGCGCGGTGACGCGCTGGGCCAGCAATGCCTCGACCTCAGCCTTCAGGGCATCGTCGGCCCCACCCTCGAACCACTGGTCCGGCGTGGACAGCAGCACGCCCAGGATGCGGCCCGAAGCCAGCAGCTCGGCCTTGGCAATGCCGACCGCATGGTGATCGCCCGCCGTCATCGCGCGTTCGATCTCGCTGGACAGGGCGAACAGGGTGGCCATGGCTCCGGGCGTGTTCAGGTCGTCGGAGATGGCCGTCAGGAACTCCGGCGACGGCATGTCGCCGAGCGGCGCGACATCAGCAGCCCGCCGCAGCGCGCCGTACAGGCGGTCCAGGTTCTTTCGCGACTGGTCCAGCAGCGACTGGTTCCAGTCCAGCGGCTGGCGGTAGTGCGCGCTCAGCAGGGCCCAGCGCACCACCTCGCCCGGCATGGTCTGCACCAGGTCGTGCAGCAGCAGGACGTTGCCGACCGACTTGGACATCTTTTCCGCATCGACGGTCAGGAAACCGTTGTGCATCCAGTAGCGGCTGTATTCCGCATGGGCGTGATCGCCGTGGGCATGGCCGTGGGCGCAGACCCCTTGCGCAATCTCGTTCTCATGGTGGGGAAACACCAGGTCGATGCCGCCACCGTGGATGTCGATCGGCAGGCCCAGGACCTGTTCGATCATGGCCGAGCATTCGATGTGCCAGCCGGGCCGCCCCTCGCCCCACGGTGATGGCCACGACGGCTCGTCCGCTTTCGAGGGCTTCCACAGGACGAAGTCGTGCGGGTTCTTCTTGTAGGGGGCGACCTCGACCCGGGCACCCGCGATCATGTCGTCTAGGTTCCGGCCCGACAGCGCGCCATAGGCCGGATAGCTGGACACGTCGAACAGCACATGCCCCTCGGCCACATAGGCGCAGCCCTGGTCGACGATCTGGCCGATCTGCCGGACGATGGCGTCCATATGGTCGGTGACGTGGGGGGCGATGTCGGGCGGCGTGACGTTCAGCGCCATCATGTCGGCCAGATAGGCGGCCTCGTAGCGGGCCGTGACCTCGCCGATCGGCACCCCTTCCCTGAAGGCACGGGCGTTGATCTTGTCGTCCACGTCGGTGACGTTGCGGGCATAGACGACGCTGTCGGCTCCGTATTCGCGCCGCAGCAGCCGCACCAGCACATCGAACACCACCGGCGGCCGCGCATTTCCGATGTGGGCAAAGTCATAGACCGTCGGCCCGCAGACATAGAGGGTCACGCGCCCGGGATCGCGCGGCACGAAGGCCCGTTTCTGGCGTTGCAGGGTGTCGTGAAGGAAAAGCGTCATTTTGAAGCGTTGCAGTTCGTTTTCTTGCGGGACGGAGCCAGTGTCCCATATAGCCGTGTCTGCCCGGCGGATAGCCGCGGCCAAGAACAGGGAGAGCGACGCGCGTCAATCCGGGACCTTCGTCCCGGCGCTACTGGTCGCTGAAATCATCTTATGGACGCACACGCCTCCAGGCCGACCCTCGTCGGCAACGATCATCTGACCCGTCCGACGCGCGAGGAGGCCCTGGCGGCCGTCCGCACCCTGATCGCATGGTCCGGCGACAATCCCGATCGCGAGGGCCTGCTGGACACGCCCAAGCGCGTCGTGGACGCTTACGGCGAATGGTTCGAGGGCTATACCGCCGACCCGGCCAAGGAACTGAGCCGCACGTTCGAGGATGTGCAGGGCTATGACGACATGGTGCTGCTGCGCGACATCGAGGTCGAAAGCCATTGCGAGCACCACATGGCCCCTTTCCTCGGCAAGGCCTATGTCGCCTATCTGCCGACCGAGAAGGTCGTGGGCATCTCCAAGATCGCGCGTGTGGTGGAGATCTTCTCCAAGCGCCTGCAGACCCAGGAAACCCTGACGCAGGAGATCGCGGGCGCGCTGGAGGATCACCTGTCGCCGGCCGGGGTCGCCGTGCTGATCGATGCCGAGCACCAGTGCATGACGACGCGCGGCGTGCACCACCGCCACGTCTCGACCATCACGACGCGGTTCACCGGCCGGTTCAAGTCGGATCCGGCCCTGATCGAGCGCTTCCTGAAGCTGTCAAAGGGCTGATCTTCGCCTGATCGGCGAAAACGAAGCCGACGGAACCGACGGACGCCCGAGACCGCTTTACAAGCCGGGCGCCAGACGCCAGAAACCGTTCGAACCGTATAGCGTCGCTCGTGGCCCGTGCCCTGAGCCTGCATGGAGAAGACTTCCTATGGCTGCCAAGCTCTCAGGCTCGCAGGGTGGCAAGACCATCGAGCAGAACGCGGACATCAACGTCACGCCGTTCGTCGATATCATGCTGGTGCTGCTGATCATCTTCATGGTGGCTGCACCGTTGGCCACCGTGTCGATCCGCCTCGACCTGCCGCCGGCGACTCCGCCGGACCCCAGCGTCGAGCAAAAGGAACCGGTCTATATTTCCATCCAGGAAAGCGGCTCGATCTTCATCGCCGACAAGCAGACGGTCCTCGAGACCCTGGTCCCTGACGTGTGCGCGGCCCTGGGTGGCGGCAATCCGGGCTGCAAGGAAGAGCGGATCTTCGTGCGCGCCGAGCCGGAAGTGAAATACAACCAGTTCATGGAAGTCATGAACGCGCTGCAGGAACAGGGCTTCTACAAGGTCGGCCTGCTGAACGAAGACATCGAATAGGCGGCGTCATCATCTACCCGAACAGGGCCGCGTCTCGAAAGGGACGCGGCCTTTTTCTTGCGCTCAGCCCAGAGCGGCGCGGACGCCCCGGGATTCGATCAGGGCCAGGATGTCGCTGACACCGGCGATGAAGCGTTCGTCAGCAGCCAGCGCTGCGGGAACGATGCCGGACAGCGCTGCTATGGCCTCGACCCGTCCGCGAGGCGATGACGCACGCGCCAGCGCAACCGCCAGATCACCCGCCAGGGGATCGTCGACGGCAAAGGTCTCGCCCGTTTCGGTCACGCCGCCCTGCCAGCGGATCCATCCCGCTACGCCCGACGAAAGCGCTTCGACCCCCAGCCCTGCGGCCAGCCGGTCCGCGATCGTGGCCAGCAGGCGCTGAGGCAGCTTCTGTGACCCGTCCATGGCGATCTGGCGGGTACGGTGCTGCAATGCGGGATTGCCGAAACGCGCCATCAGGTCCCGGCGATAGTCGGCGATGTTCAGCCCGGTCGGCGGGTTCAGGGTCGTCTGCGCCTCGTCCCACAGCCGTTCGACGAAGGCGGCGAACACAGGATCGGCCACGACCTGATGCACGAACGCATGCCCGGCCAGCCCGCCCAGATAGGCGATCGACGAATGGGCCCCGTTCAGAAGCCGTAGCTTGGCATCTTCCCAGGGGGCGACAGCGCCCGTCAGCTGCACGCCCAGCCTGGCGAAGTCCGGGCGCGGACCACAGAACCGGTCTTCGATCACCCATTGGGTGAACGGCTCGGTCTTGACCATGCCCTGGTCCTCGACCCCGGTGGACGCGGCCAGGTCCGCGACGTCGTCCGACGTCGTCGCCGGCACGATCCGGTCCACCATCGTGGAAGGAAAGGCCGCCTCGGTCGCGATCCAGGCCGCCAGACCGGCATCGATCCGCCCGGCCAGATCGAGGACGGCCGCCCGCACACGCGCGCCATTGTGCGGAAGGTTGTCGCAGGAGACGACCGTGAAGGGCGCAATTCCCCGTCGCCTGCGCTCGGCCAGGGCCGCGACCAGAAAGCCGGGCGCGGTCCTCGGTGTACCGATGTCCGCGATATCGGCGGCCACGTCGGGGTCCGTATCGATCAGCGCCCCGGTCGCCGGGTCCAGCCGGTAGCCCTTCTCGGTCACGGTCAGGGTGACGATGTGGACCTCGGGCGAAGCCATGGCCTGAACCACCGCGGCGGGGTCTTCCGGCGCGACGAGGACACCCTGGACCGCGCCGATGACGCGCGCCGTCTGCCCATCGCCGTCATGCACCAGCACGCAGTACAGGCCGTCCTGCGGCTGCAACTGGTCGCGCACGCCTGCCGACCGCAGCGAGACGCCCAGCACGCCCCAGCGCAGATCCCCGGACCTCAGCGCGTCGTCGAACACCACCGACTGGTGCGCCCGGTGAAAGGCCCCGATCCCCAGATGGACCACGCCGACTCTGACCCCGGCCCGGTCGTACCCCGGGCGTTCGATCGCGCCCGGCAGACCGGCGAGCGTCGCTTCGGACAGCCGCGTCACAGCCTGTAGGCCGCCTTGACCAGGCCGTAGGTCAGGGCGTGGGCGACCTCGTGCGCCTCGTCCTCCTCCAGCCGGTGCTCGACCACCAGCTGGGCCAGATGACCGCAGTCCATGCGCCGGGCCACGTCATGGCGCGCCGGGATCGACAGGAAGGCGCGGGTGTCGTCGTTGAAGCCGACGGTGTTGTAGAAGCCGGCCGTCTCGGTGGCCTGTTCGCGGAACCGCCTCATGCCCTCGGGGCTGTCGTGGAACCACCAGGGCGGGCCCAGCCGCAGGGCCGGATAGTGACCGGCCAGAGGGGCCAGTTCGCGGCTGTAGGCCGTCTCGTCCAGGGTGAAGACGATGATGGTCAGGCCGGGCTCGGAGCCGAACCGGTCCAGCAGCGGTTTCAGCGCGCGGACATAGTCGGTCTGCGTCGGGATGTCGGCCCCCTTGTCGCGGCCGAAGCGGGCGAAGACGGCGGCGTTGTGATTCCGGAAGCTGCCGGGGTGGATCTGCATGACCAGCCCGTCGTCCAGGCTCATCGCCGCCATTTCGGTCAGCATGTGGCCGCGGAACAGCTCGGCCTCGCAGGGCGTCACCGGACCGGCCACGACCTGGGCGAACAGGGCGCGGATGTCGGCATCGGCCAGGTCGGCGGTAAAGGCCGTCGGGTGGCCGTGGTCGGTCGAGGTCGCGCCGTGGGCGGCGAAAAAGGCGCGGCGGTTGCGCAGCGCAGCGAGGTAGCCGTCCCACGTCCGGGTGTCCTCGCCGGTGATCCGGCCCAGTTCGTCCAGATTGGCGTGAAACCCTTCGAAGTCCGGATCCAGCACCGGGTCCGGTCGGAAGGCGGTGACCACCCTGCCCTTCCAGCCGGAGGCCTGGATCGCGGCATGATGGCTCAGCGGATCCAGCGGGCTCTCGGTCGTGGCGATCAGTTCGATATTGTAGCGCTCGAACAGGGCGCGGGGCCGGAAGGCGTCGGTCTTCAGCGCCGCGTCGATGACATCGAAATAGTGATCCGCCGTCTCGGCCGACAGGCGGACGTCGAGCCCGAAGGCCTGGGTGTAGACCCAGTCATGCCACATCCGCGACGGCGTGCCCCGGAACAGGTGATACCGCTCGGCGAATCGCCGCCAGATGGCGCGGGGGTCGGTCTCCACCGGGCCGCCGTCCGCGCGCGGCACGCCCAGATCCTCCAGCGGCACGCCCTGGCTGAACAGCATGCGAAAGACATAGTGGTCGGGCGTGATCAGCAGCTCCGCCGGATCAGCCCAGGGCGCATTGGTGGCGAACCAGGCGGGGTCGGTATGGCCGTGGGGGCTGACGATCGGAAGATCGGCGATTGCGGCATGCAGGCGACGCGCGACGGCGCGTGTGTCAGCATCGGCCGGAAACAGCCGATCGGGATGCAGGTGCAGAGGCTGGGGCATGGGCGAACGATCCGGTTCGGGGCGACGACGATACCGTCCCGTCGGCCAGAGGATTAGCTCGACACCGGTGTCATGGTCCAGTTGTGAAAGTCGACCAGTTCAGCCGCATGGGGATCGTCCCGTTCGAGGGCGCGCGTGCGATCCGGTCTTGCGGAACCGGCCGCAGCCCGGCGCTGCAAACGATTGTTGCAATCGATTGCATTTTGACTTAGCCATATCTTTGCGGACCCGATCGAGAGGTCCGGGCACATGGGGAAGACACGATGAAACGCACGGGAACCGTCTGCGCCGCCGCCTTGCTGGCCGCGCTGAGCACCAGCGCCTTCGCACAGAGCACGACGTCGCAGCAGACCGATCAGGAAGCGACGAACCTTGACGAGATCGTCGTCACGGCCGTCGCCGGTTCCAGCACCACGCTGCGCTCCAGCGTCTCGGTCACGACACTGAACGCCGAGGCGGTCGAGGACCTGGCCCCGCGCTCGACGGCCGAAATCTTCCGCAGCATCCCGGGCATCCGCTCGGAATCCTCGGGCGGTGAAGGCAATGCCAACATCGCCGTGCGCGGCCTGCCGATCTCGACGGGCGGTGCCAAATTCCTCCAGATCCAGGAAGACGGCCTGCCGATCCTGGAGTTCGGCGACATCGCCTTCGGCAATGCCGACATCTTCACCCGCTATGATGCCACCGTCGCCCGCGTCCAGGCGGTCCGGGGCGGCTCGGCCTCGACCTTCGCCTCCAACTCGCCGGGCGGCGTCATCAACCTGATCACGGAGACGGGCAGCCAGGAGGGCGGCTCGCTGGCCCTGACGCGCGGCATCGACTTCGACACCACCCGCGGCGACTTCCAGTACGGCGGACACATCACCGACGACCTGTACGGCTCGATCGGCGGCTTCTATCGCTCCGGCGAGGGCGCGCGCGACGCCGGCTATACGGGCGAGAGCGGCGGCCAGATCCGCGCCTCGCTGACGAAGGAGTTCACCAACGGCTATCTGCGGGTCAGCGCCAAATATCTGAACGACCGTGCGATCGGCTATCTCCCCTCCCCGATTCAGGTGACGGGCACCAACAGCGACCCGAACTGGGGTCCCCTGTCCGGCTATGATGCGTCGTCCCAGACGCTGCATTCGGCCCTGTTCCAGGTCAGCCCCGGCCTGAACGGCAACAACGGTCCGCGCGTCTCCGACATCAAGGACGGCATGCACCCCGAAGTCCTGTCGGCGGGCGTTGAAGCCAGCTTCGACGTCGGCTCGGGCTGGACCCTGACGGACCGCTTCCGCATCGCTTCTGCCTCGGGCCGGTTCGTCTCGCCCTTCACCGCAGGAACGGGCTCGGTTTCGAGCATCGCCGCCGGCATTGGCGGGGCGGGATCGACCGCGCGCTATGCCAACGGGGCCAATGCCGGACAGCTGGTTCCGGCCAATGCCAACGGCAACGGCCTGCTGGCGCAGATCGTCCTGTTCGATACCGAGATCAACGATTTCGGCAACATGGCCAATGACCTGAAGCTGGAACGCGAGTTCCAGGCGGGCGGCGGCACCCTGAAGACGACCTTCGGCTACTATCGCTCCAGCCAGAGCATCGACATGGACTGGCTGTGGAACTCGTTCCTGCTGGAAGTGAAGGGCGACAATGCCGCCCTCGTCGATGTGTTCAACTCGGCAGGGGTCAAGCAGACCCAGAACGGTCTCGTCGGCTATGGCGCGACGTTCTTCGGCAACTGCTGCCGACGGTCGTACGACACCGACTACACGATCGACGCCCCCTATGCGGCCCTGAGCTGGGAACGCGGCGACCTGATCGTCGACGGCTCGATCCGGTTCGACAACGGCAAGGCGACCGGCAGCTTCGCCGACGGCATCGTGACGACCCGCGACATCTCGGGCGACGGCGTCATCCAGCGGCCCGAAACCCTGGTCACCCAGATCGATTATGCCAACACCAAGCCGGTCGACTATGACTGGAACTACGTGTCCTATTCGATCGGGGCCAACTACCAGCTGAACGCTGACACCGCCGTGTTCGGCCGGGCCAGCCGCGGGGGCCGGGCCAATGCCGACCGCCTGCTGTTCGGACCCGCGATCCTTGCCTCGGGCGACATCCGCAGCAGCGACGCCGCCGTGGACATGGTCGATCAGTACGAGGCCGGTGTCCGTTACCGCAACGGCGCGGTCCAGCTGTTCGCCACCGCCTTCCTGGCCAAGACGGAAGAGACCAACTTCGAAGCCACCAGCCAGACCTTCACCGACGCCGAATATGAGGCCAAGGGCATCGAGGTCGAGGCCTTCTATCGTTCTAGCGGGTTCGATTTCTCGGGCGGGGTGACCTACACCAAGGCCGAGATCACGGCCGACCGCCTGAACCCCGCCAATGTGGGCAACACGCCGCGCCGTCAGGCCGACTGGGTGTTCCAGGGCACGGGCAGCTACACCTGGGGGGCCTTCCGCGTCGGGGCCAATGTCGTCGGCACCACCGATTCCTACGCCCAGTTCGACAACCAGCTGGTCCTGCCGGGCTATGTCATCGTCAATCCGTTCGCCAGCTATGACCTGACGGACGACCTGGCCCTGACGCTGAACGTCAACAACGTGTTCGACGAGTTCGCGGTCACCGAGAGCGAGGAAGGCTCGATCGTGCCGAACACGACCAACATCCTGCGCGCCCGCACCCTGAACGGACGGACCGCCAGCGTCAGCCTGCGTTACCGCTTCTAGACCTCCTGAACGCAGCCTCACGACTGCGGTCAAACTGTCGCGCGATCCGGCCCCGTCCGGATCGCGCGTTTTTCTTTGTCGATGCGGTTTGACCCCGGCCGCGCGACACCGCAAAGCGGAACGATGAACGACAAGACGGCCAAGATCGGAAGTCTGGCGGATCTGGCCAGGGTCGCAGGCCTGTCGACGTCGACGGTGTCGCGCGCCCTGGCCGGCAGTCCGCTGATCCGTCAGGAGACCCGCGACCGGATCGCCGCCCTGGCCCGCGAACACGGCTATCGGCCCAATGTGGTCGGACGCAATCTGCGGACCGGCCGGACCCAGGCCATCGCGGTCATCCTGCCGCTGGGCCACGAGATCGGGCAGCCGGTATCGGACCCCTTCTTCATCACCCTGCTGGGACATCTCGCCGATGCCCTGACGCGGCACGGCTATGACCTGCTGCTGTCGCGGGTGATTCCGTCAGACGACGACTGGCTGGCCCGGATGACCGATTCGGGGCGCGTCGACGGCGTCCTTGTCATCGGCCAGTCCGACCAGATCGAGACCATCGATGTGATCGCCGCGCGCTACCCGCCGCTGGTCGTCTGGGGCGCGTCCTTCCCGGGGCGGGTCCAGTGCACGGTCGGGACGGACAACCGCGCGGGCGGAGAGATGGCGACGCGGCACCTGCTGGACGCCGGGCGGCGGCGGCTGGCCTTTTTCGGCAATCCCGACTTCCCCGAGCTGGGCGAACGCTATGCGGGTTTCCTGGCGGCGCACCGCGCCATGGGCATCTCGCCGCCCGCCCATGTCCTGCCCGTCCATCTGACGCCCCAGACCGCCTATGAGACGATCGGCGAGTTCCTGGACGCCGGGGCGACGATCGATGGCGTGGTCGCCGCGACCGACATCATCGCCATGAGCGCGATCCGTGCCCTGACGGAACGCGGCGTGTCCGTGCCCGACGATGTGGCCGTGGTCGGCTATGACGACCTGGAGATCGCCATCCACGCCTCGCCCGCCCTGACGACGGTGCGCCAGGACCTGCACGCGGGGGCCGAGGCCATGGTCGACCTCCTGATGCGTCGGCTGGGCGGCGAGGCGGCGGCCTCGGTCGTGCTGCAGCCGGAGCTGATCGTGCGGGATTCGGCCCCGGCCGCCTGATCCCTACCCGGCGGAGGCGGCCTCATAGTCACGGTCGTCGTTGGCGGCCAGGCGCGCCGCGGACGGATCGAACAGCCGGTTCAGCAGCAGGGCCACGAACAGGACCAGGGCAAAGCCGGTCGCCAGCACGAACCCGTACTGCGCCCCGCCGAAGGTGTCGCTGACGGCCCCCATGGCCAGGGGCGACAGCACCGCGCTGACGCAGGTGAAGAACAGGATCACCCCGGCCACCGCCCCATGCTGCACCTTCGGAAAGCAGCTGATCCCCTTGGAATTCAGCGTCGGATAGATCACTGACATGAACAGGCCCGACAGGGGCAGCAGCCAGACCGCCGCCCCTCGCCCGCCCGCCAGGGCACCGGCGAAACAGATCAGGATGGCCAGGCTGGACGCGACCAGCACCGTGGTCCAGGCGAACCGACCCAGCAGCCAGGCGCCCAGGAACCGCCCGGCCGCCCGCAGCACGAAAAAGATCGACAGGGCATAGGTCGCGATCAGGATCGCCGGGCCGCTATAGTCCGCCAGCAGCGTCGGCATCCAGACATAGATGGCCGTCTCCACCCCGACATACAGCATCGTCCCCAGGCTGAAGGCCAGGGCATAGGGATTGCCCATCATGGCCAGGGTGGCCTTCAGGTCAGCGGGCTTCTGCTGGCCGACGACAGGCCTCGGATAGCGGACCGCCGTGGCCATCGCGATCAGCACAACGGCCAGACCGCCCGCGATGACATACAGCCATTTCCACGACGCGCCGGAGGCCAGCAGGGCGGCCACCACCGCCGGGCCGACGATGGCCCCGACGCCGAAGAAACCCTCGACCGTATTCATCGTCGCCGTGTGGGACCGGGTGGAGGTCGAGATGTCACCGATCAGGGCCAGGGCCGCGGTCTTGAACACCCCGATGGCCGCGCCGGACAGGAACAGCAGCATCACGAAAAAGCCGAAGCTCTGGCCCACCGCGAACAGGAAGGCCGTCACCGCGAACAGGGCGAGCCCCAGGATGATCGCGCGCTTGCGCCCCAGACTGTCGGCCAGAAACCCCAGCATCAGACCCGCCAGGGCGATGCCGCTCATGGTCGCATAGTGAAACGACCCGGCCGCCGTCATGCCCAGGTCGAACTCCTGGATCACGCGCGGGATGATCACGCCGACCGAGTCGGTCGTCATCGCGAACATCATGAACATCATATAGGTCAGGGCCTTGATGACCCCGATGTTGCCGGGTCTATCCGTCGGGCTGATGGCCGTCATGGGGGTCTTCCTCCGGGGTGCCTCGGCTCGCCGGAACATCCGGGGCCTCGGTCGTTTGGGATGGGTGATGAAGCGCCTGGGCCAGGGCGATGGCCCCGAGGACACCGGACCGGTCGCCCAGCGCGGGCGGGACCAGAAAGGCGTCGATGGCCTCGGCCGAGACCAGATGAGGCAGGTATCCGCCCAGTTCGCCACCCAGCCTCGACCGCATGGCGGCCAGGACGGTCGGGTGGCTGCCGACGCCGCCGCCGATGACGATCCGCCGGGGGGCCGCGACGAAGCACAGCGTCGCCATGGCCTGCGTCAGATAGTCGGCCACCCGGTCCCAGAGGGGGTCGTCGGCCGCCAGTGTCTCGCCCGGCCGACCCCTGCGGGCCGCCAGCGCCGGACCGCTGACCAGACCCTCCAGACAGTCGCCGTGGAATGGGCACAGGCCCGGGAACGGATCGCGCGAGGGATCGCGGCGCACCTTGATGTGACCGGCTTCGGGATGGAGCGCGCCGTGCAGGGGGGCGCCATTGACGATCAGGCCCACCCCGACCCCCGTCCCGACCGTGACATAGGCGTGGTCGCTCAGGCCCCGCGCGGCACCCCACCGCCCCTCGCCCATCGCCGCGCCCGCCACATCGGTCTCGAACGCCACCGGGACACCGAAGGCCTCTCGCAGCAGCGGACCGATCGAGGCACCACTCCACCCCGGCTTCGGCGTCGGCAGGATCGTGCCCCAGTCCGGGGCGGCGCGGTCCAGACGCGCAGGACCGAAGGTCGCCACGCCGATGGCTTGCAGATCGCCGCGTGCCGCGACGCCCGCGACCAGGCGCTCGACCTCGCCGAGGGTTTCCTCCGGCGTCGTGGTCGGAATGCGCACGGGATCGGTCAGGTCGTGGGGTCCGGTGCCAAAGGCGACCATGACCTTGGTCCCGCCCAGTTCGATGCCCGCGAACACGCTCACGGCGTCACCAGCCAGCGGACGGCATAGGGGGCCAGCCGGGTCCCATCGTCATCATCCGCCATCCCCAGAACATCCCGGGCCTCCGCATAGCCCTGAGGCACTGTCACCGGCACGCTCCGGTCGCTCATATTGGCCAGCAGCAGGAACCGCCGGGTCCCCGCCTCCCGCGCGAAGGAAAGCACCGCCGGTTCACCCGCCGGGACCGGGATGGCCCGGCCGGCGATGCCGAGATCGTTCAGCCAACGCGCGGCGTCGCCGAGGTGTCGCATCGCCCCAAACAGCCCCTGGCCGACCGACCCCTGCGCGCGGCCCAGCTGCGCCCGATTCCAGTCCATCGTCGGCCGGTGCAGCCAGCGGCCATCGACGGCGCGAAGGGGATCGTCGGCATAGGCTTCGTCATTCATCAGGCCGATCTCGTCACCCATGTAGATCAGGGGCCAGCCGTCCAGCCCGTGGATGATCGCATACAGCAGGATCAGCCGCTTCGCCGCCAGCCCGTCCGGCGTCGGGTCGTCCTCCAGCCCGACCAGCGAGGCCGCCATGCCGTTGGTCGACGGGACGCCGCCGGCCGCCGTCTGGAAGGCGCGTCCGTTGGCGAAACTGCCCCCCTGTCCGTCATAGAATCGCGACCAGCGTGCCAGGTCCTCGGGCGGCGCATAGGCGGCCAGGGCATTCCAGATCAGGTCGTCGTGACACCGGACGTAGTTCAGCCAGTTGGCCCCGTCCGGCCTGGCCGCGGCCGCGGCGATCAGCTTTGTCGCGATCGCCGCCTCGCCATCGGCCAGAGCCCCCCAGAGCGCCGTCATCACGCCGTTGCTGTAGGCCAGGTCGCAGCCGGGGGCTTCGCCGCCGAAGAACGGCAGGACGTCCTCCAGCCCCTCGATGGCCTCGGCGATCAGCACGACGGACGGCGCGACGATGGACAGGGCCGCCCGCCAGGCCTCGACGATCCAGTAGACCTCGGGCTGGTTGCGGCAGCTGGTGCCCGGCCGTTTCCAGAGGAAGGGTGCGCTGTCGAGACGAAAGCCCTGAACCCCCTTGCCGGTCAGATACAGCAGGACGTCCAGCATCTCGGCGAAGACCGCCGGGTTGGCGTAGTTCAGGTCCCACTGAAACGGATAGAAGGTCGTCCAGACATGGCCGCCCATCTCCGCATCCGGCGTGAAACTGCCCGGAGCCGTGTCGGGAAAGACGTCGATCAGATCCGTCTCCCACCGCGCGACGTCGTCCGGATCCTCGACCGTGATGTAGTAGTCGCGGTATCGGGGATCGCCCGCCCGCGCCGCCTGGGCCCAGGCGTGCTCGCGGGCCGTGTGGTTGCAGACCACGTCCAGGATCACCCCGATCCCCCGCCCGCGCATCGCCGTCGTCAGGGCCTCCAGCCCGTCCATGTCGCCAAGGCGCGGATCGATCTGGCGATAGTCCTGGACCGCAAAGCCGCCATCGCTGTCGCCCGGCCTCGGACGAAGCAGCGGCAGCGGATGCAGCCACCTCACCCCCAGGGCTTCCAGATAGTCCGCGCGCGCCGCGAGCCCGGCCAGGTCCGTGGCGAACCGGTCGACGTAGAAGGTGTAGACCGACTGTCCCGACGCCGACCGGGCCCGGGGCTGCGCCTGGATCTCCGCATCGAGCGCCAGAAGGTCGGCGCTTCGGCCCGCGCGATGGCGCGACAGGCTGGCCTCGATTCGAGCCAGGATGACCTCGCAATCCGGATGGTCGCCGTACAGGCGTCGAAAGCGGGCGCGCAGGATCCGTGCGTTCGTGTCCGCAGCGCGCGGCGTCGCGGATCGATCGGCAAGGGTCTCGGCCGTCAGGGTCATGCAAGTGTCGTTCAACATCAGGACTGGAAGATCACGCTAGCATTCCTCCCATCAAATGCAATCGATTGCAGGTCGTGATGTCAGGGCACGGCGACCGTCCAGGCCGCAAGCACCTCGGCCATGGCGCGGGCACCCGATGCCGGCGCGACATCGCCCACGCTGTCGGCAAAACGGGGTGCCGGCATCGGATGGCGCACCCCCTCCACGGTGGAAAAGACGCCGCGTTCCCGCGTGTGCGGATGGTCTGCCGCCTCGGCGAAGCCCAGCACCGGCGACACACAGGCGTCGGTGCCCTCGAAGACCTCGACCCAGGCGTCGCGGGGGCGGGTCAGGAAGGCGGCCTCGAACACGGCCGTCATCTCGGGCCAGGCCGCGCGGTCGTGCTGAAAGAAGCGGTCGCGCGCGATGCCCAGGCCATCCAGAAGCAGGCCGAAGAACTGAGGCTCCAGAGCCCCCACCGCGACATGCCCCCCGTCGGCACAGGCATAGCAGCGATAGAAGGGCGCGCTGCCGTCGATCAGGTTCGAGCCGCGCTGGTCCGACCACAGGCCGCTGGCCATCATGGCGTGGTACAGTCCGGACAGGACCGCAGTCCCCTCGACCATGGCGACATCCACCGTCTGTCCCCGCCCGGTCGCGCGGGCCTGCATGACCGCCGACAACAGGCCCACGACCGCGAACATGGCCCCGCCGCCGTAGTCGCCGAGAAGGTTCAGCGGCGGCACCGGCGGTCGATCCGCCTCGCCCATCGCGTGAAGGGCGCCGGTCAGGCCGATGTAGTTGATGTCATGCCCGGCCGTCGGGGCCAGCGGACCGGTCTGGCCCCAGCCGGTCACCCGGACGAAGGCCAGCTTCGGATTGGCTTCCAGACAGACGTCCGGCCCGAGACCCAGCCGCTCCATGACCCCGGGCCGAAAGCCCTCCATCACGGCGTCGGCCCGGCCAATCAGATCCAGGACGGCGGCCCTGTCGTCGGCGTTCTTCAGATCCATCTCGACATGGCCGCGATTGCGATGAAGCACGGTGCCGCCGATGTCGTCCCACACCTTGGCCGCGTCCGCCCGGCGCGCGACGCGGATCACCTCGCAGCCCAGGTCGGCCAGGATCATGCAGGCCAGGGGGACCGGCCCGATCGCGTCGAACTCGACGACGCGCAGACCGGCAAGAGGTCGGGACCCAGCCATCATCGCATTTGCCTCATTTCGATCGATTACCCGGTCGTCCATGGCTTCGGGGCACGCCGTCTGACAGCCCCGCCGTGGTGCGCTTTACTCCCACTCGATCGTGCCAGGCGGCTTGGACGTCACATCATAGACGACGCGGTTGACGCCGCGCACCTCGTTGACGATCCGGGTCGCGCACTTGCCCAGGACGTCCCACGGAAACTCGAAGAAGTCCGCCGTCATGCCGTCGGTCGAGGTCACGGCACGCAGGGCCAGCACCTTCTCATAGGTCCGCGCATCGCCCATCACACCGACCGTCCGGACCGGCAGCAGGACGGCGAAGGCCTGCCAGATCCTGTCGTACAGGCCGGCCTTGCGGATCTCGTCCAGATAGATGGCGTCGGCCTGCTGCAGGGTCTCGACGGCCTCGGGCGTGATCTCGCCGGGGATGCGGATGGCCAGACCCGGTCCGGGGAAAGGGTGACGGCCCACGAAGGCGTCGGTCAGGCCCAGTTCGCGGCCCAGCGCCCGGACCTCGTCCTTGAACAGCTCGCGCAGGGGCTCGACCAGCTTCAGCTTCATATAGTCGGGCAGGCCACCGACATTGTGGTGGCTCTTGATGACGTGCGCCTTGCCGCTGGAGGAGGACACGCTCTCGATCACATCGGGATACAGGGTGCCCTGCGCCAGGAATTCCGCCCCCTCGATCTTGCCGGCCTCGCGGTCGAACACTTCGATGAAGACGCGGCCGATGATCTTGCGCTTGGTCTCGGGATCCGACTGGCCCGCCAGTTCGCCGAGGAATTCCTTCGACGCATCAACGTGGATCAGGGGGATGTTGTAGTGCTCTCTGAACAGGGTCGTGACCTGGGTCGCCTCGTCCTTGCGCAGCAGGCCGGTGTCCACGAACACGCAGGTCAGCTGGTCGCCGATGGCCTCATGGATCAGGACGGCGGCCACGGACGAGTCGACGCCGCCGGACAGGCCGCAGATCACTTTGGCCGAGCCGACCTGTTCGCGGATCTGGGCGATCTTCTCGTCGCGATAGGCCGCCATGGTCCAGTCGCCCTTCAGCCCGGCGATGCCGTGGGTGAAGTTCTTCAGCATGGTCGCGCCACGCGGCGTGTGCATGACCTCAGGATGGAACTGCACGCCATAGAAGCGGCGGGTCTCGTCGGCGATCACGGCATAGGGCGACCCGGCCGAGGTGGCGACGACGTCGAAGCCCTCGGGGATGGCGACGATCTTGTCGCCGTGGCTCATCCAGACGGTCTCGTCCTCGCCGACCGGGGCCAGACCGGCCAGCAGCGGCGAGGCTTTCTGAACCGTGATCTCCGCGCGGCCGAACTCGCGGGTGTGGCCGCCCTCGACCTTGCCGCCCAGCTGTTCGCACATCGTCATCTCGCCATAGCAGATGCCCAGCACCGGCACGCCGGCTTCGAACACGGCCTGGGGCGCGCGGGGGCTGCCTTCCTCGTGCACGCTCTCGGGGCCGCCCGACAGGATGATCGCCGCCGGCTTCAGCGCGGCCAGCGCCGCCTCCGCCTTCGCATAAGGATGGATCTCGCAATAGACGCTGGCCTCGCGCAGACGCCGCGCGATCAGCTGCGTCACCTGGCTGCCGAAATCGACGATGAGAACCTTCTGGTGATCAGTCATGCGGTCTCCTCAGGCAATGGCGCGGTCAAACGTTCGAATTCGGCCTTCAGCAGGTCCAGCGCCCCCGCCAGACCCTCGTCGATCACATGCAGGGTGTCGGTCCAGTCGGACAGGCCGGTCAGGTCGGACTTGCCGTCGCTGATGCCGCGCAGACCCAGCACCGGCACGTCGAACCGGGCAGCGGCGCGGACGACGGCATAGGTTTCCATGTCCACCATGTCGGCGTCGATGGCGTCATAGGCCTCGCCCGAGACGACCGATGCTCCGGTCGCCAGTCGTGCATAGGGCTGGCCCGCCGGGCCGCTGGCCAGGGTCAGGACGGCCGACTGGTCGAGGAAGGGCGTCACGCCGGGCGGGAACCCCAGCACCGAGGCGTCCATATCGCGATAGCCGACCTCGTCCACCCAATAGATGCGTCCGTGCTCCAGCGTCTGCGACCCCGCCGAGCCCAGGCAGATGATGACATCGGGCAGCCGGCCCTGATGCGCCAGTTCGGCCAGGACCGCCGTGGTCTGGACGGCCGCCTCGACCGGACCGACGCCGGTGATCAGCGGCCTGATCCGCGCCCGCAACGCCGGGCCGTACTCCGCCTCCGCCGCCATCACGCACAGCGCCGTCAGCGGGCCGAAAGGCGTCAAGTCGTAAGCCGCGCTCACGCCCGCCGCTCGTACAGGGCGACGAAGAAGCCGTCCGTGTCCGTCGTCGCCGGCGACATCCGCAGGCGATGACCCTGGGCCAGTCCGGCCAAGGTTTCGCGGGCGGCGTCCGTCATGGCGGCGCTGTAGAGGGCACCGGCGATCTCGACCGGCGCAAACCCGGGGTGGTCCTCCTCGAAATGATCCACCGTCGCCTCGTTCTCGACCCGCAGCATCGAGCAGGTGACATAGACCAGCCGCCCGCCCGGCTTCACCAGTTTGGCGGCCCGCGCCAGGATCGCCATCTGCAGCGAATGCATCCGGTCGACGTCTTCGGGCTTCAGCCGCCAGGCGTCCTCTGGCCGACGCCGCCAGGTGCCCGACCCGGTGCAGGGCGCGTCCACGAAGACGACATCGGCGATGCCGACGATGTCCTCGACCCCGCCGCCGTTGGGCCCCAGGTGGATCAGCTCGGCCTCGACGCCCGCGCGGGCCAGCCGGGGGCGGATGTTGTCCAGCCGCTTCTGCACCACGTCGCAGGCGATCAGCCGACCTTCGGCCTGAGCGACCGTTGCCGCTTTCGGCTTCGATTTCGGTGCATCGACCCAGCCGGTCGGGGTCCAGATGCGCTCCGGCTCAGGCGGCGCGGCCTCGACGCGCGAGGCACCGTCCGCCAGCCCCTGCATCGCCAGGCCCAGGGTCTTGCCCCCGCCCCCGGCGCAATAGTCGACGACGGTCATGCCGGGTGCCACCCCCGCCAGCCAGCAGACGACCTGACTGCCCTCGTCCTGGATCTCGATCCGCCCGGCCTTGAAGGCCTCCAGCGCCTGGACGTTCGGCGGCGGCTCGGCCGACAGGCGCAGGCCCCAGGCCGACCAGGGGGTGCGTTCGGGCGACAGGCCCGCCTCGCGCAGTTCGGCCATGACCTCGTCGACCGTCGCCCTGGCCCCGTTGACCCGCAGGTCGATCGGCGCGCGCGGCACCATCAGACCGGCGGCCTCCTCGGCCCAGCGGTCGCCGAAGGTGTGCCTGAAATCCTCGACCACGAACTCGGGCAGGCCCGCCGCGACCCAGCCTGGCACCTCGTCGGCCGTCATACTGATCCGCGACCGTTCCTGTTTCGACAGGGGCTTGGGGCCATATCCGTCGCCCGAGTGCAGCGCCTCGATCGCCTCGACCGACAGGCCGTCGATCAGGCTCAGCGCCCCGATGACCAGCGCCCGCCCGTCCTCGCGCCCGCCCATGGCCCAGACCAGCCGACCGCGCGCGCGCAGCACCTTGTAGACCTGATCGGCGATGGCCCGGCGGTCCTTGGACCCGGCGTAGCGGTTCTCGGTCCCCCAGGTCTTCAGGACGGCCTCGGCCGGGGCCTTGCCCGCACTGATGCGGTCGATGATGGCGGCGGCGGAGGCGAGACGGGCGGCGGGGGTCAAATCAAGGTGTCAGTTCAGGTTGGTCAGGTGAAAAGGGCGACGAAGATGGCCACCAGGCCGCCCATGGCGATCAGCCAGACGATCGAGCGGACGAAGGGCACCCCGAAGGCATAGAGCGGAATATAGACCAGTCGCGCCCAGAAGAAGGCCTGGGTCCCCCAGAAGGTCAGCGGCCCGTCCTCGCCTGTCACATGGGCGATCAGAACCGCGCCGATGAACAGTGGCAGGGTCTCCCACATATTGGCCTGCGCCCGCTCCAGCCGCTGGGTGATGAGGCCCGGCCGGGCCGGCACGCCGTCGCGCGGCCCGGCGTTCCAGCCGAGGCCATTGGCCATGGTCCGCCCGGCGGCGGGCAGGAAGATCAATACGAAGGCCAGCACCAGCGTCGCCGCCAGCATGGTCAGCTCCGGTGTCGTCACCAGCACCCAGGCGTCATACATTCGAACCTCCGCTCACCCCTGCCTGTAATTCGGTGCCTCGCGCGTGATCATCACGTCGTGGACATGGCTTTCGCGCAGGCCCGCTCCGGTGATCCGCACGAACCGCGCGCGGTCCTGAAACTCGGCGATGGTGGGCGCTCCGACATAGCCCATGGCGGCGCGCAGGCCCCCGACCATCTGGTGCAGCACCGGGGCGATCGGTCCCTTGTAGGGGGTCTGACCCTCGATGCCCTCGGGCACCAGCTTCTGGGTGTCCTCGACTTCCTTCTGGAAATAGCGGTCGGCCGAACCGGCCCCCATGGCCCCGACGGAGCCCATGCCGCGATAGCTCTTGTAGGACCGCCCCTGGTACAGGAACACCTCGCCGGGGCTCTCGTCGGTCCCGGCGAACATCGAGCCCATCATGGCGACGGAGGCCCCCGCCGCGATGGCCTTGGCCAGGTCGCCCGAATATTTGATCCCGCCGTCGGCGATGACCGGTGCGCCCGAATCCCGGGCCGCCCGCACCGCGTCCATGATGGCCGTCAGCTGGGGCACGCCCACCCCGGCCACGATCCGGGTGGTGCAGATGCTGCCCGGTCCGATCCCGACCTTCACCGCATCCGCGCCCGCGTCGATCAGCGCCCGCGCCGCGTCATAGGTGGCGATGTTGCCGGCGATGATCTGCAGCCGGTTGTTCTCGCGCTTGATCCGTTCGACAACCCGGGAGACCTGGGCCGAGTGACCGTGGGCGGTGTCGATCACGACCACGTCGCAACCCGCGTCCGCCAGCGCCATGGCGCGCTCGAAGCCGGCATCCCCGACGGTCGAGGCCGCCCCGACCAGCAGCCGGCCCTGTTCGTCCTTGGCCGCATGGGGATGGGCCTGGGCCTTCTCGATGTCCTTCATCGTGATCAGGCCGGTGGCGCGATAGTCCTCGTCCACAACGATGACCCGTTCGATCTTCCGGGTACGGAGCAGCTCGCGCGCCTCCTCGCGTCCGGCCCCCTCGCGCACGGTGACCAGGTCGCCCGTGGTCATCAGGGCGGCGGCCCGGGTGTTCGGATCGGTGTCGAACCGCATGTCGCGGTTGGTCAGGATGCCGACCAGCCTGCCGCCCGCATCCACCACGGGAAAGCCGGAAATCTTGCGGTTGGCGACGATCTGACGAACCTCGCCCAGGGTGGTCTCCGGGCGGATCGTCACCGGATTGATGACCATGCCGCTTTCGAACCGCTTCACCGTGCGGACCTGATCGGCCTGTTCCTGCACCGTCATGTTGCGGTGGAGGATGCCCAGACCCCCGGCCTGGGCCATGGCGATGGCCAGACGGCTTTCGGTCACCGTGTCCATGGCGGACGAGGTCAGCGGGATGTTCAGTCGGATGTCGCGCGTCAGCCGGGTCGAGACGTCCGCCTCAGCAGGCATCACCTCGGACGGGCCGGGTTCGAGCAAAACATCGTCGAAGGTGAGCCCTTCGCGAATCTCCATGGGAGTCTCCGTTTTGCGGGCCGCCTATCCTCTTTCGCAGGCGCGAAGTCAACCGCGACGCAACCGGACCCGGCCATGCGCGTAAAGTCATGTCAGCCGCACTTGAAACTTTCAGCCTGTGCTAACATTCTGGGAACCGATGGTCACCGCACTCGCCAGATCCGTTCGCAGCCTTGCGCTGAAGATCGCCAGTTACGGCATGATGCATCTGGTCGTGGCCATGCTGGTGGCGTTCGCCATCACCCGCGACTGGCGCATGGCCCTGGCCATCGGCCTGGTCGAGCCCTTCTTCCAGACCATCGCCTATTCCATCCACGACCGGATCTGGCACCGGATCGAACACCGTCGTCGCCGTAGCGGCATGGAAGAGACCGCCGAGGCCTTCACGGCCCGTCTGGACCTGATGAACGCCGATGAGCAGGCGCGCGCCCACGGGCACCACGGCCACAGCCACGCCCTGCCTTCGCTGAAGAAGATCGCGGTGAAGACCGTGACCTACGGCATCATGCATTTCGTGGTGGCGGTGTCGGTGGCCTTCGCGATCACGCAGGACATCCGCGTCGCCCTGACGGTCGGGGTCATCGAGCCCCTCGTGCAGATGGTGTTCTTCGCCATCCACGACCGCATCTGGACCGGCCGCGAAGCCCGGCGGGCGACGACCCGGACGGCCTGAGGCCCGCTACTTCCGGTTCAGCGCCACCAGATAGACCTCGGACGATCCCTTCCGGCTGGCGGCGGGCTTGACGTATTTCACCTCCTGGAAGGCGGCGCGCAGCTCGGCCAGCACCCGGCCGGCATCGCCGCCCTGGAAGTTCTTGGTCACGAACGATCCGCCGGGCCGCAGCGTGCGGATGGCGAAATCCGAGGCGATCTCGATCAGGGCAATGATCTTCAGGTGATCGGTCTGGCGATGGCCAACGGTGTTGTGGGCCATGTCCGACAGCACCAGGTCGGGGGGGCCGCCGAGCGCCTCGATCAGCTGCTGGTCCACGCCGGGATCGGTGAAATCGGCCTGGATCAGGGTCGAGCCCGGGATCGGTTCGATCGGCAGCAGATCCACCCCGACCACCGCCGAGGCTCCGCGATTGACGCACACCTGGACCCAGCCGCCGGGCGCGGCCCCAAGGTCGACGACGCGCGAGCCCTTCCGGACCAGATGGAACCGGTCGTCGATCTCGCTGAACTTGAAGGCCGCCCGACTGCGCCAGCCCTCGGCGCGGGCCTTTTCCGACCAGGGATCGGCCAGCTGGCGCTTGATCCACTGAATCGAGGACATCGACTTCTTGTCGGCCGTCTTGATCTGGGTGCCCATGCCGCGTCCCTGGGCCGTGCCGCCGGTAGGCGGCTTGACCATGCGACGGCGCGCTTCGGGAGGCGGCGCGGGCTTTTCATCATCGTTCATCGCCCCCACATAGCGCCGACGGCCCTCAGGGGCTATGACCCCCCGACTTTCCCTCCATGGAGCGCCCGATGGCCGACCAGACCCTGACCCTCACTCTCGAAACCGGCGATGTCGTCATCAAGCTGCGCCCCGACCTCGCGCCCGGCCACGTGACCCGCATCACCGAGCTGGCGAGCGAAGGCTTCTACGACGGCGTGGTCTTCCACCGCGTGATCCCCGGCTTCATGGCCCAGGGCGGCGATCCGACCGGCACGGGCACCTCGGGCTCGAAAAAGCCGAACCTGAAGGCTGAGTTCTCCAGCGAGCCGCACGTCCGCGGCATCTGCTCCATGGCCCGCACGAACCAGCCGGACACCGCCAACAGCCAGTTCTTCATCGTCTTCGACGACGCCACCTTCCTCGACGGCCAGTACACCGTCTGGGGCCAGGTGATCGAGGGCATGGACCACGTCGACGCCCTGCCCAAGGGCGAACCGCCCCGCAACCCGGGCAAGATCGTCAAGGCGACGGTCAACTAGATCGAACCGGAAAGGCGGTCCCTCCGGGGCCGCCTTTTTTGTCAGTCCCCGCCGGACCAGGCGAACTTGATCCCGGTATAGCTGCGCGCGCCGATGGTGATCGCGGCCGTCATGGCGGGGGCCTCGCCCTCCCCCAGGTTCCGGCGTGCGGTCGACAGGGCCCCCTGATCCAGCCGGGCATCGAAGGTAACCCGCCCGTGCCCGGGACTGGTCCCTGTCATGCGAATCCGGCCGTCGCTGACGGCATAGCTGTCGGGCAGGACGCGCTCGGTCGTCTCGCCCGGCACCGAGAATTCCAGCATGACCGGCGCGAAGGTCGTGCTGCGCTTGCCGGCTTCCCAGTCCCCGAACTCCGCCGCCTGACCGACGAAGACGCTCGAAAGCTGGAAGTCGTCCGGCCCGACCGGGACGACCGGCAGGTAATAGCCGGACAGATCGGCGGTCTGGCTGTGGCTGAAGGCCCCGCCTCGCGGGGTGACCATTTCCACCGCAACGTCGTCATTATTCCCCTGCGGCGGCTTCGTCAGATCGCAGCCGGCGAGGGTCAGCGTCGCCAGTGCGGGCCCCAGAATGAAAAACGTGCGCATGGTCGCTCCTGAACAGGCCGCGACTGGACCACGCGACGCTGCGGGCGTCCAGCGCGATGCCGTGTTCAGGGCAGGTGGATCAGGACCGGCAGCCAGCCCTGCGCCTGGGCCCAGTCGACGCCCTCGAAGATCGGCACGGCCAGAAGAAAGACCAGGCCGTCGCGGATCGTGGTCAGGAAGAACTGGGGCCGGATGGTCAGCTCGGCGTTGTCGTGCCACTTGCCGAAATCGGGCCCGAGGCGCGGTGTGCGGGCCATATAGGCGCGATAGGGATCGCCGAACTCGGCCGTCAACCAGGCCTCTTCCTGGCGGATGGTGAAGTGGAACACCGCCACGGCGATCACCACGAACAGGACGGCCATCGTGGCGCTGCCTGTCTGGGCACCGACGCCGACCGCGCCGAAGTAGCTGAAGACGTAAAGCGGATTGCGGCTGATCGAATAGGGACCGGTGGAAACGATCTCGGCCTTCTTGCGACCGCCGATATAGAGCGAGCACCAGGCCCGCCCGACGATGCTGATGACGATGGCCCCCAGTCCGACCGATTCGATGCCCTCGGAAAGCGGCTGCCCGACCCACGGCGACGACGACACAAAGGCCAGGGCGACGGCGGCCAGCAAGGCCAGCCCCAGCACCCATTTGCGGATCAGTTGGATACGCTGAAGGTCGAAGGCGTTGGTGGTTGTCACAGTCATGTCACGTCCCGGTCACTTTGGTGACGAAAACGCCAAACCGGAGCGACACGCAAGCGCAATCTTTGCGACTGAAAGTCGCCCGCGGATCAGCGATCCAGCGACCGGTCCAGCGCCCGGAAGGCGGAAACCGACAGTTCGGTCGAACTGATGAAGACCGCCGGCGTGATTCGCTCGAAATCGTCCGACGGCCGGTGGTAGTCGGGGTGGTAGTCGACGCCCAGATAGAGGAAGGGCACACCCGCCGTGAAGAACGGGCCCTGATCCGAGGCCTGGACCCAGTTGTTCTCGCCCGTGTCCTGGGGCGTGTCCTTGCCGAACGCCAGCGACACAGTGCCATTGGCCGGGATGCCTTCCAGAATCGGACGGAAGGTCGGGTTCTGATAGGTGCCGGTGACCCACAGATGGCCATCGGTCTCGGCGCGCGCGGTCATGTCGAAATTCAGGTTCATGGCGATCGACGACAGCGGCACCGGCGGGGCCTCGACGAAATGCTTGGCCCCCAGCAGGCCATGTTCCTCGCCGTCGAAGGCCACGAAGATCACGCTGTGCTCGGGCGGCGCATCCTTCAGACGCGCGGCGATCTCCAGCAGGGTCGCGACACCCGAGGCGTTGTCGTCGGCCCCGTTGTAGATCTGGCCCTCGTTGACGCCGACGTGGTCGTAATGGGCCGTGACGACGATGTAGCGGTCCGGCACCCGCGTCCCCTGGACCATCCCCAGCACATTGACGCCGTTGTAGGTCCTGGGACCCGCGCGGGTCCGTCCCTGGGCCGTCCAGGGCTGCAGGCGACCGACCGGCGGCGCGGCGATCCCCAGGGCCTCGAGCCGCGACACGATATAGGCCCGTGCCCGCTCGCCGCCCGCGCTGCCCGTATCGCGACCTTCCATGTCGTCGGCCGACAGGATGCGGACATCCGCCAGCAGCTGGTCATAAGGCGCGGCCGCCGACGCTACCGGGACTGCGGGTGTATCCGCGTCGGTCATGGCCGCACACGACGACAGAAGGACGGCGGCGGTCGTCAGGACCAGGGTACGGAACGAGAGGGACATGGGGTTTCCTGAAAGGGCCAGACCGCAATAGACGGCGCAGGCCGCCGCGTCAGATTAACTTCCTGTCATCCCGCCGGGCTGGCGAGGTCGGCGCGCGATGCTAAACCGGGGCATGGCCCTGACCCCCGCAGACTCCCTGACCGAAGCCGAGGCCGAGGCCGAGCTGGCCCGGCTCGCCGCCGAAATGGCCGCCCACGACGCTGCCTATGCCGAAGCGGCCCCGACGATCTCCGATGCCGACTACGACGCGCTGAAGGCCCGCAACCTGGCCATAGAGACACGCTTTCCCGCCCTGATCCGCCCGGATTCGCCCTCGCTCAGGGTGGGGGCTCCCGTCTCGACCCGGTTCGCCGAGGTTCGCCACGGCGTGCCCATGCTGTCGCTGGACAACGCCTTCGACGACGCCGACGTGGGCGACTTCGTCGCCCGCATCCGGCGCTTCCTGAACCTTCCGGCCGACGACGACGTCGCCTTTACCGCCGAGCCCAAGATCGACGGGCTCTCGGCCAATCTGCGCTATGAAAACGGCGTTCTGGTCCAGGGCGCGACGCGGGGCGACGGGCGGGCGGGCGAGGACATCACCGCCAACCTCAAGACCATCGCCGACATCCCGCACCGCCTGAAGGGCACCGGCTGGCCCGCCCGCATCGAGGTGCGCGGCGAGGTCTATGCCCCCAACGACGCCTTCGCCGCCTTCAACGCGGAGGCCGAGGCCGCCGGTCGCCGCACCTATGCCAACCCCCGCAACTTCGCCGCCGGGTCGCTGCGCCAGATCGATCCGACGGTCACCGCCGCCCGGCCCCTGCGCTTCTTCGCCTATGCCTGGGGCGAGACGTCCGAAGCGTTTGCTGAGACGCAGGAAGAGGCGCTGACGGCGTTCGAACGCTGGGGCTTTCCCGTCAATCCACGTTCGGTCCGGGTCGAAGGCGCGAACGGCCTGATCGGCGTCTATCGCGGGCTGGAGACCGACCGCGCGGGCCTCGGCTATGACATCGACGGCGTGGTCTACAAGGTCGATCGGCTGGACTGGCAGTCCCGCCTCGGCTTCGTCTCGCGCAGCCCCCGCTGGGCCATCGCCCACAAATTTCCGGCCCAGCAGGCCACGACTGTGCTGGAGGGCATCGACATCCAGGTCGGCCGCACCGGCTCCCTGACCCCCGTCGCCCGCCTGGCCCCCGTGACCGTCGGCGGCGTCGTCGTCAGGAACGCCACCCTGCACAACGAGGACGAGATCGCGCGCAAGGACGTGCGGATCGGCGACACCGTCGTCCTGCAACGCGCCGGGGACGTCATCCCCCAGATCGTCTCGGTCGTGCTCGACAGACGCCCCGACGACGCCCTCCCCTACGTCTTCCCAACCCACTGCCCGGTGTGCGGCTCGGAGGCCGTGCGCGAGGGCGACGACGTGCGCCGCCGCTGCACCGGCGGCCTGATCTGCAGCGCCCAACTGATCGAACGCCTGAAGCATTTCGTCTCCCGCCGCGCCTTTGACATCGAGGGTCTGGGGGAAAAGCAGCTGATCGCCTTTCACGAGCGCGGCTGGATCCGGGAGCCCGCCGACATCTTCCGCCTTGCCCGCGACGCGGAAAAGCTGGAGCGCCTGCGCGCCGAGGACGGGTATGGCGAGACCAGCGTCAGGAATCTGATCGCCGGTATCGATGCCCGCCGCGTCATCGCCCTGGAACGGCTGATCTTCGCCCTGGGCATCCGCGACATCGGCGACCAGACCTCCCTGCTGCTGGCCCGCCACTTCGGGGACTGGGCGGGCTTCCATGCCGCGGCGATGGAGGCGGCATCGGGCCTCCCCTCGCCCGGGTGGACCCGGCTGGCCGAGGGACATGGCGTCTCCGCCCGCACCCTGTCGGTCATGGCGGACGCCGCGCTGTCGCCGGTCGATCCCTGGCCCGAGGCCCCGATCGAGCAGAAGCTGGCCCTGGCCTTCCCCGGCATCGCCGCGCCCGCCCGCCGCGCCCTCGTCCCGCTGGCCGGCGACTGGTCCGATATCGTCTCCCTGGCGCGCATCGCCCGCGACGAGGGACCGTCGATGACGCTGGGCGAGATCGCCGGCATCGCGGGCGTCGGCCCCGTCGCCGCCCGCGCGGTCGCCGACTTCTTCCACGAGCCACACAACCAGGCGGTCGTCGCGGCCCTGCTGGCCGAGCTGACCACCGTCCAGGACGCCGAACGCCCCAAGTCCGACACCGCCGTCACCGGCAAGACGGTCGTCTTCACCGGCGCTCTGGAGCGGTTCACCCGTGACGAGGCCAGGGCGCGGGCCGAGAGCCTCGGGGCCAAGGTCTCCGGCTCGGTGTCGAAGAAGACCGACTACCTCGTCGCCGGGCCCGGTGCGGGCTCGAAGCTGGCCGAGGCCCAGAAGCACGGCGTGACCGTCCTGACCGAGGACGAATGGCTGGCCTTGATCGGCTAGCGATTCAACGCCGCCCGACCCGCCGGCGCATAACGGTCGCCCACGGCCGCGTCCTTGGGGAAGACCGCCTCGATGCGCGCCAGATCCTCGGGCGTCAGCACGATGTCGGCAGAGGCGATATTGTCCTCGAGCGTCTTCACGCGTCGCGTGCCCGGGATCGGCACCAGATGATCGCCCTGCGCCAGCACCCAGGCCAGGGCCAGCTGCGCGGCCGTCACACCCCTGTCGGTGGCGATCTGCGTCACCGCATTCACCAGGTCGATGTTCTTCTGGAAGTTCTCGCCCATGAAGCGCGGATTGGTCCGGCGGAAGTCTCCCTCCTCCAGATCGTCGATCGACTTGATGTCGCCCGACAGGAAGCCGCGGCCCAGCGGACTGTAGGGCACAAAGCCGATGCCGAGTTCCTCGCAGGTCTTCAGGATCGCGTCCTCCGGTTCGCGCGACCACAGGGAATATTCGGTCTGCAGGGCCGTGATCGGATGCGTCGCGTGCGCCTTCCTCAGCGTCTCGGGCGCGGCCTCCGACAGACCCAGGAACCGCACCTTGCCCTCGGTGACCAGCTCGGCCATCGCCCCCACCGTGTCCTCGATCGGCGTGTCGGGATCGACGCGGTGCAGATAGTAGAGATCGACGTGGTCGGTGTTCAGCCGCTTCAGGCTGCCCTCGATGGCGCGGCGCACATTGGCCGTGCTGCCATCCACCTTCAGGGCGGTCCGTTCGGCATTGTAGCCGATGCCGAATTTGGTCGCGAGGAACACCTTGTCCCGCTTGCCGGCAAAGGCCCGACCCAGCAGTTCTTCGTTGGTATAGGGGCCATACATCTCGGCCGTGTCGAACAGGGTGACGCCCAGCTCCAGCGCCCGGGCCAGCACCCCCTGCGCCGTCGCCTCGTCGGAGGGCGCGCCATAGAAGGCGCTCATCCCCATACAGCCGAGGCCCACGGCGGAGACTTCGGGACCATTCGGTCCGAGACGACGGGTCTTCATGGGGCGGTCTCCATATTCTGAAAGCCTGAGATCGGGGTCGGCCCCGCCGGACGCAAGGTCAGAGCGCGCGGACCACATCGGTGCGAGCGAAATCGTCGCCCTTGAACAGCAGGGGTTCGCCGGTCCGCCTGGCCAGCACATAGGCGAAGCAGTCCCCGAAATTCAGGCGCGCCTCATGATAGCCCTTGCCGAACCTGCGATACGCCATCCGCGCTTCATCGGCCTGCTCGCGGGTCACGTCCACGATGTCCAGACGCGTCGTCGCAACCAGGGTGTCGAAGGCCTGGCGAGGGATTTCATCCCTGGTCTTGCGATCCACAACCATACCGGCCTCGAAGTAGTTTGCCGCAGAAATCCTGCATGGTTCCCGCATCATCAGACGCGCGAACTCCGCCGCTTCAGGCTCGTTGAACAGGATGGCGACAAGCGCCGAACTGTCGACGATCAACCCGGTAGCCCCGTCTCGTCATCGTAGAGAAACGCGGTCGGATCCTCTCCGGGCTCCAGAGGGGTCAGATGCGGCTGAATCGACCGCACCAGCGCCATGATATCTTCCACCGTCGCACTGGGTGGCTCGACCGGCTCGCGCGCCAGCTGTTCCCGCAAGGCCACGGTGACCGCCGTAGTCAGGCTTTCGCCGCGCCGCGCCGCCAGCTCCCTGGCCAGCCTGTGTGTCTCGGGGTTCTTGATGTTCAGCATGGTAGACCGTCTTCTACCATGCGTCCGACAGCCCTCAAAGCGGCGCGCACTGGCGCTCCAGCCAGCCCCGGACCTCGCCGTCCAGCAGCGGACCGACCCTGGCCAGGGTCTCGGCATGATAGGCGTCGACATAGGCCCGTTCGCCGGCCGTCAGCAGATCGACGTCGATCAGCCGCCGGTCCAGCGGCGCGAAGGTCAGTTGTTCGAACCCGTGCATCGGCCGCTCGCCTCCGGGGACCGGCTCGGGCGGCGTGACCACCTGCAGGGTCTCGATGCGGATGCCCCAGTGCCCTTCGCGGTAGTAGCCCGGTTCATTCGACAGGATCATGCCGGTCAGCAGCGGTTGGCTGTTGACCGCCTTGGCGATCCGCTGCGGCCCCTCGTGGACCCCCAGATAGCTGCCGACGCCGTGACCGGTGCCGTGGTCGTAATCCAGCCCTGCCATCCACATCGGCGCGCGGGCCAGGGCGTCGAGCTGATGGCCGCTGGTGCCCGCCGGGAAGCGGATCACGGCCATGGCGATATGCGCCCTGAGCACCAGGGTGAACATGCGCCGCTGATCGGCCGAGGGCTCGCCGATGGCCAGGGTCCGGGTCACGTCGGTCGTCCCGTCCAGATACTGTCCGCCGCCGTCGACCAGCAGCAGCGACCCCGGCTCCATCTTGCGGATCGTCCGCGTCACGGGCTTGTAGTGGGGCAAGGCCGCGTTCGGGCCGACGCCTGCGATGGTGTCGAAGCTCAGGTCCTTCAGCGCCCCGGTCTCCTCGCGGAACCGCTCCAGCGCCTCGACCACGCCGCGCTCGTCCGGCAGCTCGACCTGGGCGACCGTATCGACCCAGTGCAGAAACCGGGCGAGAGCCGCGCCGTCGCGGATATGGGCCTGGCGGCTGCCCTCGATCTCGACCGGGTTCTTGGCCGCGCGCGGCAGGGCGCAGGGGTCCATGCCCTTGACCACCGTCGCCCCGACCAGGGCCAGCCGGTCGAAATACCAGGCCGACGACTGGGCCGGATCGATCAGGACCCGCACACCCTTCATGCCCTCGAGCGCCTGCGCCAGCTCGCCGGGGTTCATCAGGGTGACGTCATCGCCCAGCCAGCCGGGCAGTTCATTGGTCACCTTGGCGGGATCGAGAAACAGCATCGCCGTCCCGTTGGCCGCCACGATGGCCTGGGCCAGAGGCAGGGGCGACCGGATCACATCCCCGCCGCGCACATTGAACAGCCAGGCGATCGACGCCGGCGCCGTCAGGACGCAGGCCTCGGCCCCTGCGGCCACGATCGCCGCGCCGATGCGGGCGCGCTTCGAGGCACTGGCTTCCCCCGAATACCGGTCCTCGTGGGGGACCACGGGTGCCGAGGGCTGGGCCGGCCGGGCTTCGGCCCAGGCCTCGTCCACGGGGTTCTGATCCACCGGCTTCAGCGTCGCCCCCGCCTTGGCCGTGGCGCGCTTCAGACGGGCGAGAGCGTCCGGGCTGTGCAAACGCGGATCGTAGCCGATCACCGCCCCGCCGGGCGCGCGCTCCAGATAGGCCGGGACGCCCCCCTCGACGAGGTCGAGAATCTCGAACTGCCCGGCATCGACCTGGGCCCGGACCTGGACCGTGTACCGACCATCGGCGAACACCGCCGCCCGGTCCTTCATCACCACGCCCGCGCCCGCCGATCCCGTGAAGCCGGTCAGCCAGGCCAGCCTGTCGTTGGCGGCCGGCAGATATTCGTTCTGATGCTCGTCCTCGTGCGGGACCAGAAATCCGTCCAGCCCCTGCCGGGCCATCGCGGCCCGCACGAGCGGAAGGTGTTTCGCCCCGAAGGACGGATCGGTGGTTTCGTCGAAGGTCTGGCGCATGACCGTTCGATACGCCGTCAGCCCATCCGCCTCAACACCAGGGCGCTCCAGGCGTCGCGGTGGATGCGCCGCTCCAGCCGGAAGCCGCGCGACAGATAGGCCGCCGACACGCGCCGCTCCTGCGTCCGCAACAGGCCCGACAGGATCGCCACGCCGCCGATGCGCAGGCTCATCTTGATATCCTGCGACAGGGCGACCAGCGGCGGGGCCAGGATGTTGGCGAACACCAGGTCATAGGGTGCGCCCGCCCGAACCCTGATGTCGTTCAGACCGGAGGCATGGACGAAGCGGGCGTGGGCCTGATTCAGCTTCGCGTTCTCGTTGGCGATCCGCACGGAGGGCGCGTCGATGTCGGTGCCGACCGCCAGGGCCGCCCCCGTCCGCGCCGCCGCGATCGCCAGCACGCCCGTGCCGCACCCGACGTCCAGCACCTTTTCGAACCGCTCGCGCTTCAGCAGTTCGTCATAGGCGACCAGACACCCGACGGTCGTCCCGTGATGCCCGGTGCCGAAGGCCGCGCCGGCGTCGATCTTCAGGTTCACGGCATTGGGCGGCACCCGGCCCTGGTCGTGCGCGCCATAGACGAAGAACCGCCCCGCCCGCACCGGCGGCAGGCCTGACAGGGACATGGCCAGCCAGTCGGCATCGGCCAGGGGCTCCACCTTGACCGTCACGCCGGGGTGCGCGGCCAGGCGCGCGGTCAGGGCCTCGACTTCCTCTTCGGACGTCGGAAAGGCGTCGATGCGCCAGACGTCCCGGTCCTCGTCTTCCTCCAGGATGGAATAGGTCGCGCCTTCCAGCAGGACGTCGGAATCGATGTCTGCGGCCGCGGCCTCGGCGGCGGCGCGAGAGCCACGGGCGATAATCTGGACGGGGTTATGGGACATTTATTCAAACACCGGTATCATTGCGAATCGATACTATTGAGTTCGCGGCCGTGCTCTCCCGCACCGGTCGCGTTCGTTCCAACCGAGGGGTCGGGGAATACATGGCCAAGTCACCGTCTACTGCGTCGCCCAAGGCGTCCGCCGCTTCCAAGCCTAAACCGGCACCGAAGTCGAGCGCCGCGAAGACCGCTACCGCCGCCAAGGCAGCCGCTCCGGTCAAGACGACCGCCGCGAAGCCGGCCAAGGCCCCTGCGGTGAAGGCCGCCGCCGCCAAGGCCCCGGCACCCAAGGCACCAGCAAAGACAACCGCTGCCAAGGCTCCCGCCGCCAAGGCTGCGGCACCCAAGGCCGCGAAGACCTCGGCCCCGGCTCCGAAGACTCCGGCTCCCAAGGCCCCGGCCCCAAAGGCCGCCGCCAAGCCCGCACCGAAGGCGGCCGCAAAGGCCCCTGCCGCAAAGGCCGCGCCAAAGACGTCGGCTCCGAAGGCCGCTGCGCCGAAGCCCGCCGCCAAGCCGGCCGCAACGGCCGCGGCCAAGCCCGCCGTGGCGCCGGCATCGGCCCCCGCAAGCAAGCCTGCCGTGACGCCGGCCCCGGCCGCCGCCGCGCCGGTGACGCCCCCCGCATCCAAGGCTCCGGAGCCGAAGAAGGGCTTCTTCGACAAGCTGGCCGACGCGATCTTCGGCAAGCGCTGATCCCTTCCGGAATGCGAAACGCCGGGCGGTGCGAACCGCCCGGCGTTTTCATGTCTGGCGAACGGCGGACCGATCAGTCGGCCGGCAGGTCCTCGGCCAGGATCGCCATCTCGAACATGAAGCTGCCGTCCTCGTCCTCGTCCTCGAAGACGACGCCGATGAACTCGTCCCCGACATAGACCTCGGCCGAGTCGTTCACCTTGGCGCGGGCCTTCACGATGATGCCACCCGTGTTGAAGGTGCGCTTCAGGTGGGTCTCGATACGCTTCATGTCAGCGTCGTTCATGGCGGGCCTCGGGGGTCTGGAAATGAGCGTCGGACCCTAGAGAAGCGGCTCTCGTAAGGAAACCCCGGCCTTCAGATCACGAAGTCATAAACGACGTCGGCCAGGGTGTGATCCATGGTTCGGGCAGGTGCGGCATCGGTCGGGCAGTTGACCAGCCGCGCGGGCACACCGGCCACGGTGCAGCCCGCCGGAACGGGCTTCAGGACCACCGAGCCGGACGCGATCTTGGCATAGTCGCCGACCACGATATTGCCCAGCACCTTGGCCCCTGCGCCCAGCAGAACGCCCTTGCCGATCTTGGGGTGGCGGTCGCCGCGCTCGGCCCCGGTCCCGCCCAGGGTGACGCCGTGCAACATCGACACCTCGTCGCCGACCACCGCCGTCTCGCCGATGACGATGCCGGTTCCGTGGTCCAGAAAGATTCCGGACCCCACCCTGGCCGCCGGATGGATGTCGACCTGGAACAGCTCCGAGATCCGGCTCTGGAAGTGGAACGCCAGCGTCTCGCGCCCCTGCCCCCACAGCCAGTGCGCGACGCGCCAGGCCTGCAGCGCCTGGAATCCCTTGAAGTACAGGAATGGCTGCAGCAGCGACTTGATCGCCGGGTCCCGCTCCGCCACCGCCTGCAGATCCGCCTCGGCCGCCGCCACGATCGTCGGATCGGACCAGAAGGCGAAGGCACAGACCTCGCGCACGCTCATGGGGGCCAGTTCGGCATCGCCGATCTTGCGCGCGATCTGGAAACTCAGCGCATTGGCCAGGTCGATGTGGGACAGGATGGTCGCATTCATCAGCGACCCCAGATGGGGTTCGCGCCGCGCCGCCTCGTCGGCCGAGGCCCGCAGCTGGCTCCAGATGCCGTCCTGCGACGCGACCACTTCCAGCTTGTGCATCACCGGCTCCATGGCCCCATCATACGCGCGTCAGCATGGCGTGCGCCAGCCAGCCCGGCAGCAGGCCCTCGCGCGCCATATGGTAGGCGCGGTAGGCCGTCGCCACCGTGAAGGAATCCAGCACCGACCCGCGCTCGATTTCCTGCAGCAGTTGCGTGAACGGCACCCGCACCACGGCGATCACTTCGGTCGGATCGGGATCGACCGGTACGGGGCTCAGATCCCAGGCGATCCAGGTCAGGCCGATCTCGTCGGTGATGGAGTTCGATACCTCGATCGCCAGCGCCCGCTTCCACGATCCGGCCTTCAGACCCGCCTCCTCGGCCAGCTCGCGCATCGCACCCGCCAGTGGATCCTCCTCGAACGGCACGCCACCCTCCGGCATCTCCCAGGAATAGTTGGCCCGCGCGAACCGCGACTGACCGACCAGGGTGACCGTGCCGTCGGCATGGACTGGCAGAACCCCCGTCGCCACATTCCTGAAGCGCAGCACGCCATAGGCCGCCTGCCGCCCGGTCGGGGCCACGGCGTCATGCTGGGTCACCCTCATCCAGGGCGTCTCGTGCACGACCCGGTGACCCAGGTCCTGCCAGGACACGGGCGTGGGCAAGCCCTCGGCCCAGGCCGGAACGGGGCGGTCCTCGCCGAAGGGATCGTGATCGCTCATGGGCCAAGCTATGGCGCGAAACCCCGGCGTCGCCTAGCTAGGGGCCATGTCCCTGCCCAGACCCGTCGACCTCGGTGCCCCCCTGCCCCCGCCCGCCCGCTCGGCCGCGATGCTGGACAGGCTGGCGACCCGCCGGTCCGCCCCGACCCAGGCCCTCGGCGACCCCGGGCCGTCGTCGGCCGACATCGACATCCTGCTGACCCTCGCGGCCCGCACGCCCGACCATGGCAAGCTGTTTCCCTGGCGCTTCGTCGTCCTCGGCCGCCAGACCCGCGCCGCGATCGCCGAACGGCTGGGGGTCATGGCCCTGGAGAAGGGCCTGCCCGGCAAGGCCGTCGCCGTCCTCGCCAAACTGACCGCCGCCCCGACCACCGTCCTCGTCGTCTCCACCGCCGCACCGGCCTCCAAACCCGTGTGGGAACAGGAGCTGTCCGCCGGTGCCGTCTGCATGAACCTGGAGCACGCCGCCGGTGCGCTCGGCTTCTCCTCCAGCTGGATCACCGACTGGTACAGCTACGACCCCGACGCCCTGCCCCTGTTCGGTGTCCGCGAGGGCGAGAAGGTCGCCGGCTTCATCCACATCGGCACTGCGGCCGAACCCCCGCTGGAGCGCGAACGGCCGGACCTGAACGCGATCACCATCACCCTGCCTTAAGCCCTCGCTTCAGGAGTCGCCTTCACTTGTCGGGCGGACCATGGTCCATTGCGGTCAAGAAACGGGAGGGTGCCGGTGAGGCAGTATGGACCAATGGGGGTGCTGTTCGCCCTGCTCACTGCAACGACGGCCTTCGCCCAGGACACAGAACCGTTTGCGCCTGACGGTGTATGGATCTTCCGTACCGATGAGCTTGCAAACGGCAGCCCGGTCTGCACGGAAGCGTGGGAGTTCGGCCCGGGCGGCCGGCTGTCGGTCGAGAGCGGCGAGGAGAAGGTCGACAAACGATTCCGCATCGTGCGCGACACAGACGGCCTGTGGCTGGTCACGAAGACCCTTCACACCAATGGCCGGCCCGACTGTGTAGGCAATGAGACGGCGATCGCTGATCCCGTCGAAAGGCGCATCTATATCGTGCCGATGAACGACGGCCGGGTACTCACCTGCCCCGCACCCGGGCGGGCCCCCGACGGCGCGCCCTTCATCACAGGCTGCTACGGCTCGATCCTGCCAGCGGACAGGGTCGGTTGATCAGGCCGGCTTCGCCCACTCCATCAGCATGAACCAGGGCGCGCGATCGTAGTGGGCCGCGCGAACCGGGTCGCCCCCGGCGTCCGCGCGCGGCTCGGCGAAATGGGTCAGGGTCAGCCCCTGTTCCAGCAACAGGGTCATGTAGGTGCTCAGTGGCCGGTGCCAGTTCCGGATGCGGATGCCCTTCCAGGCGATCCAGCCCGCCTTTTCCTCCAGATACCGATCCATCGCATGGGCCCGCCGCCCGTCCGGCAGGGTCACCCACCCCAGATCGTTCGCATCGGCCGCCGAATTGTAGCCCGCCAGATTGGCGATCAGCAGCCGTCCGCCGGGCGCCAGCACCCGCGCCATCTCCGCGATGGCGGCGCGCACGTCCGGGATATCAATCAACGACAGATAACTGACCACAAGATCGAACCGCCCGTCCTCGAACCCCAGGGCCTCGGCCCCCTCGACCCGGTAGTCGCCCTCCGGATCCAGCCGACGCGCATGGTCGATCAGGGCCACGGTCGGGTCAATTCCCACCGCCGCCACCCCTTCCGCCTTCAGCATCCGGCAGAACCGCCCCTCGCCGCAGCCGACGTCCAGTGCGCGGGCGTAAGGCCGCATCCGCACGCGCTCCAGCATCGGGGCATCCATGACCCAGCGCCGTCCGAAGTCACCCTCCGCCCCTTGCGACGCCACCCAGGCGTCGGCCGAGTCCTGCCACCCGTCGCTCATCGGGGTTCCTCCTCCGGCCGGTGGACCAGCGACACCATCACCACCGATATGATCATCAGCAGGAACCAGGCCCCCAGCTTGGACACCGACACCATCTCCCACCCCGCCTCCTGCCCCGGATAGGCCCAGGCCCGCCCGAACGTCCCCAGATTCTCCGCGAACCAGATGAACAGGGCGACCAGAAAATAGCCGAGCAGCAGTGGCATCTTCAGCCGCGTCCGGTTGGCCGTGAACCAGAACCATCCTCGCCCGAACAGCAGGGCCGTCGCCACGAACAAGGCGAAGCGAATGTCCGGCAGCCAGTGGTGGGCGAAGAAGTTGACATAGATCGCGCCCGCCAGAACCCAGGTCGTCCACATCGGCGGATAGCCCCGCACCCGGATGTGAAAGATCCGCTGCACCCGCGCGATATAGGACCCCACCGCCGCATACATGAACCCCGAGAACAGCGGCACCGCCCCGATCCTCAGCACCGAGTCCTCCGGATAGACCCACGACCCGTGCGCCGTCTTGAACAGCTCCATGATCGTCCCCGCGATATGGAACAGCAGGATCACCCGCGCCTCGGCCCAGCTCTCCAGCTTCAGGACCAGCATGGCGATCTGGATCAACACCGCCCCGACGACGAGGAAATCATAGCGCGAGACCGGGCTGTCCTCCGGCCAGAACAGGAAGGTCAGAAGGATCAGGGCCAGCATCAGGCCGCCAAACAGGCAGGCATAGGCCTGTTTGATCCCGAACATCAGAAAGGCGAAGGCGAAGCGGGTGAGCGGCGTGCGGTCGGCCCAGGACTGCAGACCGTCGAGCTTGCGACGGCCCCACGATTCCCAGGGGAGGGGGCGCGTGGGCGCTTTGGTCACTGTGTAGTGACCGCGAATTCTAACGATCCAAGCGCCGCGAGATCGCGCCGCAGAGCGGAGCGCCACAGGGCATCCTTGTGTCGAAACGCCCAGCCATAACTCTCAATATCGCTGATAATCCGAGTTGCCAGTTTGGCGATGGCCGGAAATCCCGAAACCTCAATCGACCAGCCCATCGGCTCGAAATGGACGAGTTGGTTCCTGATCTCATCGTGGAAGCGATTCAGCCAACGAAGCTCATCATCGGACACCTCGATAACCACCTTGTCGTCCGCACTGCCGGCGGACTTGGGCCGGCGCGCACATTTGATGAGATCGGGCAAGGGCATCAGGCGCGTTGTCGGTGCCGGGAAGGAGGGATTGCTTCGAGACGCGTCCAGATAATCAAGCCACTCTTTAGCGTTCGCTTTGGTAACGGCTCCGATGGGCGTTGCCGTGCTTGCCAAGTGACCAACGTAGGAACCTTGAAGGGCAGAGTGCAGCGATAACGCGAACCATTTTAAGGCTTGCACATCCTCGCCAACCAATGACCAACACCGCGTTGCATGGCGAACAGAAGCGGCAACATCTTCTGCTTCATCTGTCCGAACCCAGCGCTCGCTAGTGGTCATCGGTTGTCCAATCGCCAGCTCACCAGTCGCGAAGGCGACTTGAAAACTAGTTTTACCCCCGCCCGCGATACGTCGGCACGCCCTGGTCGGGCAGCCACAGCCCCTCCGGCGGGGTCCCCGTCTGCCAGAAGACGTCGATCGGGATGCCGCCGCGCGGGTACCAGTAGCCGCCGATGCGCAGCCACTTCGGAGCCAGCAGGTCGGCGATCCGCTTGCCGATGGCGACGGTGCAGTCCTCGTGGAAGGCCCCGTGGTTGCGGAAGGCGGTCAGGTACAGCTTCAGCGACTTGGACTCGACCAACCAGTCGCCCGGCGCATAGTCGATCACCAGATGGGCGAAGTCGGGCTGGGCCGTCACGGGGCACAGGCTGGTGAACTCCGGCGCGGTGAACCGGGCCAGATACAGGGTGTCGGGATGGGGATTGGGCACGCGCTCCAGCACCGCCGTCCCGGGCGTCGTGGGCTGAAGGGTGTGCTGGCCGAGCTGGGAGAGGCCGGAGGTGTCTGTGGTCATGGGCGTCAAATAGCGTCGCCCGGCTATCCTGTCTCCTCCCTGTCGCCATAGGCGATGGGGAGGTGGCACGCAGCGTAGCGGAGTGACGGAGGGGTTCTTGCCGCACGAAGAGCCCCTCCGTGTGCTCGCAGGAGCACGCAGCCACCTCCCCATTCGCCAAGCGGCGAACGGGGAGGAGACGTTGCACATTGCCTTCCCCCACGACACCCGGTTAAGCGTCGCCAAACAAAACGGAGCGAACGCCATGGCCATTCCCGCCTCCCTGCAGAAGGGTCTGAAACTGCCGGTCATCGAGGCGCCGATGTTCCTGGTCTCCGGCCCGGATCTGGTCGTCGAATGCTGCAACAATGGCGTCATCGGCACCTTCCCCTCGCTGAACGCCCGCACGACCGAGGGCTATGCCGAGTGGCTGGTCGAGATCAAATCGCGCCTGAACCCCGATGCGGCGGCGTTTGGCGTCAACCACATCGTCCACCCCACCAATCCGCGCCTGATGGCCGACATGATGGTCTCGGTCGAGCACAAGGTGCCGCTGATCATCACCTCGCTGGGGGCCGTGCGCGACGTGGTCGATGCGGTCCACGGCTATGGCGGCGTGGTCTTCCACGACATCGCCAATGTCCGCCATGCGAGGAAGGCGGCCGAGAGCGGCGTCGACGGTCTGATCCTGGTCGCCAACGGCGCGGGCGGACACGCCGGGATCATCAACCCCTTCGCCCTGGTCAATGAGGTGCGCGAGTTCTTCAAGGGCACGATCATCCTGTCGGGCTGCCTCTCGACCGGCCAGGACGTGGCCGCCGCCCTGATGCTGGGGGCCGACTTCGCCTATATGGGCACCCGCTTCATCAACACGACCGAGGCGATGGCCCCCGAGGCCTACAAGGACATGATCATCGAGTCGGGCGCGACCGACATCGTCCACACCCCGGCCGTCTCCGGCATCCCGGCCAACTTCATGATCAAGTCGCTGGAAGCCAACGGCATCGATCCGAAACACCTGCCCGAGCACAAGCTCGACATGGGCGACGAGGCCAAGGCCTGGAAGACCGTCTGGTCCGCCGGCCAGGGCGCGGGCGCGGTGCACGACGTCGTCCCGGCCGCGGAACTGGTCGCGCGCCTGCGGTCGGAATATGCCGATGCGACCAGGGCCTTCTCGGCCAAGGTCGGGGTCGCGGACTGACACGGGGCTGACCGGGGCGCGGATCGGTTCGCGGCCCGGGGTGCGACCCATGCGGCGGCTTGCCGCGCGACCGGTTGTGACGCATCCGCAGGGCCGGTCCCGCCGTTACTGCGCCGGTCGCCCCGACGCGATCGCCTCCAGGACTCATCCCATGAAGCTCGTCACCCTCGCCGGCGCCGTCTCGGCCGCCGCCCTGCTCGCTGCTGCCCCCGCCGCCTTCGCCCAGGCCCATTCCGCCATGGGTCATGACACGGTCACCGTCGGCGGCGCGCCGATGTATGCGAACAAGACCATCGTCGAGAACGCGATCAACTCGCCGATCCACACCACCCTGGTCGCCGCCGTGAAGGCCGCCGGTCTGGTCGAGACCCTGTCGGGTCCCGGCCCCTTCACCGTCTTCGCCCCGACCGACGAAGCCTTTGCCGCCCTGCCCGCCGGCACGGTCGAGAGCCTCGTTCAACCTGAGAACAAGGCGACCCTGACCCGGATCCTGACCTATCACGTCGTCGCCGGTCGCGTGACCGCGGCCGACGTCATCGGTCTGATCGAACAGGGTGGCGGATCGGCCGCGATCACCACGGTCTCCGGAGGCACCCTGACCGCCAGCCTGCGTGACGGCTCGGTCATCCTGACCGACGAGAACGGCGGCATCGCCACCGTGACCCAGGCCGATGTGTTCCAGTCGAACGGCGTGATCCACGTCACCGATGCCGTCTCGCTGCCGAAGTAAATGTCCGGGTGCGGAGGTGTTGTAAATGCACCTCCGCATTTCTTGATCCGGGTTCCATTTTATTATTCAGAAAGGCACTTGGCCGCAGGTCTATTGCTCCACCGAAATACAATCCCACCTCCTGATCTCTCTGAAATCAGGAACGACATCATGGCTACCGAAACTCACGACATCGTCGATACCGCCGTCGCCGCCGGTTCGTTCACCACCCTGGTCGCCGCCGTTACGGCCGCCGGACTGGTCGAGACCCTGAAGGGCACTGGCCCCTTCACCGTCTTCGCCCCCTCGGACGACGCCTTCGCCAGGCTTCCGGCCGGCACTGTCGAGGATCTGGTCAAGCCAGAGAACAAGGACAAGCTGACCGCCATCCTGACGCTTCACGTTCTGTCCGGCGCGGTCCACGCGGCCGACGTCGCCGGCAAGACCCTGCACCCCGCCTCGGTCAACGGCGAGGCGCTGAACGTCGATGGCACCGATGGCGTGACCGTCAATGGCGCCAAGGTCACCTCGGCTGACATCGCCTGCACCAATGGCGTGATCCACGTCATCGACACGGTGCTCCTGCCCAAGGGCTGATCTCTGGATCACCTGACGTCCGGAGGGCGGCTCGCAAGGGCCGCCCTTTGTCGTCTCAGCCCAGCGCCTGATCCAGGTCGGCGATCAGGTCGTCGAGATCCTCGACCCCGACCGACAGCCGGATCAGATTGTCGGTCACCCCGCCCGCCTCGCGGACCTCTTTCGGCACGCTGGCATGGGTCATGATGGCCGGGTGGTTGACCAGGCTTTCGACCCCGCCCAGCGACTCCGCCAGGGTGAAGACCTGGACCCGCTCCAGCACCTGTTTCGTCCGTGACAGGTCGCCGTCCAGAATCACCGTGACCATGCCGCCATAGCGCCCGTTCATCTGACGGGACGCCAGCGCGTGTTGCGGATGGCTGATCAGGCCCGGATAGATCACCCTGGCGATGCCCTTGCGCTCTTCCAGCCAGCGCGCGATCGCCAGGGCATTCTCGTTGTGCGCCTTCATCCGCAAACCCAGGGTCTTCAGCCCCCGGTTGGCCAGGAAGGCATCGAACGGCCCCATCACCCCGCCGACCGAGTTCTGCAGGAACTTGATCTCCTTGGCGATCTCCATGTTTCCGGCCACCAGCACGCCGCCGATGATGTCGGAGTGACCGTTCAGATATTTGGTCGCCGAATGCATGACGATATCGGCGCCCAGACTCAGCGGTCGCTGGCTCCAGGGCGTGGCGAAGGTGTTGTCGACCACCAGCAGCAGGCCGTGCGCCCTGGCGACCTTCGACAGGGCCGCGATGTCGGCCAGCTTCATCAGCGGATTGGTCGGGGTCTCGACCCACAGCATCTTCGTCTTCGGCGTGATCGCCGCCTCGACCGCCGACAGATCGCTCAGGTCGACATAGGCGAAATCCAGCCCCATCGAACGCCGCCGCACCCGCTCGAACAGCCGCCAGGATCCGCCGTACAGATCGTCGCCCGTCACGATGTGCGACCCGGCGTCCAGCAGCTCCAGCGCCGTCGAGGTCGCCGCCATGCCGCTGGCGAAACCGAACCCCTGAACCCCGCCTTCCAGATCGGCGATACAGGCCTCGAACGCCTCGCGCGTGGGGTTCTTGCCCCGGGCGTACTCATAGCCCTTGTTCACCCCCGGGCTTTCCTGGGCATAGGTCGAGGTCGCATAGATCGGCGTCATCACCGCGCCCGTCGTCGGGTCGGGCCGCTGACCGGCATGGATGGCGCGGGTCGAAAACCCCTGGCTGTTTTTCAGATCGGCCATGGTCTTACCGGTTCAGGCTGAGGTGATTGATCAGGTCGACCCGGGCGATCAGGCCGACGAACCTTTCGCCGTCCAGCACGATCGCCACCCGGTCGCGGTCGAACAGGGGGATCAGGGCGTCCAGCGGCTCGGTCACCTGGACCGTGTCCAGATCACGCGTCATGGCCGAGGAGACCGGCTTGGCAAACCTCTCCTTACGCGTGATCTCGTCGGTGTTCATGATGTGGACGATGTCGCTTTCGTCCAGGATGCCGACCAGCCGGCCATCCTGGATGATCGGCAGCTGCGAGACATCGGCCCCGCGCATCCGCTTGAAGGCGGTGTCCAGCGTGTCGTCCGGCCCGGCCGTGACGACATCGCCCTTCTCGTATTTGCGGCTGATCAGATCCGACAGATCGCCATGGATCACCCGCTCGCCCAGCCCCTGATCGGCCAGCCAGGCATCGTTATAGACCTTGGACAGATATTTGGCCCCCGTGTCGCAGACGAAGGTGACGCACCGTTTCGGCTCGGTCTGCTCGCGGCACCAGCGCAGGGCCGCCGCGATCAGCGTTCCCGACGACGATCCGGCCAGGATGCCCTCCTTCAGCAGCAGCTCGCGCACCGTCGCCACCGCCTCGGCATCCGGAATGGAATAGGCCTTGTCGATCAGGCTCATGTCGGCTGTGTCGGGGACGAAATTCTGCCCGATGCCCTCGACCGTATAGCTGCCCTCCGGCCCGGGTATGCCGTCGTTGACGATGCCCGCCAGAACCGATCCCACCGGGTCGGCCAGCACGATCTCGGCCTTCGAACCCTGGCTTTTCAGATATTGCGCCACGCCCGTGATCGTCCCGCCCGAGCCGATCCCGGCGACATAGGCGTCGATGTCGTGACCCATCTGCTCCCAGATCTCGGGGCCGGTGGTCTTCACATGGGCCAGGGAGTTCGCATGGTTGTTGAACTGGTTGACGAAGAACCCGCCCGGAATCTGCTGCGCCAGCCGCTCGGCCATGTCGGTATAGTATTCCGGATGTCCGTGCGCGACGTCCGACCGCGTCAGCCGCACATCGGCGCCCATGGCCCGCAGATGCTGGATTTTTTCCTTCGACATCTTGTCCGGGATGACCAGCAACACCTTATAGCCCTTGGCCTGACCCACCAGCGTCAGCGCCAGACCCGTGTTTCCGGCCGTCGCCTCGACGATCGTGCCGCCGGGTTTCAGATACCCCTCCGCCTCGGCCGCCGCGATCATCGACAGGGCGATGCGGTCCTTGATCGACCCGCCCGGGTTCTGTGCCTCCAGCTTCAGGAACAGCTTGCAAGGTCCGGTGTCGATCCGCGTCACCTCCACCATCGGCGTCTTGCCGATCAGGTCCAGCAACGACCCGGTCGGCGCGCTCAGGGTCGGGTGTTCGGCAAGGGACATGATCGGGCTCCGGATTCGAGGTCGGAAGCTAGGCGTGCCGCCGTGCCCGGACAACCCGTTGCCAATGGCGTAGGTTATGGCTATATTTATGGCCATAATTCGGAGGGTGATCATGGCCAGTTATGGCGTTGCTGAAGCCAAGAACAACTTCACCCATCTGCTGGACCGGGTACAGGAAGGCGAAAGCATCACCATCACCCGGCACGGCAAACCGATCGCGGAACTGCGGGCCACGGCCAGTCCGCCCACCCCCAGGCTGACCCCGGCCGAAAAGCAGGCTTGGTACGACGAGTTCGTCAAGCGCCGTGAAGCCCGGGCCATGTCCTCGATCGACGCCGTCGACCTCGTCCAGGCCATGCGGGACGGCGTTGCTGAGTGACGCTTTACGCCGACGCAAGTGCCATCGTCGCCACGGTGTCGAGACAGCCGAACAGTCGCCTGATCGATCCGCTCGTACGAGACCCCTTGCAAGTTCTGGTCGTCAGCGATTTTGCCTTGGCAGAAAGCGCGGCTGCATTGGCAAAGCTCGGCCGGGTCGAAGAGTGGTCCACCGCCGAGGCCGCCGGTTTTTTCGAGGAACTTGATGCCTGGGCGACATTGCTGACTGAACGCGTTGAAATCGAGCCTTCGGATTTGGCCGACGCAAACATGTTCGTTCGAATGCCGCGGCTTTCGCTCCGCGCCCCTGACGCGATCCACATCGCCGCCGCGACGCGGCTAGAGGCGACAATACTCACGCTCGATCGCGGCATGGCGCGCGCCGCCACTGCGCTGGGCGTACCCTGCCTGAACCCCGCCGAGGCCGAAGCGCCCGGCGAACCGAAAGACTGAATGACCAAACCACCCAGAAAACCCGCCGCCGGATTGCCGGACGAGGCCACCCTGCTGGCCTTCCTGCGCGAGGCCGGATCGGCGGAAAAGGGCGATATCGCCCGCCACTTCGGCCTGAAGGGCGAGGATCGCCGGCGCTTGCGCGAGATGATCCGCGGCCTCGAAGCCTCCGGCAAGCTCGGCAAGCGCGGCAGGAAAGGCTTTTCCGAAGCCGGCGCCCTGCCCCCCGTCGGCGTCGCCGATGTGATCGAAAAGGACAGCGACGGCGACCTCTACGTCCGCATGGTCGAGGCCTCGCCCGACGCGCCCAAAGCCCTGCTCATCCCGGACAAGGGCAAGCCTGCCCCTGGCCTCGGGGATCGCGTGCTGGCCAAATTCGAGCTCGGCCCGAACGGCTGGGAAGCCCGGCTGATCAAGACACTCGACACGAACAACAACCGCGTCCTCGGCGTGATCCGCAAATCCAACAAGGAGACACGGGTCGAGCCGGTCGACCGGCGCTCGAAGGACGTGCTGATCGTGTCGGCGCTCCAGGCCGCCGATCTGCGCGACGGCGATCTGGTGCTGGCCGCCATCGAGAAGTCGGACCAGCGCTATGGCCACAAGCGCGGCAAGATCCTGGAGACCGTGGGCCGAGAGGACGATCCCCGCGCCGCCTCCCTGATCGCCATCCACACCCACGGCGTGCCGATGGGCTTCTCGGAGGCTGTCGAGCAGGAGGCCGAGAACCAGGACCTGCCGACGCTGAAGGGCCGCGACGACCTGCGCGACATTCCCTTCGTCACCATCGACCCGGCCGACGCCCGCGACCACGACGACGCCGTCTATGCGCAGCGCGACGAGGACCCGAAGAACGAGGGCGGCTGGATCGTCTGGGTCGCCATCGCCGACGTGGCCGCCTATGTCCGCCCCAATACCAGCCTGGACCGCGAGGCCCGGGCCAAGGGCAATTCGACCTACTTCCCCGACCGCGTCGAACCGATGCTGCCTGAGCGGCTGTCGAACGGCCTGTGCAGTCTGAAGGAAGGCGAGAACCGCGCGACGCTGGCGGTCCGCATGGTCTTCGACAAGGACGGCCGCAAAATGGGCCACAAATTCCACCGCGGCCTGATGCGCAGCCACGCCAAGCTTTCTTACGAGCAAGCCCAGGCGGCCATCGACGGCGTCGAGAACGGCGGCGGGACCGACGACACGACCGGCCCGATCATGGACGCGATCCTGTATCCGCTGTGGAATGCCTATAACACCATGCTGAAGGGCCGGCTGAAGCGCGCGCCCCTGCAGATCGACAGTGCCGAACGCCGCATCCGCATGGCACCCGACGGCGGCATCGCCTCCATCGAGAAGCGCGTCAGTCTCGAAGCTCACCGCCTGATCGAGGAGATGATGGTCCAGGCCAATGTCTGCGCCGCCGAGACGCTGGAGGCGAAGAGGACGCCCCTGATCTTCCGCGTCCACGATACGCCCAGCCAGGAAAAGGTCTTCAACCTCGCCGACTTCCTGTCGACGCTGGGCAAGCCCTGGAACAAGGGCGAGGCCCCGACCACCAAACGGTTCAACAGGCTGCTGGACGAGACCCGCGACGGCCCCCACGCCGAGGTGGTCAATGAGGTCGTCCTGCGCTCCCAGATGCAGGCGATCTACAGTCCGGACAACGTCGGCCATTTCGGCCTGAACCTGGATCGCTACGCCCACTTCACCTCGCCGATCCGGCGCTATTCCGATCTGATTGTGCATCGGGGTCTGATCCGGGCGCTGAACCTGGGCCCCGACGGCCTGACGGACCGCGAGATCGCCGAACTGCCTGCCATCGCCGATCAGGTCACCCTGACCGAGCGCCGCTCCATGGCCGCCGAGCGCGACGCCATGGACCGCTACATCGCCGCCTTCCTTGAGGACCGCGTGGGGGCGACCTTCACCGGCCGCATCACCGGCGTGACCCGCTTCGGCCTGTTCGTCCGTCTGGACGAGACCGGCGCCGACGGCCTCGTGCCCGTCAGTTCGCTGGGCCATGAATACTTCACCCACGACGACCGCGCCCACGCCCTGGTCGGCGAACGCTCGGGCCAGCGCTATACCCTTGGCCGCACCGTCGAGGTCAGGCTGAAGGAGGCCACGCCGATTACCGGCGGCCTGGTGTTCGAGATGCTCTCGGACCCCGAACCCCGCGACCCCAACGCCCCCGCCCCCCGTCTCGGCCTGCGCGGCCGGGGTCCGGGCACAGGCGGCAACGGCCCGCCCAAGCGGGGCGCGGGTCGTCCGGGCGGTCCCAAACCACCCCGCGGCGGTCGCCCGTCCGGTGGCCTGAAGGGCGTGAGGAAGGGCAAGCGGCGGTAGGGCCCCGCCCCCGGCTGTCAATCGGTCGCCTTTCGGGATCCGCCCGGTCTGCCAGGCTCCGCCCAGGGTCCAAAGGAGTGATCGGCATGCCCCGTCTGGTTCTAACTCTGTCTGTGGTCTCGGCCCTCGCCATTTCCGCCTGTGGCGAGGTGGATGTCGGAAAGGCCGGTCGCAACGCCGCCATGGCTGCGCTGGAGGCGAGCCATCCCGAGATCGTGCAGGGTGTGCAGGCGGCCCGGACGCTGAAGCTGGCGGCCGCGACCTGCGGCTGGAAGGACGTCGATGCAACGGGTCTGGCGCAGGCGGCCGTGGCGGGCATCGAGGAGGCCCCCCTCCGCGCCGCCGCCGGGAGTCTGGTCGAGGATCTGATCGTCGCGCCCGGCGCGGCGACAGCCGGGACCCCGACCCCTGCCGCCAGCGACTGCTCGCCCGAAGTCCGACAGGCCCTCGAAGCCCAAATCGCCGCCATCGCCCAGGGCAACGGCGAAGCAGAGGCCGAGGCCGGCTGACCGGTCCCCGCTTGCCCGACCTCATTCTCGTGGGCCAGCATGCGATATGACCATGAGCCAGCCCCCGCATTCTCCGGAGACCGACAGCGCCCTCGACCGGCTGAACGCCGTGGAGCGAGATTTGCTGGGTCTTCTGGGCCGGGGTCACACCGCGAAATCGATCGCCACGCTACGCTCGACATCGGAGGCGGCCGTCAACGAACGTTTCCGTTCAGCCCGGCGAAAGACCGGAATCGGCTCCAGCCGCGAAATCGCTCGCCTGATCGTGGCCCAAGAAAATCGTCACGACTTTATCGATCTCGCCCGTCCGGCCGCCGCGCCTCCAGAACTCCGTCGTCCAGATGCACCTCGTCGTGCGTCCCACCGATGGAGACTACCCATGATCGCAACAGGCCTGTTCGCTGTCGCATTGTTTGCGCAACAAACGTCCACGCCGCCGAATCCGCCGTCTGCTGGGCAGTCGGCCGGTGACGGTCTGGCAGCTCAGATCATCGCTCAACAGCCCCCGGAAACGGACTTCGCGGCATTGCACGCAGAGGTCTCCGACAGCCCTCGTGATCTGGCTTGGTCGCGCCAGGCCGAAGCCGCGCTCTTGCAACGTTATCGCGATATTCCAGGCTTTGACGCCGCGGTCCAATCGTTGAGCATCACTTGCGCCATGACCCTGTGTGAGGTTGCTGGCTTGACCCGCTCCGATCTTCCAAGCGATGACTTGGGAGACCTGATGATCCGGGTGCAGACCCCCGGCCATCCGGATTCCCATCCCGAACTGGACCGGATAGTCAGCAACTTCAGTTCGACCGTCGATCAACCGCAGGCCATGACCTTCCTGTCCTATTGGCGTCGGCGCGAATGAACAGCTGATTAGGGGTACGGCAGCGGGTTCGCAGGTTCTGATGGGTCGGCGCCCATCCGGCCATGTCTTCATGGCCTCCAGGTGGGTGGTTCCGGGCGGCCGGACGACCGGTCGGACTTCGCCGCCGCATCGGCCACCAAGCCCTCGGCCGCCACCCGCGCCCGTATGGAGACCGAACTGGCCCCGCACCGCCGCGCCGGCGCCCTGTGCCTGACCGCCGTGCGCGAGACCCTAGACCATTCGTCGGCTCAGTTGGCGCGGGTCGAAAGGTTCATCACGGCGAGCACAACGAGCCACAGCGAGCACGACGGGACCGGGCGGTTGTCGCGTTGTCGATCCTTCCTGGCACTGAAACGAGACAAGGGCGGCTTTGCCGCCGATCCTCCCTCCGACGAGAAATCGAGCGTGAAGGAAGCGATCGGCGATGGCACCACGGTCTCGATCCCGTCATGTCCGCTGTGGCCCGTTATGCTCGCTGTGATGAACCCGTCTCGATGGACGCCCATGCGTCAACTGAAGCGCCCATTGCTCTAAACCCTTCTATCGGCCAGTCGATGGGCGAGGACCTTCGGATCGCACGCCGCCTCCCCGCTCAGCCAGACCCGCAGCAGGGCCAGCTGGGCGGCCGCCGATGCGGCGGCCATCATGGCATTCGGCAGGGCGTCCGGTGCCCTTTGCCCCAATCGCGCCTCGATCATTCCCGCCAGCTTCCGCTGTAGTTTCGCGGACAGCGGCGGCTCGAACATCACCCGCGCCAGTGCCCGGCGTTCCCACAGGTGGTCCACCACAAACCGCAGCCGGGGCAGGCTCGCCCGTCCCGCCGCCGCCTCGGCCAGGGGCGCGAAGATCGGGTCGATGGCCCAGACCAGCACATCGTCCTTGTTGCGGAAATGCTCATAGAAGGTCGAGCGTCCAACGCCCGCTGCCTCGATCAGGTCCGACGTCCGGATGGCACTGTACCGGTGGGTGAAGATCAGGCGCGTGAAGGCGTCGAACACCGCCTTGCGGGTCCGCTGGCTGCGCCGGTCCAGATCCTCGACGGCCTCGGTCATGGCTCCATGCTAGCGGATCGGTCGCCGGGGTTCAGCCCGAATGCCGCACTCCCTTTGCGGACTTTCGCCGTCATTCGTCCGTTAGCGGACGTCGGCCGAGGTCGTCCGTCGCCCGGCGCGCGGACCCCGGGCACATAGGGTCCCTGAACCGGGGACCACCATGACCAGCCACACCCGCGCCGACGGCGCGCTCATCGCAGCGGCGACCGCCTTCGCCCTCTGGTCGCTGGTCGTTGCGGCGGCCATGATCCTCGCTCGCCTGCAGGAAGCCCAATGACAGACCGACACCACGCCGCCGCCATCGTCCCCGCCCGCGACCTCGATGCCAGCACCGCCTTCTATCGCCGCCTCGGCTTCGAGGTCGTCAGCGACCACGGCGACTATCGCCTGCTCGACGACGGCAGGGGCTGGCGCATCCACCTGCGGTCCACGCCCGACTGGCCCCGTCGCATCGAGGACAATCCGCTCGGCCTCTACCTCTATGTCGAGGACGTCGACGCCGTCGCCGACCGTGTCCGCGATCTGATCCTCGAACCTCAGGGTCCGCATGCGCGCATCTGGGGCACCTATGAGTTCTCGGTCAGCGATCCGTCCGGGGCCCTGATCCGGATCGGCCGCGTGCTGGACTGACGCCGCATTCGTCGCTCTTTCCTTGCCGGTGCCCGCGTGGCATCGCTCGGACATGTCGTCCCCTCAACCCTTCGATGCCGCCCAGGACCTGGCCGACGCGCCGCGCCTGGCCGGTCCGCGACAGCGGCCGAAGGACGCCGCGACCCTGATTCTGGTCCGCTCCGGCGCGCGCCCGCAGGTGCTGATGGGTCGGCGGGCACCCGGCCATGTCTTCATGGCCTCCAAATGGGTCTTTCCGGGCGGCCGGATCGACCGGTCGGACTTCGCTGCGGCCTCGGCCACCGAGCCCTCGGCCGCCACCAGCGCTCGTCTGGAGACCGAACTGGCCCCGCACCGCGCCCGCGCCCTGTGCCTGACCGCCGTGCGCGAGACGTTCGAGGAGACCGGACTGATCCTCGGTCGCCCGGCCCCGTCCGCCTCCGTCGCCGGGCCATGGCGCGCGTTCCGGGCCATCGGGGCCCTGCCAGACCTCGCCGCCCTGGACTATGTCGCGCGCGCCATCACCCCGCCGGGCCGCACGCGCCGGTTCGACGCCCGGTTCTTCATGGCGGACGCGGCCGCCCTGCTGGCCCCCGAGCCGACGGCCGGATCCGGCGAGCTGGACGAGATCGCCTGGCTCCCGCTGGAAGAGGCCCGCGCCCTCGACCTGCCCTCGATCACGCGGTTCGTCCTGGCCGAGGTGGCCGGGCGGATGGTCATCCCGGACGGCGCAGGGCGACGAGCCGGGAAGGACCGCCCCATCCCGTTCGTGCGCATGGTGCGCGGCAGCCATCGGGTGACCCATGACTGAGACCCTGACCCTGCGCCTGACGATCGCCGACCCCGTGCCCGGCCTGCATTACTGGCGACAGGATGCGAAGAACGCGCCCCACGACATCCGTCTGTCGACCGAGGCTCCCCTGACCTTCGACATGCCGGTCGATCTGCGCCCCGACGGCCAGCTGGGCGGAACCTTCGTGCGGCGCGAAGGCAAGGACCGCCGCTTCGTCTACATCGCCATCGGCGGCACCATGCCCGGCCTGCCCGTCGTCAGCCGCCGCGCCAAGATCGATGTCCACGACATCCCCGCCGACCTGCTGAAACCCGGCGCGGTGATCGGGGCCACCCTGCCCGGACGCGCCAGGGACGGCACGCCCGCCTGCGCCACGGTACGGCCGCTGACGCCCTGGCAAGTCGTCGGCTGACCCTGCCCTGATCCGGCCACGGTCGCCCTTCAGCCTCGGTTCGATCGGCAGGGAGGATGCGTGGTCGACGCCAGTCTGAGCTTCGCCCGACGACGGCCGACCTTCGGGCCGGTCCAGCGCCGCCGCGCCGCCCTCCTGGCCGCGTCAGTCCTGTTCCACATCGCGATCCTGACGCCTCTGGCGCTGCGGTTCTTCGAGAAGCCCCTGGCACCGCGCGACCTCGTCGACGACTCGCCGATCTTCCTCCAGATGGAACCGCGCCCGCTCCTGCCGGGTGAGGTGGCCCGCATTCCCGCTTCGGCGTCGGCGCGAACCGAGCCCACACCGACCCTGGGCGACGTCACGGCCGAAAGGTCGTCCGCACCGGCCGCCCCCGGTCAGTCCGGGGCACGACCCTCGCCCCTCTCGCCCCGGATCGCCGCAGAGGCTCCGGCCGACGCCCCCCCGACGACCGTGGACCCCTGGCAGGTGACGCCCGAGACCATGCGGGCGGCTGTCGCCCGCTCGATTCGTCTCGGCGCAGCGGGCTGTCGGGCCATGGATGGCCGTCTGTCCGCTTCGGAGCAGCAGCTTTGCGACGACCGTTTCAACGCGGCCGCCGGTCGGGCCGGGCCACTGGGTCCGCGGACACTGAACGCTTCCGAAGCCCGCCGCGAGGCCCAGTTCGCCCGCGACGGGGCGGCCGCGCTCGCCCGGTACGACTCGCTGCGGGGAGGCCGCCCGGGTGTGGGCATCGTCGGCGCCTCGCCCGAGTGCGTCGGCGGCAACCTGCGCGGGACCTGTGCCGGAGCCTTGTTGCCCCCCCATTTTCAGCATGAGGAAGACGCACCGTTCGGCGGCACGGCCGGGCCGAAATAACCCTGGGCTGATCGTCGCAGAGCGACCCGGTATCAGACCGCCCAGCCGTGTTCGGGGCAGAAGGCGTCGTGAGCAGCTGAGCCGAGTTCAATCATGCCGTTCAACGCCATAAGCACCAGCATCGCCGCCACGCAGATGGTCGTGACGGTCCAGGTGACGCGGTCCGCCTTGCCCGGCGTGGTATCGTTCCCGGTCATTCCAGCCTCCTGCTACACGACAAAGCTGCATTGGCACGCGCTCGGCGTCAACGGCGGCCCTCACTCTCTTCCCCGTGCACGCCGACGAAGGCCGGGGTGCGCGGGGACACCGCAGCAGAAGAAAAGGGGCGACGCCGTCGCGGAATGTCGGCCCAGCGTGCCCTGATCCCGCCACGGTCACCCTTCAGCCTTGAGGTGAAAGGCGGGGAGGATGCGTGGTCGACGCCAGTTTTAACCTCTCGGGACTGCGACCGACCTTCGGGCCGGTACGGGTCCGCCGCGCCGCACTGTTTGCCGGATCGGTCCTGTTCCACATCGCGATCCTGACGCCTCTGGCGCTGCGCTTTTTCGAGAATCCTCGCGTGGTCGCGGGTCCGGACTTCGATCCCCCTATCTATCTCGACATTGAACCGCGTCCCCGGCTGCCCGGCGAAAGGGTCCGGCTCGCACCTGCCGCTGCATCCGCAGGGACGACGCCGACTATCGATGAGGTTCAGACTGCTCCCGGTTCCGCCGCAACGGATCGCACTGCGGCGGTGTCCAGACCCTCTCCGCTGAACCCGCACCTCGCGCCCGACGCACCAGCCGACCCCTCACAGGCCGCCGAGGAGTCCTGGCGCGTGACGCCGGAAAGCCAGCGCGCCGCTGTCGCCCGGTCCCTTCGTCTCGGGGCCGTTGGCTGCCGCGCCATGGACGGCCGGTTGAGTCCTTCGGAGCAACAGCTCTGCGACGACCGCTTCAACGAGAGGGCCGGTCGCGCCGGCCCTCCGGGAGCCCGCACGCTCAACGCCTCCGAGGCCCGGCGTGAGGCTGGGTTCGCCCGCGACGGCGCCCGCGCCCTGGCCCAGTACGAGTCCCGGCGGCGCCCATTATCCGGAGGCGTCGGCATCATCGGCGTCGGCGACTGTCCGGGGTCCAACCTCGGCGCCGGCTGTGCGGGCGCCCACCTCGATCCCGCGATCCGCCAGGGCGCGACAACGGTGGCCAACCCCGGGCTCGGCTCGAACGACCTCCAGCCGATGCGGCCCATCCGGGGACAGGAATAGAAAAGGGCGGCCCCGTCGCCGGAACCGCCCTCCTTCATTCTGAACCTGTCATCCCGGGTTCGACCCGGGACGGAAGGCGATCACTCGCTCTCGGCCAGCTCCAGCTGCAGTTCGGCCGGCAGGGGCTCGATCGCGGCTTCGCGGGTCGAGGTCAGCTCGGCGTCGCGGGCATTGGCGACCTTCTGCAAGGACCGGAGATAGGCCCCGGTGCCCGCCGGGATCAGGCGGCCGACGATGACGTTCTCCTTCAGGCCTTCCAGCGTGTCCTTCTTGCCGTTGACCGAGGCGTCGGTGAGGACGCGGGTGGTCTCCTGGAAGGACGCCGCCGAGATGAAGCTGCGGGTCTGCAGGCTGGCCTTGGTGATGCCGAGCAGGACGGGCTGGGTGGTGGCGATCCGGCCCCCACGCTTCTCGACCTTCTCGTTCTCCAGCACGGCTTCCGCCACCTCGACCGTGTCGCCACGGATCAGGGTGGTCTCACCCGAGTCGATGATCTCGACCTTCTGCAGCATCTGGCGAACGATCACCTCGATGTGCTTGTCGTTGATCGGCACGCCCTGCAGGCGATAGACCTCCTGCACCTCGTTCACCAGATACTCGGCCAGCGCCTCGACGCCCTGGATGCGCAGCAGATCGTGCGGATCGGGGTTGCCGTCGATGATGTAGTCGCCCTTCTGGATCAGATCGCCGTCGTGAACGGAGATGTGCTTGCCCTTGGGGATCAGGAACTCGACCGCTTCGGGCTGTTCGCCGTCCGCGTTCAGCTCCGGCGTGATCTTGATCCGGCGCTTGTTCTTGTAGTCGCGCCCGAACTCGACCCGGCCGTCCATCTCGGCGATGACCGCGCAGTCCTTGGGACGACGGGCTTCGAACAGCTCGGCCACCCGCGGCAGACCGCCGGTGATGTCGCGCGTCTTGGCACCCTCGGTCGGGATACGGGCCAGGATTTCGCCGGGCTTGACCTCGTCGCCGTTGGCGACCGACAGGATGGCCCCCACCGGCAGCAGGTACCGGGCGTCCGAGCCCGAGGCCAGCTTGGTGTAGGCGTCGCCCGCCGTGATGCCCATGGCCGGACGCAGGTCCGAACCGCGGGGCGAGGCACGCCAGTCGATGACGACGCGCTGGGCGATGCCCGTCGCTTCGTCGGTCTCCTCGCGGAACGACAGACCCTCGGTCAGATCCTCGAAGCGGACGGTGCCGCCCACTTCGGTGATGATCGGGGTGGTGTAGGGGTCCCACTCGGCCAGACGCTGGTTCTTCTTGACCTCGGTGCCTTCCTTGACGCGCAGACGGCCGCCGTACGGGATCTTGTAGCTTTCGCGATCCTTGCCATCGACCATGACGGTGACGACGACGTTGCGGCTCATCGACACCAGGTCGCCCTGGGTGCCGGTCACGGTCGGGCCGACGATCTTGATCGTCCCGGCATTGGTCGCCTCGTAGAACGAGGTTTCCGCCACCTGGGCCGTACCGCCGATGTGGAAGGTCCGCATCGTCAGCTGGGTGCCCGGCTCGCCGATCGATTGCGCCGCGATGACGCCGACCGCTTCGCCGATGTTGACGTTGGTGCCGCGCGCCAGGTCACGGCCGTAGCACATGCCGCAGATGCCGGCTTCGGCCTCGCAGGTCAGGGCCGAACGGACCTTGACCGACTGGACGCCCTCGCGATCGATGACCTCGACCACATCCTCCACCAGATAGGTGTCGGCCGGGAACAGCACGGTGTCGGTGCCCGGGGCCTTGATGTCCTCGGCGTTGTAGCGGCCCAGGACGCGCTGCCCCAGCGAGACCAGCACGTCGCCGCCCTCGACCACGGCGCGCAGGGTGATGCCCCGCGTGGACCCGCAGTCTTCCTCGGTGACGATCGAATCCTGCGCCACGTCCACCAGACGGCGGGTCAGATAACCCGAGTTGGCGGTCTTCAGCGCGGTATCGGCCAGACCCTTGCGGGCGCCGTGGGTCGAGTTGAAGTATTCGAGGACGGTCAGGCCTTCCTTGAAGTTCGACACGATCGGGGTCTCGATGATCTCGCCGGACGGCTTGGCCATCAGGCCGCGCATCCCGCCGAGCTGCTTCATCTGGGCCTGCGAGCCGCGGGCGCCGGAGTTGGCCATCATATAGACCGAGTTGATCTCGGCCGTACGACCCGAGGCCAGCACGCGCGGCTGCGCGATCTCGCCCATCATCTCGTCGGCGACCCGGTCCGTGGCCTTGGCCCAGGCGTCGACGACCTTGTTGTACTTCTCGCCCTTGGTGATCAGGCCGTCGGCGTACTGCTGCTCATACTCCTCGACCAGGGTGCGGGTGGCGGCGACGATCTCGACCTTCTTGGCCGGGATCACGATGTCGTCCTTGCCGAACGAGATGCCGGCGCGAGCGGCTTCCTTGAAGCCCAGGCCCATCATCTGGTCGGCGAAGATCACCGTCGCCTTCTGACCGCAGTGGCGATAGACCACGTCGATCAGATTGCCGATCTCCTTCTTGGTCAGGTTCTTCTCGAGCAGGCGGTAACCGACGTTCGGGTTCTTGGGCAGCAGCGCGCCCAGCTTCATCCGGCCCGGCGTCGTATCGATCACGCGCGTGATCTCGTTGCCGTCCTTGTCTTCCTCGGTCCAGCGCGCCTTGATGCGGGTGTGCAGGGTCACGACACCGGCGTCGAGCGCCGCGTCGATCTCGCCGACGTTGGCGAACAGCTTGCCCTCGCCCGGCTCACCGTCCTTGACCAGCGACAGATAGTACAGGCCCAGGACGATGTCTTGCGACGGCACGATGATCGGCTTGCCGTTGGCGGGCGACAGGATGTTGTTGGTCGACATCATCAGCACGCGCGCTTCCAGCTGGGCCTCGAGGCTCAGCGGGACGTGCACGGCCATCTGGTCGCCGTCGAAGTCGGCGTTGAACGCCGCGCAGACCAGCGGGTGCAGCTGGATGGCCTTGCCCTCGATCAGCTTGGGCTCGAACGCCTGGATGCCCAGACGGTGCAGCGTCGGCGCGCGGTTCAGCATGACCGGGTGCTCGCGGATCACCTCTTCCAGGATGTCCCACACCTGGGGCTGTTCGCGCTCCACCATGCGCTTGGACTGTTTGACGGTGCCCGACAGGCCCTTGGCGTCCAGGCGCGCATAGATGAACGGCTTGAACAGCTCCAGCGCCATCTTCTTGGGCAGGCCGCACTCGTGCAGCTTCAGATCGGGACCGACCACGATGACCGAACGGCCCGAATAGTCGACGCGCTTGCCCAGAAGGTTCTGGCGGAAGCGGCCCTGCTTGCCCTTCAGCATGTCGGCCAGCGACTTCAGCGGACGCTTGTTGGCCCCCGTGATCACGCGACCGCGACGGCCGTTGTCGAACAGGGCGTCGACCGACTCCTGCAGCATCCGCTTTTCGTTGCGGATGATGATGTCGGGCGCGCGCAGTTCCATCAGCCGCTTCAGGCGGTTATTGCGGTTGATCACGCGGCGGTACAGGTCGTTCAGGTCGGAGGTCGCGAAACGACCGCCATCCAGCGGCACCAGCGGACGCAGTTCCGGCGGAATGACCGGCACGACCGTCAGGATCATCCATTCCGGCTTGTTGCCGGATTCCAGGAAGGCCTCGATCAGCTTCAGGCGCTTGGACGCCTTCTTGGCCTTCACTTCCGACGGGCTGTCGGCCAGTTCGCCACGGTGGCGCTCGGCCTCCGCGTGAAGGTCGATGCCCATCAGCAGGTTGCGCACGGCCTCGGCGCCGATCTCGGCGGTGAAGCCGTCATCGCCGAACTCGTCCTGGTAGCGATAGAATTCGTCTTCCGTCAGCAGCTGGTTCTGCTTCAGCGGGGTCAGGCCCGGTTCGGTGACGATGTAGTTCTCGAAATAGAGAACCCGCTCCACGTCCTTCAGCGCCATGTCCAGCATCAGCGAGATGCGCGACGGCAGGGATTTGAGGAACCAGATGTGGGCGACGGGGGACGCCAGTTCGATGTGGCCCATCCGCTCGCGCCGGACGCGGGCCAGGGTGACCTCGACGCCGCACTTTTCGCAGATGATGCCCTTGTATTTCATGCGCTTGTACTTGCCGCACAGGCATTCGTAATCCTTGGTCGGACCAAAGATGCGCGCGCAGAACAGGCCGTCACGCTCGGGCTTGAACGTGCGGTAGTTGATGGTCTCGGGCTTCTTGATCTCGCCGAACGACCACGAGCGGATCTTTTCGGGAGACGCGAGAGCGATCTTGATCTGGTCGAAGGTCGGGGTGACCGGGACCGCGTTGAAGATGTTCAGGACTTCCTGGTTCATCTTGGATTCCTTGCTGCGGACAGAGCCGCGATAAATCTAGTGGCGAGTGGCGAGTGGCTGGTGGCGAGAAAGTCGGCGGTGGCGAGTGACGCGGCGAAATCTCGCCACTCGTCACTCGCCACTCGCCACTCGCCTCAGCTATTCTCCAGCTCCACGTTCAGACCCAGCGAGCGCATTTCCTTGATGAGAACGTTGAAGCTCTCGGGAATGCCCGCCTCGAAGCTGTCGTCGCCGCGCACGATGGCCTCATAGACCTTCGTCCGGCCGGCCACGTCGTCGGACTTCACCGTCAGCATCTCCTGCAGGGTGTAGGCGGCGCCATAGGCTTCCAGAGCCCAGACCTCCATTTCCCCGAAGCGCTGACCGCCGAACTGCGCCTTGCCGCCCAGCGGTTGCTGGGTGACGAGCGAGTACGGCCCGATCGAACGGGCGTGGATCTTGTCGTCGACCAGGTGGTGCAGCTTCAGCATATAGATGTAGCCGACCGTGACCGGACGCTTGAACTGCTCGCCGGTCGTGCCGTCATAGACGATCGACTGACCCGAACGCTCCAGCCCGGCCTTCTCCAGCAGGTCCTCGATGTCCGAGATATGGGCACCGTCGAACACCGGGGTGGCGAACGGGACGCCCTTGGACAGGTTCTGCGCCAGCTCGACCAGCTCGTGCTCCTCCTGCGGCAGGGGGGTGTCCTCGCCATAGATGCCGGTCAGGTGATCGATCAGCGCCTGCTTCTGGCCACCGCCCTGCCAGGCTTCCAGCAGACCCTGGATCTGCTTGCCCAGACCGGCCGAGGCCCAGCCCAGATGGGTTTCGAAGATCTGACCGATGTTCATGCGCGACGGCACGCCCAGCGGGTTCAGAACGACGTCGACCGAGGTCCCGTCCTCCAGGTGCGGCATGTCCTCGATCGGCAGGATCTTGGAGATGACGCCCTTGTTGCCGTGACGACCGGCCATCTTGTCCCCGGGCTGAAGCTTGCGCTTCACGGCCACGAACACCTTGACCATCTTCATCACGCCGGGGGGCAGTTCGTCGCCGCGCTGCAGCTTCTCGACCTTGTCCTCGAAGCGACGGTCGAGGGCCTTGCGGGCATCCTCGAACGACTTCTTCATCGCCTCCAGCTCGCCCATCGCCTTCTCGTCGTCGAGGGCGATCTGCCACCACAGGCCGCGCGACAGCTCGCCCAGCTTGGCCTCCGTCACCTCGCCGCGACCCAGGCCCTTGGGACCCGAGACGGCGTTCTTGCCCAGCAGCAGGGGCTTCAGACGGCCATAGGTGTTGCGCTCCAGGATCGCGAGTTCGTCGTCGCGGTCCTTGCCCAGGCGTTCGATCTCGTCGCGCTCGATCGACATGGCGCGTTCGTCCTTGTCGACGCCGTGGCGGTTGAACACGCGCACGTCGACGATCGTGCCGGCCACGCCGGGCGGCAGGCGCAGCGAGGTGTCGCGGACGTCCGAAGCCTTCTCGCCGAAGATGGCGCGCAGCAGCTTCTCTTCCGGGGTCATCGGGCTCTCGCCCTTGGGCGTGACCTTGCCGCACAGGATGTCGCCCGGCTGGACCTCGGCGCCGATAGCCACGATGCCCGCCTCGTCGAGGTTGCGCAGGGCCTCCTCGCCGACGTTGGGGATGTCGCGGGTGATTTCCTCAGGCCCCAGCTTGGTATCGCGGGCCATGACCTCGAACTCCTCGAGGTGGATCGAGGTGAAGACGTCGTCGCGCACGATGCGCTCGGAGATCAGGATCGAGTCCTCGAAATTGTAGCCGTTCCAGGGCATGAAGGCGACGAGCGCGTTCCGGCCCAGGGCCAGTTCGCCCAGGTCCGTCGACGGGCCGTCGGCGATCACGTCGCCGGTCTTCACCTCGTCGCCCACGCGCACGATCGGGCGCTGGTTGATGCAGGTCGACTGGTTGGACCGCTGGAACTTGGACAGGCGATAGATGTCGACGCCCGAACGGCCGGCGTCCAGGTCGCCGGTGGCGCGGACCACGATCCGCGTGCCGTCGATCTGTTCGACCACGCCGTCACGACGGGCGACCACGACGGCCCCCGAGTCACGGGCGACGACCGCTTCCATGCCCGTGCCGACCAGCGGCGCATCGGACTGGACCAGAGGCACGGCCTGACGCTGCATGTTCGCGCCCATCAGGGCCCGGTTGGCGTCGTCGTTTTCCAGGAAGGGGATCAGGGCCGCGGCGACCGAAACGACCTGTTTCGGCGACACGTCCATCATGTCCACGTCGGCGCGGATCAGCAGTTGGGAATCGCCGTTGATCCGGCCGGGGACCAGTTCGTCGACGATCATGCCGTCCTTCAGCGCGATGTTCGCCTGGGCGATCGTGTATTTCGACTCCTCCATGGCCGAGATGTAGACCACCTCGTCCAGGGCCTTGCCGTCCTTCACGCGCCGGTACGGGCTCTCGATGAAGCCGTATTTGTTGACCCGGGCGTGGGTCGCCAGCGAGTTGATCAGGCCGATGTTCGGGCCTTCCGGCGTTTCGATCGGGCAGATGCGGCCATAGTGCGTCGGGTGCACGTCGCGGACCTCGAAGCCCGCACGCTCGCGCGTCAGACCGCCCGGTCCCAGCGCCGACAAGCGACGCTTGTGGGTGATTTCCGACAGCGGGTTCGTCTGGTCCATGAACTGCGACAGCTGCGACGAGCCGAAGAACTCCCGCACCGAGGCGGCGGCCGGCTTGGCGTTGATCAGGTCGTGCGGCATCACCGTGTCGATATCGACCGACGACATGCGCTCCTTGATCGCGCGCTCCATCCGCAGCAGCCCGACGCGGTACTGGTTTTCCAGCAGCTCGCCGACCGAACGGACCCGGCGGTTGCCCAGGTTGTCGATGTCGTCGATCTCGCCGCGGCCGTCCTTCAGCCCGACCAGGATCTGCAGCACCTTCAGCACGTCGTCCTTCTGCAGGACACGGATTTCGTCGGACACTTCCGGCGTTTCCAGACGCATGTTCATCTTGACCCGGCCGACGGCCGACAGGTCGTAGCGTTCGCCGTCGAAAAACAGCGAGTTGAACATGGCCTCGGCGGCTTCCGGGGTCGGGGGCTCGCCGGGGCGCATCACGCGATAGATGTCGAACAGCGCGTCCTCGCGGCCCGTCGACTTGTCGACCCGCAGGGTGTTGCGCATGTAGGCGCCGACCGTGACGTGGTCGATGTCCAGCACGTCGATGGTGGTGAAGCCCTTGCCTTCCAGCAGTTCGATCGTGGGAGCGTCCAGCTCGTCGCCGGCCTCGGCATAGATTTCGCCGGTCTCGTAGTTGACGGCGTCGGCGGCCAGGTAACGGGTCACCAGGGCGTCGGCGGCCAGCGACAGCGACTTGGTCGTGTCACCCAGCTTCTTGGCGGCGCGGGCGCTGATCTTCTGACCGGCCTGGGCGACGATCTCGCCGGTGTCGGCGTCGACCAGGTCGAACTCGGGCTTCACGCCCCTCCAGCGTTCGGCCTTGTAGGGCGTGACCCAGCCTTCGCCGCGCTTCTCATAGGGCACGGTCTCGTAGAAGGTGCGCAGGATCTCCTCGCCGTCCATGCCCAGCGCCATCAGGAAGGTGGTGGCGGGCAGCTTGCGGCGACGGTCGATGCGGACGAACACGATGTCCTTGGCGTCGAACTCGAAGTCCAGCCACGAACCGCGGTACGGGATGACCCGCGCGGCGAACAGCAGCTTGCCCGAGGAGTGGGTCTTGCCCTTGTCGTGGTCGAAGAAGACGCCCGGCGAACGGTGCATCTGCGAGACGATCACCCGCTCGGTGCCGTTGACGATGAAGGTCCCCTTGTCCGTCATCAGGGGGATGTCCCCCATATAGACGTCCTGTTCCTTGATGTCCTTGACCGAGCGCGCGCCCGTTTCCTCGTCCGCCTCGAACACGATCAGGCGCAGCTTGACCTTCAGCGGCGCGGCATAGGTCATGTCGCGCTGGATGCATTCCTCGACGTCGTACTTCGGGTCCTCGAACTCGTAGGACACATATTCCAGCACGGCGCGTTCGTTGAAGTCCTTGATCGGGAAGACGGACTTGAACACGGCCTCGATGCCCTGTTCCTTGCGTGCGCCGGGACGGACCTCGCGCTGCAGGAACTGCTCGTAGGATTCGCGCTGAACCTCGATCAGGTTGGGCATCTGCACCGCCTCGGGGATGCGGCCGAACGATTTGCGGATGCGCTTCTTGCCGGTGAAGGTCGTGGCCGATGCGATCTGACCGTTGATGGTGAGACCGTTCAGGACGTCAGTCATTCTGTTTTCCCATATCGCGCGCCCGGGGGAGACACGCGTGAAATGCAGCAGCCACGGCAGCGCGATCGCGTGCCGTGACAATCGGTTTCGGCCTCCACCCTCGACACGCTTTCACGGTCAGGAGGCCTGAAATCTGGTAAGCTCCCTGGGGAAGGAGCCACGCCTTCGCTCGGTCGGAGGGCGACGGACCGGGCCTCGGCGCTTTCGCGCGGAATCATGGAGTGATTGCGGAACGCGCACATATACGCGCTTCGCGGGCGAAATAAAGGCCCGTCGCGCGATTTCGTCAGTCCCCGGCGTGTCGACGCCGAACCGGCCTTCGGATCAGGCGGGCAAGGCCCCTGCCCCGTCGGCGGCGGCGGCATCCGGGATGAAGTCCCGCTCGTAATGCTCGATCCGGCTCTTCAGCCCGCCGACGCGGCGCAGCGCCAGCGAGGCCGCCCAGCGCGCGGCCAGTTCCGGCGTCGACATGGCGTCGGTGAAGCGCGGACGCCCGCCCCGGCTGCGGATCACGGCATTGGTATAGATCGCCCCGTTCCTTAACCGTGTCGACCAGGTCTGGAAGTCCATCGACAGGCTGACGCAGAACCGGTCCAGGTTCTCCACCCGATGCGGCGCATACAGCGGCCAGGTCAGGGCCTCGCCCGGCTCCAGGTCCATCACCTGGGCATCGGCCTCGAAGGCCAGGGTATAGGGCAGGTCCTCGGTGGTCTGGCGGGCCACGATCTGCTCCATCGCCTGCTCCGGCAGATGCGCCTCGTCGCCTGGATAGATGAACAGCCGCTTGCGACCGCGCAGGTGGAACAGCACCACTCCCGACGCGTCGAAATGATAGGGCACCCGGGTGGCCGGCGAGGAGATGATCAGCTGACCGGCGTTCGTCACCGCCTTCATGCCGGGATAGGTCGCCTGGATCCTGGCGAACTCGCCCATCGCCGCCTGCCACAGGTCGGGACAGCCCGCTTGCGCCTGCCGCAGATTGACCCACAGCCGCCCGGCCTGGATCGCCGCCAGCATCTGGTCGCCCGTCAGATTACCCCGCGCGCCGGTGCGCAGGCTGGGCTGACCTTTGTCGTCGTAGTCGTACAGATTGATGTCGAACAGATGCGCCGGATAGCGGTGCAGGATCTCGGCCAGCGCCTCGTCCGACGCGAACCCCTGCTCGACCAGGCCGTGCGGATGCTTCCTGGCCTCGGCGATCGGCCCGGGATAGCGGGTGCGGCGAGCGGCGCCGGTCATCTGGGTCTGCGTCATCGTCATGTCTCTCAGGCCGCGGCCTGCCGTCCGGTCGCCTTGCGCACGGCGACCCCGGCCGCGGCCACGGCGCCCATGAAGCGGTGAACGGGCGTGGTCTCGCAGGCCTCGATCGCCGCCCAGCGCCGCCGGACGCTCGTCCTCAGCCGCTCTCCGTGTCCGCCCGAGGCGCTGTCCAGCAGTCCGACCGCGACATCCGACAGACTGGCCCCCAGGCCCGGCTTCAGCACTACGGCCTCGCGCACGCTCTGCGTCGCATTGCAGAAATACTTCTTGTAGCCCTCGCCCCCGAAGCCGAAATCGAACACCCGGAAGCCCGCCGCGCAGCCCAGCCGCATCGTGTCCATGGTCAGCAGGATGCCCGGCGAACACCGCGCCAGGGCGGGCTCATAGGCCGGGAACCAGAAGTGATACCGGTCGCCCGCGTGCAGCGAATATTCGACGGCCGTCAGCCGATCTCCCGCCCACAGCGCCGCCATCGAGGCCCCGAAATCGGTCCGCGTCTCGGCCATCAGGGCGTGCAGCAGGTCGACCGTCCAGCCGCAGGCGAAGATGTCGTGCCGTCCGGTGCGCACATACTGGTCGCGCTTCAGTCCGATCAGGTGGTCCAGCAGTTCGGGATCGCGCAGCCCGTGCTCGACCCGGATCGGACCCAGCTCGGTCTCCAGGCTGCGGCGGGCCCGCTCCTTGTCCTTGAAATACTTGCCCCAGGTCTGGCGCCGCTCGGCGTACCAGCCGTCGTAGGACGCCTCGCCCGCCTCGGGCACGACGGTCATCAGGGTTTCGCGCAGGCTCCCGACTCCCGACGGACCCACCCAGGCCGAGACGTTCAGGCGCGGCGCGCCCAGCAGTTCGGCCACCGCCGCCAGGGTCGGGGCCTCGCCCGGCATGGCGATCACGCCGTGATAGTCGTTCATCGGTGCCCCCAGGGGCTGGATCGCCGATCCGCGCCGCTGGTGCGGGAAATAGCCGATGGTCCGCCCGTCGCGGGTCAGGATCGCCACCGCCGCATCGGGACTGATCCGCGAGGCGATCTCGGTGAACTCCCAGCGGAAATAGGGGCTGGCCAGATCGGGATTGGCATCGGTCATCTGACGCCACAGGGCCACGTCGGCGACCGTCAGCTGCTCCGTCCGGACGACCTCGATCTGTAGCGTTCCGGCCATGCCCGTCTCCTGGACGCCCGCAGCCGCAAGCGCCATTCCAGCGCAAACCCTAGCGGTTGCGCCGTTTCGGGACGGTTGAGCGGCGTGGTGAACGAAACCTTCGCGCCCGGCCGGACGTTGCCATGGCCAACACAGAGGCCATCCATGACAGACCCCGCCCGCCCGCCGCGCCAGACCGAAAACGAGAACCAGCGCCCCGCCGGCGACGGCAGGCCCCCCCGCCCCGCCACCGAACCCCGCGGCTCCGAAGGCAGCAGCAACTCCGGCGAAACCGCCACGGACCCGGCGACGGGCAAGCCGAACGACTGAATGCCCTTTTCCCTTGCGGGAGAAGGGCACAAGAAAAAGGCCCCCGGCGTTCGCCGGAGGCCTCTTCCAACTCAATCCGCGCTCAGGCAGCGAACGATCGCGTCGTTCGCGTCAGCGCGCCATCACCTCAGGCGATGATCTTGGCCACCACGCCGGCGCCCACCGTGCGGCCGCCTTCGCGGATGGCGAAGCGGAGCTTCTCTTCCATCGCGATCGGGGTGATCAGTTCGACGTTCAGCTCGGCATTGTCGCCGGGCATGATCATCTCCACGCCTTCCTTCAGCTGCACGATGCCGGTCACGTCGGTCGTGCGGAAGTAGAACTGCGGGCGGTAGTTGGTGAAGAACGGCGTGTGACGGCCACCCTCTTCCTTGGTCAGGATATAGGCCTCGGCCAGGAACTTGGTGTGCGGGGTGATCGAGCCCGGCTTGCACAGGACCTGACCGCGCTCGACGTCCTCGCGCTTGGTGCCGCGCAGCAGTACGCCGACGTTGTCGCCCGCCTGACCCTGGTCCAGCAGCTTCCTGAACATTTCCACGCCCGTGCAGGTCGTCTTCTGGACCGGACGGATGCCGACGATCTCGACTTCCTCACCGACCTTGACGATGCCGCGCTCGACGCGACCCGTGACCACGGTGCCGCGGCCCGAGATCGAGAACACGTCTTCCACCGGCATCAGGAACGGCAGGTCGACCGGACGCTCCGGCTGCGGGATGTAGGCGTCGACGGTTTCCATCAGCGCCAGAACCTGCTGCTCGCCGATCTCCGGGTTCACGCCGTCGGTCGCGGCCTTGGCCGAGCCCATGGTGATCGGAATGTCGTCGCCCGGGAACTGATAGGACGAAAGCAGCTCGCGCACTTCCATCTCGACGAGCTCCAGAAGCTCCTTGTCGTCGACCAGGTCGACCTTGTTCATGAACACCACCAGGGCCGGCACGCCGACCTGACGGGCCAGCAGGATGTGCTCGCGGGTCTGGGGCATCGGACCGTCGGCCGCCGACACCACCAGGATCGCGCCGTCCATCTGGGCGGCACCGGTGATCATGTTCTTCACATAGTCGGCGTGGCCCGGGCAGTCGACGTGGGCATAGTGACGGTTGGCCGTCTCATATTCCACGTGCGCCGTGTTGATCGTGATGCCGCGCGCCTTCTCTTCCGGCGCCGCGTCGATGTCCGCATAGGCCATCGCCTTGGCCCCACCGGCCTTGGCCAGCGTCATCGTGATCGCCGCCGTCAGCGTCGTCTTGCCGTGGTCCACGTGACCGATCGTGCCGATGTTGCAATGCGGCTTGTTACGTTCGAACTTTTCCTTGGCCATGGCCAAACTCCTGATGGCCCTGGCCCGGATGCGGGAATTGGGGCGCTGTGTGCGATCAAAAACCTGGAGCGGGTAGACGGAATCGAACCGACATATTCAGCTTGGAAGGCTGCTGTATTACCATTATACTATACCCGCACGGAAACCACGGCAGTCCCTTGTTTTTGCAAGGAAATGTCCGCAGTCGATCCTCTTCGTCGCGCTCGTTCGCCGCCTCGAAACCGCGTGGTGGGGGAAGCAGGACTCGAACCTGCGAAGCTTACGCAGGGGATTTACAGTCCCCCCCCTTTGCCGCTCGGGACATTCCCCCGCGCGCGTTTCGAACCGTCGAACCCTGACCCGAAACCCGTCTTTCGACCGGTGTCGGAACAAAAGGCTTCAAGGTCGGGACACGCCTGGGATAGAGGGAGCGCCAGACCCGAAAGCCCTAGGGCTCCAAATCGGAGGGCGTCTTATAGTGTCGAGAAATCCAGAACGCAACGACCGGAAATCGGGCAAAAAGGGGCCGGTGAAACCGGTCTTCAATCCCCGGTCCGGCGACGCTTCGGCCGGTGCCAGACCCGGCGGCTGGAACCCCAACCCGCCGGCAAAGGCCTTCTCCACCGCCGCTCCCCGTGCCGGTCGGGGCAAGGTCGACGCCGACGGCTTCCTGTGGGGTCGCCATCCCGTGCTGGCGGCCCTGGCCAACCCGGCGAGAAAGGGCATGGGCCGTCTGCTGGCCACCGCCGAGCGCGCCGCCGAGATCGAACGCGAAGGGACCGCCAACGGCCACAGGATCGAGGTCATGGACGCCCCGACCCTGGAACGCCTGCTGCCCGCGGGCGCGGTGCATCAGGGCCTGGCCTTCAAGGTCCAGCCGCTGGACGGCGTCGCCCTGGAAGACCTCGCCGAGCCCGCAGAGGGCATCATCGTCATGCTGGACCAGCTGACCGATCCCCAGAACGTCGGGGCCATCTTCCGCTCGGCCCTCGCGTTCGGCGCGCGCGGCATCGTGGTCCAGGACCGCCACTCGCCGGTGCTGGCCGGCGCGCTCGCCAAGGCCGCGGCCGGGGCCACCGAGCGCCTGCCCTGCGCCCGCGTCACCAACCTGTCCCGCGCCCTCGAACGCCTCGCCGACCTGGGCTGGCGCGCGGTCGGTCTGGACGGCGCCTCCGACGAGCGGCTCGAGACCGCGCTCGATCACCGCCCGACCGTCCTGGTCATGGGATCCGAAGGCGACGGCATCCGCCGCCTGGTCGCCGAACACTGCGACGTGCTGGCCCGGATTCCCATGCCCGGCGGGTTCGAGAGCCTGAACGTCTCCAATGCGGCGGCCATCGCGCTGTACGAGGCCACGCGCAAGCAACGCCCGCTTGATTAAGGCCTACGCCCTGCCCTAACAGCGCCCCATGGAATTCCTCAGCTCCCCCGAACTCGCCAGCCAGCTCTCCGCCCTGGGCAAGGTCCTGGCCATCGACCTGGTGCTCGCGGGCGACAATGCCGTGGCCGTCGGTCTGGCCGCCGCCGCCCTGCCGCAGGAGCTGCGTCGCAAGGCGATCCTGGTCGGCCTCGCCGCCGCCGTCGTGCTGCGGATCGTCTTCGCCCTGGTCACCGTCCAGCTTCTGGCCATTGTCGGCCTGCTGATCGCGGGCGGCGTGCTGCTGCTGTGGGTCTGCTGGAAGATGTGGCGCGAGCTGCAGGAGGCCGCGACCCACGACCAGGCCGAGGCCCAGGCGGAACTGGAACTCGCCCTGGCCATCGAGCACGGCAAGGGTCCCAGCCCCGAGGAGATGGGCCTGAAGCGCAAGAGCTTCGGCGCGGCCCTCGTCCAGATCCTGATCGCCGACGTCACCATGTCGCTGGACAATGTGCTGGCCGTCGCCGGTGCCGCCCACGACCACCCCTGGATCATGGTGTTCGGCCTGGTGCTGTCGATCGGCCTGATGGGCGTGGCCGCGACCTGGATCGCAAAGCTGCTGAGCAAATACCGCTGGATCGGCTATGTCGGTCTGGTCATCGTGCTCTATGTCGCCATCCACATGATCTGGGACGGCTATCGCTCGACGGTCGTGCGGGCCCTGGGCGTGGAACAGCACAATGCCTCGGCCCCGGCCTTCCTCGACATCACGGCCGAAGAGGTGCGGAAGTCCTGCCGTCCGGAGAAGGGCGAGAAGCTGACGGTCTGCCTGGCCCAGAAGGCGATCGCCAAACCCTGACGCCGCCTGACGTCGGAGACTGCCACCGTACCCAACGATTCATCCGCGGAGTGACCGATGAGCCTGATGCTGCTGCCCCTCCTGATCGCCGGCCCGATGGCGACCCCGGCCGGGCCGGCGCCCTCGGCCGCCGTCCAGTCGGGCGTGCGCGACATCGGCGTCGGCGATCCGCTGCGCCGTCCGCTCCTCGACACCCTGCGCCCCGCCATCCAGCGCGACCTGGGGGGCCAGGCCGTGCAGTTCATGGTCGACCGGCTGCGGGTCCAGGGCGACTGGGCCTTCTACGCCGGATCGATCCAGCAGCCGAACGGCCGCCCGATCGACTTCGCCAGGACCCGCTATGCCAGCGAGATCGAGGACGGCATCTTCGACGGTCCGGGCACCTATGCCCTGCTGCGCCGCCAGGGCGGCCGCTGGCGCGTCGTGACCTTCGTCATCGGTCCCACCGACGTGGCCTATCTGGCCTGGCCGGACGAGTACCGAGCCCCGGCGGCCTTGTTCGAATAGTCAGACGCCGCGCAGCCAGCCGGTGACCGACACCCGGTCGGCGCCGGCGGACAGGGCGACCTGCGTCACCGAATGGGGCGCGGGGACCCTGAGCAGGTTCAGGGTGTTAAAGCGCGGGGTAAAGGCCTCCCCGACATTGCCTTCGGCGTCGTGGAAGGCCAGCAGGCCGCCCCAGTCGATCCGCCAGCCGGGCGTCAGGCCCAGCACATAGGCATAGAGACGTTTCTTGCCATCGGCCGTGTCGTCGTGTTCGGTCAGGAAATGGCCCTTGCGGAAGCGGGTCAGCTGGGCGTCGGCCAGGGCGATGCGGGGTTCGCCCGTCGCCTCCCGCATCAGCCCCAGGAAGGCGTCGCCGTTCAGGAAGGCGACCAGCTCGGCCCAGACGGGCGCGGCCGCTCCGCCCTCGGCGAGATCATGGATCGGGTGGTTGTCGTACAGATACTGGAACGCGTCCGTCGCGGAGGCCTGCACGGCCTGGCCCAGCGCCTGACGCTGGTGCGGCTCCAGCGAATGCAGCCAGGCCCCCGGCAGGTCGACGTGGGCGGTCGGTTTGCGGGTGACGACATTATAGTCCGTCCCGTCCGCCTCGATACGCAGGTGCTCGGCGTAGGTATCGGCCAGCAGGCCGTGCAGCTGGGCGCGGCCGGTCGCGGCGAGGCGCTCGCGCACCGCCCGGAGGGTCGCCGGCGAATGATCCGCCAGCGCGGGCTTCACTGGGCTCCTCCGAACCGCTCGCTCCATTCGGCGACCTGGACGTCCTCGATCTTCTTGAACAGCACCTCGGCCGAGGCCACCGCCTGACCGCGCGGCAGATGGTCCAGCAGCCCCTCGCCCGCGCCCGGCCACGACAGGTCCGTCTCCCCCACCGTGGCCGCGATCGTCGGGGCGGTGAAGGGCATGACCGGCGCGGCCAGACGCGCGAACAGCGCCACCAGATTCAGACCGGTGCGAACTCCGACGGCCGAGCGTTCGACGTCCGTCTTGTACGCGGTCCAGGGGGCGGCCTCCTGCAGATATTCGTTGCCCAGAACCCAGACGGCGCGCAGGGCCTGACAGGCCTTTCTGAACTCCATCGCCTCGAAGGCCGCCGTCGCCTCGGCGATGCCCGCCGCCACATCGGCCTCCAGCTTCGCCTCCAGCGGCCCCGGCTCGCCTCCGTCCGGCACCACGCCGCCGAACTTCGACTCCGCGAACTTGACGATCCGGTTGACGAAATTGCCCAGCACATCGGCCAGGTCCTTGTTCGTCGTCGACTGGAACTGCTCCCAGGTGAAGGCCGCATCCGACCCTTCCGGCCCATAGGCGGTCAGGTGCCAGCGCCAGTAGTCGGCCGGCAGGATCTCCAGCGCCTGATCCATGAAGACCCCGCGCTTCTGCGAGGTCGAGAACTTGCCGCCGTACCAGTTCAGCCAGTTGAAGGCCTTCAACGTATCGACCGTCTTCCACGGCTCGCCCGATCCCAGGATGGTCGCGGGGAAGGACACGGTGTGGAAGGCGACATTGTCCTTGCCCATGAACTGGACATAGCGGACGTCGTCCGCCCCCTCGTCCAGCCGCCACCAGTCGCGCCAGGTCCGGCCGTTGGCCTCGGCCCATTCCTCGGTCGCGCCGATGTATTCGATGGGGGCGTCGAACCAGACATAGAAGACCTTGCCCTCCATGCCGGGACGCGGCCCCCCGTCCGGCCCCACCACCGGCACGCCCCACTTCAGGTCACGGGTAATGCCCCGGTCGATCAGCCCCTCGTCCAGGTGCTTCAGCGCGATGGATTTCGCCAGGGTCTGCCAGTCGGTCCTCGACTCGATCCAGCCCCGGATCCGGTCCTCGATCCGGGTCTGCAGCAGATACAGATGGCGCGTATCGCGCACCTCCAGGTTGGTCGAGCCCGACACCGCCGAATAGGGCGCGATCAGGTCGGTCGGGTCCAGCAGCCGCCCGCAATTGTCGCACTGGTCGCCCCGCGCGCCGACGTGGCCGCAGTGGGGGCAGGTCCCCTCGACATAGCGGTCGGGCAGGAAGCGGGCGTCGTCGATCGAATAGACCATCCGGTCCACCCGCTCCTCGATCAGGCCGTTCGCCTCCAGCACATGGGCGAAATGCTGCGTCAGCCGCCGGTTCGGTGCGCGCGACGACCGGCCGAACCAGTCGTAGCTCAGCCCGAACGCCTGACCCGCCGCCTTCTGGATCTCGTGCTGTTCGTCGCAATAGGTCTGGACGTCCTGGCCGGCGGCGGCGGCGGCCAGTTCGGCCGGCGTGCCGTGCTCGTCGGTGGCGCAAATATAGAGGACCTCATGCCCCTGCCCCCGCTTGAACCGCGCGAACACATCGGCCGGCAGCATCGACCCCGCCAGATTCCCCAGGTGCTTGATGCCGTTGATATAGGGCAGCGCCGAGGTGATCAGGATACGGGGCATGGGAGTCCGGTCGTTCGAGGAAGCTGCGGGATATAGAGTGACCACAGGGCGGCGTCACCTTCTCCCTCCCCCTCGGGGGAGGGTGGCTGAGCCGTAGGCGAAGCCGGGTGGGGAGGGCAAGGCGACGTGCCTATACTCTTCCGGACCTTGCCTTGCCGCCCCCACCCGGTCGCTTCGCGACCACCCTCCCCCGAGGGGGAGGGAGAACAGACCTGTCTAGGACGCTTTACATTTCGCGACTCGTGATGTATAGGGTGCTTTACATTTCGAATGCCCGCTCATGGGATCGGGCCAATACGGAGCCGAACGATGTCGCGTGGACTGGGCTGGACGCTGGGAGGAATCTTCGCCGGTTTCGGCGTGCTGTTCTTCACCGTATGGCGGTCGGACGACTCGGCCAGTATGGCGGCGATCATGTTCGCCGTGTCCTCGGTGATGTTCGCCACGACCGAGGCCACGCAGAAGCGCAAATCCCCCTGCCGGACAAGGCCGGGGATCAGGATGCGGGGCATGGGTCCAGGGGGGTCAGGGATCAGGGAGTAGGGATTAGGGATTAGGGATTAGTCAAGGTTGGCGGCGAGTGGTGACGAACATCGCAACCCCGCTTCCCCAATCCCCAATCCCCAAATCCTAATCCCTAATCCCTAATCCCTAATCCCTAATCCCTAATCCCTACTCCCTACTCCCAGCCGCCCCGCCACCCGCACGAACCGCCCGGTCAGCAGGCCGGCCGACACCAGACTGGCGATGATGACCGCCCAGACCAGACCGTCGACCCCGACCCGGTGCGCCAGCACCCAGCCCAGCGGCATCATCACGGCCCCGTAGGAGAAGAAGTGCATGATCGTCGGCCACCAGACGTCGCCCGCCGCGCGATTGGCCTGCGACGCCACCACCTGGATGCCGTCGGCGACGAAGAACAGGCTGGCCAGCACCAGGGCCGGCACGGCGATCGCCGCCAGCACCGGATCGCGGTTGTAGGCGGCGATCAGCAGGGGCGCGGTCGGCCACACCACCAGCGCGACGGCCAGGGTCAGCACGGCGATCGTCCCGATCCCCACCAGCCCGTTCCGCAGCACGCCCGGCGCGTCCTTTGCCCCATAGGCCCGCCCGACCAGCACCGCCGTCGCCGCCGACAGCCCCATGGGCACCATGAAGACGATGGCCGAGATGTTCAGCACGATGGCCCAGGCCGCCGTCTCCGCCGCCCCCAGTTGTCCGGCGATGAAGGTCATCAGGGCAAAGGCCCCGACCTCGATGAAATAGGACGCCCCCGACCCGGCCCCGATCCGGACCTGTTCGCGCTCGGCCGGCGGGTCCTTCGGCGGCCGGTTGAACACCCCCAGCGCCCGCGCCTCCGGCAGACGCGCGATATAGACGACCAGGAAGATCCCCAGCGAGGTCCTTGCCGCGAACGTCGCCCAGGCCGAGGCCTCGGCCCCGTGTACGCCCAGCCCCAGGATGTCCGGCACCAGCAGGAGGTTGAACGCCAGGTTCACCGCATTGGCGACCCACATGGCGATCATGCCCGGCTTGGGCTTGCCCAGGGCCTCGAGGAAGAACTGACAGGCGACCGAGATCAGATAGCCGGGCATCCCCAGGGCGAAGACAATCAGCGCCGGCCGCGCCCCTTCGCCCAGACCGTCGGCCAGGTTCAGCTGCGTCAGCGCCCAGGGCCCGACGACGATCAGGGCGATCATCGCCGCGATCCCCAGCTGCAGCGCATAGCTCAGCCCGCGCCGCAGCACCGCGCCCGCCTCGTCGCGCCGTCCCTCGCCGATGCGCCGCGCCGTCATCACCTGCACGCCCAGCAGCAGGCCCACCGCCGTCGTCACCATGATGGAGGTCGGGGCCAGGGCCAGCGAGCTGTAGGCCAGCTCGCGGCTGGAATAGTTGCCGACCACGATCGCGTCGGTCAGCCCCATGGTCATGATGCCGATCCGCGCCAGCACCACCGGCCAGGCCAGCGTCAGCAGCTCGCGCGTGGCGGCCCGGGTGGAGGGGGAGAGCATGGGGATCAGGGACTAGGGATTAGGGATTAGGGATTAGGCAGAGCGCCACCCGGCCAGCGGGAGCGCCTCATCTCACATTCGGCCCCGTTCGCTAACCCCAATCCTCCTGATCCCTAATCGCTAATCCCTAATCCCTAATCCCTCCGACCTACCACGCCCCCATCTCCCGCAGCTGCTTCGCCAGCGCCTCCGGCATATCCCCCGCGTCCAGCGACGACAGGTCCGGCGGCGCGTCCTTCGGTTCCAGATAGCGCCAGCCCTGGAACGGTCGCCGCGCCTGCGGGGCCGTGCGGACCACCTCGGGCGCCAGCTTGATCAGGCACATCGACGCCTTGCCCTCGCCGCGCGTCGAGATGTCCACGATCGGCATCCGGCAGGTCACCGAACCCTTCATGACCCAGTAGATCGACCCCCCGTCCTCGATCTCGGCCGCCCGCTTGGGCGTCATCCGCGTATTGACCGTCAGCCAGTCGCCCTTGGCCGCCCGCCGTTCCAGCGTCTCCACCTTGGCGACACCGACGCAGAGCTTGATCATGTGAAGAGGCATGGGCGGGCACTATCATCTCCCTCCCCCGCGGGGGAGGGTGGTCGATGCGAAGCAGCGACCGGGTGGGGCGGGCAAGGTGACGCGGACACCGCCTCTACCTCCCCCTCGGGGGAGGGTGGCTGAGCGGAGCGAAGCCGGGTGGGAAGGGCCAGGCGAAGCGAAGAGCCTCCCTTGTCATCCCGGCCGTAGCGAAGCGAAGAGCCCCGCTTGTCATCCCGGCCGTAGCGAAGCGAAGAGCCCCGTTTGTCATCCCGGCCGTAGCGAAGCGAAGAGCCGGGACGCCGGACCCCGCCACCATCCCTCCCGGAAATCGCGCCAGCGATTGTCCGGGAGACAGTCTGACCGCACTCCACCGTCTCCCGGATAGCCGCTTCGCGCCTTCCGGGAGGCAAGTAAGGCGTGGCTTCCGTCCCGGATAATCGCTGGCGCGATTTCCGGGATGACAAGGTTGAGTGTCGGTCGAACCTGGCGCGCCCCCCTCAAATCCGTTGGACTCATGGGGTGCAGCGGAGTGCAAATTCTATCGAATAAAATCCGCGACTTGCACGCGTTGGACCCGGTTTTTTCGAGTGCAATCGCCTCAGCCCCCCGCGTATCACAAAGCCTGAGAGATACCGCATACAAGTCTCTGTATTTAAACGTTTTCTCTCCTAAGTTCCGGCCTCCACCACCGCCAGCACCGCATCCGCCGCCACCTGGTCCCCGACGGCGAAGGCCACCTCGCCCACCACCCCGTCGAACGGCGCGTTCAGCGCATGCTCCATCTTCATGGCCTCCAGCACGATCACCGGCTGCCCCTTGGTCACCACATCCCCCGCCTTCACCGGCGTCGCCACGATCTTCCCCGGCATGGGCGCGCGGAGGGAGCCGTCGGAGGCGGTGCCGCCGTCAGCGCTTGCTCGGCGACGCTTGAATTCGTGGGCGGCCCCATCTTCGAAGATCACAATCGCTGCCGGTGTGCAGAAGGCCGAGAAGGGACGGCCATCGACGAACGTAAAGCCCGGTGATCCGTAACCATGAAACTGGCCGTCCGGCGTCTCGACCGTAAAGCCGAAATGCTCGCCCATATCATTGTAAGTCTGCGGGCCTTCCAGCTTGGCCGCCAAGGGCTCGCCGTCGAACCAAAGGCCAAGTCGAGCACCGCCTCGACCGTTCATTCGGAATGCAAAGGGTCCATTCGACCAAGGGCTCGTGGTATCGTTCGACGCGCCATTCCAGCCGTCCATTTCTCCCTCGCCTCCCAGCGAGGTGAAGGCGGCAGCGACGGCTTCAGGCGTAGGCAGAGCGCCATCAGCCAGATCATCCTGCTGAGCCCCGATAAACCCCGTATCCACATCCCCCGCCACGAACCGCGGATGCTCCAGGCAGCGCACAAGGAACCCGGCATTGGTCCGCACCGGCCAGACCTCGACCGACCCGCACGCCTCCGCCAGCGCCTCGGCCGCCGCCTCGCGCGTCTCCGCGTGGACGATCAGCTTGGCGATCATCGGGTCGTAGAACTGGCTGACCTCGCCGCCCTGCTCCACCCCGGTGTCGATCCGCACTCCGTCGGGCAGGACGAAATGCTCCAGCTTCCCGATGCTGGGCAGGAAGCCGTTCGCCGGGTCCTCGGCATACAGCCGCGCCTCCATGGCCCAGCCGTTGATCGCCAGCTCGTCCTGTTTCAGCGGCACCGGCTCGCCCGCCGCCGCGCGGAACTGCCATTCGACCAGGTCGACGCCGGTGATGGCCTCGGTCACCGGATGTTCGACCTGCAGCCGGGTGTTCATCTCCATGAACCAGATGCGGTCGGCGCGCAGCCCCTCGGTCCCGTCGGCGATGAACTCGATCGTCCCCGCCCCGACATAGTTCACAGCCTTCGCCGCCTTGACCGCCGCCGCCGTCACCGCCGCCCGCGTCGCCGCGTCCATGCCGGGGGCCGGGGCCTCCTCGATCACCTTCTGGTGGCGGCGTTGCAGGGAGCAGTCGCGTTCGAACAGGTGCAACACCTCGCCGTGGGCGTCGCCGAACACCTGGACCTCGATATGGCGGGGCGACAGGATGTATTTCTCGATCAGGACCCGGTCGTCGCCAAAGCTGGAGGCCGCCTCGCGCCGGCACGAGCCCAGCGCATCCAGAAACGCATCGCCCGCATCGACCCGCCGCATCCCCTTGCCGCCGCCGCCCGCCACCGCCTTGATCAGCACCGGATAGCCGATCGCGTCGGCCTCGGCCTTCAGCCGCTCCGGCGACTGGTCCTCGCCCATGTATCCGGGCGTCACGGGCACGCCCGCCTCGACCATCAGCGTCTTGGCCGCGTCCTTCAGCCCCATGGCCCGGATCGCCGCCGGCGGCGCCCCGATCCACACGATCCCCGCCGCCATCACCGCCTCGGCGAACGCGGCGTTTTCGCTCAGAAAGCCATAGCCGGGGTGGATCGCCTCCGCCCCCGTCGCCTTCGCCGCCGCCAGCACCCTGTCCGCGTCCAGATAGCTCTCGCGCGCCGCCGCCGGCCCGATCAGCACCGCCTCATCCGCCGCGCGCACATGCAGGGCCTTCGCATCGGCCCCGGAATAGACGGCGATGGTGCGGATCCCCATCCGCTTGGCGGTGCGAAAGACGCGACAGGCGATTTCGCCACGATTGGCGACCAGGACGGAGGTGAACATGGGGCCGGTTTAGAGCGACCCGGCGCGAGGGTCGAGGTCAGAGATCGACGAGGCGCTGCATCAGTTTGCGAGTTCCGATCTCTCCGTCCCAGTATGCGATCAGCGCATCCCGGTTCTTGCTGATCCATTCGGTGACCAGACGCTCGTCGCTGGCGATTAATGCGCCATGGACAACCCTGGACTCCGGGCGAATCGCCACGACTGCGAGTTGATCGAGCGTCATCCGGTTGCCATGGACCGTGCTGACCTTCACCCGCGCGTCGTGCCGCGCATTGCCCTTGGGGCTGACCCAGATGGTCATGGGCAGCCCCGTGTCTTCCGGATACAGGTTCGCCATCTCGAAAAGTTCGTTCTCCTCTTCGAGGGTCCATTCCGGTTCGACGGGCTGGTGCACGTTCATGGTCCCAGCCTAGCGCAAATCCGGCCCGAGGTCACTCCGCCCAGCTCGGGCTGCGCTTTTCGAGGAAGGCCCGCACGCCCTCCTGCCCTTCCTTCGACACCCGCGCCCTGGCGATGCGGCGGGCCGTGTCCTCCATCAGGCCGCGATCGATCGTCTGGCCGACCAGGTCGTTGACCAGCCGCTTGGCCTCGCCCATCGCGCCCGGCGCATTCTGGCTCAGACTGTCGGTCAGCATGGACACGAACTCGTCCATCGACCCTTCAGGCAGGACCATGTCGATGATCCCGGCATGGGCCGCATAGTCGGCGTCGAAGATGTTGGCCGTCAGGAACAGCTGCCTCGCCCGACGCGCCCCGACCGCCTCGATCACATAGGGGGCGATGGTCGCCGGGATCAGACCCAGCTTGACCTCGGAAAAGGCGAACCGCGTCCCCTCGACCGCGACGGCCATGTCGCAGGCGCAGACGATGCCCGCCCCGCCGCCCATGGCCGCGCCCTCGACCAGGGCGATGGTCAGGGCCGGAATGTCGTGCAGCGCCTTCAGCATCTTCGCCAGCATCATGGCGTCGTCGCGGTTGTCGCTCTCGGACCAGCCGGCCGCATCCCGCATCCAGCCCAGATCGGCGCCCGCGCTGAACGTCCCGCCCGCGCCCCGGATGAAGACCGCCCGCACCCTGTCGGCCCCGTGCAGGGTCTCGAACGCCTCATGCAGGGCGGCGATGGTGGCGGCGTCAAAGGCGTTCTTCTTCGCCGGCCGGTTGATGGTGATGAAGACCACCCCGTCGGCCGTGGAATCGACCTGCACCAGATCGTCGTTCGCATCCGGCGCCGGATCGGGCACCAGCGGCTGGGCGATGGCATTGATCTCCGCCGCCTCGGCATCGGTGATGTCCAGGGCGTTCAGGTCGTTTTCGGTGGGGTCGGTCATGATGGTGCTCCAGGGCAGCGAGTATAGGTGGTGGCCTCACCGTCGATAGCGATCCGGAGAGCGGATCGATCCGGTGACAGCGTCAGCTTGCCAGGTCGATGCCGGATGACCGGCCGATCGTTTGCGTCAGTGTCGCTCGTGTCCCACCAATTCAAATCGACCTGGACCGAGCCGTCGCCGTCCGGGCGGACAGAGAGAACGTCACCGCCCCATTCGTAATACGTCAGCCTGGTGCCCGCGATGACGAGACGGGAAACGCCGTCCGGATCGCCGCACTCGATGGGCGATAGATCCCACGTTCCATGAAAAGCACGCGGAACCGGACCCGGTGATGTGGCGCAGGCAGACAATGCGAGGCTCATGATAAGCGCTGACAGGAGGAAGCGCATGGCCATCACATCCTGAACACGCCAAACGTCGTGTCCTCGATCGGGGCGTTCAGGCTCGCCGAAATCGCCAGACCCAGCACGTCCCGCGTCTGGGCCGGATCGATGATGCCGTCGTCCCACAGGCGGGCGGTGGCATGGTACGGATTGCCCTCGTCCTCGTATTTCTGACGCACCGGGGCCTTGAAGGCCTCGGCCTGTTCGGGGGTCCAGCTGTCGGCGTCGCGGTGGACGGTGGCCAGCACCGCGGCCGCCTGTTCCCCGCCCATCACGCTGATGCGGCTGTTGGGCCAGGTGAACAGGAAACGCGGCGAATAGGCCCGGCCGCACATTCCGTAGTTGCCGGCGCCGAAACTGCCGCCGATCAGGATGGTGAACTTGGGCACATTGGCCGAGGCGACCGCCGTGACCAGCTTGGCTCCGTCCTTGGCAATGCCGCCCGCCTCATATTTCCCGCCGACCATGAAGCCACTGATATTCTGCAGGAACACCAGCGGGATCTTCCGCTTGCAGGCCAGTTCGATGAAGTGGGCCCCCTTCAGCGCGCTCTCACTGAACAGCACGCCGTTGTTGGCCAGGATGGCGACCGGATAGCCCCAGATGCGGGCGAAGCCGCAGACCAGGGTGGTGCCGTACAGGGCCTTGAACTCCTCGAACTCCGAGCCGTCGACCACCCGCGCGACCACCTCGCGCACGTCATAGGGCGCCCGCACATCGTCGGGGATCAGACCGTACAGCTCCTCGGCATCGAACGCCGGGGCACGCGGCTCGCGCACATCCAGATCGACCCGCTTGACGCTGTTCAGATGGCCGACGATGCCGCGGACGATCTCCAGCGCGTGCTCGTCATTCTCGGCGACATAGTCGACGACGCCGGACCTGCGCCCATGGGTCTCGGCCCCGCCCAGTTCCTCGGCCGAGATGACCTCGCCGGTCGCAGCCTTCACCAGCGGCGGCCCGGCCAGGAAGATGGTGCCCTGGTTCCGCACGATCACCGTCTCGTCCGACATGGCGGGCACATAGGCCCCGCCGGCGGTGCACGACCCCATCACGCAGGCGATCTGGGGGATGCCCCGGGCGCTCATCCGCGCCTGGTTGAAGAAGATGCGGCCGAAATGGTCGCGGTCCGGAAACACCTCGGCCTGGTGCGGCAGGTTCGCCCCGCCGGAATCGACCAGATAGACGCACGGCAGATGGTTCTGCTCGGCGATCTCCTGCGCCCGCAGATGCTTCTTCACCGTCATGGGGAAATAGGCGCCGCCCTTCACCGTCGGATCGTTGGCGACGATCATGACCTCGCGGCCCGAGACCCGGCCGATGCCGCAGATCATCCCGGCACCAGGGGCCTCGTCGCCGTACATGCCGTTGGCGGCCAGCTGGCCGACCTCCAGAAAGGGCGAACCGGGGTCCAGCAGCCGCTCGACCCGGTCCCGCGGCAACAGCTTGCCCCGCGCCACATGCCGCTCGCGACTGGCCTCCGACCCGCCCCGCGCCGCGACCGCCACCCGCGCGCGCAGCTCGGCGTTCAGGGCCGTGTTGTGGGCATGCAGCGCCTTGAACGACGCGCTGTTCGGATCGATGGCGGAGGTCAGCTTCGGCATGGGGCTGGTTTAGGGGGCTTTGGCTGATGCGGAAACCCTCTCCCAGAGGGAGAGGGCTATCTCCGCAACAGCCGGTCCCGCGCGGCGTTCAGCTTCGCCGCCAGCCCTTCCGTCCCGCCCTGGTCGGGATGCGCCCGCCCCATCAGGCGACGCCAGGCGGCCTGGATGACCTCGGGCTCCGCGCCCACGGGCACGCCCAGGATCGACCGCGCCTCGGCATCACCGATCGCCTCGGGCCTCGCCACCACGTTCCGCATCCGCGAGGCGACCGCCAGCCACAGCGCCGCTCCGACCAGACCGGCACCGCTGATCCACGCCCCCCTGGACAGCGCCAGTGCCCCGCCGACCAGCAGCGCGGCCGAGACCAGGGTCGCCGCCACCCGCCAGTGCCCCCGCCGCGGGCCCTCGGTCTGGCGACCCAGCCGCACCAGCGCCCACACCACGATGCCCGCCAGCACGAGCCAGATCAGGCCCATGCGAACAGTCCGGTGATCAAGCGGCCTCGAGCGCCGGCAGGCGGACGTCGTTCAGGCCCAGGGCCTGCATCAGGTTGCGCATCTCCTGCCTTGCCGCGACATGGGCCAGCGACACCGCCACCGGCCGCACCGCATTGGACAGATCGGCCACCGTCAGGCCGAAGGGGAACAGTTCGCGATAGATGACCCGGTCGCGCAGCCCCGGCCCGACCCGGAACCCCACGCGCTTGGACAGTTTCAGCATCCGCTCTTCCAGACGGCGGCGGTTGCGCGCCTCGGCCACGGCCATGCGGTTGACGACCACGATCCAGTCGATGGCGGCGTGGCGACCGTCCTTTATGGCGCGATACTTCCGGGCCTCCCACACACTTTCGGAATAGGTCGAGGGCTTCAGCAGCTCCAGCGTCACGGGATCGACCGTGCCCAGCATGTCGAAGTCGACGAAACTGTCGTTCATCGGCGTCACGATCTGGTCGGCCCGGGCATGAGCCGCTCGCGACAGGGCGGTATCGCCCCCCGGCGTGTCGATCAGGATAACCTCGGCCCCGGATGCCACCGCCTCGCCGAACGCCGTCTCGAACCGGGCCAATTGCTCTGCCTCATCCGCCCTGGCCAGGGCCTTGCCGTCGCCCAGGTCCGGCTCGACCGGCATGGGCAGGGTGACGCCGTTGGCGGCCGTCCAGGCCGTGCGGTGAGAAAAGAAATGGGACATCGACCGCTGGCGCAGATCCAGGTCCAGAATCGCCACCTTGCGACCCGCGTGCATCAGGCCGCAGACGATGTGGATGGCCAGGGTGGACTTGCCCGCCCCGCCCTTTTCATTGCCGACCACGATGACCTGAGCCCGAGCTGTCTGCGTCATGACCTGATAATCCGGATACTGGCGACAACCGACTCACAGAGCCGATTGTCATGGTTCGCCAGAGTCGGGTGCGCGGCCGCATCCGTCAACGAAAGGTTGGCCGACAGCTGTGGGAAGATCGCGCGAGCGGGGGCTCAACCCCGGCGCAGACACCCCAGATCGGCAGCGTCCGCAGCGCGACAGACGGCGCGAACCGTCTCGCCTGCCGCCGTTACCTTCAGCCGGGTCAGGGTGCGTCCATCGACCTCGACAGCCTCGAACGCAGGCGTCAGGCCCGCCAGGCCATGGCCCGCCGCACGAATGCGCGACCAGGCCGCCCGCGCCGCCGACGGGCTGGAGAAGGCTCCGAGCTGCAAGGTCTCGCGCGGACCGGTCGCACCGCCGGCATGAACGGGCTCGACGACGACGGCCCGCGTCGGTCGGATCGTCTGGGAGCGATCGGAGACCTGCTGCCGGACCGCCCGGGTCACGACCGGCGCGGCCGCCTCGATCATCACCGGGGCCGCCTGTTCGACCGCGCCCCGCAGACCGGCATCGCGCGCATCCCACAGGGCATGGGGGTCCATGACCTCGACCCGCAGCGCGCCGGGGTTCGCGACGGCGGCAGCGTCGATCCTGGCAGGACGAAGTCCCAGCTCCGCCGCCGTCCGCACAGGTGCGTCCGACCCGTCGAGGGGCACGCTGGCCACGGCCTGGGCCATGGACTCGAACCGATGCGGGTCGCTCTCGACCACGCCACACGAGACGGTCGAGAGGCCTGCGAGACCGAGGAGTACTGGACGAAGCATTCTGCCGGGCGTCATAAGCCGACCCTAGCCCGGCACCTTTTGCCGTCCGGTGCACGATCACGCTTAAGTCTAAGGGTTAATCCGGTAAGCATGGCTGACAACCCTCCTCCCCTGCCGATCGCGCGAACCGTCGAAGCGTTGCGCGCCGTGGTCCGCGACTGGCGTCGTCAGGGCTTCACCGTGTCTTTCGTGCCGACCATGGGGGCCCTGCACGAGGGCCACCTGACCCTGGTACGAGCGGCGGGCCAGCACGCCGACAGGGTCGTCGCCAGCGTCTTCGTCAACCCGACCCAGTTCGCCGCGCATGAGGACCTCGGCACATATCCGCGCCGCGAGGCCGGGGACGCCGCCCTGCTCGCCGGAGCCGGATGTGACCTGCTGTTCGCACCGACAGAGGCTGAAATGTACCCGGACGGCTTCGTCACCGCCGTCTCCGTCGGCGGGCCGTCGCAGGGGCTGGAGACGGACTTCCGGCCCCACTTCTTCGGCGGCGTGGCGGTGGTCGTCGCCAAGCTTCTGAACCAGGTCCAGGCCGATGTCGCCGTGTTCGGAGAGAAGGACTACCAGCAGCTGATGGTCGTCCGCCGCATGGCCCGGGACCTCGACATCCCGACCCGGATCATCGGCGCGCAGACGATGCGGGACGGCCATGGCCTCGCCCTGTCATCCCGGAACGCCTATCTGTCGGAGGCCGAACTCGACACCGCCCGCCGGCTCAACGGCGTCCTGGCCGAAGCCGCGCTCAAGGCCGCCGACAGGCGTCCGCTGGCTGCCGTGGAGCGCGACGCCTATTCCGATCTGCTCAAGGCCGGGTTCGAGCGGGTCGACTATGTCGCCGTGCGCCGCGCCGACGATCTGGCCCCGTTCCCGAACGGCGTCGTCGATGCCCCCGCGCGCATCCTCGCCGCCGCCTGGCTCGGCAAGACCCGCCTGATCGACAACCTGGCCGTCTGATCTAGCCGATCGCCCCCACACAGCCCTCGGCGTCGCCCGGCGTCAGGGCGGCGTTGGTCAGGGCCAGGGTCCAGCCGTGATGGGTGTTCAGGCCCCAGCGGCGCGCCCCGCCGCCGTCGCCTGCGTCGCCTCCGGCCGTGACGATCACGCTGCGGCCCCTGGGCAGGGCGACCGGATCGATCTTGCCGACCGCCAGCGACGTCGGCTGTCCTCCGGCCTGTCCGAATCCGTCGAACACGCTCAGGGACGACCAGTCGCGGCGCAGGCCGACCCACCAGGGGTCGTCGGTGTTGACCGCCAGAACCGCCACGCCCCGGCCCTCGGCCGCAAAGGCCAGCGCCGCCTGCGGATCGCGCACCATGCGGATGGCGGCGGCCATGCCGAAGCGGTGGCGTGCCCCGTCGAAGGCGCGGGTCGGGTCGGTCGGCGACCAGACCTGGACCTGCAACTGACCCTGACGCGCCAGACCCCAGCCGACGATCTCGCGCCACAGGCTCGAAACGGCTTCGGCATACTGCGGCTCGGCCCTGGCCAGCACCCGGTTCTGGACCGTCTGTTCGCGATCGGGACGCAGCTTGGTGTGGGGGCCGTGCGGCGCATCCTTGGCCTGGCCGACCCTGGCGGCGATGGCCAGGCGGCGCTGGAACAGGGCCAGAAGCTGGTCGTCGACGCTGTCGATCTCGGCCCGCAGGGCGGCCAGCGCCATCTGTTCGGGGGACATCTCTTCGGGCGTCATGTCGGGCCAGACGGTCTTGAGGTTGGATTTCGGCATGGGATCGAGGCTTTCAACGGGGTCATTTCGATAAGGGGTGCAGGGGTGCGCCGCCGCCCCGGGTCAGGGCGGTCGCCGGCGAGGCTGTCAGGAGCGGGTGCCGCTCGAGGCCTCAGCCGGCGTATCGAAAGCCGTAGAAACGATAGCCGAAATAGAGGGCAGCCGCGCGCGAACGGAGGACGAGGGTCTGGGTCGAGGCGCGCAGCGAGGACATGGGTCGGTCCGGTGTTCCGGATCGTCAGCGATCCGTAGCCCCTAAAGACACGCAAGGATCGTGCGCCGTCAACCCGCCTCGCGACACAGGAGAACAAAGCGCGTGCTGTTCGTGTCTGAATCCTGAAGATCGTTGCGCAGAATCGACAGGCCATAGACCTCGGCCGCCGCGACCGGGGCCAGGGCCGCCCGGGTCCGGTCGTTGCCTTCGGACACCGCGCGCGCGGCCCCGGCGGTGTCGAAGGCCTCGACGGTCGCAAGCCCCATCGCGGCCAGGTTACCCGCGCACTGGCGCAGCGCGATGGGGTGGCTGGAGACCGTGCGGATCTCGCCGATCTCGACGCCGTCCAGCGCCATCAGCGCGATCTGGATCGGCCGCCAGACGTCGGCGACCTGTTCCAGCCCGGCCGATGCCACCAGGGTCGCTGCCGGTTCCACCGGGCCGATCGTGGAGTTCTCGACCGGGATCAGGGCGCAGTCGCAATCGCCGGTCTTCACCGCCTCGATCGCCTCGGCAAACGTCTCGAACGGCACATGGACGTCCCAGGGGCGCAGCTCGACGCAGGCCTCGTGGCTGAAGGCGCCGGGCGCGCCCTGGAAGGCGGTGCGTCCGCCCCGGTCGTCGCCGACCGGTCGCCCGATCGCAGCCTCGGTCACGCCGCGCGCGACTGGTTCAGTCGTCCGCTCTTGAGCCGCTCGGCTACCAGGAAGGCCAGTTCCAGCGCCTGGTCGGCGTTCAGGCGGGGGTCGCAGTGGGTGTGATAGCGGCTGGACAGGTCGTCCTCCGACACCGCCTGCGCGCCGCCGATGCATTCGGTGACGTTCTGGCCGGTCATCTCCAGATGGACGCCGCCGGGGTGGACGCCCTCGGCTTCGGCCACATCGATGAAGCCCTTCACCTCGCCCAGAATCCGGTCGAACGGCCGGGTCTTGTAGCCGCTCGTGGCCATCAGGGTGTTGCCGTGCATCGGGTCGATCGACCAGATCACCTTCTTGCCCGCCGCCTTCACAGCCCGCATCAGGCCAGGCAGCCGCTTGCCGACCTTGTCGTGACCGAAGCGGCCGATCAGGGTCAGGCGGCCCGAGATATTGTCGGGGTTCAGGGCGTCGATCAGCGGCAGCAGGTCGTCCGGCTCCATCGTCGGGCCGCATTTCACCCCGATCGGATTCCGGATGCCGCGCATGAACTCGACATGGGCCCCGTCCAGCTGACGCGTGCGCTCGCCGATCCACAGCATATGGGCCGAGGTGTCGAACCATTCGCCCGTCCCGCCATCCAGCCGGGTCAGGGCGCTTTCGACGTTCAGCAGCAGGGCCTCGTGCGAGGTGAAGACCTCGACGCGGCTCAGGTCGGGATGGGTCTCGGGCGTGACGCCGACCGCCTCCATGAAGGCCAGGGCCTCGGCGATCTTGTCGGCCAGCTCGCGGTACTGGGCCCCGATGCCGTGATCGGCGAACCCCTGGGTCCAGCGATGGATGTTGTACAGGTCCGCATAGCCGCCACCGGCGAAGGCGCGCAGCAGGTTCAGCGTCGAGGCCGACTGGTTGTAGGCCTTCAGCAGGCGCTGCGGATCGGGGGCGCGCTCCTCGGCGGTGAAGGCCGAGCCGTTGATGTTGTCGCCGCGATAGGACGGCAGGGTCACGCCGTCGATCGTCTCGATGGGCGAGCTGCGCGGCTTGGCGAACTGGCCGGCGATCCGACCGACCTTCACCACCGGCTTCCTGCCCGCGAAGGTCAGCACCACCGCCATCTGCAGCAGCAGGCGGAAGGTGTCGCGGATGTTGTCGGTCGAGAATTCCTTGAAGCTCTCGGCGCAGTCGCCGCCCTGCAGCAGGAAGGCCTTGCCCGCCTCGACCTCCGCCAGCTTGGCCGTCAGCGTCCGCGCCTCGCCCGCGAACACCAGAGGTGGCATGGCCCGCAGTTCGTCCTCGACCCGCTGCAGGTCACGCGCGTCCGGATAATCCGTCGGCATGTGTACCGCAGGTTTGTTTCTCCAGGAGTCAGGGGTCCAGCGCTGGGTCATGTCGCGCGATATAGGCTTCTGGCGCTTTCGAGACAATGAATGTGCGCGGGGAACGCTCCCGTGTTAAGCTGAAACCATGGACCCGCTGTTGAAACGCATCACGATCAACCCCGACCAGAACTTCGGAAAACCAAGCATCCGAGGCATGCGCATCCGCGTCGAAGATGTCCTTGGCATGCTCGCGGCCGGAGACACCGCCGAGGATATCCTGGAGGGATATTCCTACCTTGAACCAGATGACATCAGGGCCTGTCTCGCCTGGGCATACACGCTCACCAGCCGCACGGCGATTGTCGCCGGGTGAGGTTCATCGTCGACGCCAATCTGCCGGACGAGGTCTCTGTCTGGCTGCGATCGATTGGACATGAAGCGTGGCACGTCAACGAACTCCACGAAGTTGGCGCTGCCGACAACTGGATTTGGCATGAAGCAATCGGCCGAGCCGCCGCCATCATCACGCAGGACGGTGATTTCTCCGATTGGTGCACGACACGCTCCCCAGCACCGCCTCTTGTCTGGATACGCACCGGTAATCTCAGAAAGGCGCAGCTGCTTGAGCGACTTCGGGCGTCCTGGCTTCGGGTCTTGAATCAGCTCAACGACGGACATGCCATAGTTGAAGTGCGCTAACCCGCGCTCGTCTCCTGGCTCTGCTTGACCTTCAGCGTCACCAGTTCCTCGGCCATGGTCGGGTGGACAGCGCAGGTGGCGTCCCATTGCGCCTTGGTCAGGCCCGCCTTCACGGCGATGGCGGCCAGCTGGATCATCTCGGGGGCGTCCGGTCCGACGATGTGGACGCCGACCACGCGGTCGTTCGACGCATCCACCACCAGCTTCATCAGCACCCGCTCGTCCGACCCGGTGAAGGCGTATTTCATCGGCCGGAACCGGGTCGAATAGATATCCACCGCGCCCGAACAGGTCCGCCGCGCCTCGGCTTCCGACAGGCCCACCGTCCCCACCGGCGGCTGGCTGAACACGGCCGTGGCGACGGCCTCATAGTCGAAATGCTGCGGATTGTCCTTGTAGACGGTCTCGTGGAAGGCGACCGCCTCGCGGATCGCGACGGGGGTCAGGTTCATCCGGTCGGTCACGTCGCCGATGGCCCAGATGCTTTCAGACGTTGTTCTCGACAGGGCATCGACCCGGATCGCACCCTTGTCGTTCAGCGCCACGCCCGCCGTCTCCAGCCCCAGCGACTTCACGTGCGGCACCCGGCCGGTGGCGAACATGACGACGTCGGTCTCCAGCTCCATGCCGTTCTCCAGCACATTCACCAGACCGCTGTCGGTCTTGCGGATCTCCTTGTGCTGGCAGCCCAGGATCACCTTGATGCCGCGCTTCTCGATCTCTCCGGCCAGATGCGCGCGCACGTCGTCGTCGAAGCCGCGCAGGATGTTCGGCCCGCGATAGATCAGGGTCGTCTCCACCCCCAGGCCGGCGAAGATCCCCGCGAACTCCACGGCGATATAGCCCCCGCCCGCGATCAGGATGCGTTTGGGCAGCTCCGGCAGGTGGAAGGCCTCTTCAGAGGAGATCGCATGCTCGATGCCGGGCAGACCCTCGGGCATCCACGGACGCCCGCCCGTGGCGATCAGGATGCGCTCGGCCGTCACGGTCAGGTCGCCACCGCCCTCGCCCTTGCCGGCGATCACCACCGTGTGGGCGTCGGTCAGCACCGCGCGGCCGTGGATCAGCTCGACCCCCGCCTTGCCCAGGTTGGCGGCATAGATGCCCGACAGCCGGGCGATCTCGACATCCTTGGTCTCGATGAATTTCGGCCAGTCGAAGCTGGCCTCCACCGTCCAGCCATAACCTTCAGCCGTATGGAACTGGTGCGCGAAGTCACTGGCCATGACCATGAATTTCTTGGGCACGCAGCCCCGGATCACGCAGGTCCCGCCGACGCGGTGTTCCTCCGCGATCGCCACCTTCTTGCCGCCCAGCGCCGTCAGCCGCGCCGCCCGGACGCCCCCGGACCCGGCACCAATGACGAAGAGGTCGTAGTCGTAGGGGGTCATTCGTCGCGCTTTCAATTGGCTTTCGTCATCCTCCGGCAAGCCGCCGGCTGGCGGCGCAGACCGGGGGACCCAGCGGCGCGCGGGAGCGCGAAACTGTCAGGAACACGTTCGTTGGAGGATGACGGAAGCGAAGGGGATACTGTTCAGGGAAGTAGGATGTCCACGCCCGAATCCAAGCCGATGATCGCCTCGTCCGCCAGATCCAGGAACAGGCCGTGCTCGACCACCCCGGTGATCAGCTTCAGGTCGTCGGCCAGGCGGACCGGATCGTGGATCGCGACGCATTTCGCATCATAGATCACATTGCCGCCGTCCGTGCGGACGACGCCCCGGTCGGCCTGGCGCAGGCGGGCGGGCATGGCGATATCGTGGTCGGTCAGCACGTCCATGATCCGGTTGGCCGTCGCCTTGTGGCCGAAGGCGACGACCTCGATCGGCAGGGGAAAGGCCCCCAGCACCGGCACCACCTTGGCCGCGTCGGCGATGACGATGCAGCGCGCCGAGGCCTCCCACACCAGCTTCTCGCGCAACAGCGCCGCGCCGCCGCCCTTGATCAGGGCCAGCCCCGGCCCGACCTCATCGGCGCCGTCGACGGTCAGGTCAATGCGCGAGACGTCCTCCAGCGTCGTCAGCGGCAATCCCAGCTCGCGGGCCAGATCGGCGGTCCTCTCCGAAGTCGGCACGCATCGCAGGCCGCCCAGCCCCCGCGCCGCCAGCGCCTTGACGAACCAGGCCGCGGTCGACCCGGTGCCCAGGCCCACGACCATGCCCGCCTCGACGCGCAGGGCGGCGGCTTCGCCGGCGCGTTGTTTCTGGAGGTCGCTCATTGATCCCTCTCCCGGAGGGAGAGGGATCACGACCCGCGCTCCTTCTTCGCCCTCGCCTTGTCCCGAAACACCCTGCCCGCCCCGTCCTTGTTCACCTGACGCCCGCGCCCCAGCGCCATGGCATCGGCCGGCACATCCTCGGTGATCACCGAACCCGAGCCGACAATGGCCCCCGCGCCAATGCTCACCGGTGCCACCAGCGCCGAGTTCGAGCCGACGAAGGCCCCCTCGCCCACCACTGTCCGGGCCTTGTTGAAGCCGTCGTAGTTGCAGAAGATCGTGCCCGCGCCGATGTTTGCGCCCGCCCCGACCGAGCCGTCGCCCAGATAGGACAGGTGGTTGGCCTTGGCCCCCGCCTCCATCCGCACATTCTTGACCTCGACGAAATTGCCGACCTTCGTCCCCTCGCCCAGATCCGCGCCGGGCCGCAGCCGCGCATAGGGACCGACCTCGGCCCCCGTCGCCACCGTGGCCCCCTCGATATGCGAAAAGCTGCGGATGCGGGCGCGCTCGGCGACCGTCACACCCGGGCCGAAGACCACGAACGGCTCGATCACCGTCCCCGCGCCGACCCGCGTGTCCCAGGCGAAATGCACCGTCTCCGGCGCGCTCATCGTCACCCCGGCGGCCAGGAAGGTCTCGCGCTGGACCTTCTGGAACAGGGCCTCGGCGGTCGCCAGTTCGGCTTGCGCATTCACCCCCATGACAGAGTCCTCGGACGCCATCACCGCCCGCGTCGGCGCGCCGCGCTTGCGGGCCAGTTCGACCACGTCGGTCAGGTAGAATTCGCCCCTGGCGTTCTCGTTGGTCACCTCGGCCAGCAGGTCGAACAGCAGGCCGACCGGCGCGGCCATGACGCCCGAGTTGCAGGTGGTCAGGGCCAGAACCTCAGCCGACGCCTCCTTCGCCTCGGTGATGGCGGTCAGGGTGTCGCCGTCCATGACCAGTCGCCCATAGGCCCCCGGATCGGCCGCCTCGAAGCCGATCACGGTGACCCCGTCATGGGCCCCGAACACCGCCTCGATGTCGGAGGCCCGCAGCAGGGGCACGTCGCCATAGGTGACGACCACCTGGCCAACGAAGTCGCCGAGCACGGCCTCCGCGGCGCGCACCGCATGGCCGGTGCCCAGCGGCGGGTCCTGGACCGCGATGGCATCCTCGCCCAGCCGCTTGACGACATGGGCCCGCACCTCGGGTGAATGGGCCCCCACCACGACCACGATCCGCTCGCAGCCCAGGGCCTCGGCCGCATCGATGGCGTGGTCCAGCATGGCGCGGTGTCCGACCGGATGCAGCACCTTGGGCACCGGCGACTTCATCCGCGTGCCCTGACCGGCGGCGAGGATGATGGCGGCGCGTGGATGGGGAGTGGTCATGAATCGGTCCGGCGGCTAGTCAACGCGCGAGGTCTAGCCCATCCCGGGGTCGGACGGGAGGCTCCGGGCAGGAGATGTGGGCATGATCGAACGCGACCTGGAAGGCTGGACCCTGGCCTTCGACCTGGACGGCACCCTGGTCGAGACGCATCAGGACCTGGTGGGCACCCTGAACCGCATGCTGGTGTGCAAGGGTCTGCCGCCCGCTCCCATGGAGGGCGCGCGCGCGCTGATCGGGGGCGGGGCGCGGGCCCTGCTGGAACACGGCTTCACCCTGGCCGGCGCGCCGCTGGAACAGGCCCGCGACCCGGACCTGTTCGACGCCTTCATCGCCGACTACATCGAACACATCGCCGACGAGTCCACGCCGTTCGAGGGGGTGGTCGAGACGCTGGAGACCCTGTCGGCGCGCGGGGCGACCCTGGTCGTCGTCACCAACAAGCGCAGCGACCTGTCCGAACTGCTGCTGGGCAAGATCGACCTGACCCGCCACTTCGCCGCCATCGTCGGACCCGACCGCGTCAGCGAGAAGAAGCCCTCGGGCGCCCACCTGATCGAGGCCGTCACCTCGGTCGGCGGCGACCCGCGGCGCGCCATCATGGTCGGCGACGCGGCCCCCGACGCCGGCACGGCGAAGGACGCCGGCATTCCCTGCATCCTCGTCAGCTTCGGCTACACCCCCGTCCCCGTCGAGGATCTGGGCGGCGACATCATCGTCGATGCCTTCGAGGACGTGGAGGAGGCCGTCGATATGATCGTGGTCGATCATTATGTGAACAAGGCGATGTTCGGGGGCTGAGGCGGCCGCGGGGCGCCCCGGCTGGAGGCCCCTCACCGGATATTCAGATTTTCCTGTCAGGCTTCTCATCACCGAAGAGGAGAAGCCTGTGTTCGGAGAGATCGTCGCCTATCTGCATCGTCACAACCGCGTCACCGTGATCGGTGCGCTTGTAGCTGTGTTCGCAGCCGGAATCGGGCTGATCAGCCACCATCGCTGACGCGCGACAGGATCGCAGGCGGCGTTGATAGAATTCCTCGTCGCGACGCCCGTTGCTGTCCGACCCGCCAGCCAACATGTTGCGGCTCCTTCCCGGAAAGACCGCCTCATGCTCGCTCGCTTCTTCGCCATTCCCCTGTGGCAGCGCACCGCTGCCGGGTTCGCGCTCGGCATCGTCGCCGGGTTGATCCTGCGCGAGCGGGCCGAGGTCTGGCTCCAGCCGATCGGCGACATCTATCTGAACCTGATCCGGATGGTGGTCGCGCCCCTGGTGCTGTTCACCATCGCCAGTTCGATCGCGAAACTCGGGGCGGGGGCGGGTGCGATCCGGCTGGGGGCGCGGACCATCCTGTGGTTCGCCATCACCTCCCTGCTGGCCGTGCTGGTCGGCTTCGCCTTCGGCCACCTGATCAATCCCGGCCTCGGCCTGTCGAACCTGCCGCTGGGCGAGGTGCGCGAGCGCGAGATCCCCACCCCGCTGGAGGTGCTGATCGGCCTCGTCCCGACCAATCCCTTCGCCGCCCTGGCCGAGGGCAAGGTGCTGCAGATCATCTTCTTCTCGGCCCTGGTCGGGGCGGCCCTGGTGGCGCTGGGCGACCGGGCCCAGACGGCGCGACGGCTGGTCGACGAAGGCGCCGCCATCGTCTTCCGCATCACCCGCTGGGTGATCCAGCTGACCCCGTTCGGCGTGTTCGGTCTGATCGGCTCGGTCGTCGGCGGCTATGGCTGGGAGGCGCTGCTGCCGCTCGGCAAGTTCATCCTCGCCATCTATGCGGCCTGCCTGTTCCACATCCTCATCGTCTATTCCGGCCTGTTGAAGCTGCACGGGCTGAAGGCCGCCAGCTTCTTCCGAGGAGCCTTCGCCGCGCAACAGACGGCCTTCGCCACCTCCTCCTCGCTCGGCACCCTGCCGATCACCCTGCGCCAGACGGTCGAGCGCCTCGGCGTGCCCCAGGCCTATGCCGCCTTCGCCGTGCCCCTGGGCGCCAATGTGAAGATGGACGGCTGCGGGGCCATCTATCCGGCCATCGCCTCCATCTTCATCGCCCAGTATTTCTCCATCGACCTGACGATCACCCAGTATGTCCTGATCGGCCTGACCGCGATCCTGGGCTCGCTGGGGACGGCGGGGGTGCCGGGCACCTCCATCGTCATGCTGACCCTGACCCTGTCCACGGCCGGCCTGCCGCTGGAGGGCATCGGCTATATCGTCGCCATCGACCGGATCATCGACATGATGCGCACCGCCACCAACGTCACCGGCCAGATGCTGGTCCCCGTTCTGGTGGCGAAGGAAGAGGGCATCCTGAACCAGAGCATCTATGACGGCCACGTCGCCTGGCTGCCCGGCGACCCGGACGCCGAGCGGCCCGACACGGTGGTCGCGGCCGGCATCTGATCCTCTTGCCACCTGCCGGGGAGCGGGCTATGTCCCCGCCTCCCCGATTGGCCCGATTGCCGTTCCGGGCCCGAGATGGATGCGTAGCTCAGCGGGAGAGCACCTCGTTCACACCGAGGGGGTCACAGGTTCAATCCCTGTCGCATCCACCATTCATTCCGTCCTGGACCGATGAAACGCGCGTCACGCCGATCCGTCAGGTTCGGACGGTTTGACCGGCGAAACCGCCTCGATAACACTGTTCACTGCCCGGTCCGCGATGTCGTGCGCCGTTCAGAAAACCGGATGATCGAAATCAGGAGGTAGATATGTTCGACGTGCTTCTGGCCGTCGTGGCCATTTCGGGTTCACAGACCAATCTTGAGTTGAACTATAACGACGCTGTCAAGTGCGCAGCCCATGAACATATGGTCCGGGAACGGTTTGGCAATCAGAACAATCTGACGATGTCTGAACCTGAATATTTGATGGAAACGGCAGTGATTTTTCACGGCCACAATGCCGGCATTAGTGACTTCAATATTGAGCTGGCAGTGGAATCACGAATAAGGACCATGCGCGCTGCCGAAGAACGCGCCGTCAGCCAAGGCTTACCGCCCGAACACTTTAGTTCAGTAAATGACGAACGGTGCATGGAACTTCTCGAACATTCTCGATCTTCCGGGATGCGATAAATCAAAGAAGTTTGATATGTTCGACGTAATCTTGGCCGTTATTTCCATCTCAAGTTCACAGGATGATGAACTTGCGCTAAACTATGAAAACACCGTCCGATGCGCAGCCTTGGCCAGCATTTTGGCAGAGGGCTGGGCTGAATACGATGGACCCAGGATTGACTATGGTTACGCATCGCGAGCGTTGACAACAGAAGCGGGTTACCTCGGGGCTGAGGAACGCCGCCCGTCAGGCGGCCACACCCTTAACGATATTTATGGCCGCCGAGACGCAGAATTGCGAGCCATCCGGGCTTCTGGTTTTCCTGGCCAGTATTGGGAGAAGTGCCTGACACTGCGGTTCTCTAACGGCCATATACTGGTTGAACGCCCCAGGTAAGGCATGACGGTCCGGCAGTCAGGCGCGCGATCGGCCACCGCATGATCTGGCGCACGTCGCACCGACCCGTCAGGTTCGGACTGTTTGACCGGCGAAACCGCTTGGATAACACTATTCGCCAGATCAACTGCGGCCAGATGCCGATCGGGACAGGCGCTGACATCGCCTCGTCCGGGGGTCGGGCCGTCCGTCATGAGGGATCAGGATGCCATCTCGACGCGTGCTTTTTGCCCTGTCCGCCGTGCTGGCCCTGGCCGCACCGGCTGCGCCATCCGTAGCCAGGATTCAGGACTCGGGTCAGGACAGCATTCCCTTCGACTGGAACGAACTATGCCGTCGCAAGTATGGTGAAACTGCGGAACCAGAACAGATCGGCGACAACATGTATTGTCGGTTCAATTCGGGATATCCTGCCTTTGAAGATCATAGAGTTGAAATCCCGCGTTATGCGCTCGACGACGAATGCAGTCTCCAGAAAGGGCCGCGCTACACCGGCCAGCCTGATCCTGTCGATATGCCCCACGCGCTCTGTGTCCTGAGACGATAGTCGGGCGCAGATACATCGGCCCCCGGGGGATCCCGGATGTCATCAGGTCGATAGACCCGGAGAAACACTCCACCGCTTTCCCTGCGCGATGTCAGATGTCAGTCAGGAAACACATGTCCACACTCAGGAGTTAGATATGCTTGACGTTCTTCTGGCCGTTATTGCCATCTTTGGGTCTCAGAGCGATGAACGTGCCCGGCATGATGAACTTGAAATGAACCTTGACCATGCCACGCAATGCGCAGCGGTGCTCAGTCTGGTTCACGAAGCCTTTGACGCGACGACTCTGGATGATCACGGATTTAGTGGATCAGGTGAGGCAGCGGCATCTGATTTCAAGCGTAAAGCGACCGAAATTGCTCGAGAAATCGGCTATAGTGACCGCCAGGCGGAGGATTTATATCAAACGCGTCGAGCTCAAATACTTGATATAATCAACAGTGGACAGCACCTGGCTCCACCTATTTTAGCGCGGTGCCTGCATAGCCAGTGAGCTCAAGAACAGCGCATCTGAGCAATAAATTCCAAATAAACAAGGGACGCGGCATGTTCGACGTTTTTCTGGCCATCGCTACCATCTCAAGTTCACAGGGCGATGAGCTTGCTCCGACCTATGAAAACACCGTCCGGTGCGCAGGCCTTGCACGTCTTGTCGAGGATGCTTTTCGCGAATTCAACGAGAATGATGTCGGCGATTATGAAGCTTTCCATGGCGCGCTGATGACCTTGCAACGCAAGGCGGGTGAACTTGGCGCGGAAGTCGGGATTGCAGGTCCCATAGTGGCAAGAGAAATTGAATCCCGCCGGGACGCAGAACGGGCAGCCAGCCGGGGCGGACACTTTCCGAGGCAGGATTTTCTGAAGTGCCTGAGCCTGGCCAGCCGTCTCTGAACACGACGGCACGGCTCCCTTGACCCAGGAGGGGGCGGGGCCAGCGCCAGGCCTGCGCCCCACCGTCGCCAACGCAGGGTCCGGTATCCGCGGCCCGCGCCCCTGGCGGGACACAGATCCCCCAAGGCGTGGACCCGATCGCCCGGCCATTAAGCTGCAGGGATCGCTTTCCAACGGCCCGGGCACCTCTCGGTCCCCGGGCGCGCCGCTGTGGCTGGCCGGCCTACAGACCGCCCGACCATGACCCGTTCGACACCAGGCGCAGCACGATGTCGTCGATCTGCACGCCGCCCCGGTCGATGACCAGGTTCTGGTAGTTGCGCTGACCCTCCATGGTCTCGGACTCCACGCCCTGGACCTCGGCCACGAACTGGGCCCGCAGATAGGTGGCCAGCTCGCCCGCCGTCACCGCGCCGTCGCCGTCGCCATCGCCATCACCGGCCAGACCCGCGCGCAGGAAATGGGACAGATAGCCGCCCGCCTCGAACTTGTCGGCCACCGCGCTGGTCAGGTCCTCTTCCGAGCTGAACAGACCCATCACCCCCGGCCGGTCCACGACATTGCGTGCGAAGCCGCCCGAGAAACAGCTGTCCAGCACCAGCAGCGACAGCCGGGTATCCAGGCTGTTGAACAGCCGGGCCATCTCCTGATCGGTGATCTCGCCGTCCCTCAGCACGATGGACTCGGTGCGTCCGTCGGGCTCCTGGGCGCTGGTGACGGAGTCTTCCTGACTGCCGTGGCCCGAGAAGAAGAACAGGAACATGTCGTCCGGCCCGGCCTCGCGCGCCACCTGGGTAAAGGCGCGACGCACCCCCGCCACCGTGGCCTCGGCATTGGTCAGGACCACGCTGGAGGCGTTCAGCACGCCCTCGCGGTCCAGGGTCTCGGCCAGCTTCTCGGCGTCCTCGTCGGTATAGGGCAGGTTGTTGGCCTCATCGCCGTAATCGGAAATGCCGACCATGATGGCGAACACGCGCGGACCGCCCGGCACGGCGGCCTGACGCTGCGACCCCCGGCTGGGAACCACGCTGAAGCGATACGATCCGGTCTCGCCGGGCTGATAGCTGGTCACCGCGACGGTGTATTCGCCGTCTTCCGTCAGGACCGTATCGAGCCGGCTGTTGGTCCCGTCCTCGCCGTCGTCGTTCTCCAGCTGCTCGCCCGAAGGCGTGGTCATCAGCACATAGGCGTCGAACGCCGAGGAGGTCAGCTCCGCCGCCACCCGCTGGCCGCGCTGGCCCCGGAAGGTGAAGGTGTCGACGTATTCGCCCGACTCCAGCTGGTCGTCGCCGGACTGCAGCACACCCCCCACGGTGTCGCCGATACGGATCGTGCCGCCGGCCACGTTCTGGCGACCGCGGTCGTTCTCGACATAGCTGTCCTGCTGCGGCCGTCCGGGCTGCGCACGGCCCGTGGCGGGAACGACGCTCAGCCGATAGTCCCCGGCCTCCCCGGCCTCATAGCTGGTGGCCGTGATCCGATACTCGCCGTCCGCCGGCAGGGTCACGAACAGGCGGCTGTCCAGACCTTCGCCTTCGGAGTCGTCGTCGTTGAATTCCGACAACCCGCCAGGGCCCTGAATGGCCAGATACGGATCGAAGCCGTCGCCCGTCAGGCGCAGGTCCAGCTGCTGACCCCGGCGTCCCCGCACGGTGTAGGTGTCGATGTATTCGCCCGAATCCAGCTGGCGATCGCCGCGCCCCAGCGATCCGCTGACCGTCTGGCCGATGGTGATCGCGCCCTGCACGGGCCGCTCGGGCGGCTGATAGGCCCCCTGCTGAGGCCGTCCCGGCCCGCCCGAACCCCGACCGCCCTCCTCCAGCGCGATCTGATAACGTCCCGTCTCGCCGCTCGCGAAGCTGGTGGCCGACACATTCACCGTCCCGTCGGCCGGGGCGGTGAAGCTGATGCGGCTGTTGCGGGTGCCGCGCTGGCCGGTGTCGTCGTCATTGTCCTCGGACAGGCCGCCCGGTCCGCGCAGGATCAGATAGGGATCGAAGTCGCTGGCGTTCAGGCTGACGGAATAGGTCTGGCCCCGCCGCACCGGGAAGCTCCAGATATCGGCGAACTCTCCGGTCGACAGGGTCCGGTCGCCGGACGCCAGGACACCGCTGGCCGGGCGATCGGGCGACAGGGTGCCCCCGCCCGCGTCTCCGCCCATGTTGCCGCCACGCGGACCATTGCCGCCTGCGCCCAGGCTGAGCGAATACCGTCCGCTCTCGCCCGGCTCATAGCTGGTCGCCGTGATCCGGTAGGTCCCGTCGACCGGCAGCCGCACGTCCAGCATGGAGTTGGTGCCGTCGTCGCCGCCGTCGTCGTTGTCTTCCTCGAAGTCGCCCGGCCCCCGCACCATCAGATAGGTGTCGAAGTCGTCCGAACGCATCGTCACCGACAGCGGCTGACCCGCCCGGCCCTGCACCTCATAGATGTCGATGAACTCGCCGGAATCCAGCTGGTCGTCCCCGCGCCCCAGTTCGCCCTGGGTCTGCCCGCCCGGCCGCAGCTGTGTCTGGGCCCAGACCGGACCGGTCAGCAATGACCCGCCCGCCAGGGTGACCGAAAGGACCGTCGAAAACAGCAGCTTGCGCATAGAGATTCCCCCGAACAACGGCGGCACACTGCCCGTCACAGGCTGCGCTGTCATCCCGTCGCGTACCCGGGGTCAGATTTCGACATCATTTGGCCACCACCACCATTCGGCCTTGATCGGGGAGCATAGGCCCCGCCCTCCCAAAACGACCTGCAGCCTCGCCAATCCGGGCGAAGCGCCCTACGGAAACCCCATGCCCTTTCCCGCCAGTCATCCCGCGCTCGACCGCGCTCTCTCCGAACGCGGCTATGCCGAGCCGACGCCGGTCCAGGCCGCCGTGCTGGAAGCCGCCCTGTCGGACGACGGCGGCGTCGAGGCCGGGGCTGGCCGCGACCTGCTCGTCTCGGCCCAGACGGGATCGGGCAAGACCGTCGCCTTCGGCCTGGCGCTGGCCCCCACCCTGCTGGGCGAGGCCGAGCGGTTCACCGACTTCGGTGCCCCCCTGGCCCTGGTCATCGCCCCCACCCGCGAACTGGCGCAGCAGGTCGCCAGCGAACTGACCTGGCTGTACGCCCAGACCGGGGCCCGGATCGTCGCCTGCGTCGGCGGCATGGACCCCAAGGTCGAGCGTCGCGCGCTGGAGCGGGGGGCCCACATCGTCGTCGGCACGCCCGGCCGCCTGCGCGACCATCTGGAACGCGGCGCGCTGGACCTGTCCGAAGCCCGCGCCGTCGTGCTGGACGAGGCCGACGAGATGCTCGACATGGGCTTCCAGGAAGACCTGACCTTCATCCTCGAGGCCGCCCCGCCGACCCGCCGCACCTTGATGTTCAGCGCCACCCTGGCCCGCGACATCGTCCAGCTGGCCCGGACCTATCAGCGCGACGCCGTCCGCATCGACACCGTGTCGGGCACCAAGTCCCACGCCGACATCGAGTACAAGGCCATCCGCTGCGCGCCCAACGAGATCGAACTCGCGGTCGTCAATGTGCTGCGCTATTTCGAGGCCCCCGGCGCCCTGGTGTTCGCCAACACGCGCGAGCGGGTGAAGCACCTGACCGCCAGCCTTCGCGAACGCGGCTTCTCCGTCGTCGGCCTGTCCGGCGAACTGACCCAGAGCGCGCGGTCCGAGGCCTTGCAGGCCCTGCGTGACGGCCATGCCCGGGTCTGCGTCGCCACCGACGTCGCCGCGCGCGGTCTCGACCTGCCCGACCTGGGTCTGGTCATCCATGCCGAGATCCCGGTCAACAAGGCCGGCCTGCTGCACCGCTCAGGCCGGACGGGTCGCGCCGGCAAGAAGGGCGTCTCCGTCCTGCTGGTCAGCTATACCCGCCGGCGCAAGGTCGAGCTGATGCTGCAGTCGGCGGCCATCGTCGCCGAATGGTCGGGTCCGCCGTCGGCCGGGATGATCCTGGAGAAGGACCGCGAACGCCTGCTCGCCGACCCCGCCCTGACCGCCCCGGTCGAGGATGCCGAGGCGCTGGAGCTGGGCCGCCTGCTGCTGGAGCGCACCACACCCGAACAGGTCGCAGCCTCCCTGATCCGCCTGTACCGCCAGAAGCTGCCCGCGCCCGAGGACGTCTATGACGACGACCGCATGAAGCGTCAGCAGGAGACCGGCCGGAACGAGCGCGGCCAGACCGACGCGCCGTTCCAGGACTTCGCCCGGGGCGGCGACATGGCCTGGTTCCGCATCAACATCGGCCGCGACAAGAACGCCGATCCGAAATGGCTGTTACCGACCATCTGCCGCATCGGCCATGTCACCAAGCGCGACATCGGCTCGATCAAGATCTTCGACCGCGAGACCAAGTTCGAGATCACCAGGGAGGCCGAGGCCCGGTTCAAGGCCGCCGTCGCGGCCTCGACCGAGGACGGCGTGACCGTTCAGGACGCCGTCGCGCCCGGACCGAAGGAACGCCCCGCCAGCCGCTGGGACAAGACGCCGGTCGGCGGCGACCGCCCCGAACGTCCCGAGCGCAAGCCCTGGGCCAACAAGACCGAAGGCGACCGCGCGCCCCGAGACAGCGCGCCTCGTGGCGACAAGCCGCCCTTCGAGAAGAAACCCTGGGTCAAGCGCGACAAGCCCGAGGCCGTCGAACGCACCCCCTGGGCCGGCAAGGTCGAGACCGGCGACGCACCGGCGAAGAAGCCCTGGGTGAAACGCACGGCCGACGCCCCGACGCCCGAAGGCAAGAAACCCTGGGTCAACCGCGACGCCGCGCCTTCAGCGCCGGGCGAAAAGCCCTGGAAGGGCAAACCCAAGGGCGGCGACCGCCCCTGGGCCACCCGGGACGCCCGCGGCAAGCCCGCCGCAAAGCCCGCTGGCGACAAGAAACCGTTCAAGAACAAGAAGAAGCCGAACGGCTAAAGTAGTCCCTTCTCCCCTTGCGGGAGAAGGATGCAGGTCACAAAGCCTGAAACCATTTTTCCAGCAACGCCGCCTCCGCGCGGCGGGCCTCGGTGCGTTCGGCGTTGTCGGCGTCGACGCCCCACTGGCGTTCCTGAAACGCCTCGTCCAGGCGGCTCAGTTCGAACGCTGCCGCGCCGTCCAGCGCGCCGCGCTGCACCGCCAGCCCCAGGATCGCACTGCCGAACAGCGGCACGGCCGTGGCCAGCCCGGTCAGGGCGAAGTCATCCAGCGCCAGCGCCAGCGCGCGCACGCGGTCGAGGCTCTCCGGCGGCTGCGGCCGATGGATGATGCCTTGCGTCGCCTCGACATGGACGCCCAGGTCTGCCGCCGCCCAGACGCGCCACGGGGCCCACCGTTGCGTCTGCTCGACGACCAGAGGGGTCGGGTGTTCGGCCAGGTAGCACAGCAGGTCCGACCCGACATAGGACGCGATCTCGTCGGCCACCGGCTCGCGCGTCCGGCTGACCCGGTCGATGGCGGTGGCCGCCAGTCGGGTCGCGGGCATGGTGCCCGGTTCGATGAACTCGCCCTGGGCGGCCCATTCATCGGCGACCAGCCGCGCCGCCGCCTCGGTCGGCAGAACGAAGCGGGCGTGCGCGGGCGTCTTTGGGGCGCGCCCGTCCAGCAGCACGACATGGCCGCCCTCGTCCGGCTCGACCGAGGCGTTCGTCCAGAACCGCTTCAGCCGTTCCTCGGATTCGCGAAACCCCTTCCTGGCGGCGACGCGGGGGTCCAGCGGCGGGATGTGGCTCATGCGAAGGCTCTCGAGGCGAAACGGTCCAGCGCGACCTCCAGGTCGGCGAAGTCGGTGGCGACATGCGGCGCACCCGCCGCGATCTGTTCCTCCGGCGTGTGAAAGCCCCAGCCCACGCCCTGCGGCCGGACCCCGGCATTCAGCGCCATGGCGATATCGTGGGCCGTGTCGCCGATCATGATCGTCGCGGCCGCATCCGCCCCCGCCGCCGCCATCGCCGCCCGCAGCATCGCCGGGTCCGGCTTGCCCGGCCCGTCCTCGGCACAGTGCGACGACACGAACAGCTCGCCCCAGCCTTCCCGCGCCAGGTTTCGCGCCACACCCCTCCGGCTCTGCCCCGTCGCCAGCGACAATCGCCAGCCGTCGCGGTGCAGACCGCGCAACAGGTCCATCGCGCCGTCGTAGAGCGGCTCGTGGAAGTCCGGGTCGCTGTTCATGCGCAGGAAGACGCTCTTGAAGGCCTCAACGAAGCGCATGAGGTCGCGGTCATTCAAACCCGGCTCCAGGACCCTCAGTCCCTCTACCAGACTGAGGCCCACGATCTGGCGTACGCGATCGTATTCGGGTTCAGGCAAGCCGAGCGCATGAGACGCTTCAACAGCCGCCTGCAGGATCGACGCCCGGCTGTCGACCAGCGTCCCGTCGATGTCGAAGACGGCAAGGGGTCGCTTCATCGAAATCCTCCCCCGTCGGGGGAGGTGGCGCGGCGCGCCTTCGCGCCGCGACGGAGGGGGCCTGATCCGAAGCCGGTGTCCGAGGCTGGCCCCCTCCACCGCTCCGCGGTCCCCCCCCTACGGGTGAGGATCACGCTCATCGCTGCCGCCTCACACCTGCGAACGGATCGTGGTCCGCCTCGCCCTCGTCGAAGCCGAAATGCTGGAAACCGGCCCGCAGCTCGGCGCTGATCGGGGCTTCGACCACCAGGGTGCCGCCCGAGGGATGATCCAGCTCGATCCGCCGCGCATGCAGCTGCAGCTTCAGCGGCCCGCTCAGCTGGCCCGAGGCCTCGTCCCCATATTTCGGATCACCCAGAATGGGATGGCCGATCGCCTTCATGTGAGCTCTCAACTGATGCGTCCGCCCGGTAAAGGGCCGCAGCGCCATCCACGAGGCCCGCTGCGCCGCATGGCTGATGACGGCATAGGCGGTCTCGGCCGGCTCGGCCCCGTTTTCCTTCGGATCGGCGGGCCGCATGATCTCATAGTCGTTGATGCCCGACTTCTTCAGATGCACGCTGATCTGGCCGTCGGCGGGCTTGGGCAGCCCCATGACGATGGCCCAGTAGGTCTTCTTGGCCTGACGCCGCGCGAAGGCCCCTGCGAGCCGCTTGGCCGCCTCCGGGCCCTTGCCCAGCAGCAGGACGCCCGAGGTGTCCCGGTCCAGCCGGTGCACCAGCCGGGGCCGCTCCATCCCCTCGCCCCAGGCCGACAGCAGCCGGTCGACGTGGCGGGTCGTCTTGGTCCCGCCCTGCACGGCCAGGCCCCACGGCTTGTTCAGGGCGATGACCAGATCGTCCTCATAGATGACCATGGATTTGGCAAAGGCGATGTCGGCCGGCGTCAGGGCCATATGCTCGCCCGGTGCGCGCACGATCGGCTCGGGGATCGGTGGCACCCGAACGGCCGCCCCGGCCGTCAGCCGCCCCTCGGGCTTGATCCGGGCCCCGTCGACCCGGATCTGGCCGCCGCGCGCCATCTTCTGCACCTGGATGTTCGACAGATGCGGCCAGCGCCTGCGGAACCAGCGGTCCAGCCGGATGCCGTCCTCGGCCTCGGCGACATACAGGATCTGCGGCTCGCGCGCCCCGACCGGCCCCCTGGGTTGCGGCGCTTCGGGCGCGGTCTCCTTCGGGTCGTAGCTCACGCCGCCACCCCGAAGGCCCGACGCGCCACCATCAGCCCGGCGAACACCGCCGCGATCGCCAGCACCACCGACAGGCCGACATAGGCCGCCGCCAGTCCGTAATCCCGGCGCTCGATCATCGACACCGTCTCCAGCGAAAAGGCGCTGAAGGTCGTGAACCCGCCGAGGAGGCCGACAGCGGCGAAGACCCGGAGGTTCTCGAAGGGAGCTTGATCGAAATGGCCGGCGCTCCTGGCCCGTATCCACCCGACCAGCAGACCCATGGCCAGACCGCCCACGACATTGACCGTCAGCGTCCCCCACGGCCAGGCGCCGGCCGGAAACAACCGCCCGGCCAGAAGCCCCACGCCATAGCGCGCCATGGAGCCCAGGGCCCCGCCGATGGCGACCAGCAGAAATCGTGTCATGATCCGGGGCTTATAACGCGCAATCGCCGAAAGCACAGGGAGGCGTGCATGCTCGATCTGGTCCTGGCCATCGTCCACCATCTGCTGGTGTTCGGACTGGCGATCATGCTGGCGATGGAGCTGGCATATCTGCGCGCCGATCCGGTCCCGATCGCCCGCCTGTCGCGGCTGGACGCCGGCTATGGCGCGGTGGCCGCCCTGATCGTCGTCATCGGCGTCTGCCGTGTGATCTGGGGGGCCAAGGGCTGGGTGGCGTATCAGGCCAATCCCTTCTTCTGGGCCAAGATCGCCACCTTCGTCGTCATCGGCCTGCTGTCCATCGCCCCCACGATCCAGTTCGTCAGATGGAGCCGCGCGCTCCGGGCCGACCCCGGCTTCCGCCCGCCCCCGACCGAGGTCTCCCGCGCCGCCCTGTGGGTCCGGATCGAGGTGCTGCTCCTGCTCCCGCTCGTCGCCTTCGCAGCAGCCATGGCACGCTACTGATCCTGACTCTTCGGGGCAGGGGAACCTGACCAAAACGTCACTTGCCGCCCGGTGCGGTTAACGGCGATACCCAAGCTTCGCGTTGCGAGAGAACGCCGTCGGTTACGGGCCAGGGTCTGTCATACTGGCCGAAAGTACGTCTGAAGGTTCGAAACGTCCGCCATGTCGCACGACGATCACGCGCATCCGGCTCCGTCGGTGGAGCCCATCCCGCACAGCCCGGCAACGCCGGTGCCCGTGGCCCCGCCCCCCGGCGCTGCCGATGCGCCCAGCCGCGTCGAGCCGCCTGCACGCCCGCCCGAGCGTCCGACACCGGCCGTGTCCGACGACGGCATCCTGCGCCCGATCCAGGAGAGCGACTATTTCACCCTGGATCCCGCGGCCATCGCGGCGATCTCGGCCAATATCGATCAGTATTTCAACCAGGCGCTGGATATCTTTCCGTTCTGGGAGACCGAGAACAAGCCGGACCGTTTCCATGTCCTGTTCAGCCGCCAGATCGAGGAGCGTTTCCCGGTCGAGGCGGACATCCGCGGCCGGATCTACGGCTATGGCCGCCGCGTGTTCAACGCCCTGCGCGTTCACGTCCTCACCAAGCGCCTGACGCAGGGTCTGGCCCTGGTCGCCTTCGCCGCCATGGCGATCCTTGGCCCCGGCCTGTTCGCCGAATGGACGGGGGGTCAGCCCCAGGGGCTGGGCCTCGCCATACTGGGTATGCTGGTCGCCCTCGGCCTCTTCTTCGGCGTGTCGTCGATCCTGTTCGTCCAGTACCGCTTCCGGCTGGAGAACGATTCCTACGAGCTCTCGCGCGAGATCGTCCAGCGCACGCGTGAGCTGCAGAACCTGTTCACCAATGCCCGCGCCCTGTCCGACCAGGCCGAGACCCAGTTCGCGACCGACGGCAAGGGCTGGGGCCAGCGGGCCCTGTTCCTGACCCGGCTGGTGCTGTGGATCGCCGCGCGCATGGAGTATCTCGAGAAATACGCCCAGATGGAGCTGTGGCGCGTGCGCCGCGAACGCTACTGGATGCGCTGGGTCGGCCGGATCTCGACCCCGCTCGTCCTGCTGGTCTGGGCGGCCGTCTTCGCCTTCTGGCCCGCGCCGCCCGTCAACGAAGCCGGCTTCCGCGCGCTGCAGGTCCTGGCCCTCGTCATGGCCCTGATCGTCTCGTGGCTGTCCTACTACCGCTGGCAGACGCCGACGGCGGCGGTGAAGGACAAGCTGGGGGTCGACGGCTGGGTCCGCTACGCCTCGCTGGACGTCGACAACACGGTCGGCGACCAGGTCCGGCGCGACAAGGAACGTCTGGTCGAATACCGCGCCCTTACCCGCGGCCGCTGAGCGAGGACCGGACGTCGCGCGCATCATAGGCCTCGACGCCGTCCGGCCTGGCCCCGCGCCCCAGCCGGACCTCCAGAACGGTCGAGGTCGGTGACGGCCCCTGAAAATTCAGCCCCACGCCGACGCCGGTGCTGGTGCCCGAATAGCGGTATCCGCCGTATCGTCCCGCGCTTGATCCGACTCCGACCGAGACGCTGGGCCGGAACCCGCCGGCGCTGTCCGGCCGCCCGTCGATGTAGCGCTGAGTGACCACGAACCAGTCATAGCCCTGCTCGATCGTCAGGTCGGCGGCGCGCAGCAGCGCCCTGTCCGCCACCGGCCCCGGGGCACCCACACCATTGTAGGTCACCCGATAGCGGTCGCTCTCGATCCGCTGTTCCGAATACCCCTGCCCGCCCGGCCCACCCTGCGGGCCATAGGGTGCCAGACTGGCGCAGGCCGTCAGGGACAGGGCGGCGACGGCGATGACGACAGATCGGATCATGGACGCATTCCTTTTCCCCTAAGCGCGGAAACAAGCGCGAGCGTTCCCTGCCGCCCTAATCCTCCCCCTGGGGGTGAGGATTGAGCCCCATCGCCTCCGCCAGCGCCCTGAAATCCTCCGGCGGTTCCGCCGTCACCGTCCGCTCGCCGCCCTCCGGATGCGGAAATCTCAGCGACGCCGCGTGCAGCATCAGCCGGGGTGCGCCCCGTCCCGCCGCCGTCAACGCCCCGCCATAGCGGACGTCCCCGACCAGCGGCCTGCCGATGTGCGCCATATGCACCCGCAGCTGATGCATCCGCCCGGTGAAGGGCTGCAGCTCGACCAGAGCCCCCTCCGCGCTGGCCGCCAGCGTCCGGTACCGGCTCCGCGACCCTTGCGCCCCCTTGGTGTCGAAGGCCGCCACCCGCATATAGCTCTCGCGCCCGATCTCCTCGCGCACCAGCGGCACATTGACGTCGCCCCGGGCCGGTTCCGGCGCGGCCGAGACCAGCGCCAGATAGGTCTTGGTCAGCCGGTGGGCCTGGATCGCCTTGCCCAGAAAGCTCGCCGCCGGCTTGGTCCTCGCCGCCATGATGACGCCCGAGGTGTCACGGTCCAGCCGGTGCACCAATTCCGGCCGCTTGCCGTTCGACCGCGCGAAGGCCCACAGCAGGTCGTCCAGCGTATGCGCCTGGATCCGCCCGCCCTGGCTCGACAGCCCGGCCGGTTTGGCGAAGGCGATGACCGAGGCATCCTCGTGGATCACCCACGACCGAACGGCCGCGATCTCGTCTTCGGTCAGGGATACGGGGGTTCTGAGGGTCACCCCCGCCGGTTAGCGGAGAAAGCCGCGCTTCGCCATCATCCGCGAATACCAGACCAGGAAGACGCACCCCGTCAGGATCACCGCATTCATGACCCACGCCGTGTCGCCCATCACGGCCGCGCCGTTCGACAGGCCATAGCTGTAGATCAGGCTGACCAGAAACGCCGCCAGCGACGCCACGAAGACCGGAAACGCCAGCCGCTTGCGTGCCAGCAGCAGGATCGAGCCGAGCAGGGCCCCCCAGACCCCGACGGCCCACACGCCCGTCATCCAGACCGGCATGGCATGCATATAGGCGATCTGCGGATCGGTCATGCCGATGCCGCGCAGATAGGCGTCCCCGCCCGTCTGGGTCATCGTATAGTCGAAGGGCCCGTAGCTGTTCCACAACAGCCCGACCACGCCGACGACCCAGTAGTGCCAGGGCGTGCGCCCCGACCGCGTATCGCTCATGATGCTGACCATCGTCCCCTCCCAAGACAGTTAGGCGACCGACGATACGCCTCTGCGCATCGCGGGCAACCTTCGCCGGATCAACTTGCGTTGGATTTCGCCGCCCGCATCGCCGACCAGCGTTCCAGCCGCGCCTTGACCTTCTCCTCGTGGCCCTCGCCCTTCGGTTTGTAGAAGACCCGCCGTTCCATCTCGTCGGGAAAGAAGTTCGCCCCCGAGAAGCCCTCCTCGGTGTCCGGGTCGTACTGGTAGCCCTTGCCGTAGCCGAGCTGTTTCATCAGCTTCGTCGGCGCGTTGCGAATATGGGCGGGCGGCATCAGCGAGCCCGTCTCCGCCGCCGCCCGCTTCGCCGCCTTGAAGGCTTCATACACCCCGACCGACTTGGGCGCGGTCGCCAGATGCACCACCGCCTGGGCCAGGGCCAGCTCGCCCTCCGGCGACCCCAGGAAGTCGTAGGTGTCCTTCGCCGCATTGGCGACCAGCAGCGACAGGGGGTCGGCCTCGCCGATATCCTCGACCGCCATCCGCACGATCCGGCGCGCCAGATACAGCGGGTCCTCGCCCCCGTTCAGCATCCGCGCCAGCCAGTACAGCGCCGCGTCCGGGTCCGACCCGCGAACCGATTTATGCAATGCGGATATAAGGTTATAGTGTTCTTCTCTACTCTTGTCATAGGCCGGAGCCCGCCGCTGCAGCGTCGCGGCCAGCGCCTGCACGTCCAGTGGCTCGGGCGGCATGGCGAACAGGGTCTCGGCCATGGTCAGCAAGTATCGCCCGTCTCCGTCGGCCAGGGCCAGCAGCGCCTGACGCGCCTCGGGCGTCAGCGGCAGGAGCACTCCCTCCTCCGCCTCGGCCCGAATCAACAGTTGATTCAGCGCTGCATCGTCCAGCCGCTTCAGCACGAACACCTGGCTGCGCGACAGCAGGGCCCCGTTCAGTTCGAACGACGGATTCTCCGTCGTCGCTCCGACCAGGGTCACCACCCCCTCCTCCACGAAGGGCAGGAATCCGTCCTGCTGGGCCCGGTTGAAGCGATGGATCTCGTCCACGAACAGCAGGGTCGACTGGCCCGCCGCGCGTCTGACCCGGGCCTGTTCGAACGCCTTCTTCAGGTCTGCGACGCCCGAGAAGACGGCCGAGATCTGCTGGTACTGATAGCCTGCCGCCCGGGCCAGCAGGCGGGCGATCGTCGTCTTGCCCGTCCCCGGTGGCCCCCACAGGATCATGGAGCCCAGCCGCCCGGCCTCGATCATCCGCCGGATCGGTCCGCCTTCGCCCAGCAGATGATCCTGCCCCACCACCTCGTCCAGCGACGCGGGCCGCAGCCGGTCGGCCAGCGGCGCGTCGGGGGGATGGATGCCGGAGGCTTCGAACAGGTCGGTCATGCGGGTTGACAGATAGGCGCTGCCCGTCCCCTTTTCACCTCCGGAATTCGACCCAACGAGGCGCGTCATGGAACAGGTGGAGGCCCCCCGGCCGCTGACCGGCATCACCCCCTACCTCAGCATCGCCTCGCGCGGGGCCGATGCGGCCGCCGAATTCTATCGCGCCGCCTTCGGGGCGGTGGAGGTCCGCCGCATGGTCGCCGACGACGGCGAACGCCTGCTGCACGTCCACCTGCACATCAATGGCGGCAGCGTCATGCTGTCGGACGAGTTTCCCGAATACGGCGGCGAGGTCGATGTGGAGCCGAAGTCGGTCACCCTGCACCTCTATGTCGACGACGCCGACGAATGGTGGAACCGCGCCATCACCGCCGGTGCCGTGCCCGTCCACCCCCTGGCCGACCAGTTCTGGGGCGACCGCTACGGCGTGCTCAAGGACCCCTTCGGCCACAGCTGGTCGATCGGCTCGCCGATCCGGAGCCCCTGACGTGTCGGCGCCCTACGTCCCGCCTGATCCGCCGGTCGTGCCCTATCTGGTCGTCCATGATGGCCCGACGGCCCTCGATTGGTATGTCCGTGCCTTCGCCGCGACGGTCATCCTGCGTTACGATGAACCGGATGGCCGCCTGGGCCACGCGGCACTCTCCATCAATGGCGGCACGATCTATCTGGCCGACGAGTTCCCGGAGCTCCACGACCGGATCGGAACCCGGTCGCCACACCACCTGAACGGCAGCAGCTGCAACATCGCTCTGGCCGTCGACGACGTCGATGCCTGGATGGCCCGCGCCGCAAAGGAAGGAGCCATCACCGTCCGCCCGGCCACGGACGACTTCTACGGCCGCCATGGCAAGATGAGCGACCCTTTCGGACACGTCTGGTCCTTTCTGGGGCCGAAGACGGGCCTTTAGCGCACCCGCCCCGACATCACCCGGCCCTGCCGCAACAGGGACACTTCCGACCCCCGCGTGGCCTCCCGGATCGCCGACAGATCGCGCACGGGCCGCCCGTCGATCCGGGTCACCACATCGCCCGGCAGGAAGCCGTTGGCGCGATAGGCATAGCTGTTGCGCGCCACATCGGTGACGATCGCTCCGCTGGCGAAGGGATCACCCCCCAGCCGGTCGGCCAGCGCCGGGTTCAGGGCCGCGACCTGGGCCCCTGCGAACGGTCCCTGTTCGATCGTCTGGCCATTGCCCTTGGCATCGCCCGGCAGGGTCTGGACCCGCGCGTTCAACGTCCGGGACTGCCCCTCGCGCAGGACCGTCACGGCCACGCTGTCGTTGGGGCTCTTCGTCCCGATGCGGAAGTTCAGCCCGCCCTGGTCGTTGATCTCGGCGCCGTCGATGGCGGTGATGACGTCGCCTTCGCGCAGGCCCGCCCGCGCGCCCGGCCCGTTGGCATAGACGTCGGTGACGATCAGCCCCTGCGGCCGGGCCAGGCCCAGCGAGCGGGCGATGTCCGCCGTCACGCTGTCGCCCTTCACCCCCAGCCACGGCCGCACCACCGCCGTCGCGCCGCCCAGCGCGCTGTCCACCACCCGCCGCACCATCGAGGCCGGCACGGCGAACCCGACGCCCGAGGACGACCCCGACCGCGAGAAGATCGCCGTATTGATGCCGATCACATCGCCGTCCATGTCCACCAGCGGCCCGCCGGAGTTGCCGGGATTGATCGCCGCATCCGTCTGGATGAAGGACCCCGAATCCGAAATGCCGGTCTCGGTCCGGTTCAGGGCCGAGATGATGCCGTTGGTCACCGTCTGACCGACCCCGAACGGATTGCCGATGGCCAGAACCAGGTCGCCGACCTGCTGTTCCTCGCGGTCGTCGATGGCCAGGACAGGAAGCTGTTCGGTCACCCCCGTCAGCCTCAGCACGGCGATGTCGGACCGTTCGTCGGCCAGGATCACCTCGGCCGGAAACTCGCGCCGGTCGTTCAGGACGACGCGGATCTGCTGGGCCCCTTCGATGACGTGGTTGTTGGTGACCACAATGCCGTCCGAGCGCACGATGACGCCCGAGCCCGCCGATTCCGCCACCCGCTCGCGCGGCATGCCGCCGCCGAACATCTGGAAGAAGGGGTCGGCCTGCACCCGCTGCACCGACCGCGCCGAAATGTTCACCACCGCCGGGGCCGCCTCGCGCACGACGGGCGAGAAGCTCTGCTTCATGGTCGAGACGTCGGTCGGCGGCGTCCGGTTGGTCGGCTCGGCGAACACGCCGTCCTGGGCCTTGGTTGAGTTGGCGTTGCCGCACGCGGCCAGCGCCAGCGCCGCCGTGATCGCGAGGGTCGAAGTCTTCATGGCGTTCCAGAGTTCAGTCATCCCGGTCGCGCATATCTGTACCGATTTCGGGCGGCTTCAAGGCGCGGGCGATGCCGAAGCTCCGGGCCTGGAATCCGTTTCTTGGGTCAAGCGCCACTCAGTCGGCACGCGCCCGTGCTGCTAGTCCGCAATCGCCAAGGATCTGTCCGGGGTTTCAGTGCGTCGCGGTGCCGCGCGTATTGCAGACGGCAGAAACGACAGCACGATCATCGAGAGGACGACGGCATTGGAAAAGACAAACAGCAATGTCCACCATGGAGATTGGCCGGCGTCTCTGAGGCGACGAATGGTGAAGGCCACGAAGCCCCAAACAAGCGTAAGCCCAAGCCCAAGGGAGATCACCATATCCCAGAGCCTGTCGGGGACTTGAACGACCTCATCGAGGGCACGGCCCAGGACGAGCCATGGCGATGACATCATCTGCGTCACAGGTGCACCCGACTGGATTTCGGCCAAGCCAAACACCACCACAGCGAAGCCTATGGTGAATAAGCCGTATGAGCCTTTGTCGGCCCTTCCCGAGATGCTGAAAAACTCTGCCACGCCTGCCTCCTCCATCCTTCAGCATGGGCGGACCGCCCTGCCTTGGCAACCGATGGGGCTTCATCGATCGAGATCTTCGGGCATCAGGCTGGCCTGCGACCGATCCTGACGCAGGCCCCCCCTACCCTGCGCCCATGACCGCCCCCTACCGCATCCGATCCGAAGACACCTGGGACCAGGCCCGCGAGGCCTATCTGGCGGGTGAACCGGCCGAGAGCGTCTGCGCCCGCCTCGACCTGGGCGTTCGCACCTTTCGCGCCCGCGCCGCCGAAAAGCACTGGCGACGTGTCGATCAGCCCGATCCCGAACCGTTCGAATACGACGATGACGCGGACACCGAGGTCGACGAGGCCGAACTGCGCCGCATGGCCCGCGCCCGCATGGCCCAGGCCGCCCGGCGCGGCTTCGTCAGCGAGGCCCTGCGCTGGGCCCGTTTCGCCGATGCGGTCGCCCGTCAGGCCGAGGCTGACGACCGCCGCGCCCGCCAGCAGGCCCGCGAACAGAGCCGCGACGATCTCGACCAGAACCGTCGCGCCAACGACCTGCTGCGCAAGGCGACCGCCAGTGCCCGCACCCTGGAGCATGAGGCGCGCACCCTGATGGCCACAGACCGCGCCCTGACGGCCCGGCGCGAACTGCACAATCTGCACGATGTGCACGCGAATTCGGCCGACCTGTCGCCCGCCAGCGCCGAACCGGCCCCCCTGAACCGCGCCGACCGCCGCCGGCAGCTCAAGCACGGTCGAAAACGACGATGACGGCACCCCTCCACCTGTCCGAAGCTTAATCTCTGACGACTTGCCCACCGCCCCTGACCGGGCGAAGGTCCGGTCATGACCGCCGTGATCGAAACCCGCGCCCTGACCAAGACCTACGGGACCGTGCGCGCCCTGGACGGGCTCAGCCTGACCATCCCGCGCGGCGGGGTCTATGGCGTGCTGGGGCCCAATGGGGCGGGCAAGTCGACCCTGTTCCGCATCCTGCTGGGCCTGATCCGTCCGACCGAGGGCGAGGCCATCGTCATGGGCGGCAAAGTGGGCGACGTCGCCGCCAGCCGCCGCATGGGCTCGATGATCGAGACGCCGCGCTTCCCGCCCTTCATGACCGCCCGCCAGGTTCTGGAATGGCTGTCCCTCGCCCACGGCCTGACCCCCGACGCCGCCCGCGTGTCCGGCTGGCTGGAACGGGTCGGCCTGACCGAGGCGGCGGACCGCAAGGTGCGCGGCTTCTCCGTCGGCATGCTGCAACGCCTGGGCGTCGCCGCCGCCCTGATCACCGAACCCGAACTGGTCATCCTCGATGAGCCCACCAGCGGCATGGATCCCCCCGGCATCCAGGAGATGCGCGCCCTGATCCGCTCCCTGTCGGAGACGGACGGGATCACCGTCATCCTGGCCAGCCACCAGCTGCTGGAGGTCCAGCGCGTCTGCGACCGCGTCGCCATCCTGAACCGGGGCACCCTGGTCCGCGAGGGCTCGGTCACCGACCTGACCTCGGCCGGCGAACGCCTGCGCCTGTCCCTGACCCCCATGGCGCCGGCCATGGCCATCCTCGGCGACCGGGGCACGGTCGAGGGCGACGCCCTCCTGGCCACCCTCCCCCGCGCCGAGGCCCCCGCCCTGATCCGCGCCCTGGTCGAGGCCGGGATCGACATCGAGGAGGCCCGCTGGATCGGGGCCGATCTGGAAAGCGTCTTCATGACCGAAACCGGTTCCGTCCAGCATGTGGAGGCGATCCGATGAGCGTGATCCTGTTGCCCGACGTCCTGCGCTCCGAGGCCTACCGGCTCGTCCGCAATCGCATGGCCGTGTTCTGGAGCGTCTTCTTCGTGCCGCTGCTGTTCGTGCTCGGCGGCCTGATCTATCACGCGGCCAACAAGGGCAAGGCCGCCGAACTCGCCGCCGCGACCCGTCTGCCGGCTGACCTCTCGGCCACGGCCCCCGTCAATCTGCTGGACGGACTGGGCGTCGGCGTCGGCGGCCTGGCCAATGGAGCCATTCTCGTCTTCATGCTGATCGGGGCCGCCACCCTCTATGCCGGCGACTACCGCTGGGAGACCTGGCGTCTGACCAGCGCCCGCAACAGCCGGGTCAACCTGCTGCTGGGCAAGGTCGCGGTGTTCAAGCTGACGGCGCTGGCCACCATGGCGACCTTCCTGATCGCGGGCCTGATCTTCAGCCTCAGCGAGGCCCTGATCTATGGCAAGTCCCTCACCGTCGACCCGGAAGGGTTCGAGGCCGGGCAGTTCGTGCTTCTGGTCCTGCTCGCCTGGGTGCGGATCGTCCAGTACGCCATGATCGCCCTGCTGACCGCCGTGGTCACCCGTTCGCTACTGGCCAGCCTCTTCGTGCCGGTCGTCATCGGCTTCGCCCAGTCGCTGCTGGGCGGTCCCGGGCTGCCCCTGCTGGGCTGGGAGCCGACCGGGTGGCAGGCGCAACTTCTGCTCCCCGGCCTTGCCTATGACACCCTGAAGGCCGTGATCGCCGGCGCGCCGGGACAGCCCGACGGCCTGGCGCTGAAGGCCATCGTCAGCCTGACCCTCTGGACCCTCGCCCCCCTCGCCGCCGCCATCGCCTGGTTCAGCCGTCAGGACCTGTCGAAGGAGTAGGCGGTCAATCCTCGTCCGGCGCGCCCAGCGGGAAATAGCCCCGGTACGGCCGGGCCTCGTCCAGGGCCCGGGCATAGCTGGGTCGGGACAGCAGGCGGCGGCGATAGGCCCACAGGTGGTTCAGGTCCTTCGGGATCGGATGGGTCCAGTGGGCATAGAGCAGGCCCGGCGCCGCCCCGCAGTCGGCCAGGGTGAAGACCTCGCCCGCCGCCCAGGTCCGGCCCGACATCACCCCGTCCAGCCAGGCATAGGCCGTCTCCAGCCTTGCCTTCGCTTCCGTCACGATCAGGGGGTCGCGGTCCGCCTCAGGCCGCAGGGCGTTGTAGATGATCCGCTGCTGATTGGCCTGCAGGTGGTTGTCGAACACCCGGTCCATGAACCGCGTTTCCAGCGCCAGGTCCGGATCGGTCGGGATCATCGGCGTCGCGGGGTCGATCTGGTCCAGCCGCTCGATGATGATCGACGCCTCGGCGAAGTGGCGCGCGCCCTCCTTCAGCACCGGAAACTGCCCGAACGGCCAGGCCGCCTTCAGCTCCGTCATCGCCCCCTCGTCCTCCAGCATCCGCTGGGTGAAGGGCAGGTCTTTCTCGTAAAACGCCACGATCGCCTTCTGGCAGTAGGACGAGAACGGGTGGCTGTAGAGGATCAGGTCGGTCATGGCCTGATGTCGTCGTTGCCGTCGCCTCAGGTCAAGGGAAACGACGCATCCTCGGCTCGCATGGAACCGGAACCGGCCGTCTCGCAACCGTCACACTAGCGTCATACGCCGATGTCAAGCTTTGCTGTTCCTGGGAGGAAGGGCAAAATGACGCGTGGTCTTCGGCTTGTGGCTTCGATCCTGTCTCTCGCCCTGATCCCGGCAGGGGTCGCAAACGCCCAGACCGTCCAAGCGGCCTTCGCGAAGGGCGGACGCGTCAGTGTCGTCTACGACGGCGGAATGAGCGGCACACTTACGGTTCAGGACCGCCGGAACGGTGCACAGCTCCAGCTGGGTGGCATAAACCTGAATCTCGCTGGCAGTCGGCAGATACCGATATCCGGCGGCTATCACGCCGAAGTCGTCTACGACGGTTCGACCGTGCGCGGGACGGACGCGCTGACCAGCAACTCTGACGTCTTCACGGGCGGTACCTCGACCTTCTACGGAACCCGATCGGGCGAAGTCTGCGACATCGTCGATAACTTCGGCCATCAGTTCCGCGCCACCTGCTCGCTGACCAGGTTTGAATACGAACAGGACGATTCCGGCCCCGGGAGCAGAACGGTGATGCGTCTGGCGGCCGTCGCCACCTCGGCTGTCGATCTGGTCGAACAGGACCGGATCAACCAGCAGGCGCAGCTGGCAGCCCAGCGGCAACGGGAAGCCGAGCAGGCGATGGCGGCGCAGGAAGAGGCGGCGTTCCAGGCGATGCTCGCCTCGCGACCGGCAGCGAGTCGCAGCCAGACAACGGCCCTGGAACAGGCCATCGCCCAGGACTCGCAATCGTGGTTGTTCAATCGGTTTGATCCCGGGTCGGTCAACAGCGTCGTCGTGATGCCCGCGTCAAACGACGGCCTGGTGACGGTCAGGGGGAACTACTCCTTCAACGGCGGTGCCCCGGGCTGGGTTGAGGCCAGGCTTCAGGCAGGCGTCGTGCAGTGCGTCGTCTACTGGGATTTCCAGGATTCATGCAGGCCCGTGATGTCTGCCCCGGCTCCCCGTGATCAAGCGTCGGGCGAAACTTCCACGGCCTACCAAAGCCAGCGCGAAGCCGAGCAGGAGTTCTACAGAAGACAGACCGAGGAAGAGATCGCCAACACCTACAATCGCAGGAACAACATCTACAACTCGCCGGAGTAGGCGCGGATCCTCCGTCTTGCCGGGCGAGCGGATCGCCTTGAACTCAAGGCCTCAAGACAGCCGTTTCTCCATCCAGACATTGCAGCGGACATAGGGTGTCGGCTGGGGTGGCAGGTCCATGAAGCCGAACCGGCGATAGAGCGCGATGGCATGGGCCTGGGCCACATTGGTCTCCAGATACAGGCGCGGCGCCCCCACCGACCGCGCATGGGCTTCGCAGGCGTCCAGCAGCTTTCGCCCCAGGCCCAGCCCCTGTGCGTCCGGTGCCACCGCCATCTTGCCGACCTCACGGCCGCCGTCCGGCATGACCATCAGCGAACAGCACCCGACCGCCTGCCATTCACCCCGGCGTAGGCCGGGGTCCCGCTCCGCCATGAAGATGGCCCCGCCCTTCGACAGGACCGCCCCCTCCGGATCGTCCAGCACCAACCGGTCCTTGGCCTCCAGCGCATAGCCCCCGGCCAGGATCCAGTGCTCGTTCAGAGCGACCCAGGCAGCAGCATGGTCAGGGCGGTAGGGGACGATATCGATCTGCATGGTGCCACCCTGCCCGACGCCCGGGCAAAGAAAAAGGGCGACCCGGTCACCCGGATCGCCCTCAAATCCTGACGCGGTCGCCGAAGCCTATTCGTCGTCGCCTTCGTAGACGGCGACCGGGCCCGAGTCCTGGCCCTTGGCCGAGGTGTCGCGGTCGACGAACTCGATCACGGCCATCGGGGCATTGTCGCCGTGACGGTAGCCGGCCTTCATGATGCGGATGTAGCCGCCATGACGGTCCGCATAGCGCGGGCCGATCGTCTCGAACAGCTTGCCGACCTGGGTCACGTCACGAACGTGGCTGATGGCCTGACGACGGGCGTGCAGATCGCCCTTCTTGCCGAGCGTGACCAGCTTTTCGACGAAGGGACGCAGTTCCTTGGCCTTGGGCAGGGTCGTGGTGATCTGCTCGTGCTTGATCAGCGACGCAGCCATGTTCGCGAACATGGCGGTGCGATGGCTGGCCGTGCGGCCGAGTTTGCGGTGGGCGGCGCCGTGGCGCATCGGGGTCTCTCCTAGTGGCGAGTGCCGAGTGACGAGTGGCGAGAAAAGCGCAGGATCCCCTCGCCACTCGCCCCTAACCACTCACCACTTAACTAAATTTGGTCGTCGAACTTCTTGGCCAGGTCTTCGATGTTTTCCGGGGGCCAGTTCGGCACGTCCATGCCGAGCGACAGACCCATGGAGGTCAGCACTTCCTTGATCTCGTTCAGCGACTTGCGGCCGAAGTTCGGGGTGCGAAGCATCTCGCCCTCGGTCTTCTGGATCAGGTCGCCGATGTAGACGATGTTGTCGTTCTTCAGGCAGTTGGCCGAACGGACCGACAGTTCCAGCTCGTCGACCTTCTTCAGCAGGGCCGGGTTGAACGGCAGGTCGGGCTTGCCGTCCGCCTGTTCCACGGCCTTCTTCGGCTCGTCGAAGGTGATGAAGATCTGCAGCTGGTCCTGCAGGATGCGCGAGGCATAGGCCACGGCGTCCACAGGCGACACGGCACCGTTGGTTTCGACTTCCAGCACCAGCTTGTCATAGTCCAGCGACTGGCCCTGACGGGTCGGCTCGACGCGATAGGCGACGCGCTTGACCGGCGAATACAGGGCGTCGACGGCGATCAGGCCGATCGGGGCGTCTTCGGGACGGTTGAACTCGGACGCGACATAGCCCTTGCCGTTCTGGACGGTCAGCTCCATGCGGATCGAGGCGCCGTCATCCAGGGTGCAGATGACGTGGTTGGGGTTCAGCACCTCGATGTCGGCGGGGACGTCGATCTGGCCGGCGGTCACGGGACCGGGGCCGGTGGCGCGCAGGGTCATACGCTTGGGGCCCTCGGCGTGCATGCGCAGCGCCAGTTGCTTGATGTTCAGGACGATGTCGACGACATCTTCCCGCACGCCTTCCAGCGACGAGAATTCGTGCACGACGCCATCGATCTGGATGGCCGTCACGGCCGCGCCTTGCAGCGACGACAGCAGCACGCGGCGCAGGGCGTTGCCGAGCGTCACACCGAAACCGCGTTCGAGGGGCTCGGCCACCAGGCGGGCCTTGCGCTGGGCATCGGAGCCCAGTTCGATCTGCGGCTTCTCGGGACGGATCAGCTCTTGCCAGTTACGTTCGATCATAGGTGTCCCTAACGAGTGTCGCCGGCTCCTCTCACCTCGTCAGGGAGGCGGAACCGGCGGAGAAATAGAGCAGGCGGCGGGGTAGCTTAGACGCGGCGACGCTTGGGCGGACGGCAGCCGTTGTGCGGCATCGGCGTGACGTCGCGGATGGTCGTAATGGTCAGGCCAACCGACTGCAGCGCGCGCAGGGCCGACTCACGACCGGAACCAGGACCCGAGACGTTGACCTCCAGCGTCTTCACGCCGTGTTCCTGGGCCTTCTTGCCGGCGTCTTCGGCGGCCATCTGGGCGGCGTAGGGGGTCGACTTGCGCGAACCCTTGAAGCCCATGTGACCCGCCGACGACCACGAGATCGCGTTGCCCTGGGCATCGGTGATCGTGATCATGGTGTTGTTGAAAGACGCATTCACATGGGCGACGCCCGAGGTGATGTTCTTGCGCTCGCGTTTCTTTACGCGACCCGGTTCCTTGGCCATGTGTCTGTCTTACTTCTTCTTGCCGGCGATCGGCTTGGCGGGACCCTTGCGGGTGCGGGCGTTGGTGTGGGTGCGCTGACCGCGGACCGGCAGGCCCTTGCGGTGACGCAGGCCGCGGTAGCAGGCCAGGTCCATCAGACGCTTGATGTTCATCGACGTCTCGCGGCGCAGGTCGCCCTCGACGGTGTGATCCTTGTCGATCGTCTCGCGGATCTGCAGGACTTCGGCGTCCGTCAGCTGGTTCACGCGGCGCGAGGCCTCGATGCCCACCTTGCCGGTGATGTCCTTGGCAGCGGCCGGGCCGATGCCATGGATGTACTGAAGCGCGATTTCGACGCGCTTGTTGGTCGGAATGTTGACGCCAGCGATACGGGCCACGAAGATCTCCAGGTACGCGCAAACCGGACGCAACAAACGCTCCGGTCAACAGACCAGGAGCGTGGCGCCCTTCGCGGGAAGCGCGCCTTATACAGGCGATTCAGATTGCGTCAACGGGTGATGGCCGGGGTCAGGCCCAGCAGGGTAATCAGGGCTCTATCCACCGCCGCCAGTTCCTCTGACGATATCCGACCGAGGCGGCGACCAAGCCGCAGCTTGGAGGCGGTGAAGATCTGGTCCGCCATGGCCTTGCCGCGCTTGCCCCCCACATTGACCCATGCCTCGGCAGGATAGAGGCGTTCCGTGTTGCTTGTGACCGGAATGACCTGAACCCGGTTCAGCACGCGGTTCGCCGTGTTGTTGCTGATCACGACGGCCGGGCGGGTCTTCCGGATTTCCCCTCCGATGCTTGGGTCGAAATCCACCCACCAGACTTCACCTCGCCGGGGATAGTCAGTCATCGACGATGACGTCTCCGATCAGTCCTTCACACCATTCATCAGCCTCGCGCTCGCGCTCCCGATCGGCCGCCATGTCCCGATACCCACTTTCCAGCGACGCTTCGTCGACGAACGGGCGAACGAGATCGTTGACGAACCGGCTGATCCGCCCGGGTCCGATCTGCGCCTGCAGTCCGGCATAGACGTCGTCATCCACAGTGATGGTCAACTTTTTCATTCGGCCATCATACGTGTGATCACACGTATCAGCAATCACTGACGACCGAACAGGACCACGACCGTCACCCGGAATCCCTCGACCGGCCGCCCTGCAGCCGTCGTCGGCGGGCGGAAGCGGAAATGGGTCTCCGCCACACGGATCGCCGCCTCGCCAAGGCCCAGCCCCTGCGGACTTTCGGACACCACGCGGCAACCCTCCAGCCGCGTGTCGGACCGGATCACGCAGTTGACCGACGCCCGACCCGGCACCCGCCTGCGGCGCGCCTCCGGTGGCACCAGGGCCAGGATTTCCCCATTGGAGGCCCCGCGCAGGATGAGGGGGCCAGAGCCCGCTCCCGGCCCATCGCCCTCCCCCTCTCCGTCGCCCGTTCCGTTGCCTTGGCCACCCTGGCCCGAACCCGGTGTCGGGGCCGGCTGATCCGAGGCCCCGACAATCACGGCGGGAGCGGGCGCGGGCCTGGAGGGCGCGGGCAGCTCGGGGCGCGGCACGGGACGGGGCGAGACATGCACGACGGAAGGTGCCGCCGGTGCGCCGCCCCCGGCCACTGGGGCGGGCGGCTCGGGCGGAGGGGGTGGTGGAGGACTGGGGATCGGTTCGACCAGCTGCACCTCGATCGGCGTCCGGACCACGACCGGCGGCCGCGAGTGCCCCAGACCGCTCAGGGCGAACAGCACCGCATGCAGCGAGACGACGGCGAGCAAGACGCCGCCCTGACGCCAGCGTCTCGCGGATTTGGGCGTAGCGGGAATGATCGTGCTCCGGTCGCGGCGCCTGCCGCAAGGCCTGGCCGACCAAACGCTACGGCCGACCGAAACGATCCATAGCAGAGCGATGACGACGGTGCATGACCGCAGGGCTCATGGCCCCTTCAGGTCCATCCGGCTCAGGCGCGAGCCAGCGCCCCGGAGATGGCGGTGGCCACGGCCTCGATCGAGCCCATGCCGTCCACCTCGGTCAGCAGACCCCTGTCGCCATAGTAGGGCAGCAGCGGCGCGGTATTGCGGTTGTAGGCGTCCAGCCGGACCTTGAAGCTCTCGGGATTGTCGTCCGGGCGGCCCTGCTCGGCGAACCGTTTCGAGACCCGCTCCAGCAGGGCATCATCGTCGACCTTCAGCCGCACCACGGCGTCGATCTTCTTGCCCAGCTTGACCAGCATGGCGTCCAGCGCCTCGGCCTGGGCAATGGTGCGGGGGAAGCCGTCGAAGATGGCCCCACCGGCCTCCTCGGCTTCCTTCAGCCGGGCGGCGATCAGGGCGATGACGATGTCGTCGGCGATCAGGCCGCCCCTCGACATGATCTCCTGGCACTGCCTGCCCAGCTCGGAGCCGGAAGCGATCGCCTCGCGCAGCATGTCTCCGGTGGACAGCTGGACCATGCCGCGCTGTTCGACCAGCCGCTTGGCCTGGGTGCCCTTGCCGGCCGCGGGGGGCCCGAACAGGATCAGGTTCATGCTCGGTGCCCCTCCCCGGGCCTTGTCTGGGTCAGCGTCTCGAAGGCGCGGGCGCGCCGCGACCGCCACGGCCGCGCAGCTTGGCCTTCTTGATGAGGCCTTCGTACTGGTGCGCCAGCAACTGGGACTGGATCTGCGCCACCGTATCCATCGTCACCGACACCACGATCAGCACCGAGGTACCGCCGAAATAAAGGCCCCGGCCGAAGTTGGCAGAGATGATCTCCGGCAGCAGGCAGACCGCGGTGATATAGGCGGCGCCGATCACGGTCAGGCGGGTCAGGACATAGTCCAGATATTCCGCCGTCCGCTTGCCCGGACGGATCCCCGGCAGGAAGCCACCGTATTTGCGCAGGTTCTCGGCCGTGTCCTCGGGGTTGAAGGTGATCGAGGTGTAGAAGAAACAGAAGAAGACGATCAGCAGGCCGTACAGCACCATGAACAGCGGCTGGCCGTGCGTCAGCTGGGCCGCCACGGTGGGCAGCCATTCCAGCCAGGCCGGCAGGTTGGCGGTCGCGGCGAAGTTCGCCACGGTCGACGGCAGCAGCAGCAGGGACGAGGCGAAGATCGGCGGGATGACCCCGGCGGTGTTGACCTTCAGCGGCAGGAACGAGCGCTCGCCCCCCGCCATCCGGTTGCCTTCCTGGCGCTTGGGATACTGGATCAGCAGACGACGCTGGGCCCGCTCCATGAAGACGATGAAGACCACCACGGCCACGACCATCACCAGGATGAACAGCAGGGCGAAGGCCGACAGCTGACCCTGCTGGGCCAGACCCAGCAGACGCCCGATCGTGCCCGGCAGGACCGCGACGATACCGGCGAAGATGATCAGGGAGATACCGTTGCCGACGCCGCGCGCCGTCACCTGCTCGCCCAGCCACATCAGGAACATGGTGCCGCCGGTCAGCGAAACGACCGTCGTGGCGATGAAGAACAGTCCGGGGTTGTCGACCAGGCTGGGCTGGGCGTTCAGTCCGGCGGCGATGCCGAACGACTGCGCCAGGGCCAGGACCACGGTCAGATAGCGGGTGTACTGGTTCAGCTGCTTGCGGCCGCTTTCCCCGCCTTCCTTCTTCAGCTTCTCCCACGGCGGATACACGCTGCCCATCAGCTGGACGATGATCGAGGCCGAGATGTAGGGCGTCACGTTCAGGGCGAACACGGCCATCCGCTCGACCGCCCCGCCCGAGAACATGTTGAACATGTCCAGGATGCCGCGCTGGCCGTCCGGATTGTTGAAGAACTGCAGGAAGGCTTCGGAGTTGATCCCCGGGATCGGCACATAGGTGCCGATGCGATAAACCAGCAGTGCGCCCAGCGTGAACAGCAGACGTTTGTGCAGCTCGGTCGCTTTCGCGAACGAGCCCATGTTCATGTTGGCGGCGAGTTGTTCGGCGGCCGAAGCCATGTGTCGTTACCCCGACTGATCAGTACGCGGCCAATCGAAACGAATCCGGGGCCAACGTCCAGATAGGCGAAGGGCGGCCGCTTAGCGAGACCGCCCCCCGTGCTTTATTGTTACGCCTTCGAGGCGGAGCGGGTCGTGCGAGCCGAAATCTTGTTGGCATCGCCACGCGGAGCCTTGGGTGCGGGCACCTTGCCCTTGGCGGCATTGCGCTTCTCGACGCGCGCGGCGGCCTTGGCTTCGGCTTCGATCCGCTGCTCGACGACCGAGCCGCCGGCGGCCTCGATGGCCTTCTTCGCACCGGCCGTGGCCGACCAGACGACCAGCTTCAGGGCCGACTTCAGCTCACCGGTGCCCAGCAGACGCACGCCGTCCCTGGTGCGACGGATCACCCCGGCGGCCACCAGGGCCTCGCCGTTCAGTTCGGACTTGGCGTCCAGCTTGCCCGCATCCACGGCATCCTGCAGGCGCCACAGGTTCACTTCGGCCAGCTTCAGGGCGTTGGGATTGTTGAAGCCGCGCTTGGGCATCCGCATGTACAGCGGCATCTGCCCGCCTTCGAAGCCGCCGATGGCGACGCCCGAACGGGACTTCTGGCCCTTGACGCCGCGACCGGCGGTCTTGCCCTTGCCCGAACCCGGGCCGCGGCCGACCCGCATGCGCTTCTTGTGCGCGCCTTCGTTGTCGCGGATTTCGTTCAGTTTCATGTGCCTGATCCTTTCGGGTTCTAGCGCTCGCTGGTTGGGCGAACTCGGCTGTTTGACGAAAGTGGCGAGTGGCGAGTGACGAGTGACGAGGAGAGCAGCGGCCTTGATCCCGGATGCTTTTCACTCGTCACTCGCCACTCGGCACTCGCCACTCCCGAAGGCTTACTTCTCGACGATCTCGGTCAGGTGGGCGACCTTGGCGATCATCCCGCGGACCGAGGGGGTGTCTTCCAGCGTGGACTCGCGGCCCATACGGTTCAGACCCAGGCCCACCAGGGTGGCGCGCTGGTCGTTCTTGCGGCGGATCGGTGAACCGGTCTGCCTGACGGTGACCGTCTTGGCGTCAGTCTTGGCCATTCTCAGGACTCCACGGCTTCGGGCGCGGCTTCCACAGCCGAGGCACCGTCGTTGCGGCGGCCCATCAGGTCGGCGACCTTCTTGCCACGCTTGGAGGCGACCTGACGCGGCGAGGACTGGACCTTCAGCGCCTCGAACGTCGCGCGGATCATGTTGTAGGGGTTGGACGAACCCGTCGACTTGGCCACCACGTCGGCGACGCCGAGGGTTTCCAGGACGGCGCGCATCGGTCCACCCGCGATCACGCCGGTGCCGGGAGGGGCAGCGCGCATCATGATCTTGCCGGCGCCCCAACGGCCGTTGCCGTCGTGGTGCAGGGTGCGGTTTTCGCGCAGCGGCACGCGGATCATCGTCTTCTTGGCTTCTTCGGTCGCCTTGCGGATGGCTTCCGGCACTTCGCGTGCCTTGCCGTGACCGAAGCCCACGCGACCCTTGCCGTCACCGACGACCATCAGGGCTGCGAAGGAGAAGCGACGGCCGCCTTTGACGGTGGCCGCGACGCGGTTGATGTGCACCAGCTTCTCGACGATGTCCGAATCCGGACCGTCGACGGCGGGGGCGTTGCGGTTGTCGCGACGGTTGCGGTCGTTGCCGCCTTGTCCGCCGCCACGTTGGGGTGCTTGGGCCATCTGTCGGTCCTTAGAAGTTCAGGCCGGCTTCACGCGCGGCATCCGCCAGCGCCTTCACCCGTCCGTGATAGATGTAGCCACCGCGATCGAAGACCACGTCCTTGATGCCCTTCTCGATGGCCCGCTCGGCGACCAGCTTGCCGATGGCGGCAGCGGCCTCCTTGTTGGACCCCTTCGAGGTACCGGCCTTGGCGCCTTCCAGCGACGAGGCGGCGGCGACCGTAATGCCCTGGGTATCGTCGATGATCTGGGCCGAGATGTTCTTGTCCGAACGGTGCACGGACAGGCGCAGGCGACCGTTGCCCATCGCCTTGAGGCGACGGCGGTTGCGCTCGGTCCGCTTGGCGGCTTTTTGCTTGAGGGTCGATGCCATGGCTTACTTCTTCTTGCCTTCCTTGCGACGCACCTTCTCGCCGGCATACCGGACGCCCTTGCCCTTGTAGGGCTCGGGGGGCCGCAGCTTGCGGATGTTGGCCGCCAGTTCGCCGACGACCTGCTTGTCGGGGCCGGAGATCTTGATCTCGGTCTGCTTGGGCACCGCGAAGGTCACGCCGGCCGGAGCCTTGATGTCCACTTCGTGCGAGAAGCCCAGTTGCAGCGACAGATCGTTGCCCTTCATCGCGGCGCGATAGCCCACGCCGACCAGTTCGAGCGTGCGCTCGAAGCCGTCGGTGACGCCGACGACCATGTTGTCGACCAGGGTCCGCGACAGACCCCACATCGCGCGGGCGCGCTGGGTGTCGGCACGGATGGCCAGGTTCAGTTCGCCGTCGGTCTGGGTCAGCTCGACCTCTTCGGCCAGGGTCCAGGACCGCTCGGCCTTGGGGCCTTTCACGGTGATGGTCTGGCCGTCGATGGTGACGGTGACGCCTTTCGGCACGGTGATGGGACGTTTTCCGATACGGGACATCTTAGTAGACCCTGCAGAGGACTTCGCCGCCGACGTTGGCGTCGCGAGCGGCGGCGTCGGACATGACGCCCTTCGAAGTCGAAAGGATCGAGATGCCCAGGCCGTTCTTGATCGGCTTCAGGTCGGAAATCGCGGAGTAGACGCGGCGGCCCGGCTTGGACACGCGTGCGATCTCGGCGATGACCGGCTGGCCGTCGAAATACTTGAGCTCGATCTCGAACTGCGGGAATTCACCGGGGTTCTGAACCAGCGAATAGCCGCGGATGTAGCCTTCGTCCTGCAGCACGTCGAGGACGCGCTGGCGCAGGCGGGAGGCCGGGGTGAGCACCTTGGAACGCTTGCGCATGGCCGCGTTCTTCATGCGAGCGATCATGTCGCTCAGGGGATCGTTGATCATCATGTCTGTCGCTCCCCTTACCAGCTGGACTTCGTCAGGCCCGGGATCTGGCCCAGGTTGCCGAGTTCGCGCAGCGCGATCCGGCTCATCTTCAGCTTGCGATAGAAGGCGCGCGGACGGCCCGTCACTTCGCAGCGGTTGCGGATCCGGACGGCCGCCGAGTTGCGCGGCAGCTCGGCCAGCTTCAGGCGGGCGTCGAAACGCTCTTCCAGAGGCAGGCTCTCGTCGTTGGCGGTCGCCTTCAGGGCGGCACGCTTGTCGGCGTATTTGGCGACGAGGGCTTTCACCATCTCGTTGCGGTTCACGGCGCTTTTCTTAGCCATTGTGCTTTTCCCTTCCCGCTCAGTTCTTCACGAACGGGAACTTGAACTCGGTCAGAAGCGCGCGCGCCTCGTCGTCGGTCCGAGCCGTGGTGCAGACGATGATGTCCATGCCCCACATCTGATCGATCTGGTCGTAGTTGATCTCCGGGAACACGATGTGCTCCTTCAGACCCATGGCGTAGTTGCCGCGGCCGTCGAACGACGTGGGCTTCAGGCCCCGGAAGTCCTTGACGCGCGGCAGGGCGATCGTGATCAGACGGTCGAGGAACTCGTACATCTGGTCGCCGCGCAGGGTGACCTTGCCGCCGATGACCATGCCCTCGCGCAGCTTGAAGCCGGCGATCGACGTGCGAGCCTTGGTCGGGACCGCCTTCTGGCCGGCGATCTGCGTCAGATCCTTGAGGGCGGCGTTCGCCTTCTTGGAGTCCGCGACCGCTTCGCCGATGCCCATGTTCAGGACGATCTTGTCCAGCTTGGGCGTCTGCATCGGGTTGGTGTAGCCGAACTTCTCGGTCAGCACGCCCTTGATGCGGCTGTTGTAGTCGTCTTTCAGACGCGGCGTGTATTTGGTGTCGGCCATCAGATGACGTCTCCCGTGGTCTTGGCGAAGCGCACCTTCTTGTCGCCTTCCATGCGGAAGCCGACGCGGCTGGCCTTGCCGTTGGCGTCGGCGATCGCGACGTTCGACAGGTGAAGCGAGGCTTCCTTGTTCTTGATGCCGCCCTGGGGGTCACCCTGGGACGGACGGGTGTGGCGCTGGACCATGTTGATCCCGGTCACCATCACGCGGTTCTCGGTCGGCAGGACCTTGGCGACTTCGCCCGTGCGGCCCTTGTCTTTTCCGGCCAGGACGACGACGCGGTCGCCCTTCTTGATCTTGGCGGCCATGGTTACAGGACCTCCGGGGCCAGCGAGATGATCTTCATGTGGTTCTTGGCGCGCAGTTCGCGGGGAACCGGGCCGAAGATCCGCGTGCCGACAGGCTCGTTCTGCTTGTTGACGATGACGGCGGCCGACTTGTCGAAGCGGATGACAGAGCCGTCCTTGCGCTGGATGTCCTTGGCGGTGCGCACGACGATGGCGCGAACCACTTCACCCTTTTTGACGCGGCCGCGAGGAATGGCTTCCTTGACCGAGGCGACGATCGTGTCACCCACCGAGGCGTAGCGACGCTTGGCGCCGCCGAGCACCTTGATGCACATGACCCGGCGAGCGCCCGAATTGTCGGCCACCTCCAGGTTAGTTTGCATCTGGATCATATGATCAGATCCTTTTCGATTACGACGCCGAGGCCGGAGTGTCCTTCGAGAGGACCTCCCAGCGCTTCAGCTTGGATTTCGGGGCGCACTCACGGATGCGGGCGACGTCGCCTTCCTTGAAGGCGTTCGCTTCATCGTGGGCGTGATACTTCTTGGACAAGCGCACGATCTTTTTCATGACCGGGTGCAGCAGCGTGCGTTGGACGACGACGACGACGGTCTTGTCGCCCTTGTCGGACACGACCACGCCTTCGAGAATACGTTTGGGCATGGGGTTTCCTTACGAAGCCGAACGCTTCTCACGCAGAAGCGTGGAGATGCGAGCGATGTCTTTGCGGACTTCACCGACGCGGTGAGTCTTTTCCATCTGACCGGTGGCGGCCTGGAAGCGCAGGTTGAACTGCTCCTTCTTGAGCGACAGCAGCTGGTCGCCCAGCTGGTCGGTCGTCTGGGAGCGAAGGTCGGCGATCTTGGTCATCAGGCAACGTGCTCCACGTGCGAGACGCCGGCGTCGAGGCGGGTGACCACCTTGGTGCGGACCGGCAGCTTGGCGGCGCCCAGACGCAGGGCCTCGCGGGCTACGTCGTCGGCGACGCCGTCGATTTCAAACAGGATCCGGCCCGGGTGGCAGCGCGCCGCCCAGTGATCCACCGCGCCCTTGCCCTTGCCCATGCGGACTTCGGCCGGCTTGCCCGAGACGGGAACGTCCGGGAATACGCGGATCCAGACACGACCCTGACGCTTCATCTGGCGGGTGATCGCGCGGCGGGCCGCCTCGATCTGACGCGCGGTAATGCGTTCCGGCTCCAGCGTCTTCAGGCCATAGGAGCCGAAGTTCAGCGAGAAGCCACCCTTGGCAGCGCCGTGGATGCGGCCCTTGAAGGCCTTGCGGTACTTGGTTTTCTTCGGTTGCAGCATCTCTTAGCCCTCACGGCCACGGCGACCGCCGCGGTCATCGCGGCGCGGGCCGCGTTCACGGCCTTCGTTGGACGACGGACCGGCGGCTTCCTGGGCCCAGCGCTTGTCCTGGGCCATCGGGTCGTGCTCGAGCACTTCGCCTTTGAACACCCAGACCTTCACGCCGATGATGCCGTAGGTCGTCTTGGCCTCGATGAAGCCGTAGTCGATGTCGGCGCGCAGGGTATGCAACGGCACGCGGCCTTCGCGATACCATTCCATCCGCGCGATTTCGGCGCCGCCCAGGCGACCCGACACATTGATGCGGACGCCCTTGGCACCCAGGCGCATGGCCGACTGCATGGCGCGCTTCATGGCGCGGCGGAAGGCGATCCGGCGTTCCAGCTGCTGCGCGATGTTCTCGGCGATCAGCTGGGCGTCGGTCTCGGGCTTGCGGACTTCGACGATGTTCAGGTGAACCTCGCCTTCGGTGCGCGCCGAGATGTCCTTGCGGAGCTTCTCGATGTCGGCGCCCTTCTTGCCGATCACGACACCCGGACGGGCGGCATAGATCGTCACGCGGCACTTCTTGTGCGGACGCTCGATGATGATGCGGCTGACGCCGGCGGCGTTCAGACGCTCCTTCAGCCAGGTGCGCAGCGCCAGATCCTGGTGCAGCAGCCGGGCGTAGGACGGGCCGTCGGCGAACCAGCGGCTGTCCCAGGTACGGTTCACGCCGAGGCGGAAACCGATCGGATTGATTTTCTGACCCATCAGGCGGCCTCGCCGGCTTCACGGACCACGATGGTGATCTCGCTGAACGGTTTCAGGATGCGGGACGAACGGCCACGAGCACGGCTCGCGAAACGCTTCATCACCAGGTTCTTGCCCACGAAGGCCTCGGCAACGACCAGGCTGTCGATGTCCAGGTTGTGGTTGTTCTCGGCGTTCGACACGGCGCTGTAGAGCACCTTGCGGACGTCGTCGGAGATGCGCTTGCGGCTGAATTCCAGCTCGTTCAGGGCCTTCTGGACCGGCAGGCCACGGATGGACTGGGCAACCAGGTTCAGCTTCTGCGGGCTGATGCGGACGTTCGTCAGCTTGGCGCGCGCTTCGGTTTCGCCGACGCGGCGGGTGTTGTTGGTCTTGGGCATGTTACTTCCGCTTCGCCTTCTTGTCCGCGGCGTGGCCGGGGAACGAACGGGTGGGCGAGAACTCGCCCAGCTTCATGCCGACCATGTCCTCGTTCACGTGCACGGGGACGTGCTTGTGACCGTTGTGGACACCGAACGTCAGACCGACGAACTGCGGCAGGATGGTGGAGCGGCGCGACCAGGTCTTGATCACGTCCTTGCGGCCCGACGTCGAGACGGCGTCGGCCTTCTTGAGCAGATACCCGTCGACGAACGGGCCTTTCCAGGAGGAGCGAGCCATCTTTAGCGAGCCTTCTTGAGGTGGCGGCTACGGATGATGAAGCGATCCGTCGCCTTGTTCTTGCGGGTACGCGTGCCCTTGGTGTCCTTGCCCCACGGCGTGACCGGGGTCCGGCCGCCGGAGGTCTTGCCTTCACCACCACCGTGCGGGTGGTCGACCGGGTTCATGGCGACGCCGCGAACGTGCGGACGGAAGCCCATGTGGCGAACGCGACCGGCCTTGCCGAGGTTCTGGTTCATGTGGTCGGCGTTCGAAACGGCGCCCACCGTAGCCATGCAGCCGTCCAGCACCATGCGCAGCTCGCCCGAGCCGAGGCGGATCTGGGCGTAACCCTGATCGCGACCCACCAGCTGGGCATAGGCACCGGCCGAACGGGCCAGCTGGGCGCCCTTGCCCGGCTTCATCTCCACGCAGTGGATGATGGTGCCGACGGGGATCGAGCGCAGCGGCATGGCGTTGCCCGGCTTCACGTCCGTCTTTTCGCCGGCCACGATCGTGTCACCCGCCTTCAGGCGTTGCGGCGCGACGATGTAGGCCTTTTCGCCGTCCTCATAGGTGATGAGGGCGATGAAGGCGGTGCGGTTGGGGTCGTACTCCAGCCGCTCGACGGTCGCCGTCTGGAACTTGCGGCGCTTGAAGTCGATCTTGCGATACAGGCGCTTGGCGCCACCGCCGCGGAAGCGGACGGCGATGCGACCGCCCTGACCGCGTCCGCCCGACTTGGTCAGGCCTTCGGTCAGCGACTTCTCGGGACGGCCCTTGAAGAGCTCCGAACGGTCGATCAGCACCAGGGCGCGACGGCCCGGCGACGTCGGATTGTATGTTTTCAAGGCCATCTGATCAGAGCCCCGTGGTGACGTCGATCGACTGGCCTTCGGCCAGCGTCACGATCGCTTTTTTGATGTCGACCCGACGGCCCATGATGCCGCGGAAGCGTTTGGTCTTGCCCTTCTGGACCAGGGTGTTGACCTTCAGGACGTTGACCTTGAACAGGCTTTCGACCGCGGCTGCGATCTCGTCCTTGGTCGAGGTGCCCGCGACGCGGAACACGACCTTGTTCTGCTCCGACAGGATCGTCGCCTTCTCGGTGATGATCGGCGACAGGATGGTGTCGTAGTGTTTGGCGGTTGGAGCGGCGGCCATTACGCGGCTTCCTTCTCGGCTTGCTCGCGACGCGAGGGCTTGTAGTCGGCGTAGGTGGCCTCGATGGCCTCCACGGCGGACTTCGTCAGCACCAGCGTGTCAGCGCGCAGGATGTCATAAACGTTCAGGCCAGCATTCGGCAGGACATGGATCTGCGGGATGTTGCGCGACGCCAGGGCGAAGTTCGCATCCACTTCCGGACCCGCGATGATCAGCGTCCGGGTCCAGCCCAGCTTGCCGAAGGTCTCGCGCAGGGCGGAGGTCTTGGCTTCCTTGACCGTCAGGGCGTCGACGATGACCAGGTCACCGGTCTTGGCCTTGGACGACAGGGCGTGACGCAGGGCCAGGGCACGGACCTTCTTGGGAAGGTCGAAGCCGTGATCGCGAACGATCGGGCCAAAGGCACGCGAGCCGCCGACGAACTGCGGGGCACGGCGCGAACCGTGACGTGCGCCGCCGGTGCCCTTTTGCTTGTACATCTTCTTGCCGGTGCGAGAGTTCTCGTTCCGGGTCTGGACCTTGTGGGTGCCGGCACGGCGCTTGGCCAGCTGCCAGTTGACGTAGCGCGCCAGCAGATCGCCGCGGATGTCGGTGATGCCGAAGACGACATCCGACAGTGCGACGTCACCAGCGGCCTTGCCGTCGAGTTTGATGACAGGGAGTTTCATTACGCTTCACCGCCTTCGACGGTTTCGACCGCGGCCGGCTCTTCAGCGGGCGTTTCGGCCGGAGCGGCTGCAGCGCCGCCCTTGGTCTTGAACGAGCCGGGGAACGGCAGGTCGGCGTGCGGCTTCTTGTGCGCGTCGCGGACTTTGACCCAGCTGCCTTCGTGGCCCGGGACAGCGCCCTTGACCAGGATCAGGCCGCGCTCGGCGTCCACGCGGACGATGGTCAGGTTCTGGGTGGTGATGGTCTCGACACCCAGGTGTCCGGCCATCTTCTTGCCCTTGAAGGTCTTGCCGGGGTCCTGACGGTTACCCGTCGAGCCCAGCGAGCGGTGCGACACGGACACGCCGTGGGTCGCACGCAGACCACCGAAGTTCCAGCGCTTCATGCCGCCCTGGAAGCCCTTGCCGATCGTCTCGCCCTGGATGTCGACCTTCTGGCCGGCGACGAAGTGGTCGGCCGACAGGGTCGCACCGACGTCGATCAGCGCATCGTTCGAAACATGGAATTCCATGACGACGTGCTTGGGCTCGACCTCTGCATTCGCAAACGTCGTGCGTTGAGCCTTGTTGGTGTTCTTTGCCTTCTTGGTCCCGGCACCCAGCTGCAGGGCGACGTAGCCGTCCCGCTCCTGAGTGCGTTGACCGACGACCTGACAGTCGTCGAGCTGGAGCACAGTGACCGGAACGTGCGCGCCGTCTTCGGCGAACACGCGGGTCATGCCCAGCTTCTTGGCGATCACGCCCGTGCGCATATCGGATCCCGCCTTTGTTTCTTTAAATCTTGATCTCGACGTCCACGCCGGCGGACAGGTCGAGCTTCATGAGCGCGTCCACGGTCTGCGGGGTGGGGTCGACGATGTCGAGGACACGCTTGTGCGTGCGGATTTCAAACTGCTCGCGCGACTTCTTGTCGACGTGCGGCGAGCGGTTCACGGTGAACTTTTCGATCAGGGTCGGCAGCGGGATCGGACCACGAACGGTCGCGCCCGTGCGCTTGGCTGTGTTGACGATTTCGCGCGTCGAAAAGTCGAGGACGCGGTGATCGAAGGCCTTGAGCCTGATGCGGATGCTTTGATCCATATCGGTCGTATTTCCCAAGCAGGCGAACCTGCGTCCCTGTGAACCATTTCAAAGACCGGAGGCCTTCAGGCACGAGTGCCTTCAGAGTACGCACGTCCGCAAAAACGATCGGCCCACGCAGTCTCCCGCGAAGGCCGTTGAAGTCCTGGATCGCTACAAAGAACGGGCCGGGTCGTTCCTGCGAACCGCGTCTGCAACCCGAGAGCTGCACAGCCGGTCCAACAAGAGTTGGCGCTTATGACGAGTGAGTCCGGTTTCGTCAAGCGCGCCGAAGGGCTTCTAACCGGTTTCTGTGGGAAAGACGGCCCGGGGGGTTCCACGCTCCCGGGCCGTCTCCCTACGGCGTTCTGACCGGGGGAGATCAGTGGCCGATATGAACCCGTCCGCCGCCCATGATGGACTGGGAGACCGAACCGGTGACCCGGCCGACGGTCACGTCGCCGCTGCCGACGAGGCTGGCGTCCAGGCTGGCGACCGTCCCGGTGACCGTGACATTGCCCGATCCGGCGATGGAGGCTTCCAGCGGGCCGGCGTCGCCCTGGATCACGATGTCGCCAGAGCCGCCGATGGCGGCCTCGACCGAGCGGGGAGTTCCGCCCCCGACGCGCACGTCGCCGGTGCCGCCGATGGCCGCCTCTACCGCGCCCGTTGCCCGGGTGACAACGATCGTACCCGATCCGCCGATCGAGGCATCCAGGTCGCCGGTCGCCCCGGCGGTCACCCGGCCCGAGCCCCCGATGGCGGCCTCCAGGCTTCCGGACGTCCCGGCGCGAATGTTGCCCGACCCGCCGACCGACAGATCGGCATGGCCCGAGGTGTTGGCCACGGTCCAGTCGCCGCACCCGCCGGCCCCCAGCGCGATCGAGGTCGCGCCCCGGCCGATGGCCCCGAAGATGGCCGAGTCTTCCGTCGAGACATCCACGGTCCGGGGCGTGCGCACCACGATCAGGGGCGCGCCCGACAGATCGACCCGACCCCTGTTGCGAACCTCGACCGAGGCCCCCTCACCCGGCTGACGCGCCGTCTCCGGGCCGCTGCGGCAGTTGCGGATCGGGTTGCGCCCCAGACCACCGTCGATGCGGACCTCATTGCCGGAACGGGTCACGGTCGGCAGGGGCAGCCCGCCCGAACCGGGCTCGATCTCGACGGCGACATCGGTGCGATCCTCGACGATCACCACCATCCGGGCGGCGGCGCGACGCACGCGGACCTCGGGGCCGTCGGCGCCGGATGCGGGGACAGCGGCGGCGAAGGTCGCGGCGACGGCGGCGACGATGGCGAAGGCGGCGGTAATGGACCTGGTCATGGTGGGCTCCTCCCTGATGCTGGGGCGAAGGTGACCCCCAGACCGGGGGAAGTCATTTTAACTCGACGTCATGACCTCGAATTAATCCTCGGCATGGTGTCGATCCGGCCGACCCTCGCGCGTCTGTCTGTTGTCGTGCAGGATCGGAGCGTCCGATCAGGCGACCCAAACCGGAGGCTGACCCCATGCAATATGCCCTGCTGATCCACGAACCCCACGCCGAGGCCTATCCCGACGGCGACAGCGGCCAGGCCTGGCTCGACATCATCGCCGCGCACACCGCCTACGGCCAGGAGATGGGCGCCGCCGGCGTCATCGTCGGCGGGGCGGGCCTGAAGAGCCCCGACACCGCCACTACCGTCCGCGTGACACCCCAGGGCCGCACCGTCCACGACGGCCCGTTCGCCGAGACGCGCGAGCAGCTGGGTGGCCTCTATATGATCGACGTGCCGGACCTCGACGCCGCCATCGAATGGGCGAAGAAGCTGCCGATCGCAAAGACCGGTTCGATCGAGATCCGCCCCATGCTGCCCCCCCCGCCGCAGGGCTGATCGATCCCGGTGAGCCGTCTCCTCGACCAGACGTTCCGGGACGCGGGCGGCCGGGTGGTCTCTGCCCTCGCCGCCGCCTTCCGCGATCTCGATCTGGCCGAGGAGGCCTTCGCCGAAGCCTGCGCCCGTGCACTTGAGCGCTGGGGAGAAACCCCACCGGCCGACCCCGCCGCCTGGCTCTATGCCGTCGCCCGTCGCCGGGTGCTGGACCGCTATCGACGGCGCGCGACGGCGGCAGCCTACAGACCCGACGACGCCGCACCCGAACCCACCCCCGAGGATCACGTCATGGCGCTCGATGAGCCCATTCCCGACGAGCGGGTGCGGCTGATCTTCGTCTGCTGCCATCCGGCGGTCAGCCCGGATGCGCGCGCGGCCCTGACCCTGCGCACCGTCTGCGGCCTGTCCACGGCCGAGGTCGCCGCCGCCTTCCTGACGCCGGAGCCGACCCTGGCCCAGCGCCTGGTCCGCGCCAAGAGGAAGATCGCGGAGGCGGGCGTGCCCTTTGATGTCCCCTCCCCGGACCGCTGGCCGGAGCGGATGGATGCGGTCCTGTCGACGCTGGAGGTAGCCTATGCCCAGGCCCACGCCGACTCCGCCGGGGCCGGCCCCCACGCCGACTTCGCCGCCGAGATGCTGAACCTGACCGCCCTGCTGGCCCGTCTCGCCCCCGACGATGCAGAGGCTCAGGGCCTGGCCGCCACGGTGCGCTACTCGGAGGCCCGCCGCCCCGCCCGCCTCAGCCCCGACGGGGCCATGGTTCCCCTGACCGAGCAGAATACGGCCGACTGGGATGCGACGCTGATCGCCGAGGCCGGTCGCTTCGTCGCCCGATCGGCCGCCGCGTCCCACGCCCGGCGCGCCGTGCCCGGCCCGCGCGCACTTCAGGCGGCGATCCACGGTGCCCACGCCGACCGCGCGACGACCGGGCGCACCGACTGGGCTGCCATCCTGGGGCTCTACAACCTCCTGCTGCTCCAGCGTGACGACCCGGTGATCCGCACCAACCGCGCCGTGGCTCTGGCCGAGGTCGAGGGCCCGGCGGTCGCGCTCGACGCCCTGCTCGGCATCGAGGTGCAAGGCTGGCTGCCTCTCCATGCGGCCCGCGCGGACATGTTCGCCCGCCTGGGCCGGGACAAGGAGGCGCGTCAGGACTATGACGTCGCCCTCACGCTGGGGCCGTCCCCGGCCGAGACGCTGTTTCTCAGGGCCCGGCGCGATCGTCTCGATGCGGCTGCCTAGCGACGGGGATGCGACGCTGCTAAGCCTCCCGGCATGAAGCTGATCGCCCTTGCCCTCGTCACCCCCCTTTCTCTGGCAACCCTGGCGCTCGCCGCCTGTGCCACAGCGCCCGTCCCGACGCCCGACCCGTCCGTCCATTCCACCCCGGCCGAATACGAGGCCGGTCAGGCCGCCTATCTGGCCTGGAACGGCCAGCGTCGAGGCTGGACGACCACCGCATCGGGCCTTCAGTATCGACGCGAGGGCCGCGCCCATCCCGAAGGTCGCCAGCCCACTGCGACCGACACGGTCAAGGTTCACTATGAAGGCACCTTCATCGACGGGCGAAAGTTCGACAGCTCCTATGACCGGGGCGAGCCAGCCGAGTTCCCGCTGAATCGCGTCATCCGCGGCTGGACCGAGGGTGTGGCCCTGATGCACGTCGGCGAGACCTTCTATTTCGCCATCCCCGCATCGCTGGGCTACGGCGACCGCTGGGTCGGCGGGGACGAACTGCCGCCCAACTCGACCCTGCTGTTCAAGGTCGATCTGCTGGACGTCACGCCGGCATCGTGATCCGTCCCGGCGGCAACGCTTGACGCGGTGACCGGACAGGCGTGATCTCGCGCCGCCAAGCGAAGGGAGCGTCCCGACGCCCTTGCCGGAAATCCTTCATGAAGCGTCTCGCTCTCTCGGTGTGCCTTGCGACCCTCGTGCTCGCCTCGACCCCCGCCCTGGCCCAGGTCGATGCCTACGCCGGCCATCCGCAGACGCCGCAGGCCATCCCGGCCGTCGTCGATCAGGCCTGGCCCGGCGTCGTGCGGCTGGAGGTCGATGCGACCGATCTGAACCGCCGCATCTATCAGGTGCGTGAGACCATCCCGGTCGAGGGTGCCGGGCCGCTGACCCTGTTCTTCCCCGAATGGCTGCCGGGCGAACACGGTCCGACCGGGCCGATCACCCAGCTGGGCGGCCTGATCTTCACCGCCAACGGCCAGCGGGTCGAATGGGTGCGGGATACGCTCAACCCCTTCGCCTTCCACATCGAGGTTCCGGCCGGCGCGACCGAGGTCGTCGCCACCTTCCAGCACCTGTCGCCCACGACCGAAAGCCAGGGTCGGGTCACCATGACCGCCGAGATGCTGAACGTGCAGTGGGAGAAGATGCTGCTGTATCCGGCCGGGCGCTTCCACCGGAACATCACGGCCCAGGCCACCCTGACCCTGCCCGATGGCTGGAAGTTCGGCACCGCCCTGGAGACCGGGACCACCGCCGGCGCCGTCACCACCTTCAAGCCCGTGCCGCTGGACGTGCTGATCGACAGCCCCCTGTTCGCCGGAGAACATTTCCGCCAGATCGATCTGGATCCGGGCGGCCGCTCGCCCGTGCGGCTGAACCTCGTGGCCGACGCCGAGGAAAACCTGGCCGCGACGGACGAGCAGATCACGATCCTGCGCAATCTGGTGCAGCAGGCCGACCGGCTGCATGGCGCGCGTCACTATGATCACTATGATTTCCTGGTGGCTATCACCGATCGTCTGGGCGGGATCGGGCTGGAGCATCACCGGTCATCGGAGAACAGCGTCGATCCCGGCTTCTTCACCGACTGGGAATCCCGGCTCGGCGACCGCGATCTGCTGCCGCACGAATACGATCACTCCTGGGACGGCAAATATCGTCGCCCGATGGGTCAGATGGTCCCGAACTACAACACGCCGATGCAGGACTCGCTGCTGTGGGTCTACGAGGGACAGAACCAGTTCTGGGGCAAGGTGCTGGCCGCCCGGTCAGGCCTGCATTCCCGCCAGCAGGCGCTGGACGCCCTGGCCCTCGACGCGGCGACCTATGACAACACCGTCGGGCGCGAATGGCGCGCGATGCAGGACACGACCAACGACCCGATCATCCAGCAGCGCCGTCCGATCGGCTGGCGCGCCTGGCAGCGCAGCGAGGACTACTATGTCGAGGGTCAGCTGATCTGGCTGGACGCGGACACCCTGATCCGCGAGCGCACCAATGGCCGCAAGTCGCTGGATGACTTCGCGCGCACCTTCTACGGTATGAACGACGGAGCCTTCGACGAGAACCCCTACACCTTCGACGACGTGGTCGCGGCGCTGAACGGCGTGGTCGAATACGACTGGGCGACCTTCCTGCGGACCCGCCTGGACGGCCACGGCCCCGGCGCGCCGCTGGATGGTCTGGAGCGCGGCGGGTACCGACTCGTCTATACCGATACGCCCAGCGACTATCAGAAGACGCTGTACTCGGAATACGGCCGCAACGACTTCAGCTATTCGCTCGGCTTCCAGACCAGCGCGACCAACCAGATCGGGGGCGTCATGTGGAACGGCCTGGCCTTCCAGCAGGGACTGGCCCGCGGGATGCAGATCATCGCCATCAACGGCGAGGAGGCCTCGGCCTCGCGTCTGGCCGAGGCCGTGACCGCCGCCAAAGGCACGGACCGGAAGATCGAGCTGATCGTCAAGGACGGCACCCATTTCCGCACCGTGACCTTCGACTATCACGACGGCCTGAAATATCCGCACCTGGAGCGGATCGAGGGCACGCCGGACCGGCTGGGCGACCTGTTCACGCCGCGCCGTCGTTAGGCCCGGCGACAGTCCGGTCGGGCCGTCAGATCGGCTCGACCGGGTTCGTCGCCCAGGCGGCACGAAGGCGCTCGACCCGGTTCGGGTTCGCGGCGAACGTCTGGTCGCCGATGGCGGTCACCGGGCAGGCCGGGGTCGCGCTGTTGCAGATGAAGGCGGCGTCGAAGCCCGCGAGATCCGCGACGTTCACGGTCGCGGTGCGCTGGTCCAGACCGACCTCGGAAAGGCCCTGCGCGATGAGGGCCTGGGCCACGCCCGCCAGCATCGGAGCCCGGGGCCAGACCACGGTGTCGCCCGTGACGAAGCCGATGTTCCAGCTGCTGCCTTCCGAAACCACGCCGTCCGGATCCGCGAACAGGGCGTCGTCGAAACCGTCCGTGCGGGCGGATCGGCGGGCCCGGATCAGACCCATGCTGGCCGTGTGTTTGATGTGCGGTTCCTCGCGCCCATAGGTCTGGACCTGCAGCCGCAGACCGTCGGCCAGGGGCGGCGGTGGCGGTGAAACCGACGTCATCACCCTGGGCACGCCGGTCCATGACGGCATCCGGGGCCAGATGTCCGGTGAGAACAGACTGAGACGCACCCAGGCCGCGTCCCGTCCCGCCAGCGCCGCCCGCAGCCCCTCGCGCAACCGGGCCTCGCCCACCGCCGCGCCGAACAGCTCGACCGAAGAGGCCTCAAGCCGCGCCAGATGCAGGGTCAGGCCACGGACACCCCCCTCCTCGATCCGAAACGAGGTGTAGGCCCCGTAGTTGACCAGGGCGAGGTAGTGGAGGTCCGCCTCGGTGGCCGGAAGACCGTCGATCAGGAGGGTGGTCATCCTCCCCTCTCCCGGCGGGAGAGGGCTTGAGGCCCGCAGAGCGCAGCGATGCGACTGGGCCGAAAGGGTGAGGGGTTACGGTGCGATCCGGTGAGGGCGTAACCCCTCACCCTTTCGCGCAAGTCCGATCGCCTGTCGGCTCCCGGGCGCTCAAGCCCTCTCCCTTTGGGACAGGGTTCAGTCCTCGTCACCCTCGACCTCGGGCTCATCCCCGCCGCCTGTCTCGGCCAGCCGTTCAACCGACACGACGCGTTCGCCCTCGGCGGTGCGGAAGATGGTCACGCCCTGCGACGAGCGGCCCACGATCCGGACCTGACCCACGCGCGTGCGGATCATCTGGCCATTGGAGGTGACCAGCAGCAGGTCGTCGGTTTCCTCGACCGGGAAGGCGGCAGCCAGACGGGTGCCCGCGCGACCGCCCAGTCCATGGGCCGTCAGCCCCTGCCCGCCCCGACCGGTGCGGCGGTATTCATAGGCGGAGGATCGCTTGCCGAAGCCCGTCTCGGTGACCGTCAGAATGAACTGCTCGGCCGCACCGAGCTCGGCGATCCGCTCGACCGACAGGGCGGCGTCACCCGAGCCTTCGGCCTCGTCGTCCGCCTCGGCGACGGCGGTGTCGTCCTCGCCGTCGGTCGCCCGACGCATGGCGTTCGAATGCTTGACGTAGGCCGCCCGCTCCTCGGGCGTGGCATCGACCCGGCCGAGCACGGCCATCGAGATGACCGCATCGTCTCCTTGCAGGCGCACGCCCCGGACTCCGGTCGAATCCCGGCCCTTGAATACCCGCACGTCGTCGGCCTTGAAGCGGATGGCGCGGCCCAGGGCGGTCGTCAGCAGGACGTCGTCCTCGGCGGTGCACAGGGCCACGCCGACCATGTGATCGCCGTCTTCCAGCTTCATCGCGATCTTGCCGGCCCGGTTGACGGTGGCGAAGTCACTGAGCTTGTTGCGGCGCACATCGCCCGAGCGTGTGGCGAACATGATGTCGTAGTCGCCCCAGGTCGTCTCGTCCTCGGGCAGGGGCAGGACGTTCATGATCGAATCGCCCGGCTCGATCGGCAGCAGGTTGACGAAGGCCTTGCCGCGCGAGGTCGGAGCCCCCAGCGGCAGACGCCAGACCTTCAGTTTGTAGGCCTTGCCGTTGGTCGCGAAGAACAGCACCGGCGTGTGGGTCGAGGCGGAGAAGACGCCGACGACGGCGTCCTCGTCCTTCATCGTCATGCCGGACTTGCCCTTGCCGCCGCGATGCTGGGTCCGATAGGCGTTGAGCGCCACCCGCTTGACGTAGCCGCCGTGGGTCACGGTCACGACCATGTCCTCGCGCGGGATCAGATCCTCGTCTTCCAGCTCGAAGTCGCCTTCGCCGATGACGGTGCGGCGCGGCACGGCGAACTGGTTGCGGACGTCCAGCAGGTCCTCGCGGATGATCGCCAGGATGTTCTTGCGGTCCGACAGGATGGTCAGATGGCCCTGGATGGTGTCGGCCAGACCCCGCGCCTCGCCGAAGATGTCGTCGCGGCCGAGGCCGGTCAGGCGGCTGAGCGTCAGGCCGAGGATGGCGCGGGCCTGTTCATCGGTCAGCTTCAGGCTGTCGCCATCGATCAGGACCGAACGCGGATCGGCGATCAGCTCGACCAGGGCGATCATGTCGCCGACGGGCCAGGCCCTGGCCTGCAGCCGCTCGCGTGCCTCTGCCGGATCGGCCGACGAGCGGATGATGTGGATGACCTCGTCGATGTTGGCGACGGCGACGGCCAGACCGACCAGCACATGGCCGCGGTCGCGGGCCTTGGCCAGCTCGAACTTGACCCGGCGGACGACGACCTCTTCCCGGAACTCCAGGAAGACCTCGAGCAGTTTGCGCAGGCCCATCTGCTCGGGGCGGCCGTGGTTCAGGGCCAGCATGTTGACGCCGAACGACGACTGCATGGCGGTGTAGCGCCACAGCTGGTTCAGGATCACGTCGCCGGACGCATCCCGCTTCAGCTCGATGACGATCCGCATGCCCGCACGGTCGGATTCGTCGCGGACGTCGGAAATGCCTTCCAGACGCTTTTCGCGGACCATTTCGGCGATGCGCTCGATCAGGGTCTGTTTGTTGACCTGGAACGGCAGTTCCGTGACCACGATGGCCTCGCGGTCCTTGCGGATCGTCTCGACCGAGGCGACGCCGCGCACCACGACAGAGCCGCGGCCTTCGCGCAGGGCGTTGCGGGGCGCGGTGCGGCCCAGGATCTCGCCGCCGGTCGGGAAATCTGGACCCGGCACGATGTCCAGTATGGCGTCGTCGGTGATCTCGGGATCGTCCAGCAAGGCCACGCAGGCATCGACGATCTCGCCCAGATTATGCGGCGGGATGTTGGTCGCCATGCCCACGGCGATGCCGCCCGCGCCATTGACCAGCAGGTTCGGAATCCGCGCCGGCAGGACGACGGGTTCCAGTTCCTTTTCGTCGTAGTTCGGCTGGAAATCGACGGTGTCCTTGTCGATGTCGGTCAGCAGGGCGCTGGCGGCCGGGGCCATCCGGGCCTCGGTGTAACGCATCGAGGCCGGCATATCGCCGTCGACCGAGCCGAAATTGCCCTGGCCGTCGATCAGCATCAGCCCCATCGAGAAGGGCTGGGCCATGCGGACCAGGGCCATATAGACCGAGGCGTCGCCGTGCGGATGGAACCGGCCCAGCACGTCGCCGACCACGCGGGCGCATTTCGAATACGACCGCTCCGGCGTCATGTTCAGGTCGTGCATCGAATACAGGATGCGACGATGAACGGGTTTCAGGCCGTCGCGCGCGTCCGGCAGCGCCCGGCTGACGATCACGCTCATGGCATAGTCGAGGTAGGAGCGTTTCAGCTCGTCCTCGATGGAGATCACGGAGATGTCGCCGCCCGGATCGAAGGGCCCTCCCGATGGAACAGGCAGGGGCGCGTCATTGTCGAAGCTGTCGTCAGTCAAGGAAATCTGGCTTTAAATGGCCGGAATCGGAACGTGATCCGCTAAGGTGATTTCTAGCATCCGGGGGTCGGCGAAGCAAAGTTTCGCGGGCTTTTTCCGGGTTTCGACCCCATCCGTGAAAGGACGAAAACGATGCGTAAGGCTCTGCTCTCCCTGACCCTGCTGGCTCTGCCCCTTGGGGCCTGTGTCAGCGTCACCGCCAACGACTATGGCGACCACGTCATGGCCCGCGCCACGCCGGGCGATTTCGGCGAGGCGACTCTGGTCAACGCCGCGGGTGCCCGGGTCGGTCGCGCCGTCCTGACCCAAGGCGCGACAGGCCTTCTGATCCGTATCGAGGCGACCGGCCTGACGCCGGGCTGGCACGGGGTGCACATTCATTCTGTGGGCCAGTGTGCGCCGACCTTCACCGCAGCCGGTGCCCACGTGAATCACGGCATGCCGGCAAGGCCGCACGGCCTGCTGAACGCCGGAGGTCCCGACGACGGCGACCTGCCCAACATCTTCGCCGCCGCCGATGGGTCGGTCTCGGCCGAAATGTTCACCACCCGCGCGCGCATCGCCGACGAAGGACCGGGCGAATGGCTGTGGGACGCGGACGGCTCGGCCATCGTGATCCACGCCAACGCCGACGACCACACCTCCCAGCCGATCGGCGGCGCGGGCGATCGCGTGGTCTGCGGGGTCATGGCAGCGGGTTAGGACGACCCGTCAGGCCTTGGCGGCACCGGCGCGCAGCCCCCGCTCCGCCAGGGCCACGACCGCGACTCCGCCCATGGTCAGGGCGGAACCAGCCAGGATCTGCGGGGTCAGGACGTCGCCCAGGAAACCCCAGCCGATGGCGATGGACACCACCGGGGTGGCGAGGAAATAGGGCGTCACCCGCCCGGCCTCGCGCTTCTGCACCAGCCAGAAGACCATCGAGGTGGCGAACACCGACGACACGATCCCGGCCCAAAGCAGGCAGATCCAGATCAGCGGCGTCGCCGCCCGGACGGCCTCGACCTGGCCGTGCTCGGTGAAGGCGGAGCCGAAGGCCAGGGTCGGCAGGGCGAACAGGGCCAGCAGCCCCTGCATCTTCAGGGGCGGGATAGAGGTCGTGCGCCGGGCGATCACCGTGGTCACGGCCCAGCAGGCGCTGGCGGCCGCGACGATCAGAATGGCCGGCCAGTCATGCAGGGCGTGCGGATCGGCCGTCATCCAGACCACGCCGGCGAACGCCACGACCAGCCCCGCCAGGGCCGCCCTCGACAGCCGCTCGCCGAGCAGCAGGAAGGCGAACACGGCGGTGAACGGAATCCACAGCTGCGAGGCCACCGACACCGGGCTGACATCCTCGGCCAGCGAAAACCCCAGGTACAACAGGCCATAGTGAAGCGGCCCTCCGATCACCACGATCAGCAGCAGGCTTTTCCAGTTCGGAAACGGCGGCCGCACGAACGGGATCAGGCAGACCGAGGCGATGGCGAACCGCAGCGCACCCGTCAGGAGCGGCGGCAGGACGTCGGTCGCCACCTTGGCCGCTGCATTGTTCGCCCCCCAGATCACCACGATGGCGACGATCGCGCCGATCTCCATCAGGGTCAGCGGGCTGTGGGGCTTGTCGGGAATCACGGGCACACAAGGCCTATCGCACAGTGGGGGCACCAGGGCGCGTCACACCAGGTGACAGGGCGTTTCGGTCAGAACACCGGTCTGGCGACCATCAGGCCGTAGATGCCGATCACGGCCACAAAGGCCGGAAACCCCATGGCGAACCAGATCCGGTACAGACGGCCGTAGGTCGCGGACAGGCGTGTGCCCTGCGACGCCGCTTCCTCGGCCAGCCGTGCGAGCCGGACCTGTATCCAGACCACCGGCAACCAGAACAGACCCGTGATCGCATAAAGCCCATAGGCCGCGACCAGCCAGGGCTCGGACAGGCTGTAGCCCTGAATCTGGATCAACCACAGGCCACTCAGTGGCTGGACGACCACGGCCGTGGCGGTGAAGATCATGTCTGCAACGACCACGATACGGGCGACGGGCGCGATGGTCGATGCATCCCGGGACCGGTTGGCCCAAACCATGAAAAAGGCGATGCCCATGCCGGTTCCGAACAGGACGGCCCCCGACAGGATGTGGATCAGTTTGACGAGCCAGTAGAGGGTCATCTGCGGTTCACCGCCGGGCGTCGGTGGCGGCGACGAACAAGCACAGGGCCATCATCGGCAGAACCTTGAGCCACGGACCCAGAGGGTCGATCCAGTACTGCGGCAGACTGATCGTCCCCGCGATCAGATAGACCAGGGTGCTGAACGTCATCACCATCGCGACCCGCGCCGTCCATGGCCGCACCAGAAGCGCCAGTCCCAGCACCACGTCCAGCAGGGCCCCGAACCATGCGATTGGTCCGGCAGCATCGCCATAGCCACCCTCGGCCAGAACAGCCAGGGCCGCTCGCCAGCCGGGTCCAAAGCTGATGATGCCCGTCAGCGCCCAGAACAGACTGAGCGTGGCAACCGCCACCGGGCGGACGAACCAAAGCCGCGCATGCCACACATCCTGGACCGAGGCAGGCTCGCGCGACAGCTGGTCGGACAGGGTCAGGGGCTGGATACCGAGGGTCTGGACCCAGGTGTCGGCATCTCCCTCGACGCCATACTCCATCTGGCGCAGCGCGGTTGTTCGAAGCGGAGACGGCCAGCCGAGGCGGCCGGCGAGGTTGCCGAGGACCAGAACCGGCGCAGCCACAGCGGCCGGAATGCGCACGATCGGGGCCGGTGCGAGCCCCAGCCAGCCGCGATACAGCCGCAGAATCCCGGCCAGGGTGAGGCTTTGCGGTCCGGCGATATCGAGCGTTCGACGAAAGGGCGCGTCCGCAGCCAACCCGGCAACGACGGCAGCGCACAGATCCTGCATGGCAACGGGGCGAAACCTCTGTTCGCCGCCGATGACAGGAATCGCAAGGGGCAGCGCCGCCAGGGCGCGGATCAGTCCGGTTCCACCGAACGCCCCCCGCCCGATCACCAGCGACGGCCGCAGGATCAACCAATCCAGTGCGCTTGCCGCGAACAGGCGCTCCGTCTCGGCCTTGGATCGCGCATAGGCTGTTCCGACAGAGTCGTCGGCCCCCACGGCCGATATGTGGACGACGCGCTCCACCCCCGCGACCTCGCAGGCCGCTATCAGCGCACGCGGGCCCTCGACATGCGCGATCGCTGTACTGTCTCCCGCGCCGTCCTGAAGCACGCCGACGCAGTTGACCACGGCCGCGACGTCACGAAGGCTTTCGACCCAGTCGGACGCCCGCGTCAGATGGGCGAAGTCAGTCCGGATCCACTCATGCGCGGGGGCCCGGCGCGCCGCACGTTCCGGATCGCGCGCTCCGGCCCTGACACTCCATCCCGCCGAGGCGAGGGCCGCTGCGACATGCGCCCCGATGAAGCCATTGGCCCCGAGAACCAGCACCCGCCTCATCCCAGAATTCGTCCCGGATCCACCTCCGGCAGGAGGATGCAGACGGGCCGACGCCGCAAGAACCGGAGCCGGTTGCGCGCGACCCAGTCATAGGCTGCGTCACGAAGGCCGGGCGGAACGATGCGTAGCAGACCCGCCAGCGTATTCAGACCGCCGAGCTGTTCCGCCACCCGGATGGCAGCGTCCGACTTGAAGAGCGCTTTTCCGTTCTCGATCAGGATGAAGGTCGACAGGTCTCCGTCGTCCAGTCGGTAGTGGCGGTAGAGCGCCCGGCCCAGGGGGGATTGCGCGGCCAGCACCCGAAAGCGATCTCGACGATCCCGACGCAGGATCATGCGCGCCGACCCGGAACACATGGCACAATCGCCATCGAACACCACGACTGCCCGATCATCGGGAAACGGCGGTACGGACGGGTCCACCCGATAGCTGTAGGGCGCAGTCGCCACGACGCACCCTAAAACGGAATGTCGTCGTTCAGGTCGTAGCTTTCCCGCGGGCCGCTGGGCTTGTTCGCTCCGCCGGTGGAGAAGCCGGACGAATAGTCGTCGTCGCCGCCGCGACCCCCGCCGCCTTGCGAGGCCCCGCCCCCGTCCCGGCCGCCCAGCAGGGTCAGCTGGCCGTTGAACCGGCCGACGATGACCTCTGTCGTGTACTTCTCGACACCGTCCTTGTCGGTCCATTTCCGGGTCTGCAGCTGGCCCTCGATATAGACGGTAGTGCCTTTTTTCACATAATTTTCAACGACCTTGACGATGTTATCGTTGAAGATCGAGACCCGGTGCCATTCGGTCTTTTCCTTCTTCTCGCCCGAGGACTTGTCGCGCCAGGTCTCCGACGTGGCGATCGACATATTGGCGATCCGGTCGCCGTTCGGCATCGACCGGATTTCGGGGTCGCGCCCCAGATTGCCGACCAGGATGACCTTGTTGACGCTTCCCGCCATGAGCTTGGTTCTCTTTCTGAAATCTCGACCGCGCGGGTCTGCCCGTCGCGATCGTTAACACGTGTTCCGGTTTCGTTCTAGCCCGCCGGAGGTGTGGGCGGAGCCGCTTCCTCGATGATGCTGAGGCCGTTGGTCTCGCGCTCGATCGCCTGGGGCACCGCCAGGCGACCGTCGCCCGTGCGGGCCAGGGCGAAGAAACGGATTCCGTCCAGCGACTTGCCATAGGACACCCCGCGTCCATCGACGAAGATGAAACGGCCCTGATAGGACCCGATCACCTCACGCTTGTTGCCGCCCATGCCCAGGAACCGGGCCCGCATCTCTTCGAGACGCGCGGCGCAGTATTCGATCGCCGGCTGATCGCGGGCCACGACATTGAACTGGGGATCCTGGCCCTCGGGCGTGCCCAGGGCATAGCAGACGCCCTTGTCATACGGTGCCTTCAGCTTCTCGGCGCAGCCGGTCGCGGCGAAGGCGGAAAGAAGCAGGACGGGGACGATCGCGCGCATCAGTTCAAGCCCGGAAACTGGCAGTTCCGGTCCTGGTCGGCCAGGATGCGGAACCGGGTGTTGTCAGTGGACTGTTCGACCCGACGCGGCACCAGACGCAGCGTCAGGCTGCCGTGCTGGCCATACTGGGCGTCTCCGGGCGAAACGCAGGTGCCGGCGTAGAGCGCCTGGACGCACTGGCCCAGACTCATGTCGGTCGAGATCTGGCGCCATTCCGAACCCGTGTAGCGCAGGCAGGGTGCGCCCGACGCGCGCTGAACCTGCGGCTCGCGCTGCGGCTGGCTGCCGGGTTTCCCGGGCGGGCTCGCATCGGGCGTGTCGAGCCCGTCGTTCAGGTCCGCGACTTCCGACGTCGGCAGCTCCGGCGGCGGCGCGAACGACGCCGTCGGGGCCGCCGCCAGATTTCCGCTGGCGTCCAGGCCGACATCCAGACCGTCTGTGGCCAGTCCATTGCGCCGGGCACAGTCGGCCAGGGTCGCCATGCCGACGAACTGACCGTCGACAAAACAGCGCAGTTCGCGCGTCGGCTCCAGCGACGGGGCATCGGCCAGATCGACCTGAAGGCCGGCCGGCCTGTCCACGGGTGGAGCCTGGGTCTGATCCTTCTTGCCGCCGAAGATCAGGGCCAGCACGATCGCGGCCAGGATCGCCACGCCGGCGCCGATGGCCAGGATCACCCGATTGTCGTTGGGAAGCTGCATGGTCCGGGGCACTCGGGGCGGCGAAAGCGTCAGGGCTCAATAACCCCGCGCGCCCCCCATGCGTCAACCGCGAAGGCCGCCTGTCCTCAGGAACCGGTGAGACGCGAAAGCGCGGCCTGATAGTTTGAAATCTGGCTGGTCAGATAGGCAGGGACCGCGCCCTTGGCAGACGCGCTCGTGTCCTGCGGGGCCAGGCCGCGATAGGCGTCGCGAACCGCCTTCAGGGCGCCCTGCAGCTTTTCCCCGGCCGCCTTGATCGCATCGGCGTTCGACAGGGTCAGGTTGGAGGGCAGGCCGAGACCAAAGGTCCTGGTCTTGGTGTCCCCCGCCGCCACCCCGATGTACCCGGACGAAAGCCCGAGACCCAGCAGGGCGTCGCGCCCGGTCTCGCCCGAGGTCAGCACCGCACCGGTCTTGCCGTCCTTGGCCGTGATGGACAGCCGTTGCAGACCGCCGGTCGTGGTGGTCGTCTCGCCGTCCTTGCCGGTGGCCGCGCCTCCCTCCGAGGCGATGGTGACCTTCAGCTTGCCGGCCGAGGCCACGCTGATCTTGCGGGCCAGGGTTGCCAGGGTGTCCTTGGCGTCGATGGTGACGGCCGTGGCACGGCCTCCGTCCGCCGGGCTGATGTAAAACCGGTCGCCGACGCGCACGGAGGTCGCGGCGGTCAGCAGCTTGGAGTCCGACTGATCGATCTCGCCCTGTGGCAGCCCGAGCCGGTCCAGCACGCTCGCCCCGTTCGTGGCCACGGCCAGGGTCATCGGCTTGGCCTGATCGGCCTCGCCCGACCAGGTCCGCGTGTATTCCACCGCGCCCGTCAGGGGGTTGAGCCGGGTCAGATAGGCTTTGGTGGGGTCGGTGTCCTTGGCATCCACCGCGCGGTTGGCGATCCCGGTGACCCAGACCTTGCCATCCACCACCTTCACATCGGCAGCAGAATCCTCGCCTGCCTGGCCATACCAGGTCAGCCGATCGGTGCCCGCGGCAACCAGGTTGGTGGACAGGGCGGCGACGAAGACGTCCTTGCCGCCGGAGTTTGCCCGGGTCGTGGTCCCGGCGGAAAGGCCGCTGTCGCGACTGCTGCCGGTCAGGATAACCTTGCCGTTCGAAACCGACAGCCCGGCGATCTCGCCCGCGATCGCCCCCAGGTCCCGCGTCGAGGCCAGGGTGGGTACACCCGCTGCGTCCAGGCTGAAGCGCCGCACGACGGCCCGGCCGTTCTCGACCCCGGCGGTATAGAGGTTCGATCCGTCGACAGTCACGGCGTCCACGCCGTCGTCGGAACCGGTTCCGAACTGGGCCTGTCCGATGGTCTTGGCGACGATGCCAGCCGTTGGATAGGGCTCACCGGCCTTGAAGGCCTGGACATAGCCGTCCCAACCCCCGACGGGGCTCGAGCCTGTCATCGCTGACTTGGCCCGACCGCCGATATAGACCACGCCATTGGCTCCGAAGGCGACGCTGGTGGCCTCGTCGGCGGCGCGCGCGCCCCGGCGCTGGGTCCACTGTTCCTGTCCGTCCTTGTCGAACACGGTGACGAAGCTGTCAGCGACGGTCGCCACCTCTCCTGTCTTGCCCGCATCGGTGGTCGAGGTGTTGAGCGATCCCGTGACCGAACCGGCCACGGCGACAGTGCCGTCGGCGTCGACGGCCAGGGCAAATCCGCTGGCGGTCGACGCCGCGCCCAGCGTCCGCGTCGCGACCAGTCGCCCGGCGGTATCGTATTTCAGCAGCGCCACGTCCTGGCTGCCCTTGATCGGCTGGTTGGTGGGTCCGGATTCGACATCTGCCACCAGCCATAGTGATCCATCCGGCCCCACGGCGCTGGCCCGAACCGTCTTGACTTCGTCCGGCAGCTTTTCCTGCGACAGCCGACCGTCGACCCAGTGGGTCTCGCCGACATTGCCGCCCGTGGGCATGGCAGCAGTCCCGCCATCGCTCTGGAACTTGAGCAGTTGATTGACCAGGCTGGCGGGTACGGTTGTCTTGGTGGTCTTGACGCCATTGACCGTCGTGGTGGTGGTCTGGGCCGCCGCGCCTGCCGATTGGACGACATAGACGGCGTCGGAGGTGTCGGGCGCGGTGAAGCCGACGGTCTCGGTCGAGGTCCCCCGGATCGCCAGAGCCCATTTGTCCGGCCCGGCCGGCAGGGTGACGGGCTTCCCGTTGACGGTGATGGTCTTGGGTTCCGCCTTGATCTGGTCGCGACCGACGCGGGTCTGGAACCCGGCGGCCTGCAGCTTGCCGTTGATGAAACCGGTCACCGCATCCAGGGTGCGCGGCGTGGAACCCAGTTCGGACAGGTCGATAGCGATGCTGGTCGTCGTCGTCGACTGACCGGAGGGCACCTTGATCGTGATGCTGAACCGCGTGTCTCCGGCGAAGGCGGCCACGGGCGTATCCAGCGTACCTTCGTGGACCGGCCCGGTGATGGAGTTGGCGCTGTCCCTCGGCACGGCGGCCGTCGTCTTCGACAGGCTGGTCGAGGTGCCCTGAACCAGACGCAACGCCTCGAAATCAGCCTTCTTCAGATAGGTGCCGATTTCTTCCATCCCGGCTGCGAACCGCTTCTGAACCAGGGCAAGGTCGGTCGGAGACAGCCCCTTGGTGGTCGCCCGGTTGGCGAGGGCATTGAGGGTATCGAGGCCCTGATAGAGGGCGAAAAGCTTCTTGTAGTCGGCGGATGCGCCCTTCACATCCAGCTGGGCGGCATCTTCGTTGACGAACGCACGACCGCCCATCGCCTGGCGGACCAGAGCATCGGCCTTGGGCGCCGTCGCCTGCGCCGCCGTGCTCCACGGAGCGGTGGGCTGGGCCTTCTTGGCGACCGATTTCGTCAGGGCAGCCGACTGAGCGGGGTCGTAGCTTCCCCCGTACAGTCCAAGCAGATAGCCGCTATTCACCGCCACGCGAACCTCCTGCCTCCACTCTCGCAGAACGGGATCAACGTTCCATTAACATCCGGGTCAGGAACGAAGGTCTGCGAATCGTGTTGTGATCCTGCCAGACAGGAGCAAGACGATGATGTTTCCGAAGTCGCTTATTCAGTCCCTGCTTGCGCTTTACGGCTTCGGCGAACGCGCCAATATGCCCCGCCAGCGCCCCGCCCCTGTCGTCATTGGCCATACGAGCCGACGATTCGGTTGAGACTTACTGGAACAGCGACAGGATGATCTGCGGCGCCTGGTTGGCGATCGACAGGGCTTGGGCACCGAGCTGCTGCTGAACCTGCAGGGCCTGCAGGCGAGCGCTTTCCTTGGCCAGATCGGCGTCCACCAGATTGCCGATCCCGCTTTCCACAGTATCGCTGAGCTTGGTCACGAAGGTGCTGTGCGCCGTGATCTGCTTCGCCTGGGACCCGATGTCGCCCATCGCCGCGTTCAGCGCCGTGATGGAGTTGTCCAGCTTGTTGAGGGCCGTGGTGGCGCCTGTGAGCGTCAGCAGGCTGTCGGACAGCCCCAGCGAGATGATCGTGCCCGACAGCGTCAGATTCTTGCCCGACAGTGTGACGTAGGACGTCGCGTCGGCATTGGCCAGGAACCTGATTCCGTTGGTCAGAACGCCGTTCAGAATGTTGCCGCCGTCGAAGGAGGCGTTCTCGACCGCCGACTTGATCGCGCGCAGCAGGGCCTTGAAATCCGAGTTCAGCAAGGACCGCGACTGGGTGCTGAGTGAGACGTCCTTGGCCGCTACGACCTTTTCCTTCATCTGATTCAGGAGATCAGAGACTGATTCGCCGGCCGAAAGGGCGACATCGGCGATCGAGGTGGCGCGATCGAGGCTTTGCTTCACGGCCGCAAGCGCCCCGACATCGGCACGCTGGCTCTGGGCGATGGCCCAGATGGAGGAGTTGTCCTTGGCCCCCTGGACCCTCAGCCCCGTGGACACGCGGTTCTGTACGCTGGTCAGGTTGTCGTTGGTGCGAGCCAGGTTCTGCAGCGCGGTGGCGGCTGCGGCATTGGTGTGAACGCTGTTGCTCATAGGTCTTCTAGCCCCGGGATGTTGGCCGCAAGGCTACTGCGAGAACTGTGAGCGTATGGTTAACGGCGTTTCACAACCGAAATCGCCCGCGTCGGGAGAGCCCGCGCGGTGTAGATGTGTTTGCCTGACGCCCGAAAATCAGGCGCTGGTGTCGATCAGACCACCCGCCGTGTAGCCGCCGCTTTCGGACATCTTCAGCACCTGTTCGCGAGGGAACTGGCGCACGACCTTTCCGGTCTCGCTGTCCAGGGTCTTGTAGACGAAGGTCCCCTTGGAAGAGCCTTCCTCGATGATCAGGCGGTACCGCGCGGCCCGTGTGGCGTCATCCGCGGCGCGTCCCTGCTGGAAATCTCCGCCCGGCGTCGTTGACGACGGGGCGGCGACGACTGTGGGGACGACGGTCAGCTTCGCATTGGTTTCCATAGCTCCTCACGCCGGTAAGGCCGGCGGCTCCTGAAAGAGCGGTCGGGCGGGGCACCATGCCCCGCCCTTCCGCCTGTTTGCCTATCGGAACAGGCCGAGCAGCGTCGAAGACGACTGGGAAGCGATCGACAGAGCCTGCACACCCAGCTGTTGCTTGGTTTGCAGCGACTGCAGTCGTGCGCTTTCCTTCGCCAGATCCGCATCGACCAGGTTGCCAACGCCGTTCTCCAGGGCGTCCGACAGCTTGCTGACGAACGTCGAGTGGGTTTCGAACGCCTTGGCACCGGTCCCCAGGCGAGCCAGGGAAGCGGAGACCTTGTCGATCGAGGCGTTGACCAGACCCAGGGCCGTGGTGGCCAGGGTCGCGGTGCCGATGGTGGTGCCCGCAGCCACGGTCACATTGGCACCGCCCAGCGACAGGATTTCACCCTTGACGCGCGTGGAGGTGCCGGACGAGTTGGCCAGGGCGCTGAAGCCGGTCGTGGAACTGAGCATGTTCACGCCGTTGAACGTGGCGTTGGTGACCACGGTGGTGATCTGATCTCGGAGCGCCTTGAAATCCTCGTTCAGGGCGTTGCGCGATGCCGTGGACAGCGACTTGTCGGTCGCGGCCAGGGCCTTGTCTTTCATCTGGACCAGAAGGTCAGAGACCGACTCACCGGCCGCGAGGCCGACGTCGACGGCCGAAGAACCACGCGCCAGGCTTTCCTTGACGGTATTCAGGGCGGTGACTTCAGAGCGCTGGGTCTGGGCGATAGCCCAGATTGCGCCGTTGTCTTTTGCGTTGTTGATCTTCTTGCCAGTGTTGATCCGGCTCTGGACGGTATCCAGGTCGCGGTTCGTGGCGTTCAGATTCTGGAGGGCGGTATAGGCGCCCGAGTTCGTGTTCACGCTGTTTACAGGCATGACGAAAGTCCTTTTTTCAAGGTGTCCGACCGTCGTTTTGACCGTCGGGAGCATTTTGCTCGGGCTCTTGGAAGCAATCGTCGGGCCACGAATGTGAAAATCGCGTCAAAGCCATGCATCTGAAAAACCTGCATTAATTTTTCTCACCCATGGCCGTGACCCGGCAGAATGTGCCGCAAGTGGCTTCCGGCGGCAGGAAATGCCGGGTGCCGGGCAGAATTTGCCGGGTCACTGCGGCTCGCGATGCCGGACCGAGGGCCTCAGGGTGATCCGGCTCGCCCGAAGGCCCGAACCAGGAACGATGGCCTCGGCCTCGCACGCGACCTGTCGATAGCCTCGCGTTCGGCCAGCAAGGTCTCGACCGCCAGTCGTCGGGCCAGATCGCATTCGACGATCTGACGGCCCCGCGTCAAGTAGCCGACCTCGAGATCGATGGTCCCCGGATCATCGGGCAGCCGGTAAAGGTCACATGGTCGGCTCGCCAGCTGCGGCAGGGTCAGGCGCGGCGGCGCAACCGACGAGGTCGGGCGCAATCCGGCACAGCTCGCGATCATGGTCGCGCAAGCGATCAGCGCGATCGGTCGCAAGGGGTTGGTCGGCATCATCGGCGGTTCTCGCATCCTGAATGGCCAGGGTCGTGGCGCGATCCAGCGACCGCGCGGTCTGAAGGGAGGCATCGAGGCGAGCGATCTGACCGGCCTGACCCTCTGCCTCTACGGAGCGCGCATCTGCGTCGGCCCGGGCGCGCGCGGCCACGGCCTCGGACGCTTCGGCGCGTCGTCGAGACAGGTCGAGCGGGTCCCAGCGAAAGCCGAGCCCGCCCAGGACCAGACCGAGCGCCGCGACAAGGGCCACAATCCCTGTGATCAGCCCGAGCGGGGTCAGCGTTCTCAGCGCCGGGCCGAGGAGGTTCGGGGTCATGGAAACACCTTTCGATCCAGCTCGAAATGCGGACCGTCGCGCAGGCGCGGCCAGTCGCCGCCCCACACGAGGGCCACACCCCTGGTCATCGCCGTCGCCTTGATGTGCGCCGCGATGCGCGGATACAGCGGCCAGTCCCAGCGGATCTGGCCCTCGACCACCGCCGCCAGATCGACCGCGTGGCCGGTGATGTGGCGCGAGTTCAGGGTCCGGCTGGCGCCGGCCTTGACCAGGGCCGCCTGCCGCGCCGGGCTGCGCATTCCCTCGGTCACCATGAAGTCGATCGGGCTGGTCAGGATCGCCGCCTCGACGATACCGACCAGGGCCGGATGAACCCCCTTCAGCCGCGCGTGCGACCGGCTCGACAGTCGAAAGCTCATCGTGCGCCACCCTGCGTCAGACGGATGCGCAGATTGGCCATCAGTACCACCAGTTGCTGAGCCGTCGGCGCGACGAGATAGACGACCAGCATCAGGGCAAGCAGGGTCATCAGCCCGCTGGCCACGGCGGGCAGGGACCGGGGTTCGGTCCTGCCGACGGCGTCCGCCAGCAGCCGCCACAGCGCGCAACTGGCCAGAAAGACATACAGCCTGCGCCACAGCCATTGGCCCTCGGCCAGGGGCGGTCGTTCGGGTTCACTCATCGTGCTCGTCCTTTTCAAAATGGGGTTGGGTCCAGCGCCAGTCCGGACCGGCCGCCATCGCGCCCTCGCGACGGGTCATGCGGCGCGGCAGATCCCACGCCTCGGCATCGAGCAGTTCCGGCTCGTCAGGCTCTGGGGTTTGGGGGCGGCGCATGTCGTCACCCCTCGGCGAGGATCAGCACGGCCCCGGCCGCGCCTGTTCCACCCGCGCCGCCGGCGGTGACGCCCGCGCCGCCGCCCCCACCCCCGCTGCCGAACGTCCCGCCGTTTCCGCCTGCGAACCCCGCTGCCGAGGCAGAGGCCGCCCCGCCCCCGCCCCCTCCACCGCCCAGGGCGATGGCCGGCGTGGGCGCGGCGCTGCCCGAGGCACCCGCACCGTTCCCGGCGGCCCCACCGGGCGAAAGCTTCAGCAGTACTGAACCGTCTCCGCCCGTGCCCGATGCCCGGATGGTCCCGGCGGTGTTGAGAGCACCGCCGCCGCCGCCACCGCCCGGGGCTCCGGGCCCGGACAGGCCTTGACCCGCCTGTGCCGCGCCGGTGGTCGAGGATGCGCCCCCGGCGTTCGATGCGATCAGTCCGAGACCTCGCTGTCCCCCGCTCCCGCCGGCGGCGCCCGGGACGCCCGCTCCGCCACCGCGCGCGGTCAGAATGACAAGACTCGAGGCCGAGACGGTCGTCGCCTGACCGTCCGCGCCGCCTGCTCCGCCCGCGCCGATGGCAATCCCCAGACTGCCCGGCAGGTCCGCCGTGCTGCAACGAAGGACGCTGAGACCACCGCCGGCTCCACCCCCGCCACCGAACCGCTCGCCCGAAGCTGCGAACGCTCCGGCACCCCCGCCGCCCCCGCCGCCGACCGCCGTGATCGTCAGCATCCGTGCCCAGGCCGGCGGCGTGTAGCTGGATGAACGGGTAAGAAGGCTGGCCTCGACCCGCATTGCGCCCGCCGGAAAGGCCACACGCCCGTCATCGGCATCGACACGGAACGCCTCGCGCCAGGTCGATCCGTCGGCGCTGACCTTCAGGCTGAGGTCTTCGTCACCGATCAGCCCCAGCTCGGCACGCCCGGAATAGCCGCGCTGGAACAGGACTGACATCACGTCCGGAGCCGCGTCCTTGTTCAGGACCAGTCGCAGTGCGCCTGTGCCGCCCTCCGCCACCGGTCGCGCGGTGAACAGGGCGCTGTTGATCCGCGCGGTCAGGGGATTGGCGGCATCGGCCTGGGTGTTCAAGCCGAGGCGGGTCAGCCGCTGGATCGCACCGCCCGAGAACGTGGGGACCGACCAGCCCGCATCGTTGCGGACCACCAGCTGACCCTCATCCAGAACGACGGCGATCATTCCGACCGGGACCGGCACGCGGGTCCACCCGCCGAACTCGGCCCGGACCAGATCGCCCTCACTCCAGGTCGACCAGACCGCACCCCTGGGCGCGTTCGCCAGGATATAGAGGTCGCCGTCCTTGGGATCGGCGGGCTGGACCGCGACCGTGCGGCTGATCACGGCGGTCTGGATCAGGCCGTCGAGCCGGGTCAGGGCCTCGTTGACGGTGACATGTTTCTGAAGCTGGCCGGCCGCGACATAGGGCAGATTCAGGCGGGCACTCTGGCTGGAAGGCATCGAAATCTCCGTTGAGGGACGGAGATCAGTGTCGTTCAGCGCCGATACCGGGCGCGTTCAGGCCCGCATTAAACTGGCCGGCGATTGAAAATGCAGGATTTTTCAGTGCGAGCGCGGACAATTGGCCCGGACGTCGCGGACATGGACCGGAAAGATGCGGGGAGACCGATGGAAGGGCTGGGTGGCCTCCCCGCGGACCGGATCGCGGCTGTCAGGACCCTCGGCGTCGCGCAAGGGCATGATCGCTTGAGGTGGATCCACGACGTGGGTCCACCCGAAAGCGTGAATCATGCCCTCGCTCATATCTGGCGACACCGAAACGAGCCGGTCGCATTCAGCTACGCACCCGCCGCGACATGGATGCCGTCAGAGCGGCTGCAAGTCGCCGGTCGCCACGACCGGGCCGTCGGGCGCGTCGGCTGCAGGGGTATGGCCCGGTGCCTCCAGCGATATCGCCACGGCTTTGGCATGCCCGGCCTCGTCGGCCAGAAGCGCCGTCAGGGTCCGGCGGCTGGTCGCCGAGCCGTCGATGGCCCCGACCAGCTGGACGCCACCCTCGGGTTTGACCAGCCAGAGGTGAGGCACGCCCGCCCCCCGGCTGAGCGCGGTCATGGGGGCGATGAACAGCTTTCCGGTCGCCGTGTCATAGGCCAGCGCCACCGCCGGCGCGCCGCCGTCGGTCAGGGACAAGGTCGCCACGCGGGTCACGCCGCCCTCTGGCGCGGACGGGGCGATCGGCGCGGGCTCGGGTCGCGCCAGCAGGATGGCGACGCCGGCGACACTCGCAGCCAGCAGGGCGGTCGAGGCCACGGCCCAGGTCCGCCAGAAAGCGACGCGACCATTGTCGTTGGCGACAGGCTGGATCGCCGACTCCACGCGCAGCCAGACTCCCGACGATGGCGTTACGGGTGCAATCTCGGCGGCAAAGGTGGCCAGGTGCTCGTTCCAGGCCTCCACCTCGGCGGCGAAGGCAGGGTCGGACCGCTCGCGCGCCCGTGCGGCCCGTTCCTCTTCGGCGGACAGAACGCGCAAGGCGAGCTCACCAGCCAGGGCGCGGTCATGGTCGGCGGGATCGATGGGTGAGTCGGTCATGTCTCGAGGCAGCTCCTCAGCCTCAACAGCCCCCTGCGAATCCAGCTCTTCATCGTGCCGAGCGGCACGTTCTCCTTGCTGGCCAGGGCATCATAGGTGACGCCCTCCAGAAAGGCGGTTCGGATGGCTGTGCGGACCTTGTCTTCCAGCGTTTCCAGGCAGGTGTTCAACCGTCCGACCTCGTCGGTGGTCTCGATCGCGTCCGAAGCCAGCGGTGCCGCGTCGGCCAGGTCGTGCGCATCCTCGACCGGCACCGAGCGCCGCATGGGGGCGGCCGAGCGCAGCCGGTCTATCGAGCGGTTGCGCGCGATGGTCACCAGCCAGGTGATCGGACTGGCGCGCGTCGCGTCAAAGGTCGAGGCCTTCCTCCACACTGTAAGATAGGTGTCCTGCAAGACGTCCTCGGCCAGCTGGCGGTCCGCCAAGATACGCAGGCAAACGCCCAGCAGCTTCGCGGAGGTCGCCTCATAGACGATCTTGAAGGCGCGCCGATCCCCTTCGCCCGCCCGGCCGAGGGCAAGGGCCAGTTCATCGCGCGTGAGCATCGCATTCATGGAACCGTCCGAAAGCCACAGCCGACGCGAATAGGGCCGTTGGAGACGGGGGCGTCAAGCGCGGCGCCCCGCCTAATCATGCAGGTAGACAATTCGCCGCTTCTTCGGATCGGCGCGCATCTTGGCGACATGGCGGTCGTGTTCACCCGACGCCCTGGCCTCGCGCTCGTTCGCCTCGACCCAGTGGGTGGTCTCGATGTCCTTCTGCAACGCCCTGGCCGCCAGCAGGTGTGCCGGAAACAGCGTATCCACGACCGCGCCCGCGAACGGCACCGCCGCCGTCGCTGTGTCGCTGAGCAGATAGGCCGCCATCCGGGCCATGGTGGCGGCCGATGCGCGGGCGCGTACGGCCTGGATCATCAGCCAGCCGCCTGCCCCGACGGTATAGGCGTCCCCCACGAAGGGAACCCAGGTCAGAAGTCCGTCCATCCCGATGCCGAAGGGACCGAGGCCGACGACCCGATCCGACAGCTTCTTGACGCCCTCGACATTGGACCAGATCTTCTCGATATCCGCGACCGACCGTTTCGCCATTCCGCCCTCCCGAAGCGAGTGGTCAACGCATCACAACGACCCGCGTTCACCCCGGAACGCAAGCGTCTTCGCGAAAGGCCGCCCGTGTCACGCGTCCGACTGATCCTGACCGGCGGCTTGCTGCTTTTGCTGGGGCCGCCCCTGACCATCGGCCTGGCCGCCCTGAGTGGCATCGGCCATCGGTGGGTCGACATTCTGGCCCAGTTCGTCGGCCCGGCAATCTTTGCTTCTGCGCTGATCGCTTTCGTCACCCTGGCCCTGCGGCTGCGCGTGGCGCTGGGTGGTGCCATAGCGACCGTCCTGATCCTGCTGGTCGCCGGCTGGCCCCAGTGGTTTCCGCCGATCGGCGAGGCCCGGGCTGGCGCGCCCGTCGTGTCCCTCTATTCCGCCAATGTCTGGGTCGAGAACCAGGACGTGGCCGCCGTCGCCCGATCGGTACAGGCGGCGGACGCGGACATCGTCGTCCTGGTGGAGGTCGGCGACCCCCTCGTCTCGGGCCTCGATCGTATTGTCGGGGCCTATCCACACAGGGTCGTGGGCAGGGCCAACCAGGGCCGCAAGGGCCCGTCACGCTATGTCTTCGCCTCGCGCTTCCCGATCCGACCGGTGGATACCTTTGCCGAGCAGCTGGATGCGGCGGGTGTTGTGGCGCAAACCCCGCTGGGGCCGATCACCGTGGTGGGCGTCCACCTGACCCGGCCGTGGCCCTACCAGTTCCAGTGGGGCCAGATCATCCAGGCGCAAGGCCTCTCGAAGTGGCGGGCCGCCTTTCCCGGTCCCATGATCGTGGCGGGGGATTTCAACAGCGTCTCCAGCGCGCGCATCGGCCGCCAGATCCAGGCCGAAACCGGTTTGATCCCCGCCCCCGGCTGGCCCGGGACCTGGCACAGCGCCCTGCCCGCGGCCGCCACCATGACCATCGACCAGGTCTATCGCTCGCCGGACCTCGCCCTGCTCGACCGCCGGCTGGGTCGCCGGAACGGATCGGATCACCGGGCCGTGGTCATCCGCTTCACCGGTGCCGTGCCGCCACCAGCCGGCTGAGCCGATCGGCGTGGCCGGTCGCGGGGAAATCCGCCGCCACCCATTCGTCCTCGAACGCCTTCAGGATCAGGCCCGTTTCTGGCCCCGGCTCGACGCCCAGCCTGGCCAGCTCGCGGCCACCGATGGGCATCCGGGGCACGGCCCAGTCGGCGACGGCGGCCAGAGCGGATCGATCCCCCTGGCCGCCCGCCTCGGCCAGCCCGCGCATCAGCCGGTCGAGCACGGCCTGACGTCCCAGCCGATAGGTGAAGGCACGCAAGGTCGCATGCGGTGTCGCCAGGTCGAGCGGCCCCAGTGCCGCATCGCCCAGCCGCCCTTCCATCACGCGAGAAAGCCGCAGGGCCTGGGCGGCAGTCACCACCACGGGCGGCTCGTCCGGCAGCAGGCTCGACAGGCGCAGAACGGGATCGTCGCTGAGATCGACCATGGCCTCGAACGCGGCAGACGACGCCACGGCCGGAATCAGCCGCGCCAGCACGCCCGCGTGCCTCATCGCCGATACGGCAGGCCTCGGATCGGGCGCGGCCAGGAGCTTGAGCAATTCCTTCGACACCCGCTCGGCCGACAGGCGTGTCAGTCCCTCCGCATGGGCCGCGCAGGCGGCCAGTCCGTGCGAGTCCGCCTCGGCCCGGCCATACCAGGCGTAGAAGCGGAAGAAGCGCAGGATACGCAGATAGTCTTCCTCGATCCGCCGGGCTGGATCGCCGACGAACACGACCCGCCCCGCCAGGGCATCCTCGACCCCCTGCCCGGTCGGATCGAAGATCGTGCCGCTGCGATCGGCATAGAGGGCGTTCAGCCGGAAATCCCGACGCGCCGCGTCCTCGGCCCAGTCGTCGGTGAAGGCGACCACCGCCCGTCGCCCGTCCGTCTCCACGTCGCGGCGCAGGGTCGTGATCTCATAGGGTTGACGCTCCGACACCGCCGTCACCGTGCCGTGCGCCAGCCCCGTCGGCACGACCTTCAGCCCGGCCGCCTGGAGCGCCGCCATTGCGTCCGCGGGCCTCAGCCGCGTGGCGATGTCGATGTCGTCGACCGGCCGCCCGACCAGAGCATTGCGGATGCAGCCGCCCACGAAGCGCGCGCAGTCCGGCCCACCCGCGGCCTCCAGAGCATCCATGACGGCCATGGTGGCGGACGATGTCAGCCAGTCTTGCCCTTCCAGCCGGGTCACGCCGCATCCTCGGCTACGGCATCCGCCACGTCGGCTTCATCGCCATACAGGCGCGCGCGCAGACCCCGGATGATCCCGGCCGTCGCCCCCCAGATGTAGCGCTCCTGCCAGGTCATGGCCCAGAACCAGCGGCGCACCCCGTCCGTCGACTCTAGATGGTCGCGGCTGTGATTGGCCGGATCCATCAGGAAATCCCACGGCGTCCGGAAAATCTCGGCCACCTCGTCGGGCGAGGCCGTCAGCACGGGCTCTGACTCGATCCAGCCGACGACAGGCGTCACCAGATAGCCGGTCCCCGTCTCATAGGGGTCCGACAGGCCCAGAACCTGGACCAGACCGGGGTCCAGATCGACCTCCTCGCGCGCCTCGCGCAGGGCGGCTTCGACCGCCGTCTCACCCGTGTCCAGCCGACCGCCGGGAAAGGCGATCTGGCCTGTATGCCGCGCCAGGCTGTCGGCACGTCGCGTCAGCAGCACCGATGCGCCATCGCGCGTCGCCAGAACGGGAATCAGCACCGCCGCCGGCTTCAGCGGCCCCTCCACCCAGCGCAGGGCACCCGGGTTCAGGTCGAAGTCCGACCGGGTGGGGCGGGTGTCAGCCCGCCATGTGTCAGGCGACGACAGGCCATCGGTCAGCCACGTTTTCAGGGACGCCAGGCTCATGTTACGCCCGCGCCCGGCGGCCCCAAGGCGAACCACGCGCCGCCGGAGGCCACCATCAACTGCCCGTCGCGCACCTCGGCCAGCTCCACCAGATCATAGAAGACCGTCCGCGCGATCCGGGCCTCCAGCCCGCGCCGCACGTGCAGACGTGGCGAAGGCTCGCCGGTCACGGGGTCGGTCTCGACGGCGATCGGATGCTCCGGCCCGGCCCGCACGAGGTCGCCGACGTCGGTGGTGAACACCAGATCGTCCCCCTCGCGCTCCATCGTCACGGCCCGGAACGGCAGGTCCTCGACCGTGATCTTCAGCTTCTCGCCCGGCGTGACCAGGTGATAGCCGTCCGGATCCAGTCTGAGAATGGTCGAGAACAGCCGCACCAGCTCAACCCGCCCGATCGGCGAGCCTTCGTGCGTCCAGGTTCCGTCCGCACGGATGACGATGTCGATGTCGCCGCAATGGTCCGGATGCCACAGATGCACCGGCGGCAGGCCGCGACCGGGGGCCTGTTGCGCCGCCCGGGTCAGGCCCGCCAGACCCGTCGCTGTCTCCGATCCGCTCATACGGAAGACTTAGGCCGCGTCGCCGTCCGGCGAAAGGCGTCAGGCCGGAAGGGCGAGACCCTGCGGCGCCGACGCGTTGATGTTCAACCACAGCAGCCGTTTCGGATCGACCGGCCCGGCCAGTTTCACGTCCGGTGCGACCTCGAACCCGAAACGCGAGAAATAGGACAGGTCGCCGACCAGCAGCACACCCGCGACGCCCAGGCTCTGCGCCTGAGCCATACAGGCCCCGACCAGATCGGCCCCCAGACCCCTGTCCCGCGCCTCTGCGGCCACCGCGATGGGCCCGAGGAAGACTGCGTCCACACCGCCGACCCTGATCGCCCACAGGCGCACGGACCCGACCAGCCGCCCGTCCTCACGCGCGACATAGCCGGCCGCCAGCCTGGCCCTCTCACGAATGCGCTCCGCCGTCTTGGCGAACCGACCCGGCCCGAAGGCCTCCAGCACAAGCCGATCGACCTCGCCGACGTCGGCGGGGATTTCCGGAACGATCCGGAGCACGGAAACGGTGGCGAGGGACGCGGACATGGCGCGGGCACCTAGGCCCAATGGCCCGACGGTTCAACCTTGGACCCGTGACGGGACGCCGTTCAGCCGACCTTTGAAAAGTCCGGCGCGCGCTTCTGGCTGAAAGCCATGAAGGCCTCCATCGCCTCCGGGCTCGACATCTGGGAGCCGAAGGCCTCGCCTTCGCGCAGCATCAGCGACCAAAGCGCCCCGGCGTCCCGCATCAGTTGCTTGGTCTTGCGGATCGAGTTCGGGGCCCGGGTGGCCAGCTTGGCCGCGAGGCCAGAAGCGACCGCATCCACCTCGGCGGCGGGCACCGCGCGGCTGGCGATGCCCCAGGCCACGGCCGTGCGTCCGTCGATGGGCTCGCCAAGGGCGAACATCTCGAACGCCCGCTGATGGCCGATGACCATCGGAAGCAGCAGGGATGACGCGGCTTCGGGAGCCAGGGCCAGGTTGATAAAGGGCACCGACAGCAGGGCATCCTCGGCCACCACCACCATGTCGCAATGCAGCAGCAGCGTCAGGCCGATCCCCACGGCCCGGCCCCGCACGGCCGCCACCGCCGGCTTGTCCAGCTCGGCCAGGGCCTTGAGGAAATGAAACACCGGCGCATCGACCACCTGACCGCCGCCGGACGAGCCGATGGCGATGAAGTCGGCGATGTCGTTGCCGGCCGAGAAACTGTCGCCCTCGGCCCGGAACAGCAGCACCCGGACGGCATCGTCGCTGCGCGCCCGCTGGGTCGCCTCAGCCAGGGCGGCGTACATCGCCTGGGTGATGGCGTTCTTCTTTTCCGGCCGGTTCAGGGTGACGGTCAGCACGCCGTCGGCGAACGTGGTCTGGATCAGGTCGCTCATTCTTCAGGCTCCGTTTCGAGAGTGGTCCACCAGTCGACGCCATCTGCATCGCGCGCGCGCCGGGCCTTGCCCTGCGCTTCCAGGTGATTCAGATGCGCGATTGCCTCGCCCGTCGCCATGCCCAGCAGGCCGTCGCCGACCGGGCGCGCGAACAGGGATGGGAAGACGTCGATGGCTCGGCTCGGCGTCCGCAGCGTCCGCGCCAGCCGCTTCAGCGAGACGGCATGCCCCCGCTTCAGGGCTTCGATGCGCGGCAGGACGCCGGTGAAGGGCTCGCCATGGCCGGGCAGCACCAACGTCTCGGCAGGCAGCAGGTCGCCCAGTCGATCCAGCGAGCGCAACCAGTCGGCCAGCGGATCGGCCAGCGGCTCCGTCGGCCAGACCGAGATGTTGGACGAAATGCGCGGCAGGATCTGGTCTCCCGCGATGAACACCCCGTCCGACCTGCGCCAGAGGCAGACGTGCTCGGGGCTGTGGCCGTTGCCGACGACGATCGACCAGTCCTGACCGCCGATCGACAGGATGTCGCCGGCGCTCAGCCGCCGATAGCCCGCAGGCAGGGGCGCGACCCCCTTGGAGAACATGCCGTAGGTCTGCCGGTAACGCTCCAGCCGTTCCTCGGCCCAACCCGCCGCGCGAAAGAACCGGACGCCGTCCTCGGGTGCCGGACCCGTGTCGGAGGCCAGCATCCGGCCGGTGATGTATTCCAGCTGCGACATCAACAGGGGCGCATCGAACCGTTCGCACAGCCAGCCCGCCAGGCCGATATGGTCCGGGTGCATGTGGGTGCAGACGACGCGCGTGACCGGCCGGCCTCCAAGCGGACCTGTCAGCGCCGCCTCCCACGCCTCAACGCTGTCCGGCGTCTGCAGTCCGGTATCGACGATCACCCAGCCGTCGCCATCCTCGATCGCATAGACATTGATGTGATTCAGCGCCATCGGCAAGGGCAGGCGCATCCACAGGACGCCCGGTGCGGCCTCGGCAGCCTCGCCGGGCGTCGGCGGATCGCCCAGCGGATAGGCGAGGCCGCGCAGACCGGGCGCGCCGGTCGCGGTCTCGCCTTCGCTTGTGATGACGCCGTCGGCCAAGTCCGTCTCCAATCGCAACGCGCCCACCATTGCCAGAGCCGACCATGTTCGTCCAGCACGCTACCGGTTCGCCGCATCCCTGCCGCAACTCGGTCTTGACCTCGTCCCGGCACCCCGCCAAGGCTCTGCCCACAGGGAAATGCGGTCCAGGAGCCAGTTCGTGTTCAAATCCTCCATCCTCGCGGCGCTCGGCGCGGCGGTCATGCTCACCGGGCTCGCGCCCATGACGGCCAGCGCGCAGGCGACGGGAAGCAGCATTCCCGGGGCTACGACCGGCGCGCAATCTTCAGTCGACGGCGCGGCCGGCGAGACAACCGAGCAGAATGCCCGTCAGCGGCGCGAAGCCCGCAACCGCGCCAATCCGCCGCCCCCCACCCCGGCCGAAAACCTGGCCGCAGCCCAGGCTCTTGCCACGGCGACCAGCACGCCGTGTCAGATGACGTCGGCCGAGCTGCGCGGCGTTACCCCTGCCAATGAAAAACTCTATGAGGCTGTCTGCGCTACCGGACCGGGCTTCATCTTCGTCTCATCCACGCCGCCGGTCGCTGCCGACTGCGTGCTGCTGGCCGGTCAGGCCGAGATCGAACGCGCGCGAGACCCCGCTGCCGATGTCGGTACCCAGTGCGTCAATCCGGTGAACCTGGACATCCTGCGTGTGGTCAGTGCCTATGCGGCGGAGGCGGGCGTGGCCTGCACGCCGGATCAGGGCAGCTCGATCGGCCGTTCGAGCACCGGCAATCTGATCTATGAAGTCGGCTGCAACGGTGCCGACGGCTACTGGCTGGAACGGACGCCCGAGGGCTGGAAGAAAACGGAATGCCTTGAGGTCGTGGGTCAGAACGGTCGCTGCCGTTTCTCAACCGCTGCCGAACAGGTCGCAACGCTGAAGGGTCGATTCGCCAACGACGCGGATGCCGCAGCCTGCGATCCAACGGAAGCCCGCTATATGGGGGCCAATGCCAACGGCAGCTTCTACGAAGCCAAATGCGGTGCCGGTAACGGCATCATCGTGCGGTTCGACAATGCCTATGCAGTGCAGCAGGTCTATCCCTGCGAGACCGCCCAGCGCATCGGCGGCGGCTGCAAGCTGACGGTTGTGCCCGAGGCTCCGGCCGCCACCACCCCGCAGTGATGTTTCTTCCCCGGGCAGCGCGCAGCCCTTGCCCGGGCCTCCATGTTCCGCCCGGCTGGCGCGCGGCGCTTGCCGGGCGGGGCGACCCTGCCTAGGCTCGCGGCGATGCGCATCGCCACCTGGAACGTGAACTCCGTCAACGCCCGCCTCCCGACCGTGCTGGAATGGCTGGAGGCGGCGAAGCCCGACGTGGTCTGCTTCCAGGAGATCAAGACCGTCGACGACAAGTTCCCGCGCGAGGCCTTCGAGAGCCTCGGCTACAATGTCGAGGTCCACGGCCAGAAGTCCTACAACGGCGTCGCGCTGCTCTCGAAACATCCGGTCTCGGACGTCCGGCGCGGCCTGCCCGGCTCGGACGGGCTGGCCGAAGGCGCAGAGGACCAGGCCCGCTATATCGAGGCATTGATCGAGGCCCCCCGTCCGGTCCGCGTCGGCGGCCTGTATCTGCCCAACGGCAATCCGGTCGGCACCGAAAAGTTTGACTACAAGCTGCGATGGGTGGCCCGTCTGAACGCCCACGCGCGCGATCTGCTGAGCCAGGAAGAGGCCTTCACCCTGTGTGGCGACTACAACGTCATCCCCACGCCCGATGACGCGAAGAACCCGGCCGCCTGGACGACCGACGCCCTGTTCCAGCCCGAGAGCCGCGCCGCCTTCCGCGCACTGAAGGGCCTGGGTCTCTACGAGGCCGGGGAGCTCGGCCACCAGCCGCCCGGCAGCTGGACCTTCTGGGACTATCAGGCCGGGGCCTGGCAGCGCGATCACGGCATCCGCATCGACTTCCACCTTCTGTCGCCCCAGGCCGCCGACCGGTTCGTCGGCGTCGAGACCCACCGCGACGCCCGCGACATGGACAAGCCGTCCGACCACGTCCCGGTCGTCATCGAACTGGCCGACTGATGGGCGAGGCCCTGGATGGCTGAGGCCCTGCGCGTCATTCTGCTGGTCGCGCTCGCCGCCGCCGCCCTGACCACGGCCGCCCTGACGCTGAACTGGTGGATGGAACCCGAGCGTCGCCTGCGTCGCGCCATGCTGAAATCCCTGGGGGCCCTGCCCGAGGTCGAGGCGATTTCCGCGAGCGAAGGCCGGGGTGCCGGCCTGGATTTCGACGGCGGACAGGTCGCGGTCCTGTGGGATCGCGGCGCCCACGGCCTCGTTTATGCCTTCGATGAGGTGGAGGGCGGCGAGCTGATCGTCGACGGCCATGTCGTTGCCCGCGTCCGGCGCGGCGAGGCGCGAAAGGCCCTGGACGTCATGGCCCCCGATGCCGAACAGGTCACGCTCCGCCTTCTGTTTGAAGACGCCCGCTATCCCGAGTTCGAACTGGCCCTGTGGAACGCCATGTCGCCCGGCCACACCGGGTCCCCGCGCGAGGCCATGCGCCTCGGCCGCCGCTGGCTGTCGCATCTCGAAGCGCTGTTGAAATAGGCCTTCGGGGTTCCCCCTTGCGAGGGGAAGGACTAAACCCCGCCATCCTGTTTCGTGTATTTCCCGAGGAGCCCGCCGTGGCCCGCCTGTTCGACGCCTATGTCATTGCCGACTGGACCGCTGCCGAGGGCAAGAAGCTGGGCGAGAACTCGGTCTGGATCGGCGTGGCCAAGCGCGACGTGCGCTTCCGCCTCTATACCGAGACCCACAACGTCGCGACGCGGGCCGAGGGAGAGGCGCTGATCCGTTCGATCCTGGCCGACCACGCCCGGCGTGGCGACCGTGTCCTGCTGGGCTTCGACTTCTCGTTCGGCTACCCGGCCGGGACCGCCGCGCGCCTCGGTCTGAAGGACACGCCCGCATGGTCTGCCCTGTGGAAGTTCGTGGCCTCCAACATCGTCGACAAGGACGACAACACCAACAACCGCTACCAGATCGCCGCCAAGATGAACCGGCTGATGACGGACGCGGCCTGGCCCTTCTGGGGCGCGCCGGCCAAGCAGGCCCAGCGCTGGCTGACCACGACCAAGCCCCCCGCCGGCTCCGGCGCGGACATCCCCGAGTACCGGGCCACCGAACTGGCCATCAAGGGCGGCAAGCTGCAGCCGAAGTCGAACTGGCAGATGCACGGGGCGGGGGCCGTCGGCGGCCAGACCCTGGTCGGCATCCCCATGGTGCGGCGCCTGCTGGAGAGCCTCGGGGCCTCCGCCGCCGTCTGGCCCTTCGGCACCGGCTGGCGCGCGCTGGATACGGCCGACCTCGAACCGCTGTCGGTGCTCGTCGCCGAGGTCTGGCCCTCGATGTGGCCCACCACCGTCGCTGCCGGAGAGTTCAAGGATCAGGCCCAGGTCCGAACGACGGCCGAGGCCCTGGCCTTGCTGGACGAGCGCGGCGACCTGTCCATGGCCTTCGGCCCGAAGAAGGGCACCAACGAGGCCCTGGTGGCGCAGGTGCAGGACGAGGAGGGCTGGATTCTGGGGGTCTAATGACCTTAAGGTCCGGCCATGCGTGCCGCCTGCGCCATCCTTTTCGCCGCCACCGCCCTGCTGGGTGGATGCGCCAGCACATCATCCTTCAGCGTGCGATCGGAGACCGAGGCGCGGACCGGAGCCTGCGAACAACGCACGGCGGAGGTCTTCGCCATCAGCGGCAAGATTGACGCCGAATTGGCCGAGTGCGTGCGCCAGACCTTCGCAGAAACGACGCGAGAGCTGGTTTTGGACACGGAGGGCGGCAGCGTCGAGGCGGCGCTCGACATCGCCGAAATTCTGGAGGGCCGGGGTCTGACCATGCGGGTCGAGTGGCAATGCAACTCCTCCTGCGCCAACTACTTTCTGCCTCTGGCCCGGCGGATCGAGTTCTCGCCCCGGGCCATGGTGCTGCTCCACGGCAGCATTGATCCCTGGACCCTTGACCGCTTCCGTTCGCGCAAGTCGGAATTCATGACCCTGCAGGCCCGGATTGGCCGAAGCACCGAAGAGGCCGAGGTCGCCTTTGCCGGCATACTGGCCAGAACAGAGACCACTGCGACACGTCAGGCGGAATTCGCGCGGCGGCATAACGTGGCACCCGGCTGGCTGCTGTACCGGACCCCCGGTTCGGACGATGTCGCGGGACTTGACCACGAACCCAGCCTGTCGCGCGCCATTCTGGTCGAGGAGCCCATGATGCGCTCCTGCCTGCCCGGGGTGGAAATCGCGCCCTACCAGGCGGCACTGGAGAGACGATGGCTCCGATCTTACAGGCGACTCGGGCTGCTATGGGACCGCATCGCCCCAAGCGGCCGGACGGTCTGTCGCCTCCCCTGAGTCAATCTGTTTAAGGTCTTGAGGGTTCGCGCCTGCGGGATCGTCAACGAGGAAACGGCCACGCCGTCGAAGGCCGGGCCTACCCGATCAACGCCCTCGCCGCCGCCCTCGCCTCTTCCGTAATCACGGCCCCCGCCAGCATCCGCGCGATCTCCTCGCGGCGCGCATCGTCGTTCAGGGCGTCCACCGTCGTGGTGGTCGCGCCGTTCGCATCGGCCTTGCGCACTTTCCAGTGCGCGTGGCCGCGGGCCGCGACCTGGGGACTGTGGGTCACGACCAGGACCTGGGCCCCGGTCGACAGGCGTTTCAGCCTCTGGCCCACAGCCTCGGCCACGGCCCCGCCGACGCCCTGATCGACCTCGTCGAAGATCATCACCGGCTGGCGCTGGTCCTCGCGTCCCGCCAGAGCGGCCTTCATGGCCAGGGCGAAGCGCGCCAGCTCCCCGCCCGAGGCGATGGCGTCCAGCGGGCCGAACGGCGTTCCGGCATTGGTCGCGATCTCGAACCGCGCCGTCTCCACGCCCAGCGGACCGCGCCGCCCCTCGGCCACAGGCTCCAGCGCCACCCGGAACCGCGCGCGGTCCAGCTTCAGCGGACCCAGTTCCTCCATCACCGCCCTGGCCAGCCGGTCGGCGGCGGCCTCGCGGCCCGAACTCAACAGCGACGCGGCCACATCGTAATGCTCGCGAGCCACCGCCGCGTCGCGCGCCGCAGCGGTCATCGCCTCGGCCCCGTCCTCGATCAGGCGCAGTTGCTCGCGCAGCGACATGCGCAGGGCCGGCAGGGCGTGGACGGTGGTGTTCAGCTTTCTGGCCGCCGCGCGCAGGGCGAACAGCCGCTCCTCGGCCTTGTCCAGACGGCCCGGCTCGAAGTCGAAGGCATGGGCGGCGGCGTCGACCTCGGCAATGGCCTCGGCCGCCTCGACCATGGTCCGGTCGATGGCCTCGGCGGCACGGGTCAGGCGGACCAGCACGGGATGATCGGCCTCGACCCCGGCCTGGGTCGCGCGCTGGCGGGCGTGTTCGACGGCTCGCAGAGCGGCCGACAGCTTCTGGCTCAGCTTGTCGCCACCGAGGTTGGTCCGGGCGTCGGCCAGATCGGCCACGGCCTTTTCCGCCGCGCCCAGCACCGCCCGCTCGCCCGCCAGTTCGGTCTCCTCGTCCGCACGCGGGTCGAGGTCGTCGAGATCGGCCAGGTTCAGCGTGATCTCTTCGGCCCGCGCGGCCGCGTCGGCCGCGGCGGCGCGCAGCCCCTCCAGTCTCGCCTCCGCCGCCTTCAGACGATCGGACGCCGCCGCGACGCCCGACAGCTGTGGGGCCAGGCCACCGTAGGCATCGAGCAGGCCGCGATGCGTCTTCCAGTCCAGCAGACCGACGGTTTCGTGCTGGCCATGCACCTCCACCAGCCGCGCGCCGATCTCGCGCTGGGCGGCCACGCCGGCCGGCTGATCGTTGACATAGGCCCGGCTGCGCCCGTCAGCAGACAGCACCCGACGCAGGATCAGGTCCTCGCCCGGCGTCACATCGAACCCCTTGTCCTGGATCAGGGCGATCAGCTCGGCATCGTCCGGCGCGGTGAAGATGGCGGTGGCCACGGCCTGTTTCGCGCCGGCCCGCACCAGCCCCGCTTCCCCTCGCCCGCCGAGCGCCAGGCCCAGCGCGTCGAGGATGATCGACTTGCCCGCGCCCGTTTCGCCGGTCAGCACGGTCAGCCCGCCCTCGACCTCCAGATCGAGAACGTCGACCAGCACGACGTCGCGGATCGACAGACGGGTCAGCATGGGGCGAAACGATTCGGCATCGCGGACAGTCTAGCCCAGAACAGGAAGCGAACGGTCAGCCCGGAATAATCCGCTGCAACCAGTTTTCGCGCGGTGCCGTCGGTGCCGTGCCAGGCTGCTCGCCCTGTTCGGTCAGAAGGGCGTAAGCCTCCGCATACCAGGGGCTGCCGGGGTAGTTGTAGCCGAGGACCGAACCATTCCGCTCCGCCTCGTCCTTGAGGCCCAGGCTCAGATAGACCTCGACGAGCCGATACAGGGCCTCGGGCGTGTGCGACGTGCGCTGATAGGCTTCGTTGTCGATGACCGCCTTGTAGCGACCGATCGCGGCCAGCGGCTGGTTGGCGCGCTGGTAGTAGCGGCCGATCGACATCTCCTTGCCGGCCAGCTGGTCGTTGACCATGTCGATCTTGACCGTCGCGTCCGTGGCATAGGACGAGCCGGGATAGCGGCGCGCGACGTCCCTCAGACCCTCCAGTGCCTGCCGGGCCTGATCCTGGTCGCGGCCCACATCAACGATCTGCTCGAAATGGCAGGTGGCGCGCATGTAGAAGGCATAGGCGGCCGACGGACTGCCCGGGAACAAGGCGATGAACCGGTCCGCAGCCGCGATCGATTCCTCATAGTTGCCGTTCTGATACTGGGCGTAGACCTGCATCAGGATCGCCCGGCGCGACCATTCCGAATACGGGTGCTGGCGCTCGACTTCCTGGAAATAATCGACCGCGTCCGACCAGCGGTGCGACTGAAGGCGCTGATAGCCGGTGTTGTAGAGCAGCTCGACCGGCCGCTCCTCATAGGCCAGCCGAGGCCGATTGGCTCCGCCGTTACAGGAGGCGAGCGTCAGTGTGACCGCTGCGGCCATCAAGATCAGGCCGCCGCGTCGCAGGGCGGACGAAGACCGGGAGAAAGTCGGCAAGACAAACCTCATCACACGTCACCCGAACGACCGATCTGGTCAGCCGGAATCCAAGACCGCGTTCCCTATCACCCCCCGGCGCGGCGCGCCATCATGCCAGGAACACGATGACCGCTTGCTACGGCCCGGTGCGCTGCTAAAGAGCGCGCGAGACGGAACGCGCTTCATTGGCGGTCCGATGACGGCGAAAGGATGACCGGATGAAGCTGCTCGCTGGCAACTCGAACCGGACCCTGTCCCAGGCCATCGCCGATCACCTCGACATGCCCCTGACCAAGGCCCAGGTGAAGCGGTTCGCTGACAACGAGGTCTTCGCCGTCATAGAGGAAAATGTGCGCGGCGAGGATGTCTTCGTCATCCAGTCGACCTCCTATCCGGCCAACGACAACCTGATGGAGCTGCTGATCTGCATCGACGCCCTGGTCCGGGCTTCGGCGCGACGGATCACGGCGGTCATGCCCTATTTCGGCTATGCGCGTCAGGACCGCAAAACGGGCGGCCGCACGCCGATCTCGGCCAAGCTGGTCGCCAATATGATCACGCGCGCCGGAGCCGACCGTGTCCTGACCATGGACCTGCACGCCGGCCAGATTCAGGGCTTCTTCGACATTCCGACCGACAATCTGGTGGCCACGCCGGTCCTGGCCCAGGACGTGAAGGATCACTACCAGCGCGGCAATCTGATGATCGTCTCGCCCGACGTCGGCGGCGTGGTGCGCGCCCGGTCGCTGGCCGAACGCCTCAATGTCGATCTCGCCATCGTCGACAAGCGCCGCCCCCGGGCGGGCGAAAGCGAGGTCATGAACATCATCGGCGACGTTTCGGGGCGCGAATGCATCCTGTTCGACGACATCGTCGATTCGGGCGGCACTCTGGTGAATGCCGCCAAGGCCCTGATGGAGGCCGGGGCGACCTCCGTCTCGGCCTACATCAGCCACGGCGTCCTGTCCGGCCCGGCCGTCCAGCGCGTGACGGACGGTCCGCTGAAGGAACTGGTCATCACCGATTCGATCGAACAGCCGTTCGAGGTGACCAGCTGCGCCAAGATCCGTACCGTTCCGGTCGCCCCCCTGATCGGCGAGGCCATCCGTCGGATTGCCAACGAGGAATCGGTGTCGAAACTGTTCGACTGAGGCGACCCTGCCTCAATACTGCCGGGAGCCTGCTGTTGGAATCGGGCCGGGGAAGCTGCGGAGGATCATCATGACACTGTTTTCGGGCCGCAGGGCATCGGCCCTGACGGCACTTCTGATCGCCGCGACCCTTGCGTCCTGCGCGTCGAACAAGGCTGCCGAGGAGGCCGAGGCGCAGCGGGTCGCAGCCGAGCTGGCCGCCGCCGCCGCCCTGGCCGCCCGGCCCAAACCCATCGCGCTGAACGACAGCGTGATCCAGTCCGCCGCCATCTATCTGGGTTTCACCCGCGACATGGCGACCCTGCGCGGCGGCTTTGAGAGCCCCGAGGCCATTCTGGCCGCCATGCAGCGGGGTGCCGCCTATCAGCCGGACCAGATCTCGCGCGGCCTGGTGGCCTACGCCTCGATCCTGGCGCTGCAGTCGCCCGAGTTCGTCACCGGCGTGCGCCAGTACGGTATGGATCGCGAGACCCGCAATCAGACGGTCGCCCGGATCGTCGCCGATCCCACCTATGCCTCGACCCTGGCTGGAGCCGATTCCGCCGCGGGGTTAATCATGGGGGTCCTCGACGCCGACATCGCCGCGCTGCGGGTCGCCGCCGACTCCATCGAGAACGATGCCTATGCCATCCAGGCCGATGGCCGGGCCTCGTGGGCCCGCCAGGCTGTGCCGGATCGCGAGGCGCGCATTCAGGGCGTCAAGGATCTGTCGGCGCGCCGCATGGTGGCCAATGCCGAGGATGCGGCCCGGCTTTCGGCTGCGGCCTATTCGGGCTCCGGCCTCGGGGTCTCGACCCCGCGCCTGCGCCAGCCGCCCTATCCCCCTGCGGTGTCCAGCGCCCTGGCCATCGCGGCCCTCGCAGTACTGGATGGGGCGGGCGAGAACGCCGTCTCCAATACCGACGCCCTGCAGTACGACCTGGCCAGCCAGGACTGTTTCGCCAGTTCCAAGCTGAACCTGTTCCAGTGCCTGGCGGCGTCGCGACCGAGCTATGAGGTGGAATTCTGCCTCGGCCGCCACGTCGTGCGCGACCTGGCCACCTGTGCGAGCGGCACCAGCCAGCCGGCCGGCCGGATCACCGTGGACTCGCCCGTCCAGACCCGTGTGGAGTCCCGGACGCCGGTCATCCGCACCGAACCGCTGCCGCCATCGACGGCCCCGGGGTCCTCGTCCGCACCGGAAACGCCGGCGACCGTGTCGCCCGTAGCTCCGTCGATCACGCCGAACCCGCCGCTCGCCCAGGGCGCGAACCAGACCCAGCGCTTGAACGCCACGCCCCCGGGGCCGCAACGCTGAACTCGCCCTGCGGGATTAACGATCGGAAAACCCTCGACAACGCGATATAGAAGGCTCGGCACCTGAAGGGTGCCTCAGTATCTGTATCCGGGGGATTATCCATGCGTCTGGTTCTTTCACGTCGCGCCCTGGCGATCGTGGTGGCCACCACCACAGCCGTCCTGGGGGCGTGCAGCACGCCAGCGCCCGAACCCGTCGCCGTCGTCGTGGAAGCGCCGCCCCCACCCCCTCCGGTGACCCTGAACGAGGGCGTGGCCCAGGCTGCCTCCATCTATGTGGCCTTCATTCGCGACGTCGGCACGATCCAGGCCGGCTTCCCCGACGCCGCCTCGATCCAGAACGCGATGCACAAGGGCGCGGCCTACGACCCCGCTACCCTGTCGCGGGGCATGATCGCCTATGGCTCGATCCTGGCGCTGCAGTCGCCCGAGTTCGTTGCCGGGGTTCGCACCTATGCCGTCGATCCCGCGGTCCGTGCCGACGTCGTCGCCAACATCATCCGCGACCCAGCCTATGCCGCCGGCCTGCCGGGTGCCGATGTCGCCGCCGGCCTGATCATCGCCACCCTGGGCCAGGACATCGCCACCCTGACCACCATCGCGGATGCCGTCGAGGGCGATGCCTATACCATCCAGGAGCGCAACGATCCCCGCCGCCGCTGGGCCGTCGTGCCGATCCCCGACCGCGCCGTCCGGCTGGAAACCGCCAAGACCATCTCGGCGGGCCAGATGCTGCCCTCGGCCGAGGACTCCGCGCGCCTGTTCGCGGCCGCCAACAGCGGTTCGGGCCTGAACCTGGCACCGGCCACCCATGCCGCGCCCTATACCCCTGCGGTCGTGCACGCCCTGGCCATCGCCGCCCTTGCTGCGCTGGGGGCCGCTGGCGACGATGCGCGCGCCAACACCGAAGCCCTGTCGATCGAGACCAACGCCCAGTTCTGCCTCGATATGTCCAAGCTGAACCTGTTCCAGTGCCTCGCCGCCTCGCGTCCCAGCTATGAGGATATGTTCTGCGTCGGACGCCACATCGTGCGCGACCTGGCAACCTGTACCGCCCAGGCGACAGTTCCGGTCGTGACGGCCGCCCCGGCCACGGCGACGGCATCCGTCACGCCGGTCGAAGGCGTCGCCCAGGAAGCCGCCACGGCCTCCATCGTCGCCACGCAACCTGCGACCAGGTAAGGCCGCGAACGCCCGCACGGCTTCCGCCCGCTGTCTGGGCGCGTTTCGTCTCGCGGACGCAGTTGCGCATACCGGCGCTTGCGTGTAATGACCCGCGCTCTTGAATTCGAGGGTCCATGACCCCGCCGCGCGGGCCGCAATGTCGGCGCAGGCGTTTTTGTTGTTGAGGCGAGCCAGATGGCCGAGATCATTCTGAACGTGGACGTCCGCGAGAACACCGGCACCGGCGGCGCGCGCGCGGCCCGTCGCTCGGGCGCGGTTCCGGGCATCCTGTACGGCGGCGGCAAGGCTCCCGTCGCCATCTCGGTCAACGAGAAGGACTTCCGCAAGAACCTGTACACCGGCAAGCTGCTGGGCCACCTCGTTACGCTGAAGTACGGCGACGAGAGCCAGCCGGTCATCGCCAAGGACGTGCAGTTCGACCCCGTGTCGGACCGTCCCCTGCACTTCGACCTGATGCGCGTCGACGAGAACCAGACCATCAAGATCGAAGTGCCGATCCACTTCATCAACGAAGACCAGTGCAAGGCCTTCCGTCAGGGCGGCACGCTCGAGATCGTCCGTCACTCGGTCGAGATCCGGGTCCCGGCCAATCACATCCCCGAAGACCTGGTCGTCGACCTGGCCGGCCACAAGCTGGGCGACACCCTGCGCTGGTCGGACGTCAAGGTGCCGTCCGACGTGGAAGCCACCATCGCCGACCGTGACTTCGTGATCGGCGCCATCAAGGTCTCGTCGGCCGCCGTCGCCGCCGACCAGATCGAGGACGCCATCGCCGAAGAGACCGCCGAGGCCGAAGCCGCCGCCACCGAACAGGGCGACGAAGGCGCCGCGGCCGAAGGCGAGAAGACCGAAGACTGATCCCACGGATCATCTCACGATCGCGGCCCCATCCGGTGACGGACGGGGCCGTTTTCGTATCAGGACAGCGCCATGCTCATCATCGCCGGCCTGGGCAATCCGGGCCCCAGGTACCAGAACAACCGCCACAACATCGGCTTCATGGCCGCCGACGAAATCGCACGCCGGTGGCGGTTCGGACCCGAGCGCGCCAAGTTCCAGTCGGTCATCCGCGAGGGCGAGGTCGAGGGCACGAGGGTGCTGCTGATGAAACCCCAGACCTTCATGAACAACTCGGGCAATGCCGTCGGAGAGGCCGCCCGCTTCTACAAGATCGCGCCTGCCGACGTGATCGTCTTCCACGACGAGATCGACCTGGCCCCCGGCCGGTTCCGCATGAAGAAGGGCGGCGGCGCGGCGGGCCAGAACGGTGTCCGCAGCCTGATCTCCCAACTGGGTCCCGACTTCCGCCGCGCGCGCATGGGCGTCGGCCACCCGGGCGAGCCGTCGATGGTCATGCCCCATGTCCTGGGGGACTTCCACAAGGCCGAGCAACCGTGGCTGGAGGCCCTGCTGAACGCCTGCGCCGACGCCCTGCCCTTCGCCCTGGCCGGCGATGACGAACGCTATCAGGGCGAGGTTCTGCGCCTGGCCCCCGCCCCCAAGTTCAGTCCCCGCCAGGCCGCCCAGGCGGCAAAGGGCGAATGATCAGCCTCCTCCCTGTCGCGTAGCGATGGGAGGGAACCCCGCACGCACTTCCTTTCCGGCCCGCCATCCGCTATCGCCAGGTCGTGACCCGTCCACAGGCTGAATCCTGGTCGATCGCCCGCTCGCTGGCCTTTCTGGCGGCGACGTTTGCCATCGTGTTCGGAAGCCTGCTGCCCTTTGCGGCCTATGCAGCTTCGACGCCGGGCCATCCGATGGTCATCTGCTCCACCGAGGGGCCGCAGACCATCTCGATCGGCGTGGACGGCCAGCAGGAGCCGAGCAAGGGCATGGCGGGCGTCAAATGCTCGGCCTGCGTCATGGCGGTCGTCGCCGACCTGCCGACACCGCCGGTGCTCCAGTCGGTCCGCGCCGCCACCTCCTATCCGGCGTCGCGCTTCGTTGCGCCCGGCCAGGCCGTGCCGCCCCCGGCCCGTGCCCCGCCCCGACCACCGTCGACCGCTCCACCCCAGACCTGATCGTACGCCCTTAAGCCCGCCCGCCGTCTCGCGCGCGGGCGCACCCTTGCGTCTTTCAGGACATTCCATTCATGCGACTGCTCTTTTCGGCGGCTCCGGCCGCCCTGCTGTGTGTCCTCGCCAGCCCCGCCTTCTCACAGACCGCCCCGACCGGCCCCGCCGTCGACCTGGGCGAGGTCATCGTCACCGGTGCCCGCAATCCTGAAGATCCACCCGTGGTGGCCGAAGCCCGCCGTCGCCTGTCGCGCACGCCCGGGGCTGTCGCCGCGGTCTCGGCGGAAAGTCTGGAGAGCCGCTACGCCCCCAACCTCGCCGACGTCCTGCGCGATGTGCCCGGCGTCTATGCCCAGAAGAAATGGGGCGGCGACGTGCGCCTCTCGATCCGCGGCTCGGGCATCGGCAACGCCAACCACCTGCGTGGTGTCTTCGTGTCCCAGGACGGCATCCCCTTCAACGAGGCCGACGGATTCGGCGACGTGCAGATGGTCGATCCGCTGCTGGCGCGGTTCACCGAGGTCTACAAGGGCGGCAATGCCCTGCGCTTCGGCGGCTCCCTGCTGGGCGGGGCGGTCAATCTGGTTACACCGAATGGCCGTACCTCGGGCGAGGCCGCCAGCGTCCGCGCGGACTTCGGCTCCTGGCGCACCGGCCGGCTGCATGCCGAGGTCGGCGGCGTGCGCGGCGACTGGGACGCCTTCATCGGCGTCACCGGCGCGACAGCCGAGGGCTGGCGCCAGCAATCGGACGGCCAGCAACAGTATATCACCGCCAACATCGGCCGCAGCTTCGGCGAGGACCGCGAGGCCCGGCTGATCGTCCAGGGGGCCTATATCCATCAGGAGATTCCGGGTGCCCTGACCCTGGCCCATGCCCTGAGCACCCCGGTCATGCCTGCCACCGCCAATGTCGCCAATGCCTATCAGCGCGACTACGCCTCGATCCGCACCACCCTGTCGACCCGCTGGCGGCTGTCGCCTGACCTGCTGTTCGAGGGCGCGGTCTATGGCACCTGGAAGGACCTGGACCACCCGATCTTTCAGGTCATCGACCAGCAGAGCCGCAACTACGGAGCATTCGGCCGACTGGACTGGGAAGGGCAGGTTTTCGGCCTGCGCGCCGACGCCTTCGGCGGGGCCTGGTACCGGGTCGGCGATCTGGACGCCCAGCAGTTCGTGAATGTCCGCGGATCGCGCGGCACCCGCACCGCCAACGCCCGTCAGAACGCAAAGGCCCTCGACGTCTTCGCCGAAGGACGCCTGTTCGTGACCGATCAGGTCGCCCTCGTCGCCGGCGGCACCTGGGGTCGGGCCGAACGGGATTACCAGAACTTCGCCCTTCCGGGCGTCTCAACCACCTTCAACCTGACCACCGGCAAGGACTATGAGTGGTTCGCGCCCCGCCTCGGCCTGCTCTGGGAAGGAGAATCCGGGGCCCAGGCCTATGCCAACATCACCCGCTCGATCGAGCCGCCCAACTTCGGCTCCCTGACACCCACCATCGGCGGCTTCGCCAACATCAAGGCCCAGGAAGCCTGGACCGGGGAAGCGGGCGTGCGTGGCCGCACCGCACGGCTCTCATGGGACGTCGCGGTCTACCGCGCCGAATTGGACAACGAACTGCTGAACTTCGTCGTCAACCCGGCCCTCGGCATCCCGGCCGCGACCTTCAATGCGGGCCCCACCGTCCATCAGGGGATCGAGGCCGGTCTCGACTGGCGCTTCGCGCAAACCCTTCTGGGCGGGGGCTGGCGACTGCGCCAGACCTACACTTATTCAGACTTCTTCTTCGAAGGCGACAAGGCCTATGGTGACAACGATCTGCCGCTGGTCCCGCCGCACCTCTATCGGGCCGAGCTGCGCTACGACCACCCGGCCGGCTGGTTCATCGCCCCCTCGCTGGAGACGACCCCGTCCGACACCTGGGTCGACTATGCCAACACGCTGAAGGCCCCGGGCTACACCGTCGTCAATCTGGGCCTCGGCTGGACGCTCGACAACGGCACCAGCCTCTTCGTCGATGCCCGCAACCTTTTCGACAAGCGCTACGTCTCGAACTTCAGCGCCGTGACCGATGCACGTGTCGCCTCCACCGCCGTCTTCTGGCCGGGCGAAGGCACGTCGGTCTTCATGGGCGTGAGGATGGGCTGGTGATGACGACGATCGAAAAGAAGGGGGCGGTTCCAGCCGCTCCCGGCCTCCTGTCGGAGGCCTACCGCACCGTCTGGCGCTGGCATTTCTACGCCGGGCTTCTGGTCCTGCCCTTCCTGATGCTGATGGCCCTGACCGGCGGCATCTACCTGTTCAAGGGCGAGATCGACGGCCTGGCCTACCGCGACCTGTCCCACGTCGAGGCGCGGTCCCAGACCGCCTCCCCCGACCGCTGGATCGCTGCGGCCGAAGCCGGGACCGGAGGCAAGGTGACCAATCTTCTCGTCCCGGCCCGCCCGGACCAGGCTGTGCGCCTGACCGTCACCCTGCCCGATGGCGCAAAACGCACCGCCTTTGTCGATCCCCACGACGCCCGCCTGATCGGCACCACGCCATTCGGCGGCGTGATGGAGACGGTCAAGCGGCTGCACAGCCTGATCTTGCTGGGCAAATGGGCCAATGCGATCGTCGAGATCGTCGCCGGCTGGGCCATCATCCTGGTCGCCACGGGCCTGTTCATGTGGTGGCCGCGCGGACGCAGCGTCGGAGTCACCACGATTAAGGCCACCGACGCCACCCGCCGTCCGTTCTGGCGCGACCTGCATGCGGTGACCGGTCTCTATGCCGGGGCCATCATCGTCTTCCTGGCCCTGACCGGAATGCCCTGGTCGGCCGTCTGGGGCGATCAGGTGATGGGCTATCTGAAGGACCATGGCCTCGGCCGCCCCAGGCCGCCGGCCGCCTCTCCCGCTTTCGAACACGCAGAGCATATGAATGCGCCCGTCGGTGTCGGCTGGACGATGGAGGGCATGGTCATGCCGACGCCGGACGCCATGGGCCCCGCCCGCCTGTCCGCCGTCGTCGCCACGGCGGACGCCCAAGGCCTGCCCCGCCCCTATACGGTGTCGATCCCGACCGATCCGGCCCTTGCCTGGACCGCCGCCCGCGTGGTCGAGCGGGTGGAGGACAACCGCATCCTCTATATCGACGCCACCACCGGCGCGGTCCGCGCCGACGTCCGCTACGACCAGTTCGGCCTCGGGGCGAAAGCCTATGAATGGGGCATCGGCGTGCACCAGGGGACCCAGTATGGCTGGATCAACCGCTATCTGATGCTGGCGGGCTGCATCGCCATCTGGATCCTCGGCCTCAGCGCCCTGGTCATGTGGTGGAAGCGGCGGCCGAAGGGCCACCTCGCCGCCCCCGTCGCCCCGCCCGGACCGCGCGCCAAGGTCGCGGTGCTGGCTATCGTCCTGCCGCTGGCGATCCTGTATCCCCTGACGGGTCTCAGCCTGATCGTGGCCGTCGTGCTCGACCGCCTTGTCTTGGCCCTCACCCGGCCCCACGCCATCGTCTCCTGAAAGGACCGCCCCATGAAAGGCCTGATCCCTCTCGCCGCCCTGACAATGCTGGGCCTGACCGCCTGCGGGAACACCGACAGCACCACCGTCGGTGCCGACGGCAACACGGTCACGCCGGTCGTCGTGACCGATGCGATCTGTCGGCCGACCGCCAACGGCCGCAAGGTCACGGCCTGCTATCTGCACCTCGTCTCGACCCGGGACGACACGCTGGAGTCGGTGGCGACCCCGGCCGCCGCCCGCGCCTCCATCCATGAGACGACGATGGAGAGCAACATGATGATGATGCACCCGATCGAGGGCGGCGTACCCATGACGGCGGGCCAGCCGGTCGTCTTCACACCCGGCGGCAACCACATCATGCTGAACGACGTGGCCGAGCCCCTTGTCGCGGGCGACACCGTCGAGCTGACCCTGTCCTTTGCCCAGGCTCCCGACCTGACCGTCACCGCCGCCGTCGGCCAGCCTCCGGCCTCCAACGAGGGCTGATCCTCGTGATCGGCCGGCGAGCCTGACAAACGGTTCCGAACCGTCTAAAGGCTCGCCCTCACCCGGCCCTCCAGGAATACCATGGCTCTGAAAGTCGCGATCGTCGGCCTGCCCAATGTCGGCAAGTCCACCCTGTTCAACGCCCTGACCAAGACGGCGGCGGCACAGGCGGCCAACTATCCGTTCTGCACCATCGAGCCGAACACCGGCGACGTCGCCGTGCCGGAACCCCGCCTGAACGTCCTGGCCGAGATCGCCGGTTCGAAGGAGATCATCCCCTCCCGCATCACCTTCGTCGACATCGCCGGACTCGTTCGGGGCGCGTCCAAGGGCGAAGGCCTGGGCAATCAGTTCCTGGCCAACATCCGAGACTGCGATGCCATCGCCTTCGTCGCCCGCTGCTTCATCGACGACGACATCACCCATGTCGAGAACCGCATCGATCCGGTCAGCGACCTCGAGATCATCGAGACCGAACTGATGCTGGCCGATCTGGAAAGCCTGGAACGCCGCCGCGTCCAGATGGAAAAGCGCGCCAAGGGCGGGGACAAGGAAAGCCAGCAGAGCCTCAAGCTGGTCGATCTGGCCCTGACGAAGCTGCATGCCGGCAAGCCCGCCCGCACCGCCCTGCCAGACGTGTCCAAGGAGGACCGCAAGGCCTGGGACATGCTGCAACTGCTGACCTCCCTGCCCGCCCTCTATGTCTCCAATGTCGACGAGGGATCGGCCGACAAGGGCAACGAACTGTCCGACCGCGTCGCCAGACGCGCCGCCGAGGACAACGCCAGATCGGTCGTGATTTCGGCCAGGATCGATTCCGAGCTGGCCGTGCTCGACGCCGACGAACAGGCCGAGTTCCTGGAAGGCCTGGGTCTGGCCGAACCCGGCCTGAACCGCCTGATCCGCGAGGCCTACAGCCTGCTGGGCCTGCAATCCTACTTCACCGTCGGGCCCAAGGAAGCCCGCGCCTGGACCATCCACGTCGGCGACACCGCGCCCCAGGCCGCCGGCGTCATCCACACCGACTTCGAGAAGGGCTTCATCCGCGCCGAGACCGTCGCCTACGAGGACTACGTCGCCTTCAAGGGTGAGGCCAAGGCGCGCGAGGCCGGCAAGCTCCGGGCCGAGGGCAAGGCCTATGTCGTCAAGGACGGCGACGTGATGAACTTCCTGTTCAACTAGGGTCTGATCGGCTGAGGTGGATCCACGACGTGGGTCCAGCCGAGAGCGTGAATCATGCCCTCGCTCATATCGGGAGCCGAACTCCCGCAGGACCTTTTGCGGTCGCCCGACAGACCGTTCGGCCGAGCATCGCCGGTCTATCAGGTGCCTTCAGGTTAACGCCTCAATCGGTGCCATCGGTTGAACTCTGGGCCCGGGATGCCAGCTGCTGACATCCGTTAGCCGAGCCGGTCTCTCTGATTCTTTTCGCTTTTTCGCTCGATCAGTCGGTCAGGACCGGACCAGGGTAGAAGGTGACAAAGCTTTCCTGACAAAACCGCCGGGCGGGCTCGCCCAGCGACCTTCTCAATCCCCGGCCGCCAGGATGTAACTCATGTATTCGTAAGTATATCTGCAGTGTAATGTGCAGCTTTATCTTTAGATAAACAGCGTTTCCGTTTTGGTGACACATTGAACTTTAACGAGTCATTTAGAATAATCGTTAGTCATTGCCAGTTTGGGTTTAGGTATATTCCCTTTATTTTAGCAATTCTCGGATATTCGGGCAGAGAGCAAAATGCTCCCGACGGTCAAAATGACGGTCGGACACCTAGAATGAAGGACTTTCTTCATGCCTGTAAACAGCGTGAATACAAACTCGGGGGCCTATACAGCCCTACAGAATCTGAACGCCACGAACCGCGACCTGGATTCCGTCCAGAGCCGGATCAACACTGGCAAGAAGATCAACACTGCCAAGGACAACGGCGCAATCTGGGCTATCGCCCAGACCCAGCGTTCTGAAGTCACCGCCCTGAATACCGTAAAGGAAAGCTTGGCGCGTGGGTCTTCGGCCGTCGACATCGGCCTCGCGGCCGGCGAGTCGGTCTCTGACCTCCTGGTCCAGATGAAAGACAAGGCCCTGGCTGCGACCGACAAGTCGCTGTCCACGTCTTCGCGCAACGCCCTGAACGAAGACTTCAAGGCGCTCCGCGATCAGATCACGACCGTGGTCACCAACGCCTCGTTCAACGGCGTGAACATGTTGAGCAGCACGACCGGCTTCAGCGCCCTGGCCAACTCGTCCGGCAGCGCCATGCGCGTCAAGGGTGAAATCCTGTCGCTGGGTGGTGCCAATGTGACCGTGGCTGCGGGCACGACCATCGGCACCTCGACCCTGGCCACCACGGCCCTGGGTCTGGTCAACGCCTCGATCGACAAGGTCTCCGCTTCCCTGGCTCGCCTGGGGACCGGTGCCAAGCAGCTCGAGACCCACTCGACGTTCGTCAGCAAGCTGTCGGACGCCGTGGAGAACGGCGTTGGCAACCTGGTCGATGCGGATCTGGCGAAGGAAAGCGCCCGACTGCAGTCGCTGCAAGTCAAGCAACAGCTTGGCGTGCAGGCTCTGTCGATCGCTTCCCAGTCGTCTTCGATGCTGCTCGGCCTGTTCCGATAAGCAAAGCCGGAAGGGCGGGGCGTCATGCCCCGCCCGAAGGTTTCCTATAGCCTGCGTGGCCGCTCGGGGGGGGGGGGGCAGAACATCGGCGGTCCGCCCGAAACCGGACGGCCATAGCGTTGCCCGAACGCCGACCTCGCCAACCCCTGTAACCGGGCGGAAGCGGTCATCACCCCGTCAGAGGGCGTCCGTCATTCTGCCGACCCCTTGAAATCAGACCCGGCATTCCCTTGACCGATCGTCAGGCCCGCCGGAGCGGTCGCCGTATCCGCCAGCGTCGTGCACTGATGCAGTTCGACCGGCGGTGTTGCGCGGTCCAGCCAGGTCATCGTCATCGTATCGGCGCTCACCGCCATCTTGACCCGTTCGCGTCGCGTCGCCCCCCTGGATGGGCAATCCAGCGTCGCGACATAGCCGTCCGCGACCTCATCGACCGAGGCGATGGCGCAGCTGCTTTCCTGGGCCTCGAACCGCAGCGGCGTGATCTCGATCGGTCGGCGCTCGCCTTGCGGCATGGCGCACCAGGACACGTCAGCCGCCCACCGCCCGACGAAGCTGACGGGACCGCGCCCCGGCAGTGTCAGGGTCCCCGGCGTGCCCTGCGGCATCCCTTCGTGGATCGGGATGGCTTTCGCCGGCTCGGTGGGCGGATTGACGTCGCGCACCCGGTCGCAGGCGGACAGGCAGGTCAGCAACAGGCCGGAGACGCACAGCAAACGGATCATGTCCGCTGAACGCCTCCGCCATGGTGAAGGTTCAGTCGCGTGCGGCGTCCGAGGCGTGACGGCGCGCCGCGAACTCGGCCGTCGGCTTCCACTGCGGCCAGGCTTCCGAATCGGCGATTCCGTGACCCAGTTCGTACAGCAGGTGCAGGTTCGCCCGGGCCGCCGTAAAGTCGTAGTCGGCGCGCCATTCGTCGTTCAGGTTATGATAGTAGGCCGCCATCTGGGCCTGGTAGTAGGGCCGCCCGACGGCTTCGCCACCCTCGACAAAATCGACGCCGGTCCAGGGCATCAGCGCCGGCACACCGCCCACCGCGAAATTGAAGTGGTCGGAGCGGTAATAGAACCCCTGCTCCGGCTCTCCGTCGCCGGTCAGGCTTCGTCCATCTTCGGCCGCCAGCCTGGCCAGATCGTCCTCCAGCGTCGACTTGCCGGGCCCGAAGATGGCGATAGTCCGCGTCGCGGGAGTGAAGGGCAGCATGTCGATATTGATGTCCGCCGCCGTCTTCTCCAGCGGATAGACCGGGTGCGCTGCATACCACTGCGAACCCAGCAGACCCTGCTCCTCGGCCGTGACGTGCAGGAAGATGACCGTCCGTTCGGGCGGCGTGCCGGCCTTGAACGCGCGCGCCATTTCCATCACGCCCGAGGTGCCCGAGGCATTGTCCCAGGCCCCGTTGAAGATGCTGTCGCCCGTCGCGTCCGGCTCGGGTGCCGTCCCGACGTGGTCCCAGTGGGCGGAATAGACGACGTATTCGTCCGGCCGGGTCGTGCCGGTGATTTTGGCGATCAGGTTATGCGACGGCACGACCTCGGTCGTCTCGGCGATGTCGACCGACAGTTTCAGCCCCGTCTCGTGCGCCCTGAACGCGCCGCCGGCCCTGGCCATCGCCACCGCCTCGCTCATCTGGCCGCCCATGGCCGTCGCCATCTGTTCGGCGGTTGTCATGGGGATCGTGCCGGTGAAGGACACGTCCCTTGCGTCGCCGATCGTCATGCGCGGCCGCATGTTCGGACGCATCGCGCCCTGTTCCTGCAGGGCAATGACGCCCACGGCCCCGCGCCTGAAGGCTTCCTCGCGCTTGTGGATCGGTGAACCATAGAAGTTCGGATCGGCCCCGAACGCAGTGGGCTGGCCGCCCAGGATGATGACCACCTTCCCCGTCAGGTCTACATCGCCATAGTCGTCCCAGCCGCGCTCGGGTGCGACAATGCCGTATCCGGCAAAGACCACCGGCGCGTCAGTCACGGCGACCGTGCCGTCGCCGACCGCGGTCCGCAGGTTGATGTCCGTGCCCGCGACCAGGGCATGGGTCGTGCCGTCGGGTCCGGTCCAGCTGGCGGTGGGCGCCCGCGAGGGCGTGAACCGCACCAGGGTCACATCCTGCAGCCAGGATCCGTCCGGCCCGCCCGGCTCCAGCCCCATCGCCTCGTACTGGCTCTGCAGATAGGCCAGCGTCAGCCGCTCGCCCTCGGTTCCCGGGAAGCGTCCGGCGAAACTGTCGTCAGACAGGACCTTGATGTGGTCGCTCAGTCGCTCGGCGGAAAACTCCTGGGCGGTCGCGGCCCCCGCGCCGAGCAACGCCAGTGCGGCCACGCCGCCGATCAGTCCACGCAACATCAAGCTCATCTCCGATTTGAGATGCGCACCCTAGGGGCGGCGGCGGCCCCGCGCGCCTTACGGTTTTGTCATGAACCCGGCGTTACGGCCGCTGATCCGCGGTTTGCGCCCGGACGGTCGCGAACTCCGAACCCGGCTTCCACTGCGGCCAGTCGCGGCCATCGACCAGCGAACGCCCCAGCGCCAGATAGACGTCCAGGTCCTGGATCTGTCCGGCGTAATCCCAGTCGGACGACCATTCGTCGTCGGCCTGGTGGTAGCGGCTGGCGGTATAGTCGTCGCGCGCGGCCGTCCGCCGGGCGACCGGTTCGTCGATGAAGTCTCCGGCCGAGTCGGCATAGGCCATCGGCACGCCGCGCTTGGCCAGGGGGAAGTGGTCGGAGCGGAAATAGCTGCCCGAAGCCGGGTTCTCGTCCGGCTGGATCACGCGGCCCTGCGCCTCGACCAGCGGCAGCAGCCGGTCGTCGAAGTCCGACTGGCCATAGCCGACGATGCCCATGGCGCTGACCCGGCCATAGACATTGGCCGAGTCCATGTTGATCCCGCCCACGGTCGTGGCCAGCGGATAGATTGGATTGGCCGCATAGTATTCCGAGCCCAGCAGCCCGCTCTCCTCGGCCGTGAAGCTGATGAAGACCACCGACCGCTCCGGCACCGGCCCGGCCCCATACACCCGCGCCAGTTCCAGCAGGCCCGCCGTGCCCGAGGCATTGTCCACCGCCCCGTTGAAGATGGCGTCGCCGTTGGCATCGGGCGTGCCGACGCCGATGTGGTCCCAGTGGGCGGAATAGATGAAGGTCTCGTCCGGATGGGTCGTGCCCGGCAGGCGGGCGATCACATTGTGCGTCTCGATCCGGGTCGACGCCACGTCGAACATCACGTCCAGCGCCGCCCCGGTCAGGGTCACAGGCTGAAAGTCCCGGCTGCGCGCCGAGCGTTTCAGCGCCTCGAAATCCAGACCCGCGTGCCGGAACAGGTCCACGGCCACTTCGCGCTGGATCCAGCTTTCCATCGGCACCCGCTCATCCGCATTGGCACGCACGATGTCGAAATTCGCGCCCGACCAGCTGTTGCGCACCGTGGTCCAGCCATAGGACGCCGGATCGGTCTCGTGGACGATGATGATGCCGGCCGCCCCCTGACGCGCCGCCTCTTCGTACTTGTAGGTCCAGCGGCCGTAGTAGGTCATGGCCTTGCCGCCGAAGGTGTCCAGCGCGGGCTCCTCGAAGTCGGCGTCATTGACCAGCACGACCAGGACCTTGCCCCGCATGTCCTGACCCTTGAAGTCGTCCCAGTTCCGCTCCGGCGCGTGGATGCCATAGCCGACAAAGACCAGGGGCGCGTCCATCAGCATGACGTGATCCTCGCCCGGTCGCCGGGTCGAGATCACAATCTGTTCGCCCTGGGTCAGGGGCTGGCTCCAGTCGCCGACCCGAACCTGCGCCTGGATGTTCGAGGCCGAGAACCGATTCAGCGCCACGGCCTGGGTCCAGCCGCCATTGTCCCCGCCCGGCTGCAGGCCTGCGGCCGCATACTGTTCGCTGAGGTAGGCGATGACCTTGTCCTCGGCCGGCGTCGCGATCCCGCGACCCTCATAGTCGTCGGCGGACAGGACGCGGATGTGTTCGGACAGCCGCGCGGCATCGAACGGCGAGGTCTGGGCATGGGCTCCGACCGTCAGGGAAAGCGCCGTCAACAGGGCGGCGGCGGCAGAGAACAGACGCATGGGGGAACCTTCTAAAGCGCGGAACTGGCGGAGGTTAGGACGGGATTTGGAGGGTGTCGATCCGGCTTTCCCTGCCGACGGGCGAAGAAAAAGGAAAAGCCCGCCGGACGGGTCCGACGGGCCTTGTCTCTTCAGGATTGAACGTGGCTCTAGTGCGCCACACCCTTCCAGATCTTGCGATAGCTGGCATAGGTCAGGCCGGCGAAGATGGCCAGGAAGGCCAGGACGCCCATGCCGGACTGCTTGCGCTCGGTCGCCTTGGGGTCCGAGGCCCAGGCGATATAGGCCGAGACGTCCTTGGCCATCTGATCGACGGAACTGGCGGTGCCGTCGTCGAACGTCACCTGACCCTCCACCAGCGGGGGCGGCATGGCGATGAAGCCTCCGGGCGGCACGTCTTCGTGGCTGCCCGACCAGAAGGGCGTCATGTCCCCGGCCATAAAGGGGTTGTAGTACTGGCCCGGGTTGACCTTCAGCTCGGCCGGCGGGTTTTCCACATAGCCGGTCAGGATCGAATAGATGTAGTCGGCACCGCCTTCGCGGGCCTTGGCCATCACCGACAGGTCGGGCGGAACCGCCCCGCCGTTCGCCGCCGCCGCCGCCGTCCGGTTCGGGAACGGCGAGGGGAAGGCATCGGCGGCCATGCCGTTGCGCATGATCGGATCGCCCGTCTCGGTATCGATATCCGCGACCTGGACCTCTGCGGCCAGGGCCTTGACGAAGCGGTTCTCGGCCGGGCTGGCGGCCTCGGGATCATAGAAGGGACCACCGCGCTCACCCAGGGTCCTGAAGTGCATCAGGTTCATCGAGTGACAGGCCGAACAGACCTCGCGGTAGACCTTGTATCCCCGCTGCAGTTGCGCCTGATCGAACTTGCCCAGCGGGCCCTCGAAGCTGAAGCCGCCCGAGCGAGGCTCTTCCTTGTTGCTGGACGCAACGGCCGGGGCCGCGGAGGCCAGCACTGCGACGGAAGCCGCCGCCAGGACCAGTTTGCGAATAGAAATCGTCATCGCGATCAGCCCTTCTTTTCGGCTTGAGCAGGAACCGCGCCGCTCATCGCGTCCGGACCGGACAGGACGGGCTCGGAGATCGACGCCGGAATCTTCAGCGGTGTTTCCTTCAGGCCCACATAGGGCAGGATCACGAAGAAGAAGGCGAAGTAGTAGAGGGTCGCCAGGCGCGTCAGCCACAGATAGCTGTTCAGCTGACCGTCCAGCAGGGTGAAGCTGGGCATCCCCGGGACCACCTGGGCATCCGGCAGTTGTCCACCGCACCAGCCCAGGATCAGGCCGACCGCCACGAAGATCAGGAAGAAGATCTTCATCGTCGGGCGATAGCGCATCGAGCGAACCTTGGACGTGTCCAGCCAGGGCAGGATGAACAGGACGCCGATCGCGCCGAACATCGCCACGACGCCACCGAACTTGTCAGGGACGGCGCGCAGGATCGCGTAGAAGGGCAGCATGTACCACTCGGGCACGATGTGGGCCGGTGTCTGCAGCGGGTTGGCCGGAATGTAGTTGTCGGCGTGGCCCAGGGCGTTCGGCATGAAGAAGACGAACCAGGCGAACATCATCAGGAAGATGATCAGGGCGAAGCCATCCTTGACCGTATAGTACGGGTGGAAGGGCACCATGTCCTTCTTCTCGCGCTCCTTGGGGATCAGGATCCCGACCGGGTTGTTCTGACCGGCGGTGTGCAGCGCCCACAGGTGCAGGACGACCACGCCGAAGATCACGAACGGCAGCAGGTAGTGCAGCGAGAAGAAGCGGTTCAGCGTCGCATTGTCGATCGCCGGTCCGCCGCGCAGCCAGATCAGCACCGGCTCCCCGATCAGAGGGATAGCCCCGATCAAGTTGGTGATGACCTCTGCACCCCAGTAGGACATTTGGCCCCAGGGCAGGACGTAGCCCAGGAAGGCCGTGGCGATCATCAGGAAGAAGATGATGCAGCCGAGGATCCAGATCATCTCGCGCGGGGCCTTGTACGAGCCGTAGTAGAGCCCGCGCAGCATGTGGATGTAGACCGCAACGAAGAACATCGACGCCCCGTTGGCGTGGACGTAGCGGATCAGCCAGCCCCCGTTGACGTCGCGCATGATGCGCTCGACCGAGGCAAAGGCCATGGCCGTATTAGGCTGATAGTGCATCGCCAGGAAGATACCCGTGGCGATCTGGGTCACCAGGCAGATGCTCAGGATCGCGCCGAAGGTGTACCAGTAGTTCAGGTTCTTCGGCGTCGGCAGGGCCAGGTAGTCAGCCCCGAACCGGACGATCGGCAGCCGGGTGTCCAGCCACTTCTCGATGCCCGTCTTGGGGACGTAGGTGGATTCATGTCCGCTCATGATGCCTGCTCTCAGCCGATCTTGATGGTGGAGCCTGCGGTGAACGCATACTCCGGGACGACCAGGTTCTTGGGGGCCGGTCCCTTACGGATGCGGCCCGACGCGTCGTAGTGCGAGCCGTGGCACGGGCAGAACCAGCCGCCGTAGTCACCGGCTCCAAAGGTAGGGATGCAGCCCAGGTGGGTGCAGTTGCCGAGCACGACCAGCATCGGCTCGTGGCCCGGCTTGGTGCGGTCCTGATCGGACTGGGGGTCCTTCAGGCTGCTCATCGGGTCGGCCAGGACCTTCTGCAGTTCGGCGGCGGTGCGGTTGCGCACGAACACCGGCTTGCCCTGCCAGGTGATGACGACCTGCATGCCCTCGGCGACCTTGGACGTGTCGAACTCGGTGGTCGACAGGGCCAGGGTGTCGGCGGCCGGGTTCATGGAGTTGATCAGCGGCCAGGCCACCATCACCCCTGCGCCCACGGCCGCGGCGCCGGCGGCAATATGGATAAAGTCCCGGCGGGTGGCTTCACCCTCAGGCGCTCCACCTTCGGGATGCTCTGCGTTCACGACCGATTCGGCCACGGCTCACCTTCTGAAAAAGCCCGAACGCGGCCCGCCCGATGGCGTCCGCGCGAGGAAGCGTTCCTATAGCGCACCGGACGAAACATGACCCGGCCCGGCTTTGCGGCTCATCGCCGCAAGTTGCTGACGCCTAATGAGAAGCGGTCGCATGCAGGGCCGCGACAAGGCCCGGCCTTACGCGTAGAAGGGCCATAGAATGCGTCTCGCCCTTTTTCAACCGGCCATACCGCAGAACGTCGGGGCCTGTATCCGTCTGTCGGCCTGTTTCGGGGTCGAGCTGCACATTATCGAGCCCACCGGCTTCAATTTCGACGATCGCGCGATGAAGCGAGCGGCCCTCGACTACGGCCCGCTGTCGCACATGATCCGCCATGCCGACTGGGAAGCATTCCAGTCGACCCGTGGCAGCGGTCGCCTGATTCTGTTCACCACGCGGGGCGCGACATCCCTGACCCGGTTCACCTTCCAGCCCGATGACACCCTGCTGTTCGGATCCGAAACATCCGGCGTGCCCGACTTCGTTCATGCCGCCGCTGACGCGCGTGTCTTCATCCCGATCCGGCCCGGAGCCCGGTCGCTGAACCTGTCGGTCAGCGCCGGGATCGGACTGTTCGAAGGGTTGCGTCAGACCTCGTCCTGATCGCCCCGGTCTTCAGAAATCGATCCATCCGCCTGCCCGGAGGGCACAGGGCGGAGTCCTGAGATCGTGAGCAAAATGGCTCTCGAGGAAAGCAAAAAGCCTCCCCCAATTCCCGGCAATACGGGAAGTTACGTAGTTTACAGTCCCTAAACCCAATACGGTTAAGGTTGAAATCAGGCGTGGGGGCAGCTGTCGTGCAGACGAAGGTATTTGCGTTCGAGGCCCAGGATTGGCGGGCCGGCATTCCCGCCCTCGAAGACCTCGAGCCCCAGCTTGTTATGGCCTTTCTGGGGACCGACCAGTCCCGAAACCCGGAACCCGTCATGGCGCTGAAAAAGCGCTTTCCCGATGCGCTCGTCGCCAGCTGTTCCACGGGCGGAGAAATCGCCGGCGTCGATGTGTTCGACGAGGCCGTGGTCGGTGTGGCGATACGGTTCGACGCGGCCCGCGTCCGCGCGCACATCGTCGATCTGGCTGCCTCAGGGGGTGATACTGAGGCCGGGCGGAACCTTGCCGCCGCGCTTCTGGAGCCCGATCTCAAGGCGGTCCTGATTCTGGGCGATGGCACCAACCTGAATGGTACGGCGCTGATCGCGGGCCTTTCGACCCTGTTGCCGAAGGATGTCGTGGTCACAGGGGGCCTCGCCGGCGACGGTGCCGACTTCGGTGAGACACGGGTTGGCCTAGATGGCGCGCCGGAGCCCGGCAAGGTCGTCGGCATCGGTTTGTACGGCGACACACTGCGGATCGGCTGGGGTTCAACCGGCGGGTGGGAGCCCTTTGGCCCCCTGCGGCGGATCACGCGATCGGCCGCCAATGTGCTGTTCGAACTGGATGGCAAGCCGGCCCTGGATCTTTATCGGGAGTATCTCGGGCCCCTGGCCGACGGCCTGCCCGGAACGGCCCTGCTGTTCCCCCTGACGATCCGGCCCGATGCGTCGTCCGAGAACGACGTGGTCCGAACGATCGTCGGTATAGACGAAGCCAAGAACGGACTGGTGTTTGCCGGTGACATTCCTGAAGGCTGGACCGCCCAGCTGATGCGCGGAACCCCCGATCAGCTGGTCGACGGGGCCGCGCGCGCCGCCGCCCAGGCCTGTGGCGACAGCCCCGATTCGGGTCTGGCGCTGGTGGTCAGCTGTATCGGCCGCAAACTGATGATGGGGCAGCGTGTCGCGGACGAAACCGAGGAGATGGCCCCGGTCCTGAACGCCATGCCGACGGTCGGCTTCTACAGCTATGGCGAGATTGCGCCTCACGGCGTCACCAGGGACCGTACGCTGCACAACCAGACCATGACCGTCACGGTCATCCGCGAGCGTGCCTGAATGCCCCAGGCGCCCGCTCCAGGTCGGCACAGACTGCTGGCGCGCCAACTGCGGCGGTGCACCGACAGCGATGGCGTGCTCGATCTGGAGAAACTGCTGGATGCGATAGACGCGGCCTACGCCGAGCATGACGAGGCGAATGCCCTCGGCCACAGGGCGATGACGGTGGCCGCCCGCGAACTGGCCGAGACGAACGAAAGCCTGTCCCATGCCAGGGTCGCAGCCGAGACCAGCCGCGCCAAGAGCCTGTTCCTGTCGAACATCAGCCACGAGATCCGCACCCCGCTGAATGCCGTCGTCGGCATGGTCGAGATCCTGGCGCGGGAAGATCCCAAGGCCTTGAACTCCGAGAAACTCGACGTCATCCGCAAGGCCAGCCGACACCTCGTGGCCATCATCGACGACATCTTCGATATCGCCCTGGCGGACGTGGGCGACCTGGAGTTGAGCCTGGCACCCGTGGACATCGGCTCGACCGTGAGGCGCGCCGTGAGCAAACACGCCGACAACTGCCGGGACAAGGGCCTTCAGTTCATCGTGGACATCGACCCCGTCCTGGATGGCGAATGGCTGGCAGATGCCAACCACCTGGGCCGGACGCTCTCGATCCTGACGAACAATGCCGTCAAATTCACCGAGACCGGCCATGTCCGGATCGAAGTACGGCCCACGGACAGCGGTATCACCTTCTCGGTGACCGACACGGGACCGGGCATGTCGCAGGAACGCCTGTCCGACATCTTCGAGATTTTCACCCAGATCGATGCTTCGGCGAGCCGGCGTGCGGGAGGTCTCGGCATCGGCCTCGCCATCGCCAGGAAACGCGTCGAGGCGATGGGTGGAGACCTTCAGGTCACAAGCGAACCGGGTCGCGGATCGCAGTTCAGCTTCTGCCTTGCCCTTGATCGCTACTCCGCTGCAGCCCGTTCGTGGACGTCCGGGATCACCGCTGACCATCCCCTGCGGATCCTGGCGGCGGAAGACAATCCGGCCAACCGGATGGTGCTCAAGGCATTGCTGAATACGTTCGTCGGCGAGATCCAGATGGCGACCAACGGGGCCGAAGCGGTCGAGATGTGGGCGCAGGGTGGGTTCGATGCGATCCTGATGGACATCCAGATGCCCACGATGAACGGCATTGAGGCCACCGAAGAGATTCGCAGGCGCGAGCAGATCGCGAACCTGCGCCCCGTGCCGATCGTCGCCGTCACGGCCAATGTCATGGACGACCAGCTGGCCCGGTACGCGGTCGCCGGGATGAACGGATGGGTTGCCAAGCCCATCGAGCTGGACGCGCTGCTTTCGGCGATTTCCAGCGCAATGCTGCCGGACGCCGACCCTGCACCCGCAGAGCACACTGTCGCCGCCTGACCGTACCGACCCCGGTTAAACCGTGGCTTTCGGATTCAGCTGGAGCATCCGCAGGTTCAGGACCGAGGCGATCGTCACCCAGGTCAAATAGGGGATCAGCAGTAGCGCCGCGAAGGGCCGCAGGCCCCAGAATACCGCGATGATCACCACCAGCGACAGCCACAGCAAGGCCACGTCGATCAGCGCCAGATCCATCCGCCTCCGCCCGAAGAACAGGAACGACCAGCCGGCGTTCAGGACTAGCGATCCGACATATAGACCGAACGCCAAGGGCGAGCCGGTCCCGACCGTCTCCCAGACCAGCCAGCCGGCCCAGGCGTTGATGGCGAACAGCAGGCCCCAGACGATCGGAAAGGCCAGGTTCGGCGGGGTCCAGGACGGCTTGTTCAGCCCGGCGTACCAGGACCCTGGCTTGAACACACTGCCGCTCATCGCGGCTGCAAGGTTCAGGCCGACGAACACGATGATGGCGATCCAGGCGGGGTGGTCCATGACGGGTGCATAACGCAAAGCGCCCCGCTTGGCTCATTCCATCTGTGCTTCAGACCAGCGACCTGATCAACAGCGCCAGCGCAACGACGATCCCCAGCCCCACCGGGTAGAGCAAACAGCCGAAGTTGCGGGCCAGGGCCCGCACACTCGCGGGGATATCGTCTTTCTGGGGCATGCCCGAGGCCTAGCGAACCTTGACAGTTGCCGGCCACCGTCCGCGATGTCACGCGGCGGCCTGTCGCAGACGCCTTTCGCCCCGGGGTCGCCGCCTGCGGCCATGACCTATTGAAGGCGGCCCCCGCGCCCGCTTGGCGCGCGACACCCAATCATGCCACGGTGGACGTCTTCTCCCCTTCCTTGCGTCGTGTGTTCATGCCCTCCGGACTTGCCGCCCTGCTGGACGACGTCGCCGGCATCGCCAAACTGGCCGCCGCCTCGATCGACGACGTCGGCGCGGCCGCGGGCAAGGCCAGCGCCAAGGCCGCGGGCGTCGTCGTGGACGATACGGCCGTCACCCCGCGCTACGTCACCGGCCTGTCCCCTGCACGCGAACTGCCGATCATCTGGAAGATCGCCCTGGGCTCGGTCCGCAACAAGCTGCTGATCCTGCTGCCGGCCGCCCTGGTCCTCAGTGCTTTCGCGCCCTGGGCCATCACGCCTCTGCTGATGTGTGGCGGGGCCTATCTGTGTTTCGAGGGAGCGGAAAAACTGATGGAGGCCTTCGGCGGCGGCCATCACGAGGCGACAGAGGAAGTCGTCGACGACCCGGCCGCGCTGGAGGCCGCCAAGGTGTCGGGCGCGATCCGCACGGATCTGATCCTGTCCGCGGAGATCATGGCCATCGCCCTCGCCGACGTGGCCGACAGCCCCATCCTGACGCAGGGCATCGTGCTGGCCCTTGTCGGTCTGGGCATCACGGCGGGCGTCTATGGCGTCGTCGGCCTGATCGTGAAGATGGACGACATCGGCCTGCACCTGGCCCGGGGCCAGTCGGCCGGCCTGCGCGGGCTCGGGCGTGGCCTGGTCAAGGGCATGCCGATGGTCATGGACTTCATCTCGAGCGTCGGCACCGCCGCCATGCTGTGGGTCGGGGGCGGCATCCTGGTGCACGGCGCGCACGAACTCGGCTTCGCCTGGCCCGATGAGACGATCCACCACGCCTCGGTCGCCGCAGGCGCGGCCGTCGCCTTTGCCGGTCCCGTCGTGTCGTGGCTGGTCACCGCCGTCGGCTCGGCCATCGTGGGTATCGCCATCGGTGCCGTCCTGGCCGTCGTGGTGCATCAGGTCGGCAAGCTGCGTAGGAAGCCCGCCGGGGCGGCGCATTGATCGGGTGACGAACGCAGCGAACCGTGATTGAAATCCGCACCATGAGCCAAGCCCCCCTGCCCGACACCGACCCGCTGGATCTGAAGAAGACCGAAACCCGCGCCTGGTTCGAGGAACTGCGCAACCGCATCCACGCCCGCTTCGAACAGCTGGAAGACGCAGCCCCCGCCGACCTCTTCCCCGGCGAGCCGGCCCGATTCGTGCGCACACCCTGGACCCGGCATGAAGGCGGCGGCGGCGTCATGGGCATGATGCACGGCCGCCTGTTCGAGAAGGTCGGCGTCCATGTCTCGACCGTCCACGGCACCTTCCCTGCCGACTACGCCAGGTCGGTGCCGGGCGCGGAGGAAGATCCCCGCTTCTACGCCACCGGCATCAGCCTGATCTGTCATCCGGTCAGCCCGAAGGTGCCGGCCGTGCACATGAACACCCGCTTCATCGCCACGACCAGAAGCTGGTTCGGCGGCGGGGCCGATCTGACGCCGGTACTGGATGTCGAACGCACGCAGGAGGCCCCGGACACGGTCGCCTTCCATGCCGGTATGCGCCGCCCTTGCGACGCCCACGACCCGACCTGGTATTCGAAATACAAAAAGTGGTGCGACGAGTATTTCATGCTGCCGCACCGCAATGAGATGCGCGGCATCGGCGGAATCTTCTACGACCACCACGACTCGGGCGACTATGAAAAGGACTTCGCCTTCACCCGCGACGTCGGCATGGCCTTCATCGACACCTATGCCGCCATCGTCGAGCGGCGCATGACCGAGGCCTGGACCGCCGACGAACGAGAGGAGCAGCTGATCCGCCGCGGCCGCTATGTGGAGTTCAACCTGCTCTACGACCGCGGCACGACCTTTGGCCTGAAGACTGGCGGCAACGTCGAATCGATCCTCAGTTCCATGCCGCCCGTGGTGAAATGGCCGTAGGACTTAAGAGCCTGATTCAAGGCCTCTAGGCGACCGCCCGACGGTCCTCTTCGGCCAGGGCGGCCGTCATCGCGGCGAACAGGCTCGTCAAGGTGATCGGCTTGGTCAGGTGACCGTCGGCCCCGGCCGCCAGGCTCTGGGCCACATGCTCGGCCATGGCGTTGGCGGTCAGCATCAGGACCGGCGTCGGCGTGCGCCCGGCGGCGGCCTCGAAGGCCCGGATCGCCGTGGTCGCGCTCAACCCGTCCATCACCGGCATCTGCATGTCCATCAGGACCAGGTCGAAATCCTCGGTCATGAAGAGTTCCAGCGCCTGACGGCCGTCCTCCACGGTGGTCAGGTCCATCGCGGTGGCGGACAGCATGATCTCGACCACCTTGCGATTCGCCGGATGGTCGTCGGCCAGCAGGACACGCAGCGGCAGACCCGCGATGTCACTGGCACTCCCGACGCTCGCCACGGCCGCGACCGGTGCCGCCGTCTCGGGCAGGTCGATTTCGAAACGGAACACCGCGCCCTCGCCCGCCGCGCTGTCGCAATCCAGTTCGCCGCCCATCAGCTCGACGAGGGCAGTGGAGATTGCCAGACCCAGGCCGGTGCCACCGAAGCGCCGCGTGATCGAGCCGTCGGCCTGTTGGAAGCGCTGGAAGATGCGCGCCTTCTGCTCGGCGTCGAAGCCCATGCCCGTGTCGCGGACCGAGAAACCGATGCGACCGGCAGTGGCGACCTTCACCGACAGTGTGACCGTGCCGGCCTCTGTGAACTTCAGGGCGTTGGACACCAGATTGGTCAGCACCTGGCGCAGCCGCACGGCGTCCCCCCTGACCCACTTGGGGGCCGTCGGGTCCATGTCGAACACCAGGGCCACGCCCTTGTCCTCGGCCTTGGCCCGCCACATCAGGGCGATGTCGTTGACCGTGTGCTTCAGGTCGAACACGGTCGGCTCCAGCGTCACCCGACCGGCCTCGATCTTGGCGCTGTCCAGGATATCGCTCAGCAACCGCTCCAGCGTCGATCCGGACGAGCGGATCAGATCGACCATCTGATGAGCATTGCTGTCCAGGTCCCGCCGCGACAGGGCATCCGCCATCGACACCACCCCGTTCAAGGGGGTTCGGATCTCGTGGCTCATATTGGCCAGAAACTCGGACTTGGCGCGATTGGCGGCTTCGGCCCGTTCCTGCGCGGCCTTCAGGCGACGGCCTTGCAGCAGTTGCCAGAACAGGCCCGCGATGAAGACGGCCAGCAGGATCACACCGATCGCCATGACCATCCATTGCAGCCGGGTCTTGGCCCGGGCCATGTCCAGTTGGCCACGTCGCTCCGCCAACTGCTGCTGCATATCGCCGGTGACCTGGTGCACGCCGGCCGCAAAGGCGCGCGCGGTCGCCACATCCTTGTCGGCTTCATAGGCCTGCAGCAGGCGATAGGCCTCGGCCGACTGGCCCCGCGCCTGCAGGATTTCAGCCTCGACCTCCCGAACCCGGGAGCTTCCGCCGGCCTGATCCTCAAGCGAGCGCAGGGTCGTCAGGTCTCGGCGTGCACCGGCAATATCGCCGAGCCGCGCCCGGGCCTTGGCCCGCAACGGCAGGACATCGAGCGCCAGAAAGCCGGCATCGCCCAGGGTCTCGCCATAGGCGGACAGGCAGGACAGGACACCGGGCGAGTTCCGGCTGGAGTCTGCAACCAGCGCACACAGGGCGGCATCGTACATGGGCAGGGTGTCGAGGTCGGAGCGTGCCGCGACGGCATGATGGGCCGCCGCGAACTGCCGGGCATGCGCCAGGTCACCCATCCGCAGCGACATCTTGGTGAGGTTGTACAGGCTGTCGAAATCCGGCCGCGGATACGCCGGGTTGGAATAGTCGATCTCGAACTTGCGGAAGGCGGCGGTCGCGCCCTGGACATCGTCGATGTCCTTCAGCGCCATGCCGACGACCTCCCAGATGCCGGCAAGGGCCGTGGCGGCATAGGGGTCGCCTGCGGGGACCTCCGCTTGGGCGTGGGCCAGAAGCCGCAGACCCTCACCGATCTGACCCTGATCCACCAGGGTCAGAGCGGTCAGGCGCGCGCCGTGCGCGCGAACGAACCAGTCCCGGCCGCTGCGGGCATACTCGGCCATCTGGGAGCTTACGCCGATTTCCCCCTGATCGTAGCGGTTGGCCAGGGCATTCAGCGCCGCGATGTCCACGTAGCGGGCATCGTTCTGATCGGCGGCCGCCCTGGCCAGATGATCGTTCCAGGCCTTGGCCCGTTCGAACTGGCCCTGGTTCAGAACGGTCCAGGTGACGTGATAGAGCCGGTTCAGCCCCTCGCGGTCATGACGCGTGGCGGCGCGCTGTCCAAAGGCCTCAAGCGCGGTGAAACTGGTCGAGGATGCCCGCTGTTCCACGAAGCGGGCCAGGCCCTCGGCATCCTCGCTCTGCGGCGCGATGCCCTCCGGGGCCTCGGCTCGGGCCGGGAATCCTGCGGCCCCGGCGAACGTCAACGCCAGGACTGCCAACAAGATGCGGTATGAAAACATGCAATCCCCAATCCCGAGGCTGCCATCTGACACCAGAGAGATTGAGTAACCGTTGCAGTAGGACGGATCGGCCCGGCCTCAGATGCCGCTGCCCTGATCTTCCACGGGTGGCGGCGTCAGCATAAGGAACGCCCTTATCCACGCCGTCAGCACCGCACGGTCGTTCGCCCGCGCCAGACTGGCCACCGCTTCGTCCGCCAGGGCCTCCGGAATCCGCGTGCCGCGTCGGCTTTCGATCAGGGCGGCGGCATAGTCCGGCTGGAATTCCGGATGACACTGGAACGACATGGCGTCATCCCAGGCCAGACCGGCATAGGGGGTGAAATCGCTGGCCGCGATCACCCGCGCGTCCGCCGGCGCGACGATCACCTGGTCCTGATGCGAGACTGGAATAGCGATCGAGGTCGCGCGAGGGAACATCCACGGCTCCTGCGCGGTCACCTCATAGCGGTGAAGGCCAATCCCCCAGCCCTTGTCCGACTTGTCGACCCGCCCGCCAAAGGCCTGCGCCATCGCCTGGTGTCCGAAGCAGATCCCGACCAGCCGGGTCCGCCCCCGTGCGGCCCTCAGCCAGTCCAGCAAGGGCGATATCCAGGGCAGGTCGTCATAGACACCGGCGGCCGAGCCCGTCACGATCGCGCCCTGGAACGCCTCGGGATCCGCCGGCAGCCGACCGGCCTGGACGTCGAACCGCACCGTCGCCACCCCCTCGCCCAGCAGGGCCCGGAAACGCGCCGGATAGTCGTCGAATGCGTCGACCAGGGCCTCGGGCGGCCTGCCGGTTTCCAGAATGGCGATGGGCTTCATGGCGCCATAGGGACCCGAAGTCCGATGGCGGGACAAGTCCATTCGCGCTAGATCACCGCCATGACCGATGCCACGCCGACGAATGACGCCGATACCGTCCCGGTGGTGCTGATCAATGTCTTCAAGGTCCAGCCCGACCGGCAGGACGACCTGCTGGACCTGCTGGCTGAAATGACCCGCGTCCAGGTCGGCCTGCCGGGCTTCGTCTCCGCCACCCTGCACCGGGGCCTGAACGGAAAGACCGTGGCCAACCACGCCGTCTGGCGCTCCGCCGCCGACTGGAAGGCCATGACCCGCAACCCCGCTGTCGTCGCGGCCATGAGCCCCATTATGGCCATCGCCACGTTCGAACCCCACCTCTACGAGGCGGGCGAGGTCATCCAATAGGCCTGCGTCCGAATCTGACGTAGCCGCGTGATGGGCATGTCGCGCAACGGGCATTGACGAAATGGACTCATCGGGGCCCTGGCCCGGAAGGTCGGACGGGTCGGACGCTGTTTTGAGTTCGGCTCAGACCCGCCAGACCGCCGCCTTCGCGCCGGTCTCGCCCAGGCTCGCCGCGACCCAGCTACAAATCTCGGAGGCCGCCGCCGCGGCCCCCTCCGGCGGACGGACGACGACCATGGCGCAGCCGTTCATCTTCATTGGATTGGTCAGCGGCCTCAGCCGCGCCTCGGCCACAAGGGTCGGGGCTCCGCTTTCCGTCGCCAGCCGACGCAGGAAGCCGTCAAAGGTCTCCATATCCTTCAGCGGCGTCCAGATCGCCACGATCGCTTCCGGATCTGCCCTGATGATCGCCCCGGCGGTCTCGGCCGCGCGCAGGTAATCGTCGGGCCGCTCGAAGGGAGGGTCGATCAGGACCAGCGGTGCCCGCGTCTGCTTCGCCTCGGCCAAGACCCGCTCATAGCCATCCCCGATTTCGCCCCGCGTCCGGGCGAATGCGGACAGGCTCTCACGCAACAGCCCCGCAACCTCTTCGCGGAGCTCGAAACCGACATAGGCGTCGTCGACCCCCAGGGCCCGCGCGATCAGCACGGGCGACCCCGGATAGAACCGCACCCCGCCTGCGGGGTTCAGCGCCGCCACCTCCCGCGCCAGCGCCTCGATCAGGGGGGGGCGGTCCACCGCCGCCATCAGCCGCTCGACACCCGCCTCCGCCTCGCGCGACCGGGTGGCATCGCCGGTAAGGTCATAGAGCCCCGCCCCCGCATGGGTATCCAGCACGACCACCGGCCCGACCCTCTGCCGCTCGCGCAAAAGCCACAGCACCAGGGCGTGCTTGACCAGGTCGGCGAAATTCCCGGCGTGAAAGCTGTGACGATAGTTCATGGCCCTGCGTCACCCTCGACACCGTCCGGGTCAAGAGGAACCGTGCAGCCCGACGCGACGTTCGCCGTTCCTGATCCGGAGACTGCGCCCGATGCCCGACGGCAGCCACCCCCTCACCGCCGCCGCCAAGGTCCCCGGTGGCCTGACCTACGGCAGCGACCAGTTCCCCGGCCTGACCCGCGTCCGCTCCGGCAAGGGTTTCTCCATCCGCGATGCCGACGGCAAGGTCGTCAGGGACAGGCCGGTTCTGGACCGCATCCGCCTGCTGGCCATCCCGCCCGCCTGGGCCGACGTCTGGATCTGCCCGCAGGCAACCGGACACATCCAGGCGACCGGCCGGGATGCGAAGGGCCGCAAGCAGTACCGCTATCACGACGACTGGAGCAGCCATCGCGCGGGCGACAAGTTCGACAAGATGCCCGCCTTCGCCCGTGCCCTGCCCAGGCTCCGCGACCGGGTCGAGACCGACCTGTCCTCACGCGGGCCCGGCCGCAAGAAGGTCCTGGCCACCGCCGTCCGCCTGCTCGAGATCACCCTGATCCGCGTCGGCAATGCCCGATACGCCAGACAGAACCGCAGTTATGGCCTGACCACCCTGCACAAGCGCCACCTGGAGGTCGATGGTGCGGGGCTCTCCTTCGCCTTCCGAGGCAAGAGCGGCGTGGATCACAAGGTCAGCATCAGGGACCGACGACTGGCCGCCGTCGTCCGCGGCTTGCGCGAGCTGCCCGGCCAGCAACTGTTCAAGTATCGCGACGAGACGGGCACCCTGGTCCCCATCACCTCCGATGACGTCAACGCCTATATCCGCGACGCCATGGGCGACCAGTTCTCCGCCAAGGACTTCCGCACATGGGCCGGCACCGTCTCGGCCGCCCGGGCGTTGCGCGACATGGACCCGCCAACCTCGCCCACCGACGGCAAGAAGAAGATCACCGTCTGCGTTAAGGCTGTCGCCGGCCTGCTGGGCAACACCCCGACAGTGTGCCGCAGCGCCTACGTCCACCCGACCGTGTTCGCGCTCTACGAAAGCGGCCGGATCGGCAACCTCCTGCCCGGCTCCGACACCCAGGGGTTCGAGGCCGCCCTGATGAAGGTGCTGAGGGCCTAGCTGTCGATCCAGTAGCGTCGGCTGCCCGGGCTGACCGGCCGCCCGGCCTCATCGTCCCGCCTCAGGATGATCCGGCGAAAGTCATCAGCCTCGTCCGGCCCGCGCAGCAGCCGCAGCGATTTGATGATCCGCGTGATCCGAAGGTGGTTGTGATCGTGCGCCACCAGCCAGTGATCGTTGCGCTGATAGAAGTGCGCCATCCGGTCCGTCGCCGCGGCCAGAGCGATCTGGGCAAGGCCCGAGGCATGGATCGCCTCCACATCCCCGGCAGACACCACAGGCGCATTCCGGTTTGCCCCGGAGGGGGCGTCCAGCGGGAACAGCCACTGGATGAAGTCGTGGATACGCTCGATGTCAGAATCGCTCATCGCCACGACCTCGAACACCGTCCGACCGGCACCGTCGGTTCCCGCCCCTTTCAGGAAATCGACGATAGCGCTCATTCAGCCCCTAGGCAGTCAGGCTGCCTTGTCCCAGTCAAGAATGACCTTGCCCGACAGACCCGACTTCATGGCGTCGAATCCCTCGCGGTAACGGTCGTAAGCTAGACGGTGAGTGATCAGGGGCTCAAGGTCCAGCCCTGCCTTCAACAGACCCAGCATCTTGCGCCAGGTCGTGAACATCTCGCGCCCGTAGACGCCCTTGATGGTCAGGGCCTTCAGGATGATCGCGCCCCAGTCCGTCTCCATCGGCCTCGACGGAATGCCCAGCAGCGCCATGCCGCCGCCCATGATCAGGGTGTCGACACACTGCCTGAAGGCGACGGGCGATCCCGACATCTCCAGCGCCACGTCGAAGCCGACCTTCAGGCCCAGTTCCTTCATCACGTCGTGCAGGTCCTCCTTCGTGGTGTTCACCGTACGGACCCCCGGTGCGACCTTGCTGGCCAGCTCCAGGCGGAAGTCGTTGATGTCGGTGAGCACGACGGTTCGGGCTCCCGCATGGCGCGCGACGGCGGCCGCCATCATGCCGATCGGGCCGGCACCGGTGACCAGCACGTCCTCGCCCAGCAGGTCGAATTGCTGCGCCGTGTGCACCGCATTGCCGAACGGATCGAGCATCGCAGCGACCTCATACGACACATCGTCGGGCAGCTCGATCACATTGAACGCCGGAGCCACGACGAACTCGGCGAAGGCACCCTGACGGTTCACGCCGATGCCGCGCGTGTGTGGGTCGAGGTGGAAATGTCCGGCGCGCGCCGCTTCCGAGTTCAGGTCGATGACGTGCCCCTCGGCCGACACCCGCTGGCCGATCTTCAGCGGGCGCTGGACGTCCGAGCCGATGGCGACGATCTCGCCACTGAACTCGTGCCCGGTGATCATCGGCGTCGGCACGTTCTTCTGTGACCACTCGTCCCAATTCCAGATGTGAATGTCGGTGCCGCAGACCGCAGTGCGGTGCACGCGGATCAGCACGTCCTCCGGTCCCGCCACGGGGATGGGCGCGTCGATCAGCTCGAGACCCACCTCGGGACGCATCTTGGCCAGGGCCTTCATGGTGGTGGTCATGCGATAACTCCCAGTTCCCTGCCTGCGGTCGTGAAGGCGGTCACCGCCTGATCGATGTGCTCGAAGGTGTGCGCCGCCGACATCTGGGTGCGGATGCGGGCGGCACCGCGCGGCACCACCGGGAAGCTGAACCCGATCACATAGACGCCCAGCTCCAGCATCCGCGCCGCCATCGTCTGGGCCAGCTTCGCATCGCCCAGCATGACGGGCACGATGGGGTGCTGACCGGGCAGCAGGTCAAAGCCCGCCTCGGTCATCGCACCACGGAAGCGGGCGGCATTGGCGGTGAGCCGGGTCCGCAAGGCATCGCCCTCGGGGCCCTGGGCGATGCGGATCGCCTCCAGCGAGGCGCCGCAGACTCCGGGGGCCAGGGCGTTCGAGAACAGATAGGGCCGTGCCCGCTGCTTCAGCAGTTGCACAACCTCCGACGTCGCACAGATGAAGCCGCCCATGGCCCCGCCCAGAGCCTTGCCGAAGGTGCCGGTGACGAAGTCGACCTTCACGCTGTGGTGCGCATACGAGCCCTTGCCTTGCGGGCCCAGAAAACCCGTCGCGTGGCAGTCGTCGACCATGATCAGCGCGCCATACCGGTCGGCCAGCACCCGGATTTCGTCCAGCCTGGCGATATAGCCGTCCATCGAGAACGCCCCGTCGGTGGCGATGACAATGTCCCGCGCACCATCCGCGCGCGCCGCTTTCAGCTGCGCCTCCAGATCGGCCATGTCGGAGTTGGCGAACCGGTAGCGCTTCGCCTTGCACAGGCGCACTCCGTCGATGATCGAGGCGTGGTTCAGGCTGTCCGAAACGATCGCATCTTCGGCCCCGAACAGCGGCTCGAACAGCCCGCCGTTGGCGTCGAATGCAGCAGCGAACAGGATCGAATCCTCGAAGCCAAGATAGTCGGCGACGGCCCGTTCCAGTTCCTTGTGGATGTCCAGCGTACCGCAGATGAACCGCACCGAGGCCGTGCCCGCACCCCGCTTTTCCGTCGCCGCATTGGCCGCCGCAACCACCCGGTCGTCGCCGCCCAGACCCAGGTAGTTGTTGGCGCAGAAGTTCAGTACGCGCCGCCCGCCCACCTCGATCACTGGCCCCTGACGGGACTGAATGATCCGCTCGGGCTTGGTCAGCCCCTGGGCGTCGATATCGGAAAGCTCGGCCGCGATGCGGGCGTGGAAACGGGCGGTCTGCATCGGCGCGTCATACCCCCTCACCCGGATGGGGGAAAGCCGTCAGGTCGTCGCCGAGGCCGGGATCGGCGCCGGCGCATCCGCCGGATCGGCCGAGGCACGATAGGGATTGACCCGTATCCTCGCGCCGCAGGGCTGGAACGCCATGGCCAGAGTCAGCGGCGTCGGACTGCCCGAAACGCGCACAGCGATCCGGGTGACCGAAGGACACACCGTCTGGCCGGCACCCTCATCGGGCACCACGCTCCAGGCGACGTCGAAATAGGCCCGGCCGTTCGTCGGGATTGTCACAGGCGTCGCGGTGTTCGGGTTCTGATCGATCCGCAACGTCGTGATCGGGCGACCCTGCGCCCCAAGAAGGCCGAGCGCCGGATAGCCGGCCAGCCCGCAGGCCGCCGGGCCGGTGTTCAGCACGCTGATGATCCCGACGCGATTGCCGGCACCGGCGTCGCCGCCCGCGGCACCGAGGCGCAGGTTCGCCGCCTGACAGGGCGTTGCTGCCGGCAGGACCCCGCCCGGAGCAGGAACCGGCGGCTGCGAAGGTCCCGGGACCGGCAGCGCGGGGTTGGCCGAGGGACGGCTGCATCGCTCCAGCACGGCCACGCCGACGTCGTCGTTCGGACCCAGGCGGCTCAGCGTCGCGCTTTCCTGACCGTCGCGCGTGGCGATCCACCACTCCAGGCCCGACCCGGCGTAGCGCGCGCCGCTTCCGGACGGCACCAGCCGCAGGGGATAGGCCTGCCCCTTGTAGGTCAGTTGCGCCGTGGCCGTGTCGGGATATTGCAGACTGACCGTCTGGCCGCTCTCGCAGGCATAGTCGATGGCCGGGGCCGTGGGCCCTGCTGGCGTCGGCGCGCCGACCACGGGGGTCGCGGGCTCCGTCGGCTCCGCGGGCCTATCGCAGGCCGAAAGCGCCAGCGCGCCGACCAGACCAAAGGCGACGAGATGTTGAGCAGACATGGCGATCCCCGGTGATGGTCGAAGGTTAACGTGACCAGCCGACAAAAGCTCCACCGTTATGGATGCTGCAAGATCGCTTGTTCGCGTGCCTCGCCAGCCGTTAGGTTGACGCCAGGAGACCGCCATGACCGACCGCGACTTGTATCCCGTTTCCGCCGACTGGGCCGGGCGTGCGCATATGGACGCCGCCGCCTATGAGATTGCCCGGATCGCCGCCCGCGAAACGCCGGACGCCTTCTGGGGCGAGCAGGCAAAGCGGCTGGACTGGATGACCCCACCCACGATCATCAAGGACGTTTCCTTCAGCAAGGACGACTTCCGCATCCGCTGGTTCGCCGACGGCGTGCTGAATGTCTGTTTCAACTGCGTCGATCGGCATTTGCCCGAGCGGGCCGACCAGACCGCCATCATCTGGGAGGGCGACGACCCCGCCCGATCCGGCCACCTGACCTATGCCGAGTTGCACCGCGAGGTGTGCCGCATGGCCAATGTGCTGAAGGACCTGGGGGTCCGGAAGGGCGATCGCGTCACCATCTACCTGCCCATGATCCCGGCGGCCGCCGTCGCCATGCTGGCCTGTGCCCGCATCGGGGCGATCCATTCGGTCGTGTTCGGGGGCTTCTCCCCCGACAGCATCGCCGGGCGGATCGAGGATTGCGGATCGAAATTCGTCATCACCGCCGACGAGGGCCTGCGCGCCGGCAAGCGGGTCCCGTTGAAGGCCAATGTCGACGCGGCGCTGGAAAAGGTCCCGGGCGTGGAGACCGTCCTGGTCGTCAGCCATACCAACGCCGATGTGCCGATGACGCCCGGCCGCGACGTCCGCTACGGCGAGGCCAGTCAGAGCGTTTCCGACGCCTGTCCGTGCGAGCCGATGAACGCCGAGGACCCGCTGTTCATCCTCTACACCTCGGGCTCGACCGGAAAGCCCAAGGGTGTCCTGCACACCACCGGCGGATACCTGTTCTGGGTCAGCTATACCCACGAACTGGTCTTCGACTATCGGCCCGGCGAGGTCTTCTGGTGCACTGCGGACGTCGGCTGGGTCACAGGTCACTCCTATGTCGTCTATGGGGCCCTGGCCAATGCGGCGACGACCCTGATGTTCGAGGGGGTGCCCAACTATCCCGACAACCGCCGCTTCTGGCAGGTCGTGGACAAGCACCAGGTCGAGATCTTCTACACCGCGCCCACGGCGCTGCGGGCCCTGATGCGGGACGGCGACGAGCCGGTGAAATCGTCCAGCCGCAAGTCGCTGCGCCTGCTCGGCACGGTCGGCGAACCGATCAATCCCGAGGCCTGGCGCTGGTATCACGAGGTGGTCGGCGAGGGCCGGCTGCCGATCATCGACACCTGGTGGCAGACCGAGACGGGCGGTGCCCTGATCGCCCCTCTGCCCGGTGCCACGGACCTGAAGCCCGGCTCAGCGACGAAGCCATTGCCCGGCGTAGAGCTGGAGCTGGTCGATGCCGAAGGTGTCGTGCTGGAAGGTGCCACGTCCGGCAACCTGTGCATCACCGACAGCTGGCCGGGCCAGATGCGGACGGTCTGGGGCGACCACCAGCGGTTCTTCGACACCTATTTCTCGACCTATCCCGGCAAGTATTTCACCGGCGACGGCTGCCGCCGGGACGAGGACGGCTACTGCTGGATCACCGGCCGGGTCGACGACGTCATCAACGTCTCGGGCCACCGGATGGGCACGGCGGAGGTCGAGAGCGCCCTGGTCCTGCACGACGACGTGGCCGAGGCGGCGGTCGTCGGTTTTCCCCACGACATCAAGGGCCAGGGCATCTACGCCTATGTCACCCTGAACGCCGGGGTCGAGCCGCACGACGATCTGAAAAAGACCCTGGTCGCCCATGTCAGGAAAGAGATCGGCCCCATCGCTGCGCCCGACGCCATCCAGTGGGCCCCCGGCCTGCCCAAGACCCGATCGGGCAAGATCATGCGGCGCATCCTGCGAAAGATCGCCGAGAACGACCTGACCGCGCTCGGCGATACCTCGACCCTTGCCGATCCGGCGGTCGTGGACGATCTCGTGAAAAACCGGACGGGCTGACCCGTTGGAATTTTCGCGACGGGGCTGGAACGTCCGGGCGGCGTCGTGCTTGCTAGGAGGGGTGCAGAAGAGACGGATCGGTCCCGGCGCGGGACAGGTGGAGACAAGGACGTGGCCATGTTCGAATTCGGCAGGGACATCCGGAAGCTGTTCGGCGAGGCGCGCGACAGCGACGAACTCGGCTGGCTGGAACTGATCGGCGTCGATCTGCTGGCCATCGAGGCGCGCGCCCTGACCACCGACGGCGGCCGCGTATCCTGCCGTCACCCGGCCCGGACCTGGCTGCGCGCCTCGATCCTGTGGCGCGAGCATGCCCGACGGACCGGCCACCGCGACAGCATCAGGAAGGCGATTGCCACCGCCGACGACAGTTTCAAGGCCACGACCAACGAGGACGAGCAGGCCCGCGCCGGGCTGTCGCGGGCCATGGCCCTGCTGACGTCGTTCGATCTGTTCGGCGACCGCGACGCCCTGGAAGAGGCGGCGAACTCGGCGCGCGAGACCGCGCCGAGGCGGCTGGCCACCCTGGCCTTCAGTGCCGGCGTCCACGCCCGCATCCGGGCGCGTCAGGCGCGGCTCAGCGACACGATCGCCGACCGGCTGGACGCAGCCGCCCTGATGGACGCGGCGCTTCATGCGATGATCAAGCACAACCCGACCGAGGTCGACGATCTGCGCCTGGACAACGCCGCCCTGGCGCTGGAAGGCGGCATCGTCCAGCGCGATCCGCGCCTGCTGGATCAGGCGGGACGCGACCTGAAGGCGCTGGTGGAGGCGTCCTCGCCCGATACCCGGCCCCTGACCCGGGCGCGCGCCCTGGCCCTGTGCGGTGCCGGCCTGTCGGCACTGGCCACCATGGCCGACGACGCCGGAGCGATCGAGGCGGGCCACGCGATGTTCGAGGCCGCCGCCGATCAGTTCACCCCCGACCACAGCCCGATGGACTGGGTCGCCATCCAGGTCGCGCGCGCCGTCGATCCCGTTACGCCGATCGAACCCCTGATGCAGGCCGAGGCCTTGACCAGCGGCCACGGTACCATCCTGGGTGGCCTGGCCCTGGACCTGCTGATCGCGCGGGAGATCGAGCGGGCGCTGGACGGGGGCGACCTCATGTCCCTGACCCGGATCGAGACCCGCGTGCGTCGTCGCCTGGCCGAGCGCGTCGGCCCGCCGTCCGCCGTCGAATGGGCGATCGACCAGATCGGCATGGCCCGTGTGATGATCGCGCGCAGCCAGCTGATGGGCACCGAGCCCGACCAGGCGGCCTTCGTCCTGTCCGAGGCCGCAGAGGCCGCCTGCGAGCACGGCGTTCCCGTTCTGGCGGATCGGGCCAGGGGCCTGACCCGTGGCCTGGGCGTTCGGGCCCGATAGACGCTCCGCCAGGGTCGGCGCGCCGACCGCTACCGGAACAGCAGCGCCGCCGTTCGACGCCCATCAGAACCCGATGCGGCGACGCAGCCTGCGGACGCTCGCCGCGACCGCGGGAGTACAGCGGCCAGCGTACGCAAGTCCTGAGCGGCGGTGGGACGGCGGGTGTGCGGGGGCATGCGCCGGCCACGCGGATCTGGGGGAGGATGCGCGATCGAAAACGGGCCAATCCATCCCGCGCGGCCCACAGCAAAAAGCCCCGCGGTCGAAACCGGCGGGGCTTTGAGATCTTGGGTGCGGGAGCAGGATTTGAACCTGCGACCTTCAGGTTATGAGCCTGACGAGCTACCGGGCTGCTCCATCCCGCGGCAAGAGCGGCGTTGTGAAGGAAGATGTTCGAGAAAAACGCACAATCCGATATCCGCTTGGTAGACCCGGCGGCGACCTACTCTCCCGCGCCTTGAGACGAAGTACCATTGGCTCTGGAGGGCTTAACGACCGAGTTCGGAATGGGATCGGGTGGGGAACCTCCGACATAACCACCAGGTCAACCAAGCGGATATCAGATTGTGCGAGAAGACATTGTCGTATTCGAAAAATCGAATGAGTTTTGCTGAGAAACGATCAAGCCGATCGGATTATTAGTACCAGTAAGCTTCACGCGTCGCCGCGCTTCCACACCTGGCCTATCAACGTGGTAGTCTTCCACGATCCTCAGCGAAGCCTTGTTTTGAGGTTAGTTTCCCGCTTAGATGCTTTCAGCGGTTATCTATTCCATACTTAGCTACCCTGCTGCACAGCTGGCGCCATGACAGGTCCACCAGAGGTATGTCCATCCCGGTCCTCTCGTACTAGGGACAGATCCTCTCAAGCTTCGAACACCCACGGCAGATAGGGACCAAACTGTCTCACGACGTTCTGAACCCAGCTCACGTACCACTTTAATCGGCGAACAGCCGAACCCTTGGGACCTGCTCCAGCCCCAGGATGTGATGAGCC